>NZ_JGYU01000004.1 GCF_000741135.1 Bifidobacterium choerinum | reverse complement strand
CGCGGTGTGACGGCCGGCGTCGTGCTAGCGTGGAGACGCGGGTCCGCCGCCACGACGGACAAGGACGGACGGGGCCGCCGCAGGGCGGGGTCGCAGGACATATGGGACGGCGCAACGAAAGGAGCGGCCATGGCGACGCAGGAATCGCCGAAGCGGGACGGGGCGGGGGAGGACCGGTGCGGCGACGCGCCGGCCGTCGCGATGCGCGGCGTCGGCCTGCGCCGCGCGGGGCGCACGATCCTCGCCGACGTCGACCTGACGGTTGGCCGCGGCGAGAAATGGGTGCTGTTCGGCCCCAACGGCATCGGCAAGTCGACGCTCGTGCGGATGATGGCGACGCGCGGGCACCCCACATGCGGCACCGTCGACGTCCTCGGCCGCAGGCTCGGCAAGGTCGACGTGTTCTCCTACCGCCATCTGATCGGACTGAGCTCGGCCGAGCTGCTGCGCGCGCTGCCCGACGGCGAGGACCCGCTCGACGCCGTCGTCACCGCGCTCAGGGCCGTCACCGGACGCTGGCGCGACACGTACAGCGACGACGAGGTTGCGCGGGCGCGCTCGCTGATGCGCGACTTCGGCATCGAATACCTCATCGGCGGCTCGATGGCGAGGCTGTCCGAGGGCGAACGCACGCGCGTCATGGTCTGCCGTTCGCTGATGGCGCGCTCCGAGCTGCTCATCCTCGACGAGCCGACGACCGGGCTCGACCTGGGTGGCCGCGAGATCGCGCTGCGCGCACTGGGCGCGATCGGACGCGACGACCCGCGCGCCGTCGTCCTCGTCACGCACCGGCTCGAGGAGATCCCGACCGGATTCGACCATGTGGCGATCATGGGCCGCGCGCCCGGCGCCGCGGACCTGTCCGGCGCCGCGGCGGCCCCCGCGCCCGGCACGATCGTCTTCGCCGGCCGCATCGGGGACGGCCTGACCGACGAGCGGCTCTCCGCCGTGTTCGGCCTCGACCTCGAGGTGCGTCATGCGCGCGGCCGCTGGGGCGCGACGCTGCGCGGCTGAGCGCGGGCAAAGCACGTGGCCTCGTGTACGCTGGCGGGTGTCAATGTGCACGAGGACGGCGCGGGCGCCCGCGCCGATGAGTCAAGGAGTCGCCGTATGCGCCGTGGTCCCTTTGTGGCGGGGGAGAAGGTCCAGTTCACCGACCGGAAGTCGAACAAGATCACCGATCAGCTCGTCGTGGGAGGCTCGACGCAGACGGCGCACGGCCTGATCCTGCACGACGACGTCATCGGCATGAGCGAGGGCGTCGTCGTCACGAGCGTGACCGCCAAGCGCGAGGCGCAGGTCAACGCCGCGCATCCCGAACGCGACGCGAACAAGCCATGGAAGGGCACGCGCGCGATCGGCGGCTGGCAGTTCGCCGTCATGCGCCCGCGCCTGGCCGACTACGTGCTGTCGATGCCGCGCGGCGCGCAGATCATGTATCCGAAGGACACGGCGCAGGTCGTCGAGCTGGGCGACGTCCGCCGTGGCCACCGCGTGCTCGAGTCGGGCGCCGGATCGGGCGCGATGAGCCTGCACCTGCTCGAGGCGTGCGGCGGCGAGGGCGAGCTGACGACGATCGAGCTGCGCCCCGAGTTCGCGAAGGTGGCGCGCGCGAACGTCGACCTGTACTACGGGGGTCATCCGGACAACTGGACGCTGCTGACCGGCGACTTCGACTCGGTCGCCGCCACATTGCCGGCCGGATCGTTCGACCGCGTCATGCTCGACATGCTCGACCCGTGGAACCGCCTCGAACAGGCCGGACGCGTCATCGCGCCGGGCGGCGTGCTCACCTGCTACGTGACGACGACGACGCAGATGGCCCGTCTCGCCGAGGCGCTGCGCGCGTCGGGACGCTGGACCGAGCCGCAGATCCAGGAGACGCTCGAACGCAACTGGAAGGCGCAGGGCCTGGCCGTGCGCCCCGACCACCAGATGATCGGACACACCGGCTTCCTCGTCGTCTCGCGCGCGATGGCCGACGGCTATGGGGCGCTGCGCCGGCGCGAACGCGCGGCGAAGGACACGACGACCGACGTCGACTCGCTCAGCCCCGAGCAGCGCGAGGCGGCCTTCGAGGAGCTCGAGCTGCGCGACATCTCCGACCGCAAGCTGCGCAAGGTGCTGCGCGACCTCGACGCGCAGCTGCGCGCCATCGGCGACGCCGAAGGCGAATAGCGCGCGGCCGGCGCGCCCGGCGCGGGATATACTGCATATGACCCGCCCCAAGGGGCATCGATGGATGAAAGAGCGTGCATGAACGTCAGGAAGGCCGCGAAGAAGGCGAAGGACTACAGGTACGTGCTGCTCGTCATGCGGCACGCGAAGACGGAGCCGCAGAACGCGAAGGGCGACTTCGAACGCGAACTGCTCGACAAGGGCCTCAAGCAGGCCAAGCGCATGGCCAAGGGCCTGAAGTCGATGGGGCTGACGCCCGACCAGATCGACTGCTCGAACGCGGTGCGCGCCCGCCAGACCTGCGCGCGCATGCTCAAGGTGTTCGGCGACGGCCCGAAGGTCGACTACACGAAGTCGCTGTACGAGGACGGCATGCAGTCAGTGTTCGACGCGCTCGCCTCGTGCAAGGACAAGCGGCGCACGCTGCTCGTCCTCGGCCATGAGCCGACCGTGTCGATGGCCTGCCAGTGGCTCGCCGGACCCGGCTCGGAGCCCGACGCCGCCGACCTGCTCACGCTCGGCATGCCCACGGCCTGCGTGGCCGTGTTCGGCTCGTCCGAGCCGTTCAGGAAGTGGGGCACGCACGAGGCCGACCTCATCGCCGTGCTCACGCCGAAGGACTTCGACTGACGCCCGTGCGCGCACGGAGCGCGGACAGGGGAATGCGGCCGGACGATCCCGGGGATATAAGCTGCGGTTATGACGTCGTCTCAATAACCGGTATGGCCGTTGAGCCGGGTTTTCGCAAGATTCGGGCGCCGGCGTACGCTTCGGTCTGCTAGCGTGATGGACGTCGCAGCAAGCAAGACTTCTTTGGAGGCATCCATGAGCGTACCCACGTCCATCTCCGGTTTCCCGCGCATCGGCCGCAACCGCGAGCTCAAGAGGATCATCGAGGCGTACTGGAAGGGCGCCGCGTCGCTCGACGACGTGCGCCGCGTCGGCCGCGAGCTGCGCGCCGAGCATTGGAGGCTCGAGCGCGCCGCCGGCATCGACCTGATCCCGAGCAACGACTTCAGCCTCTACGACCAGATGCTCGACACGGCGATCCTGCTCAACGTGATCCCGGCGCGCTACCGCCGCCTGTCCTTCGCCGAGCCCGAGGAGACGCTGTTCGCGATGGCGCGCGGCTACCAGGGTGAGCGCGGCGACGTGACCGCGCTGCCGATGAAGAAGTGGTTCACGACGAACTACCACTACCTCGTGCCCGAGTTCGACGAGGCGACCGAGGTGCGGCTCAACGGCACGAAGCCCTTCGACGAATACCTCGAGGCGAAGGCCCTGGGCTACGAGACGAAGCCGGTGCTCATCGGCCCCTACACCTTCCTCAGACTCTCGCGCGACGCCCAGGCGCGCGAACTGACGATCGACGAGGGCCTCGTCGACGCCGTCGCCGGCGTCTACGCCGAGATCCTGCGCCGCTTCGCCGACCTCGGCGCCGCATGGGTGCAGCTCGACGAGCCCTGCCTCGTGCTCGACAAGGACGACGCCGACGTGCGCCTGTTCAAGTCGCTCTACTCGCGCATCCTTCCCGCCCGTCAGGACCGGGTCAAGGTGCTGCTCAACACCTACTTCGGCGACATCGCCGACATCTACGAGACCGTGCGCCTGTTCGAGTTTGACGGCGTCGGCCTCGACCTGGTCGAGGGCCGCGACGCGAACCTCGCCGCCGTCGAGAAGCATGGCGTCGGCGAACGCACGACGCTGTTCGCAGGCGTCGTCTCCGGCCGCAACATCTGGCGCAACGACTATGCGGCGAGCATCGCCCTCGTCGAGGCGCTGCGCCATGTCACCGACCATGTCGCCGTCGCCTCCGCCTGCTCGCTGCTGCACGTGCCGTTCAGCACGCAGGGCGAGGAGGCGCTCGGCGACGACGTCCTCAAACACTTCGCGTTCGCCGTCGAGAAGCTCGACGAGGTGCGCGAGATCGCCGACCTCGTCGACCTCGACGACGACGCGAAGCGCTCGTCCGACGTGCTCAGGGCCAACCAGCTGCTGTTCGACGGCAGCCGTGTGGCGCGCGACGAGACCGTCCGCGCGCGCCTCGAGGCGCTGGGCGACGACGACTTCACGCGGCGTCCGGCGCGCGCCGAACGCCAGCGGCTGCAGCACGAGGCGCTCGGACTGCCGCCGCTGCCGACGACGACGATCGGCTCGTTCCCGCAGACCGGTCAGATCCGCGCCGAACGCGCGAAGCTGCGCCACGGCGAGATCGACCGCGACGCCTACGACGCGTTCATCAGGGAACGCATCGACGACGTGATCCGCAAACAGGAGCGCATCGGCCTCGACGTGCTCGTGCACGGCGAATTCGAACGCAACGACATGGTCGAATACTTCGGCCAGCACCTCAACGGCTTCCTGTTCACGAAGAACGCGTGGGTGCAGTCCTACGGCACGCGCTGCGTCAAGCCGCCGATCGTCTGGTCCGACGTCTCGCGCGCCGAACCGATCACCGTCGCATGGAGCCGCTACGCGCAGTCGAGGACCGACAGGCCGATGAAGGGCATGCTCACCGGCCCAGTCACGATCCTCAACTGGTCGTGGCCGCGCGAGGACATCTCCGCCGAGGAGCAGACGCGCCAGCTCGCGCTCGCGATCCGCGACGAGGTGCTCGACCTGGAGGCCGCCGGCATCCGCATCATCCAGATCGACGAGGCCGCGCTGCGCGAGAAGCTGCCGCTGCGCCGCTCCGACTGGCACGCCAAGTACCTCGACTGGGCGATCCCGGCGTTCCGCCTCGTGCATTCGGGCGTCAAGCCGACCACGCAGATCCACACGCACATGTGCTACTCCGAGTTCAACGACATCATCCGCGACATCGACGCGATGGACGCCGACGTCATCTCCTTCGAGGCGTCGCGCGGCGACCTCGTCGTCCTCGACGCGATCCACGACGCCGACTTCGAGACCGAGGCCGGCCCCGGCGTCTACGACATCCACTCGCCGCGCGTGCCCGGCGAGCAGGAGATCGAGGAACGCATCGGCGAGATCCTCGCGAAGATGGACGTCGACAAGGTGTGGATCAACCCCGACTGCGGCCTCAAGACCCGCGGCGAGGCCGAGACCTGGCCGAGCCTCGAACACATGGTCGAGGCCGCGAAGGCCGTGCGCTCGCGCCTGTAGGGGGCCGCGCCCACGCCGTCGGATCCCCGGCGTCCTCCCCGTCCCGGAGGCGGCCGTTGGGGATCCCGTCCCGACGTCCTCCGTCTTCCTGTTCCCCTCCCTTCCCGTCATTTCCCAACCTCCCGTATCCGAGGACGACCCACCATGCCCATCTTCTCGCTCGAGATCTTCCCTCCTAAACGCACCGCGCCGGTCGGCACGATCTACGACACGCTCGACGGCCTGCAGGGCCTGAGCCCCGCGTTCATCTCCGTGACCTACGGCACCGGCAAATCGGTCGACCGCACCGCCACCGCGCGCATCGCGAACACCGTGCGCGCCGAATACGGCATCCCCGCCGTCGCCCACCTGACCGCCCAGTATCTCGACGAGGCCGGCGCCGAGGAGGCGCTCGACCTGTTCGACCAGGCGAAGGTCGCCGGCGTCCTCGCACTGCGCGGTGACCGCAACCCCGAACGCGAACCCGCCAACGTGTTCCACCACGCATCCGACCTTGCCGCGTTCATCCGCGAGCGCCGCCCCGACCTGCCAATCTACGGCGCCTGCTATCCGGAGAAGCATCCGCAGGCGGCGAGCCTCGACGAGGACATCGACAACCTCAAACGCAAGGTCGACGCCGGCGTCACCCACCTGATCTCCCAGCTGTTCTACGACGACGAGGACTTCCTGCGCTTCCGCGACAAGGCGCGCGCCGCCGGCATCGACGTGCCAATCGAAGCGGGCATCATGCCCGTCGTCAACGCGGGCTCGGTGCGCCACATGGCCGACCTGTGCGCCTCGAGGATCCCCGAACGGCTCGCCGTCATGCTCGAGATGTGGGGACAGGACCCCGCATCCCTCAAGGAGGCGGGCATCGTCTACGCGTCCGAGCAGATCCGCGACCTCGTCGCCCGCGGCGTCGACGGCATCCACCTGTATACGATGAACCGGCCGTGCGCCGCCCGGCGCATCTGGGCGAACACGAAGGCGTTCTTCGCCTGAACCCTCGCGCGCCCGAAGCGTCATCCAGCGCGGGTAGATTGGACCCATGGAACAAGGCACACCGACGAACATCCCCACACGCGACGTCATCCACGCCGGACTGCAGCACATCAGCCGGGCGAAGCAGCTGCTTAGCGACCTGGCCGGCCCCGGCGACGGGCGCGCCGTCTCCACGCTGCTCGGCCAGCTCGCCGAATGCGACGACCCGGACACGGCGCTCGCGAACCTCGTCGACATCCGCCGCGCGCTCGACGAGCGCGGCGAACCGCTGTCGTCGATCGTCGCCGACGAGGCGCAGATGACACGGCTGATCGGCGTGCTCGGCGCCTCGAACGCAATGGGCACGCTCATGCGCTTCCGCCCCGACCTCGTGCGCGCCGCCGTCACGCCGCCGCGCGACACGGCGCTCGTCACGCGCGAGGCGCGCCGCGCGCGCATCCTCGACGCCGTCGGCGCCGACCCTGAGGGCACACCCCCGACTGCAGGCAAGGAGCTCGCCGAGGCGGCAGGCGCATTGCGCGCCGACTACCGCGAACAGCTCGCCGCGATCATGGCGCAGGACGTGACCGCCGGCGACCCGATCGAGATCCAGCCGAAGATCAGCGCCGAACTGTCCGACCTGGCCGACGCGGCGCTCGAGGGGGCGCTCGCGATCGCCAGACGCGAGGTGGCCGGCTCCGAGCATGTGCGCTTCGCCGTCATCGGCATGGGCAAGCTCGGCGCTCGCGAACTCAACTACGTCTCCGACGTCGACCTCATCTACGTCGTCGAACCCGCCGACGAGGCAACCGACAACACGACGCTCACGCGCATCGGCACGAAGATCGCGACGACGCTGCAGCGCGTGTGCCAGTCCGTCGTGGCCGGCGTGGCCGAACAGCCGCTGTGGCAGATCGACGGGGCGCTGCGTCCTGAAGGCAAGGACGGCCCGCTCGTGCGCCGTCTCGAGGCGCATCGCGCCTACTACGAGCAGTGGGCGCAGAACTGGGAGTTCCAGGCGCTGCTCAAGGCGCGCGCCGTCGCCGGTGACGCCGCGCTCGGCGCCGACTACGAGGCGATGGCAGCGGGGTTCGTCTGGTCGGCCGCCCGGCGCGACAACTTCGTCAACGACTGCCAGCGCATGCGCGAACGCGTCGAGGACCTCATCGCCGCGCCGCTCAAGGACCGCGAGATCAAGCTCGGCCGCGGCGGCCTGCGCGACGTCGAGTTCACCGTGCAGATGCTGCAGCTCGTGCACGGCCGCACCGACCCGTCGCTGCGCGTGCGTCCCACGCTCGACGCGCTTCAGGCGCTTTCCGACGGCGGCTACGTCTCACGCCCGCAGGCGAAGGCGCTGCGCTGGGACTACCGTTTCGAACGCGTCCTCGAACACCGCCAGCAGATGTGGATGCTCAAACGCACCCACCTGTTTCCCGACCTCGGGCCCGGCAACGTCGGCGGCCTCGAACGCAAACGCGCGATCGACCCCGACGAACTCAACCAGAGCCCCGAGATGCACCGTCTGGCGCGCGTCTTCCACATGCTGCCCGAACAGCTCGTCGACCAGTACGACGAGACGCGCCGCGAGGTGCGCCGCCTGCACAACGACATCTACTACCGGCCGATGCTGCCAATCTCGGCGACGAGCCCCGACGAGACGGTCGAACTGAGCGAGCAGGCGACGCTCGAACGCTACGAGGCGATCGGATTCGCCGACCCGGCCGCCGCGCTGCGCCATGTGCGCGCGCTGACCGACGGCGTCACGCGCGCCGCGAAGATCAACCGCATCCTGCTGCCCGCCGTGCTGCGCTGGCTGGGCGAGGGGCAGAACCCGGACATGGGCCTGCTGTACTGGCGCACCCTCGAGGAACGCTTCGGCGGCGAACACGAATACCTCGGCTTCCTGCGCGACTCGCCGTCCGCGGCGAGGCGCCTGTGCCACGTGCTGTCCAACTCCCGCTACCTGGGCGACGCGCTCAACAAATCGCTCGAATCGATCACCTGGCTCGGCGACGACGCGAAGCTGCACGCCCGCCCGCGCGCGAGCCTCGACACGCAGTGCGCGGCGATCATCGACCGCCACTCGCATTCGGACCGGGAGGCGGCCACGGCGCTGCGCGCGCTGCGCCGCCACGAGATCGAACGCATCGGCCTCGGGTGGATGAGCGACGTCATCGCCACGCCCGAGGCGCTGCAGGGCATGACCGACGTGTACGACGCGATCCTCGACGCCGCGCTGTGCTGGTCCGTCGCCGCCCAGATGCGCGACGACGGCGCCGACGAGGCGCCCGCCGCAATCGCGATCATCGCGATGGGCCGCTACGGCGGCCGCGAGGTCAACTTCAGTTCCGACGCCGACGTCATCGTCATCTACCGGCCCGCCGCCGGCGCCGACGACGCGGACGCCAACCGCTTCGCGCGCAAGGTGCAGGAGCGGCTGCGCATGCTCATGCAGGGCCCCGTCAGCCTCGAACCGAAGATCGAACTCGACATGGACCTGCGCCCCGAAGGCAAGAACGGCCCCCTCGTGCGCTCCTACGCCTCCTGCCGCGAGTACTACCGCGCATGGTCGAGCACATGGGAACGCCAGGCGCTGCTGCGCGCACGCGCCGCCGCCGGCGACATGACGCTCGCCGACGACTTCCTCACCGCCATCGCCGACCCGATGCGCTACCCCGATCGGCCGCTGACCGACGAGGAGATCGGCGAGATCCGCCGCCTCAAGGCGCGCATGGAGGCCGAACGCCTGCCGCGCGGCGTGCGCCGCGAACGCCACCTCAAACTCGGCAAGGGCGGCCTGAGCGACGTCGAATGGACCGTGCAGCTGCTGCAGCTGCAGCATGCGCACGACGACCCGGCGCTGCGCGTCAACTCGACGACGGAGGCGCTCGACGCGCTCGTCGCCGCCGGCCACATCGGCGAGGAGGACGCGAAGATCCTCGGCGAGGCGTGGCAGCTGTGCACCGACGCGCGCAACGGCAACTACCTGTGGAGCGGACGCGCCGCCCAGGCCGACATCCTGCCGACCGACATGTACTCGCTCGGCGGCATCGCCGTCTACCTCGCTACGACGCCAACCACGGCCAGCGCTTCGAGAACGACATCCTCGCCCAGATGCGCCGCAGCCGCGAGGTGTGCGAACGGCTGTTCTACGGCGCCGAACAGTGATCCCGACCGCATACTGAGACGGGAAACGCCCCGGGCCCCGTCCGGGGCGCGCCAATAGGCGGGTGCGGTTATAGTTGGATAGGTCACTTCGGTGATCACCTTCATACTCGGTAAGAAAGGTGAGTCATTGGCTAGCGAAGCACACACCGCACCCGCCACTTCGATGGTCGGGAGAAGCGTCATCACATTGGACGACCTGTCCATCGCGCAGATCCGCGAACTGCTCGACAAGGCGCAGTACATCGACACGCACCGCACCCAAGTGGCGCACACCTGCGAAGGCAGGGTGCTCGCCACTTTGTTCTATGAGCCGAGTACACGCACGCGCCTGAGCTTCGAGACGGCGATGCTGCGCCTGGGCGGCAAGGTCATCGGATTCGCCGGCGCCCAGCTCGCCTCGGTCACCAAGGGCGAATCGATCGCCGACACGCTCAAGACCGTCTCCAACTACGTCGACGTCGTCGCGATCCGCCACCCCAAGGAAGGCGCCGCGCTCGTCGCCGCCGACGCCGCATCCGTGCCCGTCATCAACGCCGGCGACGGCGGCCACATGCACCCCACGCAGACGCTCGCCGACCTGGCGACGCTGCGCTCGCGCTTCGGCCGCGTCAACGACCTGACGATCGGCCTGTGCGGCGACCTGACTTTCGGACGCACCGTGCATTCGCTCATCGAGACGCTGTGCCGCTTCGGCGACGTGCGCTTCGTGCTCATCTCCCCGAAGGAGCTCAGGACGCCGCAGTACGTGCTCAACCGCATCAACGCGACCGACAGCTGCTCGTACGTCGAGGTCAGCGACCTGAGCGAGGTCATCGGCGACCTCGACGCGCTGTACATGACGCGCGTGCAGAAGGAACGCTTCTTCAACGAGGACGACTACCTGCGCCTGCGCGACACGTACATCCTCGACGAGGCGAAGCTCGCGAAGGCGAAGCCGGACATGGCGGTGCTGCATCCGCTGCCGCGCGTCAACGAGATCGCCAAGGAGGTGGACGACGACCCGCGCGCCGCCTACTTCGAACAGGTCAGGAACGGCATGCTCATGCGCATGGCGTTGGAAAGCTCGGTGCTCGGCGACGAACTGCCGGGATTCGCCGCCTACGAGAACAAGGAGGTCGCCGCCTGATGGAGGTCACCAGCATCCAGGACGGGATCATCATCGACCATGTGCCGGCCGGCACGGCGCTCAAGGTGCTCGAGTACCTGCGCATCAACCCGGCCGCGACGAAGCTCGCGCTGATCATGAACACCGATTCGCGCCGCTATGGCACGAAGGACATCATCAAGATCGAGGACGCGGACACGGCGATCGACCTCGACGTGCTCGGCCTCGTGGCGCGTTCGGCGACCGTCGATGTCATCCACGGCGGACGCATCGTCGACAAGAAGACGCCGACGCTGCCCGAACGCGTCGTCAACGTCATCACCTGCGTCAACCCGCGCTGCGTGACGACGACCGAGCCGGGCATCGACCAGGTCTTCTACCTCGACCGCACCGACGGGGACGTGTACCGCTGCCGCTACTGCGACGAGGAGGCCGAGTTCTGATGGCTATCGTCTTTTCCGACATCCGCGTGTGGGACACCGGCGAACGCATCGACCTGGTCGTGCCCGACGGGCGCGACGTGACCGTCGACGCCTCGCGGCTCACGGTGGCGCCGGGCCTCGAGGACCCGCACGTGCATTTCCGCGACCCGGGCCAGACGCACAAGGAGACGATGGTCACCGGCTGTGCCGCCGCGGCCGCCGGCGGCTACACGAACGTGCTCATCATGCCGAACACGGTCCCGGCGATGGACGGGCAGATCGTCACGCCGGGGGAGCCGGGCGCCGACGAGGTCCTCGCCGCCGGCTGCGACAACGTCATCGACTACCTGCAGCACTACGAGCGGATCCACGGCGTGACATTGCCGGTGCGCTACGAGCTGTGCGTGTGCGCGACGAAGGGACGCGCCGGCAAGGAGCCGACCGAGCCGAAGGACTGGGCGTGGTACATGCCCGGCCACGACGACGAGAAGGACGCGGCGCAGATCGCGCACCCGGTCACGGCGATGAGCGACGACGGCTCGGCCGTGCCCACGCCGGTGCTGCGCGACGTGCTCGCGAACGTCAAGGAGACAGGGCTGTACCTCATCGAGCACTGCGAGCACCACGACGTCGGCGCCGTCAACGAAGGCCCCGTCGCCAGGAAGCTCGGCGTGCCCGGCATCCCCGAGGAGACCGAGCTGGCGGTCGTGCAGCGCGACATCGACATGGTGCGCGAGACCGGCGTGCACGTGCACTTCCAGCACGTGAGCACGGCGATCAGCTTCGACGCGATCCGGCGCGCCAAGGCCGAGGGCCTGCCGATCACCTGCGAGACGGCGCCGCACTACCTGGCCCTAAGCGACGAGGCGCTGCTCGAATACGGCACGCGCGCGAAGATGAACCCGCCGCTGAGAAGCGAGAAGGACCGCCAGGCCACGATCGCCGCGATCGCCGACGGCACCGTCGACATGATCGCCACCGACCACGCCCCGCACACCGCCGACGAGAAGGCGCTCGGCTTCCTCGAGGCGCCCAACGGCATCATCGGCCTCGAATGCGCGTTCGCCGTCTGCCACACCGTCCTCGTCGACGGCGGCTGGATCAGCGACGAACGGCTCATCGAACTCATGGCGCTCAACCCGGCCTCGCTGATGGGACGCCACTCGACCGACATCGCCGGACTGCTCAACACGAGCGCGAAGTGCGCGACGAAACGCACGCTCGACCTGGGCGCGACCGAACACCCCGAACGCCACGACCTCGTCATCCTCGGCCTCGACGACGCATGGACGATCCATGCGGACGAGTTCAGGTCGAAGGCGCGCAACACGCCGTTCGACGGATGGGAGGTCACCGGCAGGCCGTACGCGACGATCATCGGATCGCGCATGGCCTCCAGCCGCTTCGACGCGCTCGCCTGAGCGCGGGCGACGCCGCATGCCGCATCCGCAAACACCGTACGAGAACAACCAAGGAGCAGGATGGACCGCCTCATCGAAGCCATCGAATCCAAGCAGAATCCGAGCGTCGTCGGACTCGACCCCACGCCGGCGCTCGTGCCCGCCCAGGTCATGGACGCCTACCGGCTCGAAGCCGACGAATACGTCGAGGACGCCGACGACAACCTCGCCGCGACCGGCGCGGCCGCCGCGTACTTCGAATTCAACCGCGCGATCATCGACGCGGTCGCCGACATCGTCCCCGCCGTCAAGCCGCAGATCGCGATGTACGAGGCGCTCGGCCCGGCCGGCGTCGACTGCTACACGATGACCTGCCAGTACGCGCGCGAGCAGGGCCTGTACGTGATCGGCGATGTCAAGCGCGGCGACATCGGCTCGACGGCCGCCGCCTACGCGAAGCACCTGACCGGCTTCGACGGCGACGACGTGTGGCACGAGGACGCGCTCACCGTCAACCCCTACCTCGGCTCCGACGGCATCGAGCCGTTCGTCGAGGCCGCCAAGGAGGCCGACCGCGACCTGTTCGTCCTCGTGCGCACGTCGAACCCGTCCTCCGCGCAGATCCAGGAGCTCGAACTGGCCGACGGCGGCCGCGTCTACGAACACGTCGCCGACCTCGTCGAAGCGTGGGGCGCCGCCACGGTCGGCCGCTTCGGCTACGCGCGCACCGGCGCCGTCGTCGGCGCCACGCACCCCGAGGAGGGCGCCGCGCTGCGCGAACGCATGCCGCACACCTTCTTCCTCGTGCCCGGCTACGGCGCGCAGGGCGGCACCGCACAGTCGGTCGCCGGCATGTTCGACCGTGACGGCTCCGGCGCGATCGTCAACTCGTCGCGCGGCATCATCGGCGCATGGCGCGACGACGAGCGCTACAGCACGGACCTCGAACCCGAGACCGCGCTCGACATCGTCGCCGCCAACGCGCGGCGCGCTGCCGAGGACATGCGCGACCAGCTGCGCGTCGCGCTCGCCTGAGCCACCCCAGGCCGGCAGCGGCCACAGCGGAGAAGAAACCCACAGCAGAGAAGAAAGAGGGACAGGAAACCCATGCCAACCACAGCGTTTTCCCACACGGTGGAGGATGCCGTATCGAACGGCCGCACGCCGACCAGACGCACCGTCGACGTCGTCGACGTGCGCGAACTGACGCCCGGCGTCGTGCGCCTGACGTTCCGCGACGAGTTCATCGCCGCCAACGTCCAGCCCGCACAGTTCGTCAACCTGTACTCGTCCAACCCGCAGCATCTGATGCCGCGCCCCTTCGGCGTCAGCGACGTCGACGGCGACCGGGTCAGCCTGATCTTCGCCGTCGTCGGCTACGGCACCGACGAGTTCGCGCACCTCAAGGCCGGCGACCATGTGGACGTGCTGGGACCACTGGGCAGGCCCTTCGACCTGAGCCGCGCGGCCGACTACCTGCTCGTCGGCGGGGGACTGGGCATCCCGCCGCTGCTCGAGGCCGCGCAGGCGCTCGCCGCGCGCGACGACTGCCGCGCGATCGCCGTGCTCGGCTACCGCGACGCGCATTTCGCCGACGTGTACGCGGCCAGATACGCCGACGAGGTGCACAGCATCGACGAGTCGGAAGGCAACGTGCTCACGCTGCTCGAACGCCTGTGGCCGGACATGCAGGCCGAGGGCCGCGAGACGATCATCCTGTCGTGCGGCCCGACGCCGATGATGAAGGCGGTCGCCGAATGGGCGTCCAGACGCGGCGTCGACGCGCAGCTGAGCATGGAGCAGCGCATGGGCTGCGGATACGGCACCTGCGTCGCCTGCACGATCGACACGCGCGACGGGCGCGAGAAGGTGTGCGAGGCCGGCCCGGTCTTCACCGCGCACCAGCTGGGATGGGACAACAAGTGAGCCAGATGAGCGAGGACAACGTGAACATCGAACAGGAACTCAACGAAACCCCGACGAGCGTCTACGCGCCGCACGAATGGCGCCACGGCACCGTCGTCGCCGGCGTGCCGTGGAAGAACCCGGTCGGCACCGCCTCCGGCACCTTCAACGCCTACGCGTGCGGACAGTTCTACGACGTGTCCCAGATGGGGTCGGTCACCACGAAGGGCGTCTCGCCGGTCGAATGGCTCGGCAACCCGGGCGTGCGCACCGCCGAAAGCCCGGCCGGCACCGTCAACGCCGTCGGCCTGCAGAATCCCGGCGTCGACCATTACCTCGCACACGACCTGCCGTACCTCAAGGACCTCGGCGCCACCGTCATCGCGAACGTCGCCGGCCACTGCGACGACGACTACGCGCAGGTCGTCGACAAGCTCGCCGACTCCGACGCCGACATGCTCGAGATCAACGTCAGCTGCCCGAACGTGACGCACGGCGGCATGTCCGTCGGCACCGACCCGGTCGCGCTGGGCAAGCTCATGGACCGGCTGCGCCCGATGACCGACAAGCCGATGATCGTCAAGCTCACGCCGAACGTCACCGACATCGCCGCGATCGCGCGCGCCGCCGCCGAAGGAGGCGCCGATGCCTTAAGCATGATCAACACGCTCGTCGGCATGCGCATCGACATCAGGACCGGCGAGCCGATCATCGCCAACCGCACCGGCGGCGTCTCCGGACCCGCCGTCTTCCCGGTGGGCCTCGCCTGCGTGTGGCGCGTGCGCACCGCGCTGCCCGACATCCCGATCATCGGCATCGGCGGCATCGACTCGGGCGAGAAGGCCCTCGAATACCTGTACGCCGGCGCCAACGCCGTAGAGGTCGGCGGCGCCGCCCTCTACGACCCGACCGCGCCGATCCGCGTCGCCCTCGAACTCGAGGAGCTCCTCGACTCCAGGCCCGAACTGACCGAGAAGCTCGCCAAGGGCGACACCTGGCGCTGAACCGCCCGCCGGCGCCGCACACCGCAGACCACCAATTTCCGGAAGGAGACACGATGTTCGACTCACTCGACCACCGATTCACCAAGTTCCTGCTCGAATCGAACGCCCTCAAATTCGGCGACTTCACGCTGAAGTCCGGACGGCGCTCGCCGTACTTCATCAACGCCGGCGCCTTCGACGACGGCAGGAAGATCGCGACGCTCGGCGCGTTCTACGCCGAGAAGATCCAGACCGAGATCGACGACGAGCGGCTGCCCGCCCGCATCGACACGATCTTCGGCCCGGCGTACAAGGGCATCCCGCTCGCCGTCGCCACGTCGATCGCGCTCGAACTCAACTACGGCGTCACCGTCGGCTACACCTTCGACCGCAAGGAGAAGAAGGACCACGGCGACGGCGGCACGATGGTCGGCAAGCCGCTCGAGGACGGCATGAACGTGCTGCTCGTCGACGACGTGATGACCGCCGGCACCGCCGTGCGCGAGGTCGTCCCCAAGCTCAAGGAGCAGGCCGACGTCAACATCGTCGGACTCGTGCTCTCCGTCGACCGCATGGAGAAGACGAAGGACAGTGATCTGTCCGCCGTGCAGGACGTGAGCCGCGAATTCGGCTTCCCGGTGTTCGCGATCGCGAACGTCAGGGAGATCTTCGCCGCCGGCCGCGAACTGCCCGACGACAAAGGCAAGCCGTACGTCTCCGACGAGATCGCCAAGGCCGCCGAGGAGTACCTGACGCGGTACGGGGCGTGAGAGGGCGCCTGACGCTCGAATACGCATGACGTATGCAGGAAATCCGCCTGGCTCATCGAATCGATCAGGATGAGCCGGGCGGATTCCCATATCGGATACGGTAACGATTGGGGGAGTGATGGAAAGCGACGATCGCATCCTCGATGTGCTCAGGAACCGCGACGAAGGGAATGGTACGCGCGTCGGCTTCGCATACCGTTCGGCGGCGAGCGTGCTCACGTCTGTCGCGGACGTCAGGGGAAACGTGAACTATTCGCCGGTCTCGCTGTGGATTGTATTGGCGATGGCCGCACAGGGCGCGCATGGACGCACGCTCGAACAACTGGCGATACGCTCGGCATCGATGGATTGGATGCGGAGCAGTACCGTGTGCTCGTCGCATCGATCAACCGTCGCCGGCCGAACGCCAAGTCGGTGACGGCGGTGCACGATTCCGTATGGGTCGGGGATACGCTGACGCCGCGCCGTACATTCGTCGATGACATGAACAGTATGTTCGGTGCGGAGGTCAACGGCATCGACTTCTCGGATTCCAACGCCGGCGGAATCATCGGCGACTGGATCGGCAGGCGCACCAAGGGGATGCTGCGCCCGATCGTCGAATGCGACGGATCCGAATCGCTGGCCATCGTGAACACCGTGTATGCCGACGGACGTTGGAAGCAGCCGTTCAGGATCGAAGACACCACGTCCGAAGTGTTCCATGGCGGTCACGCCGATACGAAGGTCCCGTTCATGCACGGATTGTGCGAGGACGTCCTCTACCTGTGTGACGAGACCTACGGCTGGGAACGGCTCGACATTCCCTTCGACGACGGCGGCGAACTGCGCATCGTGCTGCCTGACCCGGACAACCTCGAGACCCTGCTCAAGGACCCCGTGGCGCTGCGCCGCGCGTTCGTCACGGAACGGACGTCCGCCATGCCGCAGGAGGACAGGCAGGAACTCGTCGGCATGGACAGGCTCAAAGCCAAGCTTGCCGCACGCACGAACCCCGCAGGCATGCCCATCTACGCGAACATCGTCACGGCGAACGTGGCGCTCCCGCGCTTCGAGATCGACGGCGACATCAGCGGTGCGACCATCATCGGTATGCTACGCGCATCGGGCGTCACCGACGCGTTCGACCCCGTGCATGCCGACTTCTCACGTCTATGCGACGGACCGGCCGTCATCGGCGACATCATGCAGGGCACACGCATCGAAGTCAACGAGCATAGGGCGAGAGCCGTCGTCTACACGGGCATCTGCGTGCCGGGCGCCGTCCCGCAATGGGGACATATGATCGCATTCAATGTGGACCGCCCGTTCATGTACGCGCTGATGACGCGCGACAGGCTGCTGCTGTTCATCGGAGCCGTACGCAACCTGTGATGGGCGGCTCAGACGACGTCGGGAGAAGCCGCGTGCGCTCGCGGACGGTTGAGAAGCGGATGATGCTCGGGGAGGGGGAAGTCGGCATATGATGAACGGGGCTTTGACGCTGGTCGCTGGATTATCAGACGAAGGCGGTACCGTCATATGCACCCGTCCAGATGCGCCGATGATCGGATGCAATGCAGCGCGCCACAAATAGCGGCTTCACGACGGCGGCTCTTTGTCATCGTGGCATGAATATACTGGCGGAGTAGTCAATACGCAGCGATGTATTGACGAAGTACTCTCGGTGATGCCCCTCCTCGGAGGGGCATCATGCGTTTGATTGTCCTTGATCTGGGCATTCCTTATCCGGTGGTTACGCTTGACACAAGCGTAAGTCTATCAGGTGAAATGAGCCATGGACGGCCCTGCGCCCATTCCGCAACGCGGCTCCTTCGGAAGAATCGCCTCCCGATAATTGGTATACTGGCCACAACATCGACAGACCGTCCATAACGACGCATGCGCTCGCGGACGGTCATAGGGAAGTCGATCGACGATGAAGTCAGGGAAGGAACGCATCATGCCCATGATCCAATGCCCCGAATGCGGCACGCACATCGCAGCCAAGGCGCGCATATGACCCTATTGCGGATATGTCGGCGACGACCCGATGCGGCCCATCGGCGCGCAGGCCGTCTACGAACCCGCCCCGCAGCTGCAGTTCGAAATCGAACGCTGGGATCCACGCACCAAGACGATGGGCACGCGTCGCGTCGACTTCACCCCCGAGGACAACAGAAAGATCTGGGACGCGTTCAAGGACTGGACGTGGGTGCGGACCGTGTTTCCCGCCTTCGCCGAAGTCGTGACCGGCATGGCGCGCAGCGAGAAGCAATGGGTCGCGGACATCCCGAAATACTATGAGAAGCTGCTCGACGAGGGACAGATCTTCTTCAACAGGGACAAGATGGGACGGCTCCTGCCGGATCTCAAAGGTCAACATGGACGCTTCGTGCAGAAAGTGCGCCTCAAGGAAACCGTGACGATGCCCGAACTGCTGCCCAACCTGCAGCATCTGGAGACGCAGGCCGCGCTCGCGATGATCATGAGCCAGCTGGAGAACGTGCAGGAGCAGATCGCCCAGATCCGCGGCGAACTGCAGCAGGACCGCCTCGCCAAGGCGGACGCCGCATGGGACCAGCTCAATCAGTCGTTGAAAATCACCGACGGACGCAGACGCGAACAGGCGATCATGATCGCAATCGGCGCCGGCACCGAAGCCAAACGCGCGTTGATGCGTCACCTGCATGGTTGCCTGAACGTCATCGAAGGCAACGCCGACCAGAACGAGGCGCAGCTCATCTTCGGCGACCTGCTCAAAGGCAAATCGAAGAAGGAACGCGGTAAAATCGAGGCGCGCATGGCGTACGACGACATCGCCGGCATCCTCAACGGTGTACGTGTGGAAACCGCGGGACACATGGCGCTCGGCGATACGGATGCGGCACGACGTGCGATGAAGGAATTCGCATTCTTCATCGAAACGGAACAACTCGACGACCGCGACACAATCCTCAGAATCGATTCACGGCTGCCGGTGGAGGAGAAACGTCCCGACATCGTCGACGAATTCGACGCGATCGCCCAACGCACGATACAACTGGGAGCACTGTCGGCAGGGCAGAGCATACCCGAACAGCTGCTCGTGGCATACCGTCCGCCACAGGATGGCAAAGACGACTACAGCGAAAAGGACGACATCGAAACGAGAGCATCGACGGACGACGTCGAGGACACAGTCGAAGCAGCAGACATCGAACCATACAAGGAGGAAGCATGAGCATCCGCAAGAAGAGGACATGCGCGACCTGCGGCGCGGAGATCCCACGAAGCGCCAAAGAGGACCGCTGCGACGCATGCATCGCAGCGGCGGCGGACAAGAAGATGGCCATCGCGAAAATCGGCGCGGCATTGATGGGCGGTGCTGGCGTAGTAGTCGGCATCGCATTGAAGTTATTCGGGGGCGGGAAGGGGAAATAGAATCCCCGAAACGTTCGCCGCCCTCGCCAACGAAAACCCGACGGACGACCCGCAAAGGAACCCACATGATCCGCATCATGACACCCGACGATTACGCGCCGTCGTCACATGCTGGACCTCATGCCCCGGCATGGGACTCAACACCATCGACGACTCACGTCAGGGCATCACCAGATACCTTGAACGCAACCCCACCACCAGCTTCGTCCGCGAAACCAGCGACGGCATCATCGACGGAGCCATCCTCGCAGGACACGACGGACGACGCGGCTACGTCTACCACACCGCCGTCAGCCCCGAACACCAACACCAAGGCATCGGCACCGCGCTCGTCAACGCGACGCTGCACGCGCTCGCGGATGAAGGGATCATCAAAGTCGCCCTCGTCGTATTCTCACGTAACGACGCAGGCAACGCGTTCTGGCAGCGCCTCGGCTTCAGCGCACGCGACGGCCTCACCTACCGCGACAAGGCGTTGTGCGCCATCACCCGCATCGACACATGAGCCGCCGGCTACGCGGCCAACGGACGATGCTCGAAGAACAGCGGCGGCTTGTCGCGCTCGCGGTAGAAGTCGTCCCAGCGTTCGAGCACGTCGCGCAGCGGGCCGGGCAGGTAGGAGAGCGCCTGCTCGGCGATGTCGTCGGGGATGCCGTAGGCGGCCTGCGCGATGCTCGCGGCCATCGCGGCCTGCGTGTCGCTGTCGCCGCCCAAGGAGACGGCGTTGCGGATCGCGTCCTCGAAGCCGTCGCTGTCGAGGAAGCAGCAGATCGCCTCGGGCACCGAACCCTGGCAGGTCACGTCGAAACGGTACGCGGGGCGGATGCGGTCGATGGGCAGGCTCATGTTGTAGCCGTACTCGTGGTTGATGTAGTCGCGGATGCGCTGCCTGCATTCGGCTGGATCGTCGGCGATGCTTCGCTCGAACTCGCCGTGGCAGCCGCCGAACCAGTAGCGTGCGAGGAAGATCGCGTCGGCGACGGCCATGCCACCCTTGATGCCTTCGGGATGGTCGTGCGTCACGGCTATCGAACGTTCGGCCAGCTGACGGCCGACGATCGGCATGAAACCGGTGCGCGCCATGAATCCGCAGTCCATCATCCAGCCGCAGGGGGAGACGCGCATCGCGGCACCGTTGCCGAAACTGCCGATGGGTTCGCGACTGTCCGAGGCGAGCCACCGCCGGAAGCGGCCGCCGTAGCCGGCGTGCGGATACATGCGGCCGTACTTTTTCATCGCGGCGATGAAGTCGTCGGCGCCGCCGCCGTTCATGACGCCCTCGGCCACGGCGCAGGTCATCACCGTGTCATCGGTGAAACGGCAGCCGTCGGAGAACAGCGGGAAATCCTTCGTCTTGATCGGATGCCACTCGTACTTCGAACCGACGATGTCGCCGATGATCGCTCCGAACATGATGCCCTCCTTGGATCCTCCACCGATCGGACGTCCCCGCCCGACGTTGCTTCAGTAGTGTAGCCGCATCACAAGGCCGGCACGGACGAATGCGCGACACACGTCATCAATGCGCGCGGCGAGGTCATAGCCGTGCGTGCCTGCGTCTGCGCACAAGATCGTCCGGGACGGAGAACCGGCACGCTGCGAACTCCCGAACAGCACGGACGCCATGCCGACGAGCGACGATGCCATCGTCGGTGTCCGGCATCGGAAAGCAAGAAGGAGAAGGCATATGCGGACAACACAGCACCAGACCACTGCGCTCGCAGGCGTATGTGAGCCGGCTCGTACGGCGCCGCATCTTCCCCTAGGATGTGCAACCACACATTGAAAGGCGACGACGCAGCCGGAACTATGCGCGCGTCAACATCAAGGATCGCATACGCTCGCACCAATTGCCGAGGATCGGGGGCGGCTCGCCGAGGTCGGTGTCGGTGAGCTTGGCGGGGAGCCTCTGTTCGTCATCCAACGAGCATGCCGGAGCATCCGCGGTGACGGACGAATGCCGCGCCGAATCCATCCACTTGAAAGCCATACAGCCTCGATGTACAGTGAAAAAAGATGCGCGGAGACGGGAAACCACGCACGCGGGCAGGAAGGGGACACTATGACCATGCCATTCGGACTCTATCCGCAGGACCATTGCACGAACGACTACTTCAACCCACCGGATCCGACAGGAACGAACGCCGCGCCCAATCCGGTCACCGAAGAAACGCCCGCCCCCGAACAGGCAGATCAGTATGCCGTCCCGACGCCGTCAAACGAACGCGGTCATACGGATTCGAATATGTGGTTCTCTACAAGGTGGCCGTCGCACTGCTCTCACTCGTCCCCGCAATCGCCGGCGGCGTGCTGACGAACGCGACCGACAATGCCGCCTATCTGTTCGCAGGCATAGCGCTGGGAGCGATCCTCGCGTTCCTGCTGCTCGCCTTCATCAAGAGATTCGAGAACATCGCGGTGATCGCACGGAACTCAGATCGCACCGTCGCCTACCTTCAAGCAATATACGCATGGGAACAGCCGCTCGTCGCCAGGTCGCTGCCTACAGCACAATCCGCGCCGATCGCCTACGCGCAGCCGGCGCCAGCAGCCGGGTTAGCAGTCGCCGAACCAGCAGTGCCGGCACAGTCAGCGCCAACCGCCGAGCCGACACAGCCGACAGCGACATTCATCAGCATGCCGCCGCTGCCGCCCCTTCCCGACGCCGCCAACGACTGATCCGGATACAGGGTACACGGAACAACGAGAGCCCGCCGACGCCATGGACATCCAGCCGAACCAACACTGCAAGGACGAAATTGAGAATTCGCGCACACCACTCCGTGACGGATAGGCCCTGACGTCCTGCGGATCAGTCGTGATGATAGATCAACGCGTCCACGTTGCGGTTCGCGATCTCGACGAGCTGGGAGAGGGGAGCGACGAACTGCCGTCCCAGCGGCGTGAGTTCGTAGTACACCTGCGGCGGCTTCGCATGCTGCACGACGCGCCGGCGTACTACGCCGCAGCGTTCCAGATACTTGAGCGTCTGCGACGCCATGCGTTCGCTGATGCCGCCGATCGTGCGCACCAGTTCGCTGAAGCGCAGCGAATGGTCCGCCAGCGCCAGGATGATGGGCAGCCCCCATTTGCCGCTGATGACCGACAGGTTGAAGCGGGTTGGGCAGTCCTTGGAGAAGATGTCGATGTCCTGCATAAGCCCATTATACCACATGAATATACAGGTACTTACGGTTAGTAAGCATCACTTCCCAAACCACCGAGACAAGCGCCAACATGACCACAACATCACAAGCATCTAGAAGAGGGGCTTCCCCATAGACGTATTGCATCTTATGCGCATAATGCGTATACTTATGATATGAGATTCAGAGAGGTGGAGCGCATCCTTCTTCAGGATGGCTGGCAGATCAAAGCACAGGTCGGCAGCCACCGGCAATACGTCCGCCCTCACAAGCAGGGCAAGGTGACCGTGCCGAATCACCGAGGCGATTTGCCTCCGGCCGTCGTGAAGGCGATATGGAAGCAGGCGGGCATACAGAGAAGGAGCACGAAATGAAGCTGACGTACCCGGTCATTCTCGAACCCTATGAGGAAGACGGAGGCGGCTATGTCGCGACCGTTCCTGACATGCCCGGTCTGGTCACCTATGGTTCTAGCCTGAGCGAGACGATGGAGATGGTGCAGGATGCCGCATGCGGATGGGTCCTCACCGAACTGGAGGACGGAAGACCGGCTCCGCGGGCCACGGCGCTGATGGACGTCGACACGGAAGATGTGAACGCGCAGAAGGCCCTGATTCTTCTGGACATGGATGCCTATGCGGAGAAATACGGCCGCCGCGCCGTACGCAAAAACGTCACCATCCCCGCATGGCTGGATACGTGGGCTTCTCGGCGGAATCTGAACTACTCGCATACATTGCGGGACGCTCTGGAATCCGAATATCGGCAGCAGACGATGGCCTGATCCGAATCACGGGACGTATCTGCGATTTTGGGGTGGGGCGGCCGGGTATAACCTCCGGCGTGTCGGGCCGCAGGTCGATGACACGTCGGGAGATACCGCACCTGTCCCACCCCAAAATCGCAGATACGCCCGTATGGAGGCCGGATGACGCCTTGACGGCGTCCCGCGGGACCAAGTCCGCGCCCGCGGGGATGCGCTCACTGCTCGATGACGTCGTAGCCGTGCTCGGCGAGCACGTCCTTGAGCTTGTCGAGGTACACCTGCGCCGGCTTCGTCAGCTTCGCGCGCTCGTGCGAGATCCAGCCGACGAGCATCGTCACGTCGGTGTCGAGCGGCACCGTCACGATCTTCTCGTTGTTGAGGTCGCCGTTGTCGATGCCGGTGCACACCGTGTATCCGTTGAGGCCGATGATGAAATTGAGGATCGTCGCCCGGTCGGTCACGTTGATCTGCTTGGGGGACTGGTCCGGCCACACCGCCTCCTCGGCGAAGTAGAAGCTGCCCTCCTCACCCTGCTCGTACTGGATGAACGGGAAGGGCCTGAGGTCCTCCATCGTGACCTTCTTCTTCATCGCGAGCGGGTTCGTGCGCGCGATGAACACATGCAGCGGCGCGCGGAACAGCGGATGGAACTCGAGATGCTTCTCGCGCAGCAGCTTGCCGATGACCTGTTTGTTGAAGTCGGACAGGTACAGGATGCCGATGTCCGAGCGCATGTTCGCGACCTGGTTGATGATGTCGCGCGTGCGCGTCTCGCGGATCGTGAACTCGTATTCGTCCGAACGGATCGATTCGATCATCTTGACGAAGGCCTCGACGGCGAACATGTAATGCTGCGTCGAGACCGAGCACAGCTGCTTGCGCGGCTTCGCGTTCTTGTAGCGTTCCTCCATCAGCGAGACCTGGTCGAGCACCTGGCGCGCATAGGTGAGGAACTCGGCGCCGTCGACGGTCAGCGCGATGCCCTGCGACGAGCGTGTGAAGATCTCGATGCCGAGCTCGTTCTCGAGTT
The DNA here is from genome assembly GCF_000741135.1 of Bifidobacterium choerinum. Lineage (GTDB taxonomy): Bacteria > Actinomycetota > Actinomycetes > Actinomycetales > Bifidobacteriaceae > Bifidobacterium > Bifidobacterium choerinum. The sequence continues at coordinate 109,218 of NZ_JGYU01000004.1, read as the reverse complement.
CCTTGACCGACGAGCTCAGCGCCGGCTGCGAGATGTACAGCATGTGCGACGCCTCGTTCATCGAGCCGCATTCGACGATCTTGACGATGTACTTGAGCTGGAGCAATGTGGCCATGCGACGCCCGTCCTTTCCTGTTCCGCGTCCCGATGATATGCCCGAGTGGTATGTCCGAGTGACCGCCGTCCGATACGTCAGATGGCCGCGCCGAGCGTACGCAGCGCGTCGCGCGCGCCGTCCGCGTCGGTGAAGCGGACGCCGCGCCAGCCGAGCGCCTCGGCGCCGACGACGTTCTTCGCCGTGTCGTCGACGAACGCCGTCGTCGCGGGGTCGAGCGAGAACCGTTCCTCAGCGAGACGGTAGATCGGCGCCTCGGGCTTGTGCAGCCTCTCGACGCCGGAGACGACGGTGCCCTCGAGCAGCTCCTCGAGCTGCGGGAAGCGTTCGAAGGCGAAATGGAAGGTCTCCTCGGCCCAGTTCGTCAGTCCCCACACGTGCACGCCCGCGGCCTTCAGGTCGCGCAGCAGCCCTTCCATGCCCAGGACCATTGCCGGCAGCGCGTCGCCGTAGTGCTCGATGTAGTAGCGGTAGATGCCGGCGATGTCCTTGCCGTGCTCCCTCTCGACGATCGGCAGCACGTCGTCGAGGCGCATGCCGCCATCCATCAGGTCCTCGTAGTGGAAGAACCCGCAGGGGTCGTCGTCGGCGCAGATGCGTTCGACGAGCGCGGCGTCCACATGCCCGTCGAGCGCGCAGTGGCACTGCCAGTCGACGAGCACGCCGCAGAAATCGAAGACGACATCGGTGATCGGACGGGCATCGGCCATCGGGAACCTCGCTTGGCTGGATTGGGTGAAGATGAAAAACGACATCGCCAGTGTACTGCACGGGCGTCGATTTGCGCCGCCGTGCGGTACATATCGCGGACATGGCGCATATGGCGGATGCCGTGCGGATATGCGAGGAGGATTCCCGAAGACGGGAATCCTCCTCATGCACGGAATGTACGGCCGTCAGACGTGTTCGATGAGGTCGAGCATCTGCGCGACGCCCTTCCTGCCGAAGTCGGTGCGCCGCGCGCCGCCGCGCGTGACGACGATGCACGGCACGCTCATGACGCCGTAGCGTTCCCTGAGCTCGGGGTAGTGCGCGATGTCGTACGCCTCGGCGCGCACGTTCGGGTTGAGCGACGCGATGCGTTGGGCGGCGCGCACCGTCTCCGGGCACATCGTGCATGTCAGCGAGACGAACAGCATCACGTCGACCGGTTCGTGGATCGCCTCGATGCGCGCGCGTTCGTCGTCGGGCAGCGGCTGTCCGGGGCCGGCCGCGTTGTACAGCGCGAGCACGAAGGAGTTGAACTCGTGGCCGCCGGGCACGCCATGGAACGCGATGCCGGTGGGCACGAGGTCTCCGGCGCCGTTGCGCACGAGCAGGCTGACGACCGGAGCGGCGAAGGGCAGCGGCAGCGACGCGTTGAAGACGCCGCGGCCATGCTCGTCGACGCGTTCGACCCGGTCGGCCATCATCGCGAGCTTGCCGCCGCCGAGACGCACGAGCTCGTCGACGAAGGCCCTGAGTTCGACGCTCAGCGGCGTGTCGTCGAGCTGCAGCTGCAACGTGACCGGCTTCTCCATGCGCGCGAAGACCATCGCGAGCTGCGTGCGCACGTCGTCGTCGAAGAACGAGCCGACCTGCGGCGCGGGCGTGTCGTCGGCGTCGCTGGACACGGGCGCGACCGTCGTTTCCGGCGGGGTCTTCGCACGCTCCTCGCGTTCCCTGCGCTCGTAGACGGAGACGGACGGGCGTTCGGGGACGACGCCGGTGCGTCTGGACATGTCGGCCGCGTACTGTTCGGCGTGCACGGCGGCGATCGCGCCGTCGGCCGTGGCGGTGACGACCTGCCGCAGGTCCTTGGCGCGCAGGTCGCCGGCGGCGTAGACGCCGGGCACCGACGTCTCGAGCGTCGTCGGGTCGCAGATCACGTAGCCGTCGTCGTCGAGGCGCACGAAGCCGTCGACGATCGAGGTCTGCGGCACGTAGCCGGCGAAGACGAAGACGCCGAACGTGCCGTCGTCCTGCGGCTGCCAGCGGCGCCGTTCGCCAGTGTGCGCGTCGCGCAACGTCGCTTCGACGAGGCCGCGTTCGCCGGCTTCGACACCTTCGAGCTCGGTGTGGTAGAGGACGTCGACCTTCGGGTCGCGCTTCGCGCGGTCGGCGACCTGCGCGTCGCAGGTGAAGTCGTCCTCGCGCACGAGCACGGTGACCTTGCGCGCGTAGCGCGTCAGGAACACCGATTCCTCGGCCGCCGCGAAGCCGCCGCCGACGACGAGGACGTCCCGGCCGGCGAAGAACTCGCCGTCGCAGGTCGCGCAGGTGGCGACGCCGCGGCCCATGTATTCGCGTTCGCCGGCGAATCCGGCGCGGCGCGGCGCGGCGCCCATCGCGAGCACGACGGCGAAGGCGCGCACGTCGCCGCGCGTCGTGTGCACGAGTTTGACGCCGTCGTCGAGCACGTCGATGCCGGTCACGTCCGCCGTGCGCAGCTCGGCGCCGAAGTCCTGCGCCTGCCGGCGCATCGCCGACGCGAGCGCATGCCCGTCGGTCGTCGGGACGCCGGGGTAGTTGACGACCTCGTCGGTGATCGTGATCTGGCCGCCGAAGTCGTCCTTTTCGACGACGAGCGTACGGTAGCGTGCGCGTGCGAGGTACATCGCCGCCGTGAGTCCCGCGGGGCCGCCGCCGATGACGACCGCGTCGTAGAAGTCCTGTCCGGGCGTGCTCATCACAGCTCTCCGACGAGGTCGAGGCTCGGCTTGATCGTCTTGTCGCCGGGCTCCCATTTGGCCGGGCACACCTGGTCGGTGTGCTCGTAGACGAACTGGGAGGCCTTGACGCGGCGCAGGATCTCGGCGGCGTCGCGGCCGACGTTCGACGAGGTGACCTCGTAGGCGACGACGCGGCCTTCGGGGTCGATGATGAAGTCGCCGCGTTCGGCCAGACCGGTGTGCTCGTCGTAGGTATCGAGGTCGCGCGCGAGCGCGCCGGTGGGATCGGCGAGCATCGGGAAGGCGATCTTGCCGATCTTCTCGTTCGCGTCGTGCCATGCCTTGTGCGTCCATTGGGTGTCGCAGGAGACCGAGTAGATCTCGCAGCCGGCCTGCTTGAACGCGTCGTAGTGGTCGGCGAGGTCCTCGAGTTCGGTCGGGCAGACGAAGGAGAAGTCGGCCGGGTAGAAGAAGAGCACCGACCAGTGGCCGAGCAGGTCTGCCTTGCGTACCGTCCGGATGGCGTCGTTCTGATAGGCCTGGAGGGTGAAGTCGATGACGTCGTGCTGCAGCAGTGTCATGATGGTTCCTTTCTGTATCTGTGCGGCGGGCGCTTCCGGGCGTCCGTCATGGGTGGTGCGGTTCTGTGCGCGTGCGCGCGTCACTCGTAGTGCGCGGTCGCGTTGAGCATGTCGAAGGCGTCGGGCAGCGCGTCGACGACGTCCATCGCGACGATCGGGTGGCCGACCGCCTCGGCGGCCTCATGCGTGTCCTCGTCGCCGTCGGTGAACAACGCCGGCTCGTTCCAGGCGTGCTGGTCGCTGTGCGAGGCGAGCGCGGCGGCGAGCCCGTGCACGTAGGCGGCGCCGGCGACAACCTCGGCGGCGAGCGAGGGGTCGGCGACGACCTCGTCGGCCTGTTGGGCGAGCATCGCCCCGACGATGCCGGCGAGCACGTCCCCGGCGCCGGCCGTGGCGAGGAACGCCGGCGCGCGTCCGCAGACGAGCGTGCGCGTCGAGCCGGCGTCGTCGGCGCCGACGATGACGGTCATCGCGCCTTTGAGCAGCACGGTCGCGCCGGTCAGTTCGCAGGCGCGGCGTGCGGCGGTCAGAGGACGTGCGGCCACGTCAGCGGCGTCGGTCGGCTCGCCGAGACGGGTGAGCAGCGACGCCATCTCGCCGGCGTGGGGCGTGACGACGACGTGGGCGGGCACGTGTGCGGGCAGCAGGTCGAGGGCGCCGGCGTCGACGACGACCGGCGGCATCGCGAGCGCGGCGCGCCGCGCCTCCTCGTCGCCGTCGAGCGAGTAGTGGGCGAGCAGGGCCTTGGCACGGGTGCGCTGCAGGTCGCGTCCGTCGTCGTGCTCGCCGTCGGGGATGCCGCAGCCGACGACCCAGGAATGCACGTGGCCTTTGCCGACGACCGCTTCGGGCAGTGCGCGCAGCACGAGGTCCTGCGCGCGTTCGGGACCGAGGTAGCGCACCATGCCGATGTTCGAGCGCGCGGCGGCGCATGTGGACATGACGGCGGCGCCGGGGTAGGCGTCGGAGCCGGTGATCAGGCCGGTCACGCCGCGTCCGTATTTGGCGTCCTCGAGGCGGGGGATGCGGATCGCGGACTGGGCGAAGGCGCGGTCGACGATCTCGACGTCCGGGTCGACGTCGTCGACGTCGAAGCCGAAGTCGACGAGCGTGATCCGTCCGCATACGTAGCAGGCGGGAGGCAGCATCGCGCACGGCTTGAGCGCGCCGAACATCATCGTCGCGTCGGCGGGGATGTATGCGCCGGGCAGCGTGCCGTCGTCGACGCCGATGCCGGAGGGCGTGTCGATGGCGAGCACGAAGGGGAATTCGATGTCGAGCTCGTCGTCGGGCAGGGCGACGCGTTCGGGTACGCCGTGCGTGCCGACGGCTTCGGCGATGGCGGCGGGGATGCCGTGCAACGCGCCGTTGACGCCGATGCCGGTCATCGCGTCGACGATGATGTGCGCGCGCGAGACGAAGCGCACGGCCTGTTCGAGGCGGGCGCCGGCCTCGCCGGAGGAGAATCCGACGGAGGCGCCGGGGATGTGCGCGTTCGGGTCGAGCGTGAAGACGTGGCCGCCGGCCTTGCGGAACGCGGCGTACGCCTCGTCGTGCAGCGAACGGCCCACGGCGATCGCCGTCACGTTGAGGCCTTCGCCGGCGAGCATTGCGCCGCAGTACAGGCCGTCGCCGCCGTTGTCGCCGGCGCCGGCGAGCACGCATACGCGCAGGGACTCCGCATCCCAGTCCTGTTCGTCGACGACGTCGAGGATGTGCCGGGCGGCGGCGGCCGCGGCCATGCGCATGAGCGGCGCGCCGTCGTCGAGCAGCGGGCGTTCGAGCGCGCGCACCGTCGCCACGTCGTAGGCGGACGAGCACAGCATGTCGGTGCGCGCCCCCTCCTCGTTCTCCTCCATGGTCTGCGTCCTCGCCGCACCGGAGCCGTTCATGCGCTGATCGTTCATCGTCGGTCCTTTCCCCGCCTTCCCGCGACGTGCGAGCGCATGGCCGGGAAGGGACAACACATACACCATCTACTCTAGTGCCGCGCGCCGTGTGCGCCACCGGCCGAACGGCGGGGAGCACGTCGAGGCGTGTCATGCCGCCGCTTCATCTGACAACGATAACGTGCATGTCCGCGCGCCTCCGCCCCCTATAATGGCGGCCGCGACGTACGTCATGCCCTCCGGCGCGGCGTGCGCGATCGGACGCGGGACGCGTGCGCGGGCCCGTGAACAGGAAAGGAACATCATCATGTGCAGTGCAGTGCGTTTCGTCGACGCCGAAGGCAACCTCTACTTCGGTCGCAATCTCGACTGGGAGTGCGGATACGGCGAGAAGATCGTGTACACGCCGGCTGACTACAACTACCAGCCGGCGTTCAACGCCAAGGACCGTAACCACGCCGTCATCGGCGTCGGCATCGTCGTCGACGACACGCCGCTCTACTTCGACTGCGCGAACGACGCCGGCCTGGCCGTCGCCGGCCTCAACTTCCCCGGCTACGCGCAGTACGCCGAAGACAGCGTCAACTTCACGACGAACGTGGCCGCCTACGAGTTCCCGCTGTGGGTGGCGCGCAGCTTCACGAGCGTCGACGACGTCGCCGAGGCGCTCAAGAACGTGACGATCGTCGGCAAGCCGATCAACGACCGGTACCCGGTGTCGATGCTGCACTGGATCGTCGCCGACGCGACGCGCAGCATCGTCGTCGAATACACGGCGAGCGGCATGCACGTCTACGACGACGACGTCGACGTCATGACGAACCAGCCGGAATTCCCGGTGCACCGCCAGAACCTCATCAACTACATCAACTGCACGCCGATGATGGTCAAGCCCGTCAGGTGGGGCGGCGCCGAACTCAAGCCGTGGGGCGCCGGACTGAGCGCCCACGGCCTGCCGGGCGACCCGAACTCGATGTCCCGCTTCGTGCGCATCGCCTATGCGAACGCGCACTATCCGGACAAGCAGGGCGAGAAGGACAACGTCACCCGCCTGTTCAAGACGCTGTCGAGCGCCGCGATGGTCGAAGGCATGAGCGCGATGGCCGACGGCCAGTACGAGAAGACGATGTTCACGAGCGGCTACTCGGCGAGGACGAAGACCTACTACATGGCCACCTACGACGATCCGACGATCGTGGCGACGCCGGTGAGCGACTTCGACGCGACGAGCAACAAGCTGCAGACGAAGTGACCCATGCGAGGCCGCCATGGACCGGTGCCATGGCGGCCTCGTCCGACGAACATCGCCGGCAACCCCGTCGGCGCCGCACGTCCGTGGGCGCGGCGGGGCCACACGACCGGGCAGGAGGCATGCAGTGTTCGAGGAGCTGCACAAGAAGATGAACCATTTCTGGAACGACGACCGCACCCTGGCCCAGACCGACCCGGAGTACATCGAGCTGTTCTCCCGATTCGCCTACGACGAGGTCGTGCACGAACCCGAGGCGAACGACCCGAAGCTGGGGGAGGCCGACCGGTGCCTCGCGATCATCGCCTCGATCATCGGCGCGCAGGGCATGGACGCGTTCGAGATGATGCTGCCGATCGCCTACCAGGCGGGCGTCACGTCGGTCCAGCTCAAGGAGGTCGTCTACCAGGCCACGCCCTACGCCGGATTCGCCCACGCATTGCCCTATCTGAAGAAGCTCAACGACTTCCTCAACGCCGAAAACGTCGCGATGCCGCTGCCCGGCCAGGCCACCGTCGCCGACGACGAACGCATGGCACGCGGCGAACAGGTCGAGATACGCCTGTTCGGCGACGTGATGAAGGACTTCCATCGCAAGGGTCCCGAGGACACGCGGCACATCAACGCCTGGCTCACCGACGCCTGCTTCGGCGACTACTACACGCGCGGCGGCCTGACGCTCGCCCAGCGCGAGATGGTCACGTTCTGCCTGCTCGTCGCCCAAGGCGGCTGCGAGGCGCAGGTGCGCGCGCACATCCAGGCCAACCTGCGTCTGGGCAACGGCGAGCACTTCCTCATCGCCGTCGTCTCGCAATGCCTGCCGTACATCGGATACCCGCGCGCGCTCAATGCGATCGCCTGCATCCGCGCGGCCATCGGAGAACGGGGCGAGGACGACGGGATGCCGGCGGCGCACGAGCCGGACACGGACCGCGGCGACGCATGACGCCGCGCCGTGCGCCCGCGCGGCGAAACGACTACAACGGTCGTAGCGCCAACAACGACCGCAACGAGGAAAGAAACGAGGACATGACGGCAGACAGCGCGAAGGACACCACACGGGGCGCGGCACCGCATGGCGGCGTCGGCGTGCAGCAAGAACGCAAGCATGAGGGGGCGGCCGTCAAGGCCGCCCTCGCGGCGAACATCGGCGTCGCCGTCGCCAAGCTCGGCGCGTTCCTGTTCACGCGATCGTCGTCGATGCTCTCGGAATCGGTGCATTCGATCGCCGACTGCTCGAACGAGATCGTGCTGATGGCCGGCGACCGCGTCGCCAGAAGACGGCGCAAGAACGCGCAGCACCCCTTCGGCTGGTACCGCGTCAAATACCTCGCGTCCTTCGTCGTCGCGACGCTGCTGTTCTTCGTCGGCGGCTTCTTCTCGACGAGCGAGGCGCTCAAGAAGGTCGGCGACGTGCTCGAGAACCCCGCCATCCGCGACGCCAACCGCGGCGAACTCGTCGTCGCGCTCATCGTCGTCGTCATCTCCGCATGCCTCGAAGGCTACGGCCTGCACCAGTCGATCAAGGAATCGAACGAACGCATGCGGCACACCGGCATGCCGCACATGGGCATCTACAGGTTCTGGCGCGTGACGAAATCCGCCGATCTCGCCTCGGTCATCATGGAGGACACGCTCGCGCTCATCGGCCTGGCCTTCGCGTTCCTCGGCATCGGCCTGGCGATCGCCACCGGTGACGAGCTCTACGACGCGCTCGGCGGCATGTGCGTCGGCGTCGTCCTGATCGTCGGTTCGCTGCTGCTCGCCTACAAGGCGGGTTCGCTGCTCATCGGCGAATCGGTCAGCGCGCTGACGCAGGAGCGCATCATCAAGGCCGTCGAAGGCACCGAAGGCGTCGAGGACCTCATCAACATGCAGTCCGTGCACATGTCCGAGGACAACATCCTGCTATGCCTCAAGGTGCAGACCTCCAAGCTCGACCGCGACTACGACGTGGACACCGTCAACAAGATCGAACGGTCGGTGCGTGAGTCGATGCCGTGGTACAACTGGGAGATCTACGTCGAACCGGACATCATGCGCGCCTCCCAGGCCGGCACGCCCGACGAGCCGGTCGACCTCGACTGAACGCGCATGCATAAAAGAGGGACCGGGGCCCATGGCATGCCATGGGCCCCGGTCCCTCTTTTATGCATGCGGGAAGGACGGTCGCGCCCTCACTCCTCGGCGACGAGCTCGAGATAGGAGTCGTTCCACAGGTCCTCGTCGCCGTCGGGCATCAGCAGCACGCGTTCCGGGCGCAGCGCCTCGACGGCGCCCTCGTCGTGGGTGACGAGCACGATCGCGCCCTCGTACTTCGAGATCGCCTTGAGGATCTCGGCGCGCGAGGCGGGGTCGAGGTTGTTCGTCGGCTCGTCGAGCAGCAGCACGTTCGCGCGCGACGTGACGAGCGTGGCGAGCGCGAGCCTCGTCTTCTCGCCGCCGGAGAGCACGCGCGCCGGCTTGAACGCGTCGTCGCCGGAGAACAGGAACGAGCCGAGGATCGAACGCGCCTGCGTGTCGGTGAGCTCGGGCGCCACATGCTGCAGGTTCTCGAGGACCGTCATGTCCAGTTCGAGCGTGTCGTGCTCCTGCGCGAAATAGCCGATCTTCGCGCCGTGGCCGTATTCGACCGTGCCGGTGTCTGGCTCGTCGATATGGGCGAGCAGCCGCAACGTCGTCGTCTTGCCGGCGCCGTTGTAGCCGAGGATGACGACGCGCGACCCCTTGTCGATCGCGAGGTTGACGCCGGCGAAGACGATGTTGTCGCCGTACGCCTTCGAGATGTCCTTCGCCATGATCGGCGTGCGTCCGCACGGGGCCGGCTCGGGGAAGCGGATGTCGGCGACCTTCTCCTTCTTCTGCTCGCCGCTCGTTTCGCTGAGCAGCTTCTCGGCGCGGCGCATCATGTTCTGCGCGGCCACGGCCTTCGTCGCCTTGGCGTGCAGGCGGATGCCCTGCTGCATGAGTCGCTCCGCCTTCTTCTCGGCGACCTCGCGTTCGCGACGGCGGCGCTCCTCGTCGACGGCGCGCTGGTGCAGGTACGCCTTGTAGCCGAGCGAGTACATGTCGATCTGCGCGGTCTGCGCGTCGAGGTGCCACACCTTGTTGACGACCTCGTCGAGCAGCTCGACCGAGTGGGAGATGACGAGGAAGCCGCCCTCGTACTTCTTGAGGAAGCCGCGCAGCCATTCGATCGAGTCGGCATCCAGGTGGTTCGTCGGCTCGTCAAGGATGAGCGTGTCCGCGTCGGAGAACAGGATGCGGGCGAGTTCGATGCGGCGGCGCTGGCCGCCGGAGAGTGTGCCGAGCGGGCGGGCCATGACGTCCTGAGGCAGCCCCAGGCTCGCCGCCATCGCCTGCGCCTCGGACTGCGCGGCGTAGCCGCCGGCCTTCTCGAAGTCCTGCATCGCCTTGTCGTAGCGGTTCATCGCCTTCGTCATCACGTCCGGGTCCGGGTCGGTCATCCCCTTCTCGGCCTTGCGGATGCGCCGGATGATCGTCGCGATGTCGCGCGCGCTCATCATGCGGTCGAGCGCCGACTGCTCCGGGTCGTCGGCGTGCGTGTCCTGCGGCAGGTAGCCGAGCTTGCCGGTGACGCGCACCGTGCCGGCCGTCGGCAGCAGCTCGCCGGTGATCGTGCGCGTCAGCGTCGTCTTGCCGGCGCCGTTGCGTCCCACGAGGCCGATCTTGTCGCCCTTGGCGACGTGGAAGCTCGTCGGATGCAGCAGCGTGCGCGCGCCGATCTGAATCTCCAGTCCCTGTACTTCGATTGCCATGCGTCACCGTCTCCCGACCATAAGGTCCGTGATGTTCGTCCGTTCGTCCAATGGTTGTTGTCGTGAAAACGCCCGTCCCTGTATGAAACGGCGTCGGGCGTGCTCGTGCGCAGACCATCATAAACGCGCCCATGAACGCCCGCCGACGGCGTACATGGCATATGCGGGGCGCGCGTCGCCGTCGGCGGCTAGTCGAAGTCCGCCATGTCCACACGTCCGCGGTAGACCGCGATCAGGTCGTCGAGCGTCTTCGCCGCGTAGGCCGGCGACGTGCTCGGCAGCGGCGTGGCCGGCAGGTCGATGCCGGCGCCGAGCAGCATCGGCCGGCAGTGGCGTTCGTACAGCTGCGCCGCCTTCGCGCCGCACGGATAGATGTGCCGGATTCGCGATCCGCGCACAATCGGCGTCAGGTCGCTCGGCACGACGTCGCGGATTGACGCGTCGGACGCCCCGAGGATCTCGCACGATTCGACGGTGTCCCACAGCGCGAAACGGTGCCTGAGCGCGAACGCGCGGCGCGACTCCACGCTCGTGCCCACCCTGTCCGACGGATCGGACGGGTCGGCGAACAACGCGTCCATGATCGGCCAGAAACGGTTGCGCGGATGCATGTAGAAGAACCCGGCCTCACGCGACTTCGGACTGGCCATCGTGCCGAGGAAGAGGATGCGCGAACGCGCGTCGAACAGCGGCGGGAAGCCGTGCTCGACGCGCGTCCAGCGTCCGTCGTGATCCTTCGCGCTCACCGCGACGCCCCCTCGCGGCGGCCGTCCGTCCCGGCGACGTCGGCATGGAAGTCCTCGACGTGCGGCGCGTCCAGCGAGCGCTTCGCCTCGCGCTGCACCTTCGTCGGCTCCTGCCTGCGCGGCTCGATCGTGCCGAGCCTGCCGGAGACGCGCTTCCACGGCACGTACATGAACACGGCCGTCACGGCGGCGAGCGCGATGATGACGACGGCCGTGAACTTCGAGACGTCCATCAGATGGATCGCGATGCCGACGACCGACCACAGCGAAACGAGGCCGAAGACCCAGTCGTCGAAGCGGAAGCGCGCAAGGCATGCGGCGGCGAGCAGCGCGAGCGCGAGCGCGATCGTGGCGACGGACTGGGCCGTGCCGCTCATCGCGCCGTCCTTCGAGACGTAGTAGGTGACGGCGCGCGCAATGTCGACGAGCGTCTCGACGATGAGCCACGAGCCCCACAGTGAGAACGGCGCCCATCCCCACACGCTCGCGTCGTCGCGCCGGGAGAGGAACCACAGCGTCCATACGAGCGCCGTCTGCACGACGATGAGCGTGACCGAGGCGGGGTAGTTCTTGAAGGCCCACGCGAACACCCAGCCGACGCCAACGAGGCAGGCGGCCGTGAACAGCGCGCCGAGCATCGTGAAGCGCGCGCGGCCGAGCCGTTTTGCGTGCCGGCGTCCGTTGCCGACGCGCACGAGCCACACGGCGAGCAGCAGGTAGACGGGGATCCAGATGAGCTGCACGTAGCGCGGCGCCGAGAACCACGAGTGCACGCGCTGGCGGGCGTCGTTCATGTCCACGTGCACGAGGACGCCGGCCTGCGCGAGCGCCATGACGACGATGAGCGCGGCGAAGGAGACCCAGGCGACGATCATCTCGACGTCGTGTTCGCGTCTGCCGTTCCCGCCGCGGCCGGTCCGCCGCGCCTCGGGCGGCTGCGGGGATGCGGCGTCCGTCCTGCGCGGCGGTGCGCCGTGCGTGTTGTTGTCTGCCATGGTTCTCGCTCCTTCGTCGTGTCCGTTTCCTCCGTTGCGGCCGCGCGCCGGCGTGCATGGGGCGGCGCGCGGCCATGTGTCGGTTTCCAGCGTAGGCGAAACGCGGGCGGCTGCGCGCGGCGCGGCGTCGTTTTTCGTCCCGTGGGCGAACGCGCGGCGGCCGTGCGGCGCCGTCGGCGACACGCCGGCGCGCGGCCATGCGAAGATTTCGAACAGGTGTTCGATTTTTTCGCCGCGATGCGCTATCCTTGTGTTGCCTGCACGCCCGCGGGACGGGTGCGCGGAGGGACCCACACGGGAATCGAAAGGCGGAGAATCCATTGGCAGCAGAACATGAAGCACAGGCGTCGCGCGCGGTCCTCGAACGCGTCATGTCGAGCGACACCTTCCTGAGCCGCGAGCTGGCGAAGGCGCCGTTGCGCGAGGAGCACGGTTCGCTCATCGCGGACATCGGCCATCTGCCCAACGACCTCAAGATCGTCATCCAGGGCGCGCGCGAGCACAACCTCAAGAACGCGAACCTCGAGTTCCCGCGCAACCGCATGGTCGTCTTCACCGGCCTATCCGGCTCGGGCAAGTCGTCGATGGCCTTCGACACGCTGTTCGCCGAGGGCCAGCGCCGCTACGTCGAATCGCTGTCCGCCTACGCGCGCCAGTTCCTCGGCCAGATGGACAAGCCCGACGTCGACTTCATCGAGGGTCTGAGCCCGGCCGTCTCGATCGACCAGAAGACGACGAACCGCAACCCGCGTTCGACCGTCGGCACGATCACCGAGATCTACGACTACCTGCGCCTGCTCTTCGCGCGCACCGGCGTGCCGCACTGCCCGGTGTGCGGCGCCGAGGTGAGCGCGCAGACGCCGCAGCAGATGGTCGACAGGCTCCTGGCGAACCCCGAGGGCACGCGCTTCCAGATCCTCGCGCCGGTCGTGCGCGGACGCAAGGGCGAGTTCGAGGACCTGCTCGAGCTGCTGCGCGGCGACGGCTACGCCCGCGCGCTCATCGACGGCGAGATGCGCCAGCTGTCCGACGACATCAGCCTGGCCAAGCAGAAGAAGCACACGATCGAGGTCGTCGTCGACCGCCTCGTCGTGCGCGACGGCATCCGCCAGCGTCTCACCGACTCCGTCGAGACGGCGCTGCGTCTGGCGAAGGGGCTCATGGTCGCCGACTTCGTCGACCGCGACGCCGACGCGCCCGACCGGCGCGTGCCGTTCTCCGAGCACATGGCGTGCCCCAACGGCCACACGCTCGAACTCGACGAGATCGAGCCGCGCACGTTCTCGTTCAACGCGCCCTACGGCGCCTGCCCCGAATGCACGGGCTTGGGCTTCAGCCTCGCGATCGACCCCGAGCTCGTCGTGCCCGACCCGGACAAGACGCTCAACGAGGGCGCGATCGAGCCGTGGATGATGACGAAGTCCACCGGCGACTACTACCGCCATGTGCTCGAAGGCCTCGGCTCCGAACTCGGATTCGACCTGGACACGCCGTGGAAGGACCTGTCCGAGGAGGTCCGCCAGGCGATCATGTACGGCAAGGACTTCAAGGTCACCGTCTCGTACCGCAACCGTTGGGGGCGCATGCGCGAATACTCGACCGGCTTCGAGGGCGTCGTGCGTTCGCTGATGCGCCGCCACGAGGAGACCGACTCCGAGCAGCGCCGCCAGTACTACGAGTCGTACATGCGCGAGGTGCCGTGCGCCGCCTGCCACGGCAAGCGCCTCAAGCCCGAGGTCCTCGCCGTGACCGTCGCCGGCCTGTCGATCGCCGACGTGTGCGACATGCCGGCCGAACGCAGCCTCACATGGATCAACGAGCTCGACCTGACCGGCCCGGCCGCGCGCATCGCCGGCGAGGTCGTCAAGGAGATCCGCGCACGCCTCGGCTTCCTCAACGACGTCGGCCTCAACTACCTGACGCTCTCGCGCGCCGCGAAGACGCTGTCGGGCGGCGAGGCGCAGCGCATCCGCCTCGCCACGCAGATCGGCTCGGGGCTCGTCGGCGTCATGTACGTGCTCGACGAGCCGTCGATCGGCCTGCACCAGCGCGACAACGCGCGCCTGATCGACACGCTGCACCATCTGCGAGACCTGGGCAACACGCTCATCGTCGTCGAACACGACGAGGACACGATCCGCTCGGCCGACTGGCTCGTCGACATCGGCCCGGGCGCCGGCGAACACGGCGGCGAGGTCGTCTACTCGGGCCCCGCCGACCATCTCGTCGACGCGAAACGCTCGATCACCGGCGACTACATCGCCGGCCGGCGCAGGATCGAGGTGCCGAAGGGGCGGCGCAAGCCGAAGAAGTCGCGCAGGCTGCGCGTCGTCGGCGCCCGCGAGAACAACCTCAAGGACATCACCGTCGACTTCCCGCTCGGCGTCATGACCTGCGTCACCGGCGTCTCCGGCTCCGGCAAGTCGACGCTCGTCAACCAGATTCTCTACCCGGTGCTCGCCGACCGGCTCAACGGCGCGAGGATCGTGCCCGGCAAGCACACGCGCGTCGAAGGCGTCGACCTGTGCGACAAGGTCATCCACGTCGACCAGAACCCGATCGGGCGCACGCCGCGCTCCAACCCGGCCACCTACACCGGCGTGTGGGACAAGATCCGCGCGCTGTTCGCGAAGACGCCCGAGGCGCAGGTGCGCGGCTACGGGCCGGGGCGCTTCTCGTTCAACGTCAAGGGCGGCCGTTGCGAGGCCTGCCACGGCGACGGCACGCTCAAGATCGAGATGAACTTCCTGCCGGACGTCTACGTGGACTGCGAGGAATGCCACGGCAAGCGCTACAACCGAGAGACGCTCGAGGTCAAGTACAACGGCAAGTCGGTCGCCGACGTGCTCGACATGCCGATCAGCGAGGCCGCCGAGTTCTTCAGGGCCTACCCGTCGATCTCGCGCTACCTCGACACGCTCGTGCAGGTCGGCCTCGGCTACATCCGCCTCGGCCAGCCCGCGACGACGCTCTCCGGAGGCGAGTCGCAGCGCGTCAAGCTCGCCACCGAGCTGCAGCGCCGGAGTACCGGCAGGACCGTCTACATCCTCGACGAGCCGACGACCGGCCTGCACTTCGAGGACGTCAACAAGCTCCTCGTCGTGCTGCAGGGACTCGTCGACAAGGGCAACACCGTCATCGTCATCGAACACAACCTCGACGTCGTCAAGTCGGCCGACTGGATCATCGACCTCGGCCCCGAAGGCGGCGAGGGCGGCGGCACGATCGTCGCCGAGGGAACGCCGGAGCATGTAGTCGAATGCGACGAATCGTGGACCGGCAAGTTCCTCGAGCCGCTGCTCAGACAATCAAATAGCAAATAAACGGAAGGGCGCCGTCGGCCATCTGCGCCGACGGCGCCATCGGCCGACGCCATCAACGTCATCATGGAGGCGACGTGAGCATATTCGAACGGCATGCGCCGGGCACATGGCACGCGATCGCGCGTGACCTGGCCGCATCCGGCGGCACGGGCGACGCGGGCACGGGCGTCAACGCGAACGGCGCGCCGCTGCTCGGCGACAGCCGCGACCTGTTCCGTCCGAAGACCTCGGACATCCCCGCGCAGCCCGGCGTCTACAAGTGGCGCGACGGCGAGGGGCGCGTCATCTACGTGGGCAAGGCGAAGAACCTGCGCAACCGGCTGACCAACTACTTCCAGCCGCTGCGCCAGCTGCACCCGCGCACGCAGACGATGGTGCTCACCGCCCGTTCGCTCGAATGGACCGTCGTCGGCACCGAGATCGAGGCGCTCACGCTCGAATACACGTGGATCAAGGAGTTCGACCCGCGCTTCAACGTCGTGTTCCGCGACGACAAGACCTACCCGTATCTGGCGATCTCGGCGGGGGAGGAGTATCCGCGCGTCTGGATCACGCGCAGCCGCAAACGCCGCGACACCCGCTACTTCGGCCCTTATGCGAAGGTGTGGGACCTGCGCAAAAGCCTCGACCGGCTGCTGCGCGCGTTCCCGGTGCGCACCTGCACGCCGTCCGTGTTCCGCAAGGCGCAGCTGACCGGCAGGCCGTGCCTGCTCGCGTCGATCGGCAAATGCTCGGCGCCGTGCGTCGGCAGAATCGCCCCCAAGGAGCACCGGCGCATGTGTGAGCAGCTCGTCGGCGTGCTCACCGGACGCATCGGCCGCTCCTACGTCGCACAGCTCACCGTGCAGATGAAGGAGGCGAGCGCCGAGCTCGACTTCGAACGCGCCGCGCGGCTGCGCGACGACATCCAGATGCTGTCGGGCATCGTCGAGCAGAACTCCGTCGTCCTCGACCAGGACGTGGACGCGGACGTCTTCGGCTTCGCCACCGACGAGCTCGAGGCGTCGGTGCACACCTTCTTCGTGCGCGCCGGCACGATCCGCGGCGAACGCAACTGGAGCGTCGAACGCGCGGAGGGCATCGAGGACGGCGAGATCATCGCCGACCTGCTCGTGCGCGTCTACGCCGACCTCGTCGGCGACGGACGGCACGAGGGGGAACGCGACCCGAAGGTCGTCGTCAACGAGGAACGCAACGCCGTCGCCGCCTCGCAGCGCTTCCGCGCGACCGACCCGACGGCGCGCGCGCAGGCGACGCGCGAACGCCGTGAACGGCTCGAACAGACCGGGCGCGCCGACCTGCTTGCGCCGATCGCGCCGGTGCCACGGCAGATCCTCGTGCCGATCGAGCCGGCGCGCCGCGAGGAGCTCGAGACGTGGCTGTCGGGACTGCGCGGCGGCACCGTGTCGATCGACGTGCCGCAGCGCGGCGCGAAGCGCCAGCTGCTCGAACGCGCGGACCAGAACGCGCAGCAGGCGCTCCAACGCAACAAGATGAGCCGCATCAGCGACATCGGCGCGCGCACCGAGGCGATGAACGAGGTCGCCGAGGTGCTCGGCCTCGACCAGGCGCCGCTGCGCATCGAATGCTACGACATCTCGAACACGGTCGGCGGCGCCTACCAGGTCGCGTCGATGGTCGTGTTCGAGGACGGCGTCGCGAAGAAGTCCGAATACCGGCGCTTCGCGATCCGCGGCGACGACGGCTCCGGCGCGCTCGACGACCTGTCGGCGCTCTACGAGACGCTCACGCGCAGGTTCCGGCACGGCAACATCGCCGGCGACAGCGGCGAGAGCATCGACGACGAGCGGCGTGCGGCCCGCGCGATGCGCGAGGGCCGCCGGGACGAGGCCGGCGCGGAGGGGATCGTGCAGCAGGACACCGACCGGCGCCGGTTCGCCTACAAGCCGAACCTCGTCGTCGTCGACGGCGGCAAGCCGCAGGTCATGGCCGCCGCGAAGGCCCTCGCCGACTGCGGCGTCGACGACGTGGCCGTATGCGGGCTCGCGAAGCGCCTCGAGGAGGTGTGGGTGCCCGACGACGACTATCCGATCATCCTCAGACGCTCGTCGGAAGGCATGTACCTGCTGCAGCGCGTGCGCGACGAATCGCACCGCTTCGCGATCGACTACCACCGCCGGACGCGCCGCAAGGGCGCGCTGCGTTCGGCGCTCGACGGCATCCCCGGCGTCGGGCCGGCGTTCCAGAAGCGGCTGCTCGCGCATTTCGGCTCGGTGCGCGCGATGCGCGAGGCGAGCGTCGAACAGCTCGAGGAGGTCAGGGGCATCGGATCGGCGAAGGCGCGGCGCATCTGGCAGGCGCTGCACAAGGACGACGCCGCCAAGGACACGCAGACCGCACAGGACGCGCAGGACAACACATCAGGCGCACGGGACGTCGCCGGGGACTAGACGCGCGCACACGCCGCGCGAACGGCGTGCGGTACGCTGATGGGGCGGCTCCGCCGGGCCGCCGCAGCATATCGACGCCCACGCCGGCAGACGGCCATGTCAGGAGGATTCATGAACAACGGACCACGGCGCTGCGCCGTCCTCGGCAAGCCCATCGCCCACTCGCTCTCGCCGGTGCTCCACGAGGCGGCCTACCGCGCGCTCGGACTGGACTGCTGGAGCTACGGGCGCATCGAAATGGACGAGGACGGGCTCGGCGCCTTCCTCGACTCGCTCGGCGACGACTGGGCCGGGCTGAGCCTGACGATGCCGCTCAAACGCACGATCCAGCCCTACGGCACGCCGTCGAACCTGTGGGCGCGCGAGCTCGGCGTCGCGAACACGGCGGTCTTCGCCGGCGGCGCGACGAGACTGTACAACACCGACGTCTACGGCATCGCCCGCGCCTTCGCGCACGCGGCGGCGACGCGCGGCACCTACGCCGCGACGGACCGTTCGGCGGTCGTCCTCGGCAACGGCAACACGGCCACCTCCGCCCTCGCCGCATACGTCATGATGGGCGGCGTCACACACGTGACCGTCACCGCACGCCATCCGGACCGCAACCCCGGACTCGCCGAGGTCGGTGCACGGCACGGCATCGACGTGACGACGGTCGCGCTCGACGACGCGCGGCTGCCGCGGCTGCTCGCCGATGCCGACCTCGTCGTCAACACGATCCCGGCGCATGGCGCCGACGCCGTCGCCGGCCGCCTCGCCGAGGCCGGCGGCGCCGTGCACGGCATGCTGCTCGACGTCGTCTACGATCCGAGGCCCACCGAGCTGATGAAGGTCTGGGAGCGTCTGGGCGGCGTCGCGCTGGGCGGGGAGGAGATGCTACTGTATCAAGCGGTGGCCCAGGTGCTGCTCATGACCGGACTCGCCGCGGACGGGGACTTCGACGCCGTCGACGCGCGGGCCGTGCACGGGCCGCTCGAGCAGGCCATGAGAGAGGCATTGGAGGAAGCGCTGTGAGCCAGGGCAACGAGACGGCGACGCACGAGGACGGGCGGCAGGGGCACATCGGCGGGCCGGCCGAGGGATTCGAGGTCATGCTCATCACCGGCATGTCCGGGGCCGGCAGGTCGCATGCCGCGCACAGCATCGAGGACATGGGATGGTACGTCGTCGACAACATGCCCCCGCAACTCATGGTGCCGATGGTCGATATGATGACCGCGTCCAAGAGCGGCGTGCACAAGCTCGCCGCCGTCATCGACGTGCGCTCCCGCGACTACTTCACCGACCTGTCCGCGATGCTCAGCCACCTCGACGACCTCGGCGTCAAGACGCGCATCCTGTTCCTCGACGCCGACGACGAGGTGCTCGTCAAGCGCTTCGAGGCGGTGCGCAGGCCGCACCCGCTGCAGCGCAACGGCAGGCTCATCGACGGCATCCGCGAGGAGCGCGAGATGCTCGAGAACCTCGAGGAGCGCGCCGACATCGTCATCGACACCTCGCACCTGAGCATCCACCAGCTGTCGACGAAGCTGTACAACGCGCTGATGGGTTCGGGGCCGACGACCGTGTCGGTGCACATCTTCAGCTTCGGCTTCAAGTACGGCATCCCGATCGACGCCGACTTCGTGGCCGACGTGCGCTTCCTGCCGAACCCGTACTGGGTGCCCAAACTGCGCGGGCTCAACGGCCGAGACGAGCCGGTGAGCGACTACGTGCTGCGCAGCGAGGGGGCGGCCGAGTTCCTCGACGCCTACGAGAAGGCGATCGAGGTCGCCGTCAACGGCTACGCGCAGGAGGACAAGCACTACGTGACGATCGCCATCGGATGCACCGGCGGGCAGCACCGCTCGGTGGCGATGAGCGAGGCGCTGGCGGAGCGTCTGCGCGCGCGCGGGCTCAACGTGAGCGTGTCCGCGCGCGAACTCGACCGACGCCAGTCCTGAACGCTTCCGCACCCGCGCGACACGCGGGGAAACAAGCATAATTCCAACGGTTTGTCAAATGCGAGTCCACCACCGGCGTTGTCCAAGACCTTCGGTATCACGGAATCTCGGTGGTCACTTGCGACACGCCGTATCGATCACGATGAAGACAACAGGAGGATCCTTTGGCTCTGCTCGATGAAGTCAAACGTGAGCTGTCCGAAATCGACGGGGAGATGGTCCTCGCGCAGAAGGCGCAGGTGACCTCGATGCTCCGTTTCGGAGGCGGCCTTCGCAAAAGCGATCGGAACATCATCGTCCAGGCGCAGTTCGACTCGCTCGACGCGGCCCAGTGGCTCCAGCGAGCGATCAAGAACCTGTACGGCCACGACGCGATGCTGACCGCCGTCGAACGCCAGACGCCGACCGGCCCGGTGCGCCGCTACATGGTCATCGTCGAACGCGGAGGCGTCGCCCTCGCGCTGCAGACCGGACTGCTCGACCGTCGCAAGCATCAGGCCGTCGCGGGCCTGCCCCAGGAGCTCACGGCCGGCAACATCGCGCAGATCAAGGCGATCTGGCGCGGCGCGTTCCTCGCGCACGGCGGCCTGTCCGACCCGGGCAAGGCCAGCTATCTCGAGATCATCTGCCCGACCGACGAGACCGCGCTGGCGCTCACGAGCGTCGCACGCCGCCTCGGCATCAGCGCCAAGCCGCGCCAGCTGCGCAGCTCGCGGCGCGTGACGCTCAAGGACCCCGACGCGATCGAACGCATGCTCATCCTGATGGGCGCGCCCCGCTCGGCGCGCGAATGGACCGGCAAGCGTTCCGACGGCGAGGCGCGCGGCAAGGCGAACCGCCTGGCCAACTTCGACGACGCGAACATGCGTCGCAGCGCGAAGGCCGCGGCCGAGGCGTGCGAGAAGGTGCGTCGCGCCTTCGAGATCCTCGGCGACGACGTGCCGGAGAACCTGCGCGCCGCCGGCCAGCTGCGCCTCGACCACGACGACGCGAGCCTCGAGGAGCTCGGCCGCCTCGCCGACCCGCCGATCACGAAGGACGCGGTCGCCGGACGCATCCGCCGCCTGCTGCAGCTGGCGGACAAGGTCGCCAAGGCGTCCCAGGACGCCGACCCCGAGGCCTGACGCCTCGTCCGGGCCGCCGACGGCCCGGCAAGCATCTGTGGACAGGCGGGACGACGCTCTCGGCGGAAGACCGCGCCTGTTCGTTTTTGGCTGTATGATGCATAACTGGCGGATCATGCAGCCGTTCCCCGTCAACCCCGGCGGCGAGAAAGGAAAATCCATATGAAGACACTCAAGGATCTCGGAGATCTCAAGGGCAAGCGCGTCCTCGTCCGCGCTGATTTCAATGTGCCGCTCGATGGCACGACCATCACCGACGACGGTCGCATCAAGGCCGCACTGCCCACGATCGAGCAGCTGCGCAAGGACGGCGCCAAGGTCATCCTCATGGCGCATCTCGGCCGCCCGAAGGGCAAGGTCGTCCCGGAGCTCTCCCTCGCGCCGGTCGCCGCGCGCCTGAGCGAGCTGCTCGGCGTCCCGGTCGTCCTCGCGAAGGACACCTACGGCCCGGACGCGCAGGAGAAGGTCGCCGCGATGAAGGACGGCGACGTCGTGCTGCTCGAGAACGTCCGCTTCAACCCGGAGGAGACGAGCAAGGACGAGGCCGAGCGCGCCGCGTACGCGAAGAAGATCGCCGCCCTCGGCGACGTCTTCGTCTCCGACGGCTTCGGCGTCGTGCACCGCGCGCAGGGCTCCAACTACGACGTCGCGGCCGACCTGCCGGCCGCCGCGGGCCTGCTCGTCGAGAAGGAGGTCAAGGCGCTGTCCAAGGCCACCGAGAACCCGGAGCGTCCGTTCACCGTCGTGCTCGGTGGCTCGAAGGTCTCCGACAAGCTCGGCGTCATCGAGAACCTCCTCGACAAGGCCGACCGCCTCGTCATCGGCGGCGGCATGGTCTTCACGTTCCTCAAGGCCAAGGGCTACGAGGTCGGCACCTCGCTGCTCGAGGAGGACCAGATCGAGAAGGTCAAGGGCTACATCGCCACGGCCGAGAAGAACGGCGTCGAGCTCGTCCTGCCGGTCGACATCGTCGTCAACAAGGGCTTCCCGGCGGGCGACACCCCGATCGACCCGCAGGTCGTCCCGGCCGACCAGATTCCGTCCGACATGATGGGCCTCGACATCGGCCCGGAGTCCTGCAAGCTCTTCCACGACAAGATCGTCGACTCGAAGACGGTCGTCTGGAACGGCCCGATGGGCGTGTTCGAGATCCCGCAGTTCGCCAACGGCACCCGCGCGGTCGCCCAGGCGCTCGTCGACGCGACGGCGAACGGCGCGTTCACGATCGTCGGCGGCGGCGACTCCGCGGCCGCGGTGCGCAACCTCGGCTTCCCGGAGGACGGCTTCTCGCACATCTCGACCGGCGGCGGCGCATCCCTCGAATTCCTCGAGGGCAAGGAGCTGCCGGGCCTCAAGGTCCTCGACTGACGGCACCGTCGCGGTCCTCGCCGCGACGCCCGCCTTTTTCCGCGACTTCACGGCGCGCACCGTCCGGCATACGGCGGTGCGCGCCCGCGCATTCCATCCGCATGCCCACGTCCTAGGGAATCCATATGGCATCAGCACGCATTCCGATGGTGGCCGGCAACTGGAAGATGAACTTCGATCATCTCGAGGCGACCGCCTTCGTCCAGCAATTCGCGAGGAACCTCAAATCCGGCCGCTTCGACTTCTCGAAGTGCGAGGTGGCGCTGTTCCCGGCCTTCACGGCGCTGCGCAGCGTCCAGGTGCTCGTCGACGCCGACAACCTCAGGATCCGCTACGGGGCCCAGACCGTCTCCGTCACCTCCCAGGGCGCCTTCACCGGCGACGTCTCCGCGGACATGCTCGCCCGCCTCGGCTGCAGCTACGTCATCGTCGGCCATTCCGAACGCCGCAAGTACCATCCCGAGGACGACGCGAATATCGTCGACCAGGTGCGGGCCGTCCTCGCCGCCGGCATGCAGCCGATCCTGTGCGTCGGCGAAAGCCTTGAGGAACGCCGCAAGGGCATCGAGCTCGACTTCGCCGTCGGCCAGGTGCACGACGTGACGCGCGACCTGTCCGACGAGGAGGCCGAACGGCTCATCATCGCCTACGAGCCGGTGTGGGCGATCGGCACCGGCATGGTCGCCACGCCGCAGTCCGCGCAGGACGCCGCCGAGGCGTTCCGCGAACATCTGGCGAGCACCTTCGACGACCACGTCGCGCAGATGGTGCGCGTGCTGTACGGAGGGTCGGTCACGTCGAAGAACGCCGTCGAACTCATCAGCGAACCCGACGTCGACGGATTCCTCATCGGCGGCGCCGCGCTGCACGTCGACGAGCTGACGAGGATCTGCATGCTCACGCTGCAGACCACATCTTCACAAGGTCTTTGAGATTGCGCGTCGTTTTGTTCGCGGCCTTGCGCTAAGGTTGTACCAGCAATTGATAGTTTTGGAGGTTCACCAGTGTCCGGTATCGCAGTTGTCAAGCTGATCCTGCAGATTGTGCTCGTCGTGCTCAGCCTGCTGCTCACCCTGCTCATCCTTATGCACAAGGGCAAGGGCGGCGGCCTGTCCGACATGTTCGGCGGCGGTCTGACGCAGAACGCCGGATCCTCAGGCGTCGCGGAGAAGAACCTGAACCGCTGGACGGTCATCATCGCGCTCATCTGGGTCGCGATCATCGTCGCGCTCGGACTCATCGCGAAGTTCGTCCCCGCAGCCTGAACCCTCGGGTGACGACCATCAGCTTCGATCCCATGGCCATGACGGCCATGGGATTCTTTGTATGCGCCGGCCGTCCGATGCGCAGCCGACGCGAGACCATGAACGACAACGCACGATAGGGGAGGGGACATGCCCACCACACCATCCATCATCGTCGACCTCGACGGCACGCTGCTGCACGACGCGCCGCGCTTCGAGGAGCGCGACTTCAGCGCGCGCACGCAGCGCGCCGTCGACCGTCTGCACGCCGCCGGCGTCCCGTTCGCCGTCGCTACCGCGCGTCCGGTGAGCACCGGCATCGGCATCGTCCGCCGGCTGCACGCCGACGCATGCATCTACCTCAACGGCGCGCTCATCGACTTCGACCCCGCCCACTCCGACATGGACTCGCTCACCGGGCGCCGGCCGGTCGACCCCGGCGATATGCTCAAGGTCGGCTTCCCGTCGGCCCGCGCATGCGACGTGTGCCTCGCGATCCTGAGCGTCATCCCGGACCTGCAGATCGGCATCGTCATGGACGACGTGCGCTACACGAACTTCGACGTGACGCA
Organism: Bifidobacterium choerinum; assembly: GCF_000741135.1. Classification (GTDB taxonomy): domain Bacteria; phylum Actinomycetota; class Actinomycetes; order Actinomycetales; family Bifidobacteriaceae; genus Bifidobacterium; species Bifidobacterium choerinum. The sequence goes on along the minus strand of NZ_JGYU01000004.1, from coordinate 85,228 downwards.
GTACTGGACGACGCAGACCTGGACCTACACCGACTTCCGCGACGTGCCCGACGGCGTCGCCGACAAGATCATCATCTTCCCACGTGGCGACCAGACCAATCTGCTCGCCACGCTCATCCCGGACGACTTCGACGTGCACATCTCCGAAGGAAGGCTCTGGATGCTGATGGCGCCGGACGCGAACAAGGAGCAGGCGATGCTCGCGTTGTATGAACGGTGGGGGATCGACCCGTCGTCGGCCGTGTCCTTCGGCGACGACATCGTCGACATCGCGATGATGGAACAGTCCGGCACCGGCGTCGCTGTCGCGAACGCGAACCCCAAGGTCCTCGCCATCAGCGACGCCGTCTGCCCGTCGAACAACGACGACGGCGTCGCCCACTGGATTGAACAGAACATGTTGAATTGAACATGCGAAACATGATTTGAGCAAACATCTTATAAGATTGAACACTGACGAGACAGCTTTGAACATCTACTGAGTGGGCGTTTATCATCATGTTCAACGACAACGTGTTCAGCGTTGTCCAACTATTGTTCAATCCTCAGTATGTCTTGTTCAACGTATGCTAGACTGTCGTTCAGTTTCGCATTGAACATCTTGTGACGGGAGCACCGATGACCGACCGATTCGCGCAGCGCCTCAACCAGGCGATGGATCTGCGCAACATACGGCAGAGCGACTTCGTGAAGGCGGCCGAGGAGCATGGCGTCAAGCTCGGCCGCAGCCACATCAGCCAATACGTCAACGGCAAGACGAGGCCGCGTCCTGAGATCGAGCGCTTCCTCGCCGCCGTGCTTGGCGTCGACGCGCGCTGGCTCGCGGGGGAGGCCGTCGCCTTCGACGAGCATCCGGCCACCTTCGACGACGTCGCACAGGCGACGGGCGTCGGACGACGTGCCGGTGACCGACGGCAGTTCAATATTGAACATACGTCCGATGTCGAACATATGGACAGTATTGAACATGGCGATAGTATTGAACACGATATCGTTGAACATGATGATCCAGTTGAGCACAACCATATTGAACATCAAGCCAGCGTTGAACACAGTGCCGGCATTGAACATCAAGCCAGCGTTGAACACAGTGCCGGCATTGAACATCCCAATCATCCATCTGCATTGAACATGACCGATCCATTCCATTCGCCAGCACAGCACCGACCCGGACAGGAGCACACCATGGAACCGCAATTCGACGACGACGTACAGGACCCCTCGTTCACCGACGTGCCCTCGAGCGTGACGCCCGAGGAGCCGGCGACGCGCGGCAGGCGCACCTTCACGAAGTCGCACAAGCTCGACAACGTCCTCTACGACGTGCGCGGACCGGTCGTCAACGAGGCGGCGCGCATGGAGGCCGCCGGCATGCACGTCATGAAGCTCAACATCGGCAACCCGGCGCCCTTCGGATTCCGCACGCCCGACGAGGTCGTCTACGACATGGCGCAGCAGCTCACCGACACCGAAGGCTACTCGGCGTCCAAGGGCCTGTTCTCGGCACGCAAGGCGATCATGCAGTACGCGCAGCTCAAGAACCTGCCGAACGTCGGCGTCGAGGACATCTACACCGGCAACGGCGTCAGCGAGCTGATCAACCTGAGCATGAGCGCGCTGCTCGACAACGGCGACGAGGTGCTGCTGCCGGCGCCGGACTATCCGCTATGGACGGCGTGCGTCACGTTGGCCGGCGGCCGTCCTGTGCACTACGTGTGCGACGAGCAGTCCGAATGGTATCCGGACATCGATGACATGCGCGCCAAGATCACCGACCGCACGAAGGCGATCGTCATCATCAACCCGAACAACCCGACCGGCGCGCTCTACCCGAAGGAGGTGCTCGAGCAGATCGTCGAAGTGGCGCGCGAGCACCAGCTGATGATCTTCTCCGACGAGATCTACGACCGCCTCGTCATGGACGGCCTCGAGCACACGTCGATCGCCTCGCTCGCCCCGGACCTGTTCTGCGTCACCTACAGCGGCCTGTCGAAGTCGCATATGATCGCCGGCTACCGCATCGGCTGGATGATCCTGTCGGGCAACAAGGCGATCGCGAAGGACTACATCGAGGGCCTCGACATGCTCACGAACATGCGCATCTGCTCGAACGTGCCCGCGCAGTCGATCGTGCAGACCGCGCTCGGCGGCCACCAGAGCGTCAACGACTACCTCGTGCCCGGCGGACGCATCTACGAGCAGCGCGAATACATCTACGAGGCGCTCAACTCGATCGACGGCATCACCGCCGTCAAGCCGAAGGCCGCGTTCTACATCTTCCCGAAGATCGACGTGCGCAAGTTCAACATCCACGACGACGAGCAGTTCGCGCTCGACCTGCTGCACGACGAGAAGCTGCTCATCGTGCAGGGCACCGGCTTCAACTGGAAGGACCCCGACCACTTCCGCGTCGTCTACCTGCCGCGCGTCGAGGTGCTCAAGGGCGCCGTCGACAAGATGACGCGGTTCTTCTCCCACTACCGCCAGTGACGGCGGCGCGCGGGACATGGCACGTACAGGCAACGGACAAAGGAAAGAAGGAAAACGCCATATGGGCGATATGAACAGGGACGTCGACGCGAACGATCTGTCGATCCTCGAGCTGCTCGAGAACGACGCGAGGCTCGACGCGCGCGATCTCGCGGACATCCTCGGCGAGGACGAGACGACCGTCGCCTCGAGCGTGCGCCGTATGGAGGACGAACGGATCATCTGCGGCTACCACACGGTGATCAACTACAACAAGGTGCTGCGCGACGAGCGCATCATGGCGTTCATCGAGGTGGACGTCACGCCGATGAAGGACCGCGGCTACGACCACACGGCCGCGCTGCTCGCGAAATACCCCGAGATCGATTCGCTGTACCTGATCACCGGCGACAACGACTTCATCTGCCTCGTGCAGGGCAGGACGATGTTCGAGGTGTGCCAGTTCGTCGCCGACCGCATCGCCGTCATGGAGAACGTGCGCAGCACGAAGACGCTGTTCGTGCTCAAGCAGTACAAGCAGTCGGGCGTGCTCACCGGCGGCGGCCGCGCGTCCGACGGCGAAGGACGATTGGTGGTGAGCTACTGATGAAGCCGATCAACGACACCGTCGAGGCGCTCAAGCCCAGCGGCATCCGCAAGTACTTCGACCTGGCGAACGCGATGGAGGGCGTCATCTCGCTCGGCGTGGGCGAGCCGGACTTCGACACCCCCTGGCACATCAGCGCGAAGGCCGTCGAATCCCTCGAGGAGGGGCGCACCCACTACACGGCGAACCGTGGCCTGCTCGCGTTGCGCCGGCAGATCGCCAACTACTACCGCAACCGCTACGGCATCGGCTACGACCCCGAATCGCAGATCCTCGTGACGGTCGGCGGCTCCGAGGCCGTCGACCTGTGCTGCCGCACATTGATCAACCCGGGCGACGAGGTCATCGTGCTCGACCCGAACTACGTGGCCTACGAACCGGCGATCGAGATGGCCGGCGGCGTGCCGGTGCGCATCGAGCTGACGCAGGAGCACGACTTCAAGCTGCTGCCCGAGGACCTCGAGACGGCGATCAGCGAGCGGACGAAGGCGATCATCGTCAACTTCCCGTCGAACCCGACCGGCGGCGTGATGAGCCGCGAGGACTACGCGCGCATCGTGCCGATCATCCAACGCTCCGGCATCTACGTCATCTCCGACGAGATCTACTCCGAGCTGCTGTTCGACGGGGAGTTCTGCTCGCCGGCGAACTTCGAGGATATCCGTGACCAGGTGCTCGTCATCAACGGCTTCTCGAAGGCCTTCGCGATGACCGGCTGGCGGCTCGGCTACCTGCTGAGCAACCCCGAGCTGAGCGCGCAGCTGACGAAGGTGCACCAGTTCGTCATCATGTCGGCGCCGACGGCCGCGCAGTACGCGGCGATCGAGGCGCTCGAGCACGGCATGCCGGACATCGAGGCGATGCGTCGTGAATACGAGGCGCGCCGCAACCTGCTGTGCACCAGACTCAACCGCATGGGACTGACGACGAACGTGCCGAAGGGCACCTTCTACGTCTTCGCGAACATCACATCGTCGGGCCTGAGCTCCGACGAGTTCTGCGTGCGCCTGCTCGAGGAGCAGAAGGTCGCCATCGTCCCCGGCACCGCGTTCGGCGAGTCCGGCGAGGGATTCGTGCGCATCTCCTATGCGACGAGCATGGAGCACATCAAGGAGGCCTGCGCGAGGATCGAGGCGTTCCTCGCACCGCTGCAGTGATCGGGCTCGGGTTCGGCCTAAGCTGGCCGTATGCCGAACAACAGCCACACCAAGCCGTCGCGCCTGCCACATCTTCCCGATGCGACGGGCGCGACGTGCATCGAAGCCCGCATTGCCGCCATGTACGCCGCGGAGGACCTGGACGGCCTGCATATCGCCGACCAGCGCGCCGACGTCGTCGACATGACGGCGGCCGCCGTGCTTGACTGCGCGTTCGAACGGCTGTCCATCAGCACGTTCGTCGCCGAGCGCGCACATCAGCCACACGACGGCAACCGGCTGCCGCGCCGCGGCATGCGACGTCCGCGCGGCGGGCGTGGAGGCGAGCCTCGTCGACGGCTGCGCTTTCGGCGCCGTGCAGGCGAACGCGGCGAAGATCGTCGGCGCGGAGGTCCGCGGATGCCGCATCGACTATCTCAACTGCCGTGACGCCGTGTGCCGCGACCTCGTGTTCCGCGATTGCACGATAGGGGAGTTCGACGGCAACGACGCCAGACTCTCCCGCGTCGCGTTCATCGACACGGACGTGGCCGTGCTGTCGCTGCGGCACGCCGTATGCGCCGACGTCGACCTGCGTGGCGCGCGGCTGCATGAGATCCGCGGCGGCGATTCGCTCAAGGGCACGACGATGACCATCGAACAGATCGCCGACCTCGCCGCCGTGTTCGCGCGCAGCCTCGGCATCCGCACCGACTGAACCGCACCGTTCATCTGCGTCATTGCAGATAGCCGTTGCGGAAAAGCCATTGCATACGAATACGAAAGGGCCCCGGCAATGCCGGGGCCCTTATCCGCTGCCGACCGTCAGGTCAGCGGCGAATCATGATCCGAAAGCCGAATCAGCCGTTGACGCGGTCGATGCCCGACTGGACGTCGGTGAGGACCGAATCCCAGGACTTGATGAAGGCGGCGACGCCGTCGGCCTCGAGCTTGTCGGTGACATCCTTGAAGTTGATGCCGACTTCGGCGAGGTCGTTCATGATATCGTGGGCTTCGTCATAGTTGCCCGGGATGATGCCCAGCGTGGCCTGGCCGTGGTCGGCGACGGCGAGCAGGGTCTTCTCCGGCATCGTGTTGACGACGTCCTTGGCGACGAGCTCGTCGACGTACTTGACGTCGGAGTAGGCGGCGTTCTTCGTGCCGGTGGAGGCCCACAGCGGACGCTGCTTCTTGGCGCCCTTGGCTTCGAGGGCGGCCCAGCGCGAATCCTCGGCGAACTTCTTCTCGAAGAGCTCATAGGCGAGGCGGGCGTTGGCCACGGCGGCCTTGCCCAGCAGGCCCTTGGCCTCTTCGGAGCCGATCTCCTCGAGCTGCTTGTCGACCGCGGTGTCCACGCGGGAGACGAAGAAGGAGGCGACCGAAGCCATCTTCGAGAGGTCCTTGCCGTTGGCGTCGGCCTGGACCATGCCCTCGATGAAGGCGTCGATGACCTGCTCGTAGCGCTCGAGCGAGAAGATCAGCGTGACGTTGACGGAGATGCCCTTGGCGAGCGTGGCGGTGATCGCCGGGAGGCCTTCGAGGGTCGCCGGGATCTTGATCATCGCGTTCGGACGATCGACCTTGGCCCACAGCTCCTCGGCCTGCTTCTCGGTCTCGGCGGTCTCATGCGCCAGACGCGGGTCGACCTCGATCGAGACGCGGCCGTTGACGTAGTCCGAAGCCTCGGAGATCGGCTTGAAGATGTCGCAGGCGTTGCGCACGTCGGTCGTCGTGAGCTCGCGGATCGCGGTCTCGACGTCGACCTTGCCGAGCTCCTTGAGCTGGGCGTCGTACGGGCCGACCTGGCTCAGGGCCTTCTGGAAGATCGACGGGTTGGTCGTGACGCCGACCACGTTGTCGTTCTTGATGAGTTCCTCGAGGTTGCCCGACTCGATGCGGGTACGGGACAGGTCGTCCAGCCAGATCGAAACGCCGGCATCGGAAATTGCCTGAGTGGATGCAGTCATATTGCTTCTCCTGTTTTGGTTATGGGGAAAATCTTTTCGCCTACTGCAGTATAGGCGCAAGGGGAGGGGATGTCGCGCGACATCCCCTCATGGATGAATCAGCGGGCCTCTTCGATCGAAGCCTTCGCGGCCTCGACGACGTGCTCGGCGGTGATGCCCAGATCGATCATGTTCTGGGCGCCGTCACCCTGCAGGCCGAACTGGTCGATGGCGATGGCCTTGCCGTAGCTGCCCAGGTACTTGTACCAGGACATCGCGGAGCCGGCCTCGATCGAGACGCGGGCCTTGACGCTCTTCGGGAGGATCTCCTCCTTGTACTCGTCGTCCTGCTCCTCGAACCATTCCATCGAGACCATCGAGACGACGCGCGCCTTGATGCCTTCCTCGGCCAGCTTCTTGGCGCCTTCGAGCGCCCACTGGACCTCGGAACCGGAGGCCATGATGATGACGTCCGGCTCGCCTTCCTCGCCGTAGAGCACGTAGGCGCCCTTGCGCACGCCTTCCTTGGCCTTCTCGGCGGTCTCGACGAGCGTCGGGACGCCCTGGCGGGTCAGGATCATCGCGGTCGGCAGCGTGTTCTTCTTCTCGAAGAAGTAGCGGTAGGCCTCGGCGGTCTCCCACTCATCGGCCGGACGGACGACCTCGAGCTGCGGGATGTCGCGGAAGGAGCTCAGGTGCTCGATCGGCTGGTGGGCCGGGCCGTCCTCGCCGAGGGCGACGGAGTCGTGGCTCCAGATGTACAGGTTCGGGATCTCCATAAGCGCGGACAGGCGAACCGCGGCGCGCATGTAGTCGGCGAACTGGAAGAAGGTGCCGGAGAACGGACGGGTATCCGAGCCGAGCAGGATGCCGTTGGTGATGCAGCCCATCGCGAACTCGCGCACGCCGAAGTGCAGCTGGCGGCCGTACGGCGAGCAGTTCGGCCACTGGGTCGTGGCGTCCTCGGCCGGGGCGAAGGAGGAGGCGCCCTTGATGTTCGTGTTGTTGGAGCCGCCCAGATCGGCGGAGCCGCCCCACAGTTCCGGCATGATCGGCGCGATCGCGTTGATGACGGCGCCGGAGGCCTTGCGGGTGGCGACCTTGGAACCGGCCTCGAAGCCGGCCTCGAGATCGTCGATGGCCTTGTCGAACTCGGCCGGCAGCTCGCCGTTCTTGATGCGCTCGTACAGCGCGGCCTTGTCCGGGTTGGCGGCGGCCCACTTGTCGAAGGCCTCGTCCCATTCCCTGTGCGCCTCGAGGCCGCGATCGGCGACCTTGCGGGCGTGGGCGAGCGCCTCCTCGTCGACCTGGAAGGTCTTCTCCGGGTCGAGGCCCAGCGCCTTCTTCAGGCCGGCGACGGCCTCTTCGCCGAGGGCGGAGCCGTGCGACGACGGATCGTTCGTCTTGCCCGGGGTCGGCCATGCGATGAGCGTGTCGACCTTGATGAAGTGCGGGCGGTCAGTGACCTGCTCGGCCTTCTCGAGGACCTTGGTCAGGCCTTCGATGTCCTCCTTGTAGGAGCCGTCGGGCTGGATGAAGCTGATCTCGTCGGTGTACCAGCCATAGGCCTTGTAGCGGCCGATGACGTCCTCGTCGAGCGCGATCTTCGTCTCGCCCTCGATCTGGATGTGGTTCGCGTCGAAGATCACGAAGAGGTTGCCGAGCTTCTCGTTGCCGGCCAGCGAGGAGGCCTCGCCGGAGACGCCTTCCTCGATGTCGCCTTCGCCGCAGATGACCCACACCTTGTGGTCGAACGGCGAGGTGCCCTCCGGGGCGTCCGGATCAAGCAGGCCGCGCTCGTAGCGCTGGCCGTACGCGAAGCCGACGGCGGAGGCGACGCCCTGGCCCAGCGGGCCGGTCGTCATCTCGATGCCCGGGGTCAGACCGTATTCCGGATGGCCCGGGGTGCGCGTGTCCGCGCCGCCGCGGAAGTACTTGAGGTCGTCCAGCGTCAGGCCGTAGCCGGAGAAGTACAGCTGAACGTACTGGGTGAGCGACGCATGGCCGCCCGAGAGGATGAAGCGGTCGCGGCCGGCCCAGTTCGGGTCGTTCGGGTCCTGCTTGATGAAGCGCTGATAGAGCGTGTAGGCGATCGGGGCCAGCGAAATCGGGGAGCCGGGATGGCCGTGACCCGCCTTCTGCACCGCATCGGCGGAGAGGGCCTTCGCCATCTTGATGGCGCGCTCGTCCAGTTCAGACCAGATGTTATCGGTCATTGATCTACTTTCCTTCCAATACTTCGGGCGCGCGGGGGTCCGGCATTGTGCCGTTCTTCGCACGTCCTTCACATTGCCCTTACATAGTACCCGCCGTAACCGACTTAAACGGCGGCGTTTGGCGTGTTCGGCAGCGCGGGCGCCGCGCCGCGGGCGGCCTCGGACGACGCCCATGGCCTCTCGGGCCGTTCGCCGGCAGCGGCAAACTAGCACTCGATGACCAAGAGTGCTCATACAATGAATGCTGATCGGTCGCGCGCGGCATCCGCGCGTCCGTCCGTTTCGCACATTCAGGAGGCTTGAGCGACCATGACCCAGACACGTCGCATGCAGGTGCTGCACGCCGTCGTCGAGGACTACATCCGCACCCAGGAGCCGGTCGGCTCCGCCGCGCTCATCGCACGCCACCATCTGCAGGTGAGCTCGGCCACGATCCGCAAGGACATGGCCGCGCTCGAAGAGGAGGGCTACCTCGTGCAGCCGCACACCTCGGCCGGGCGCGTGCCCACCGAGCGTGGCTACCGCTACTTCGTGGACACGCTCGCCACCGTCGTGCCGCTCAGCGAGGCGCAGCGGCGCGCCATGCACACCTTCCTGGACGATTCCGTGAACCTGCAGGACACGCTGCAGCGCGCCGCGCATCTGCTGTCGAACCTCACCGGCCAGGTGGCCGTCGTCGCCTCGCCGTCGCTGGGCAAGTCGCGTCTATGGCATCTCGAGCTCGTGTCGGTGTCGGACACGTCGATCCTGGCCGTCGTCGTCACCGACACCGGCCGCGTCGCGCAGCACGTGCTGACGGTGCAGGAACTGCCGTCGCGCGAGCATCTGCAGCGCCTGTGCGACGCCGTCAACGAACGCTGCGGGTCGCTGACGCTGCGCACGGCCGCGTCGCGCATCCGCGCGCTGCACCTCGGCGACGGCATGGACGACGTGCGCACGCTGCCCGAACTCGTCGCGCACGCCTTCGAAGCGATGGCTGACGAGGAGCGCACGCACGAGCTGTTCATGTCCGGTGTCTCGACGCTCGCGCACCAGCGCGCGACCGCGCAAGATCTCGCGCCGCTGTTCGACGCGCTCGAGGAGCGCGCCGTGCTCATGCATCTGATGACCGAGCTCAGCGAGACGCCCGACTCGCGCGGCGTCGGCGTGGCCATCGGCTCCGAGACGAACACGCCGGGGCTCATCCACGCGGCCGTCGTCACGAGCGGCTACGGTGCGAGCGAAGCGGACGGCGGGCAGACCGACGCCGGCAAGGCCGAGGCCGCCGCCGTCGCGCCGATCGCCTTCGTCGGGTCGATCGGCCCCACCCATATGAACTATGCCGTCACGATGGCGTCGGTGCGCGCCGTCGCGCGGTACCTGACGACGTTCCTGGACCACACCGGGACGACCGAGACCAGCATGGCCTCGTGACGCGCACATTGAACCGACACACACGTTGAACCACCACAAGAAAAGGAACCCTGGCATTGGCTGACTACTACGAAACGCTTGGCGTGGAGCGCACGGCTACCGAAGAGGAGATCAAGCGGGCGTACCGCAAGATGAGCCGCAAATACCATCCGGACATCGCCGGCCCCGAATACGAGGAGAAGTTCAAGGAGGTCAACAGCGCCTACGAAGTGCTCTCCGACCCGGACAAGCGGCGCATGTACGACGCGGGCGTCGACCCGAACGACCCGAACGCCGGCTCCTACGGCGCCTCCGGCCCCTTCGACATGGGCGACATCTTCAGCCAGTTCTTCGGCGGCGCCTTCGCGGGTGGCGGCGACAGCCCGATCCCGCGCACGCAGCCGGGCCGCAATGCGGTCGAATCGCTGACGGTCACGCTCAGGACCGCCGTCTTCGGCGGCACGCAGCAGCTCGAATACCATACGCTCGGCGTCTGCGAGCACTGCGAGGGCACCGGATCCGAGGACCGCAAGTCGCCGGTCACCTGCCCGCAGTGCCACGGCACCGGCCATGTCCAGAAGGTCGTGCGCACATTGCTCGGTCAGATGATGACGTCGGCGCCGTGCGACCGCTGCGAGGGACACGGCACGATCATCGAGCATCCGTGCATGGTGTGCCACGGCCATGGACGCGTCCACACGACGCGCACCGTCGACGTGCCGGTGCCGGCGGGCGTCTCCGACGGCATGCGCGTGCGCATGGAGGGCCAGGGCGAGGTCGGCGAATGCGGCGGCCGGCCCGGCGACCTCTACATCGACTTCCGCGTGCGCCGCGACCGCCAGTACACGCGCGACGGCGACGACCTGCACTGCTGGATCAGCGTGCCGATGACCTGGGCCGTGCTCGGCCACGAGACCACGCTCGACACCTTCGACGGCGAACGGACGCTCGACGTGCCGGCCGGATGCCAGCCAGGGCAGCAGATCGAGCTCAAGGGGCTTGGCGTCACGCATCTGGGCGGCGATGGCTCGCGCGGCGACCTCGTCGTGCACATCGACGTGCGGATCCCGACGAAGCTCAACGACCGCGAGCGCCAGCTCATCGACGAATTCGGCCAGTTGCGCAAGGACGACGACCGCGCCGTCGACGCGCAGGGCTCGAAGCCGGTCGCCGCCCAGAGGAAGGGCTTCTTCAGCAAGATCAAGGACGCGTTCAGCTGAGCAGCGAACGGCACATCTGGCGGTATTCGCTCACGTAGCCGCCGCCGAAGAACACGCAGTGCCCGGCGATGGGGTAGAGCTGCCAGAGCGTCGTGCGCTCCTCGTATCCGGCTTTGAGCGGGTGCACCGACTGGTAGCCGTCGGTGATCTCGCTCAGGTAGGACATGCCGAACAGGTGGAGCATCGCGAGGTCCTCCTCGCGGTGTCCGCCGTGCGCGGCCGGGTCGATGAGGACGGCCTCGACGTCGCCGCGGTCGGCGGTCCACATGACGTTGCCGCTCCACAGGTCGCCGTGCACGCGGGCCGGGCGGTCCGCGCCGGCGCGGCCGAGCAGTTCGGGCAGTGCGTCGATGACCTCGTTCGTCAGGTCCATGTCCATGTCGCGCAACGTGCCGCGTTCGATGCCGAGCTGCACCATCGGGCGCAGCCTTCCCTCGGCGAGGTAGGTGGCCGGATCGGTCCATGCGCCGGTGTCCATCGGCACCGGGTCCTGCAGCGGTCCGAAGTAGCAGGTGCCGTCGTATCCGTCGGGGGCGGACCCGAAGTACGCGGCGCCGGTGTCATGCATATGCGCGAGGGCGGCGCCGAAGCGGCGCGCGGCCTGCGGCGTGGGGGAGCAGGCCTGCACGCGTTCGATGTCGAGGTGGTCGTCGCCCCATCCGTACACCTTGACGACGCGCGGTCCGCCCTGCGCCGTCGCCTCGCCGAGCCATTCGAGGCCCTTTCCCTCGCATTCGAAGAAGCCCTTCGGCGCATGCGCCCTGCTCTTCCTGTATTCCAAAGCCATCGTCGGCTCCTTTCGCCGTTGCGCGTACATATCCGGACCGGGCTCGTCATGGGCGCCGCGCCCCGTCCTTCGACGCCATCCTATGCCGTGCGCGGTATCGGCGGGGCGGGTTGCGGTACAGTGAACACGAAGTCAATCCACTCATCCATCTATCTCAACGAGGGTTCATGAACTTCTTCCAAGCAATATTCCTGGGACTCGTGCAGGCGCTGACCGAATACCTTCCGGTCTCGTCGAGCGCGCATATCCGCATCATCGGCGACCTCATGCTCGGGCAGGATCCAGGTGCGGCGTTCACGGCGATCATCCAGATCGGCACCGAGCTCGCCGTGCTGCTGTATTTCCGCCATGACATCTGGAACATCCTCAAGAACTGGTGCCTGTGCCTCGCCGGCAAGCAGGGCTCGGACTGGCGCCACCGCATGGGCGCCGGCAACAAGGACGCGCGCCTCGGCTGGTACATCATCATCGCGACGATCCCGATCGTCGTCGCCGGCCTGCTGTTCCAGAACGCGATCGAAAGCACGCTGCGCAATCTGTGGATCACCGCGGCGATGCTGCTCATCTTCGGCATCATCCTGTGGATCGTGGACGACCGCGCCCCGCAGGTCAAGACGATCGACGACATGACGACGAAGGACGCGGTCCTTTACGGCATCGGCCAGATGCTCGCGCTCATCCCGGGCGTCTCGCGCTCCGGCGGCACGATCACCTTCGGCCGTGCGATGGGCTACACGCGCGAGGCCGCGGTGCGCTGCGCGTTCCTGATGGCGATCCCGGCCGTGTTCGGCGCCGGCATCCTCGAGGCCGTCAAGGCGATCAACGGGGGAGCGGCCGCCGACCCGATGTTCCCGGGCTGGGGCGCGACGATCGCGGCGACGGTCGTCGCCTTCGTCGTCGGCTACATCGTCATCATCGGTTTCCTCAAGTTCGTGTCGACGTTCTCCTACAAGGCGTTCGCGATCTATCGCATCGTGCTCGCCGTCGTCGTCGCCGTGCTGCTGCTCACCGGCGTGCTGCAGCCGCTCGAGGGCGCCGCGCTCGGCGGCAACGCCTGAGTCTCCGGTCATATGCTTCGGGCCTGGGGAAGGAACCTTCCTCAGGGCCCGAAGCATATCGAGACCGGCCGCTGCGCCGATTCGCCGGCATCGGCGGTGAACATCCGGTGAATTCGCCGGCGTGTGCGGCCGAGCGTCACCGCTGGTCGCTCAGATAGGCCTCGGCCTCCTGCACGAGCTGTTCGACGGCGGGCGCGCCGGCCGTCGTGATGTCCTTCGCGTGCTGGCGCATGTCGGTGTCGTGCTCGAGCTGGTCCACGTACTGCGCGAGGTCGGCGTTGCTGCGCACCATGATGTCGCAGTGCGAACGCCACTGCGCGGCCTTGTTCTCGAGGTCCTTCGCGTCGAGCTTGACGCCGATGACCTTCGAGAGCTCGTCGAGCAGCTGCAGCGTGGCCTGCGGGCACGAGTCGGAGCCGAGGTACTGCGGCAGCGACACCCAGATGGCCGTCGTGTCGTAGCCATCCTCGAGCGCGAGCGCGTCGAGCAGATGGGGGATGCCGATCGGGCCGTTGTATTCGCTGTCCGGATCCGTCTGCTCGCCGTCGATGCTCACGTCCATCGGCAGCGGACGCGTATGCGGGCATTCGGCGAACATCGAGCCGAGCGTGACGATGCTGTGCACGTCGTACTGCTGCGCGAAGTGCAGGCTTTCCTTGCAGTACTCCATCCAGTGGTAGTTCGGCTCGGGGCCGAGCTGGGCGAGGATGTGCAGCGAATCGTCGATCGTGATGTCGTAGAACGCGGTCTGCGGCCACAGGACGCGGCGCGTGCCCTGAATGACGCACTGCATCGGACGCGCCGTCTGATAGTCGTAGTAGCCGTCCCGGTTGATGTGGCCGACCTCGAGCATGGGGGATCTGGAGACCAGATGACGCACGACGTTCGTCGCGCTCTGACCGGCATCGTTCCATCCGTCGAATGCCGCGACCATGATGTATCTCGCTCCGGGTCTCTGTCCGTACATGGCTTTTACTGTAGCCCTCGATTTGTTCGGAAACCGTGAAGATTAGCCTCAGGCTGACACTTCGGCGCACGGCGTATCCGGGCGTTGGAGATCCAGCGTACGTCCGGATGCGCGGCGCATGCGGCGCACGATCCGCACTGTGGGCCGTCCGTGCGCCGCGGACCGCGCGCGCCGTCCGTGGCGTCGTAGTGCACGGCGCGGCGTCGACGTGCCCGTGGTCCGGTCGTGGGGCGCATGAGGGGCTTCGCGTAAGGCGACACGCCGTGATGTTGCGAATCGCGGCGGCGTCGTTTAAGGTAGTCAATCGTGCTCAGGCAGCGGCGACGCGGTCTGGATCACATGCGGACATAGCTTAGTTGGTAAAGCGCGACCTTGCCAAGGTCGAGACCGCGGGTTCGAGTCCCGTTGTCCGCTCTAAGGTCCGATGAGTCTGACGACCTTGTCGGTGGGTTAGCCAAGCGGTTAGGCAGCGGCCTGCAAAGCCGTATAGACGAGTTCGACTCTCGTACCCACCTCGCATGGATGAGCGATCATCCAAGCCGACCGGGCGGTTGGCGCAGTGGTAGCGCACTTCCCTGACACGGAAGGGGTCACAAGTTCGAATCTTGTATCGCCCACAAGCCGAGCGATCGGCATAATTGAAGAACGGGTGATTGGCGCAGCGGCTAGCGCACTTCCTTCACACGGAAGGGGTCGTAGGTTCGATTCCTACATCACCCACCTGTTCAAGCCTCCGACGACATGTCGGAGGCTTTTCTGTTTCGGCATGTCTGCCAAGATTGTGCCCAGACGCTGAAAGGCATCGGCGCCAGCTATCTTCATGGAGCTTCATGAAGCGGGACGGCAAACGGTACGGTGCAAGTGACTCCGGTCGTGTTCGGCATATTGGCGATGAACGGCAATACTGGGCTGAATGCGAACAGAACGAGGCATGATCGGCTGCCAACACGACCGGCCGGGCATACGGCGTGGACCGTGAGACAATGAACGGTGACGACTGAAGGGAGACGTCACGAACGACGACATGAAGGGCACGAGGAAGACCACCGATCCGGGGAGAAGGAAGCGGATCGCCATCATCGGCGTTTCGGCGCTGCTGGTCGCCGTCCTGGCCGCCGGCGGCGCGGTCGCCGTGTACCGGCATTCCGCGTCCGCGCAATTGGCGGAGGCGAGGGAGGCGTGCGCCCGGTCGAGCGAGACGCTGCGCGTGGCGCGCAACACGTACGACACGCTGCACGACCAGGATGCGGCCGAGGCCGTGAAGATCACCGACAAGCAGGTCGCGGACGGCGATACGGTCACGGTTCTGGCCGCCGCCTACAAGGAGAAGACACCCGACTTGGCCGCATGCAACGTGTCCGGTGTGGACCAACTGCGCGAGGTGATGGGCCGCATCGAGCAGAACGCCGCATGGTACGACACGCACACCGCCGACCTGTCGAAGGCCGTGGACGCGGTCAACGAGTCGCATGACGCCAAGACGTTGAAGGACGCCAAGGACGCCCTGTCCAAGCAGCTGACGGCCGCGCAGGAGAAGGTCAAGGGCACAGCCGGCAAGGTCAAGGACGACAGGACCCGCAAGGACCTCAAGGCCCTGATCGGCAAGGCCGCCACAACCAAGAGCGGCAAGGATGCCAAGGCGATGGACGCGCAGGCCAAGCAGCTCAAGGAGCTCATGGGCAAGGTGGACGCCTCCGTCAAAGCCAAGCAGGACGCGGATAGGAAGTCGGTCGAAGAGAAGGCCCGCAAGGAAGCCGGAGCCCAAGCCGCGACGCAGGCGCAGGCGAACGCTCAGGCGCAGCAGCAGTACGTCGCGTCGCAGCAGTCGTACACGCCGACCTACACCGCACCCGCACAACCCGCACAGCCGGCCACCCCGTCCAAACCCAGCACCGGCGGCAGCACAGGCAGCGTCCCCATCAGCGGCGGACACGGCATGACGGGACCATGTGACGCAGCATGCCAAGCTGAAGCAATGAAACCAATTCAGCGTTGATTGTTATCAAATGACTGCTTTGCTCATGTCCTCATACGCAACCTTACGCAGCGGCCGGCACAGCGACTTGTCGCAGAGGGCAGGCGACCGATGGCGTCACCGCCCGTTGAACCTCTTGAAAGAGGATCGCGATTGACGTGTTCTCGTTTCTTCAAGTACAGCGGTTCTTGGAACAGCGGCCAAGCGGAAGGACTGTGATGAGCCATGAAGCACATGATGAGAATGATGACGATTCCCGGACTGGATGATTCCCTCCGGTTGGAGGAACACCGTCAGGAGTCGATGCGGACGGCGCAACGGAACCTGAGGAAGCAGACGAAGGCCCGTGCGGCGGCGGCGATCATGACAGGGCTGGCCGCCCGGAGGAAGACGGCGCATAAGAACGGCTGAAACGGGCAGCCGCAGCGCACGGCACGAACGGCAACCCCGCGCAGGGGTGCGGCTTCCCACCTAGCATCGCAACACGAAAGGCGAGACGCCATGCCTGATGTGTTCGACGTCGCCGCGTACATCCTGCACCGGCAAGGACGCATGACGACGATGAAACTCCAGAAACTCTGCTACTATGCGCAGGCTTGGCATCTGGCATGGACGGGACGCTCCCTGTTCCCGGAACGGGTCGAAGCGTGGGCGAACGGCCCGATCATGCCGGACCTGTACCACGAGCATCGCGGCATGATCAGCATCAGCCAACCACCCGCCGGCATCGGAGACGTTTCGAACATCACGGACGACGAGCGGGAAAGCGTCGACGCCGTGCTGGACGCCTACGGCGACATGAAGCCCTACGAGCTGGTCAGTCAGACACGGTCGGAAACCCCATGGCAGGATGCCCGCGGGGGAGTGGCTGAAGGTGAATTGTGCGGGAACCGGATAACGAATGAGGCCATGCGCGGGTTTTACGGTCTTCTCGCGGACGCTGAGGCATGAAGGGGGCGCCCCTAACGATTCCTGAGTGCGGCAATTCGCCCGATCGTCTCTGGGGCGCATCGTCGCCATGGCCGGCGGCGGCTGACCAAAGCGTGTGCTAGAAATGAAAGCCGGTTTTCGTCAGGTACCACCCGTAACGAGTGGGTGAAGCGCCGTCCGTGATACGTACGACTGATGCCGCCCGTAACGGAAACCACCCATCCGTAGGGGCGACGCCGGAACACGGACGCGCGTCGCCGGGGCGGGCACGGCGGACACATGCGAACGCAGGCAACGAAAGGACACGACAGTGCATAACGATCCGGAGGTCATCGTCCGCTCGCCGCAGGAACTCGTCGGCGACCTCAACGAGCAGCAGGCGCAGGCCGTGCGGTTCCGCGGTCCGGCGCTGCTCATCGGCGCGGGCGCCGGATCCGGCAAGACGCGCGTGCTGACGCGCCGCATCGCATGGATCCTCACGCAGTTCGGCGCATGGCCGAGCCAGATCCTCGCGATCACGTTCACGAACAAGGCGGCCACCGAGATGCGCGAGCGCCTGTCGGCGCTCATCGGACCGGTCGCGCAGCACATGTGGGTCTCCACGTTCCATTCGGCATGCGTGCGCATCCTGCGCCGCGACGGCGGCAGGATCGGCCTGAAATCCGGGTTCACGATCTACGACACGGCCGACTGCGAGCGCCTCGTCAAGCTCATCGCCACCGACTTCAACATCGACGTCAAGCGCTACACGCCGCGCCAGATCCTCGCGCGCATCTCCGACTACAAGAACAACCTCACCGGCGTGCGCGAGACGCTCGCCCGGTACGCGCCCGACTTCCGTCCCGGCACGCGCGGCTTCCGCATCGGGCGCATCGGCAACGTCGAGGAGCTCTACGCGATCGTCTACGCCGAATACCAGCACCGGCTCGCGCTCGCGAACGCCGTCGACTTCGACGACCTCATCGCGCGCACCGTCGAGCTGCTGCGCACGCAGCCGGACGTCGCCGAGTACTACCACCACAAGTTCCGCTACATCCTCGTCGACGAGTACCAGGACACGAACCACGCGCAGTACGTGCTCGTGCGCGAGCTCGCCGGCGTCGACTCCGGCGAGCGCCCGTCGCCCGATGCTCCCGGCGCCGGCAGGCGGGGGCCGGCGTGGATCACCGTCGTCGGCGACTCCGACCAGTCGATCTACGCGTTCCGCGGCGCCGACATCAGCAACATCCAGGACTTCGAGCAGGACTTCCCGGACGCGCGCACGATCATGCTCGAGCAGAACTACCGCTCGACGCAGACGATCCTCGACGCCGCGAACGCCGTCATCGCGCACAATGAGGGACGCAAGCCGAAGAAGCTGTGGACGGCCGCCGGCAAAGGCGCGCCGATCACCGGCTACGCCGCCGACACCGCGCAGCTTGAGGCGCACTGGATCGCCCATGAGATCCGCCGCCTGCACGAGGAGGAGGGCGTGCGCTACTCCGACGTCGCCGTCATGTACCGGGCGAACGCGCAGTCGCGCTCGCTCGAGGAGGGGCTCATCCAGGCGCATGTGCCGTACCAGCTCATCGGCGGCACGAAGTTCTACGAGCGGCGTGAGGTCAAGGACGCGCTCGCGTATCTGCAGGCGATCGTCAACCCGGCGGACGGCATCAACATGCGCCGCATCCTCAACGTGCCCAAACGTGGACTCGGCGCGCGCGCCGAATCGATCGTCACCGCCTGGGCCGACGAGCGAGGACTGACCTTCTGGCAAGGTATCGAGCAGGCCGATCGGATCGAGGGGATGACGACGCGTACGCTCAACCCGCTCAGGCGCTTCGCCGCGATGATGACGCAGCTACGCGCCTTCGCGGCCGAGCACGACCGCCAGCCGTCGCAGGTCGTCGCCGAGGTGCTCGCGCTCAGCGGCCTGCTCGAGGAGCTGCAGAAGTCGACCGACCCGCAGGACCAGTCGCGCGTCGAGAACCTCTCGCAGCTGCAGTCGGTGGCCGCCGAATACGAGCAGAACACGCCCGACGCGACGCTCGCCGGCTTCCTCGAGACGACGGCGCTCGTCGCCGACTCCGACCAGCTTCCCGACGAGGCCGAGGACAGCGGCAAGGTCACGTTGATGACGCTGCACACGGCGAAGGGCCTCGAATACCCGGTCGTTTTCCTCACCGGCATGGAGCAGGGCACGTTCCCGCATTCGCGCGCGATGGAGGACACGAGCGAGCTGAGCGAGGAGCGGCGTCTGGCGTACGTGGGCATCACGCGCGCCAGGCGGCGCCTGTACATCACCCGCGCCGCCGTGCGCGCGCAGTGGGGCAGGGCGAGCGAGATGATGCCGAGCCAGTTCCTCGACGAGATCCCCGACGGGCTCATCGACTGGAAGCGGCGCGAGGCCGGCGTCGAACGCATGCGGTCGGGATGGGGGCACGGCTCCGGTTCCGGCTCGCACGGCTGCGGCGACGACTGGGATTCGGAGCTCGACGAGTTCGGCGGCTGGGACGACGACTTCTCCGCGCCGTCCTATGGCGGCTCGTCGTACGGAGGCTCCTCCTATGGTTCGTCGTCGTACGGCCGTTCCTCCTACGGCGGATCGTCGTAT
This sequence comes from Bifidobacterium choerinum, assembly GCF_000741135.1. Taxonomy (GTDB): domain Bacteria; phylum Actinomycetota; class Actinomycetes; order Actinomycetales; family Bifidobacteriaceae; genus Bifidobacterium; species Bifidobacterium choerinum. The sequence continues at coordinate 65,932 of NZ_JGYU01000004.1, read as the reverse complement.
GGCTCGGCGTCGCGCTCGCGCGCGGCGTCCCATGACGACGCGGCGCCGCGTTTCGGATCGGCCGCGCGCAAGCGCTCCTCGTCGTCCTCGTCGGGCAACGGCGGCGCCCACTTCAGCTACGGCGTGAGCGGCTCCCCGTCGCCGTCGCGTTCGTCGTCGCATTCGGCATCGCGCTCCGGCTCGGCGGCGTCCCCGTCGTCGCGTTCGGGGAAGGTGACGACGCGGCGCACGGCGCCGAAGCCGGCGTCCTCGCTCGACAAGGACAACCGCCTCGACATCAACGACTTCCACGTCGGCGACAAGGTGTCGCACGACAGCTTCGGCCTCGGCACCGTCCTCGAGACGCAGGACAAGGGCCGCAACTCGATCATCACCGTCGACTTCGGATCCGACGGCGTCAAGAGGCTCATGCTGCGCGTCGCGCCCATCGAGAAGCTCTGAGTCCCTCCCCGCCGCCCGGCCATGAGGACGCCACGCGTTCGTCCATGGCTGCGGTGTACAATCGACGATTGGTGCCGTTTCGAATGGGACGGCGCCGTCTGGAGCCTTGGCCCGTCAGCGGATCGGCGGTCCGTCGCGGACCGTTCGTGCGATGCACGGCGAAGCGCTGGAGAGGCTGGCTCGCATGGCATGGGCGTCCATGCCGTGTTCCGTTCAGACAACGACAGAACAAAGAAGGATACAAACCAATGACGAACGTTCAGCGTTCCCGCCGTCAGGTGCGTCTCTCGCGCGCCCTCGGCATCGCACTGACCCCGAAGGCTCAGCGCATCTTCGAAAAGCGTCCGTATGCCCCCGGTGAGCACGGCCGCACCCGCCGCCGCGCCGAATCCGATTACGCGGTACGTCTGCGCGAGAAGCAGCGTCTGCGCGCCCAGTACGGCATCTCCGAGAAGCAGCTGCGCGCCGCCTACGAGAAGGGCACGCACACCGCGGGCCAGACCGGCAACGCGATGCTGACCGACCTCGAGACCCGTCTTGACGCCCTCGTGCTGCGTGCCGGCATCGCCCGCACGACCGCGCAGGCCCGCCAGTTCGTGGTGCACCGCCACATCCTCGTCGACGGCAACATCGTCGACCGCCCGTCCTACCGCGTCAAGCCGGGCCAGACCATCCAGGTCAAGCCGAAGAGCCAGACGATGGTCCCGTTCCAGATCGCCGCCGAAGGCACGCACCGCGACGTGCTGCCGCCGGTCCCGGGCTACCTGGACGTCAACCTCGCCCAGCTCAAGGCCACGCTGACCCGCAAGCCCGAGGCCGAGGAGATCCCGGTGCAGGTCAACATCCAGTACGTGGTCGAATTCTACGCCCGCTGATCTGGATTCACGTACTGTAAATCGATACAGTATAAGGACATACAGCGTAAGGCCCCGCGATGGCTTCGCGGGGCCTTACGTGTTGTCGGGGAGGGAACGGCGCGCGCTCAGGAGGAGAACGCGGCGCTGACGATGCCGCTGACGATCGACATGATCAGCGAGCCGAGCGTCGCCCACAGGAAGCCGTCGATGCTGACGCCGACGCCGAACAGGCTGAGCGCGAGCCACGAGGCGAGCTCCATGAACAGCCAGTTGATGACGAGGGCGAGGATGCCGAAGGTCAGGATCGAGAACGGCAGCGCGAGCATCTGCACGACTGGTTTGATCGACGCGTTGAGCAGCGCCATGAACAGCGAGAACGCGGCGACGCCGAGGATCGGCGGGTCGCCCACGGCGTGCATGCCGGGAAGCAGCACGACCATGACGCCCGCGGCGATCGTCAGGATCGCCCAGCGAATAAGAAAATCTTTCATGAGCCGATTATAGGGCGGCCGGGTGCGATAATCGGAAACCATGATCGTTCATCTGCATCTCGTCCGCCACGGACAGACCCTCTTCAACCGATACAACCGTCTGCAGGGATGGTCGAACTCGCCGCTGACGGCCGCCGGCCTCGACGACGCGGCGCACGCCGGCGAACTGCTCGCCGACGTCGACTTCGCCGCCGCCTACTGCTCGGACACGACGCGCGCGCAGGTCACCGCCGAGCGCATCCTCGACGTCAACGAATCCCACGGCCACATGCGCCCGCGGCTCGTGTGCGACATGCACTTCCGCGAGCAGTGCTACGGCTACTGGGAAGGGCAGGACATGGGCATGGCGTGGCTCGCCGCCGGCGGCCCGCACGGCGCGCCCACCTACAACGCGATCATCGAACGCCACGGCGTCGCCGCGACCCGCGACTTCCTCAAGGAGGCCGACCCCTTCCACGACGCCGAGTCGGACGACGAGTACTGGGAGCGCATCGCCGGCGGCTACGCGCTCATCGCGTCGAACCCGGCGCTCAGGGACGGCGACCACGTCCTGCAGATCTCCCACGGCAACACGCTGCTGAGCCTCATGCAGCGCTTCGCGCCGGAGGGCTACGACCTGAGCGAACGGCCGGCGAACGGATCGGTCAGCGAATTCGACCTGGACACCGACGCCGACTTCGCCTCGGCGCTCACCGTCGTCTCCTACAACCGGCGCTGACCGGCCGTCTGGGCGCTTGGGTACCCTAATGCGGGTAGGAAACTAGTCGTGACATGCACGTCGTGACAGGAAAGAGGTGCACGAGAACATGGGTGCTGGAGAAATTGCTGGTCTGATCGCGGCGATAGCGTTCGCCGTGCTCGCCGGGTTCCTGATCTATCCGCTGATCCGCCTGGGCAAGCTGTTCGACCAGCTCGCCGACACCGTCAAGGAGACCGGGGACCACGCGCTGCCGGCGCTCGACGAGGGCGTGACGACGGTGCAGCAGGTCAACAAGTCGCTCGCCGACGTCAACGAGATCTCGTCGGCCGCCTCGAGCACCGCCAACAACATCGGCGCGCTGACGAACCTGTACGGCTCCTTCCTCGGCAAGCCGATCATCAAGCTCGCCTCGACCTTCTACGCGCTGAGGGCGACGGCGCGCTCGTTCATGAACAAGGGCGGGCAGCCGGCGCAGGACGCCAAGGCCGCCGCACCGACCAAGGGGGAGTGACCCATGCGCAAACGTCTACTGTGGATCGCGCTCGGCATGATCGCCGGCGTCGTCGCCGTCAGCAAGGCCACCGCCTACGTGAAGGCCAACACCCCCGACAAGGCGCGCCAGTTCCTGCTTGGCCCCGACCAGGAGCACGTCGGCATGCGCACGCTGCAGGGCCTCGTCGCCGAGTTCACCGACGTGCGCCGCGCACGCGAGGCGGAGCTCAACAGCCGCTACATGGACAAGCTCTCCTGAGCGGAGGGACGCGCCGGAGACACGGCGCGTCCCGATATCTTCATTCATTGTTTTTCATCATCCATCCACGGACATCCAAAGTATGTAAGGAGCCGCAAACAATGCGCACCGCGGAGATCGCCCAGCGATATCTCAACTACTTCAAGAAGCAGGACCACCTCATCGTGCCGTCCGCCTCGCTCATCTCGCCGAACCCGACGACGCTCTTCACGATCGCCGGCATGGTGCCGTTCATCCCGTACCTGATGGGCGAGCAGACGCCGCCGAGCCACCGCATGGCCAGCAACCAGAAGTGCGTGCGTACGCTCGACATCGACGAGGTCGGCAAGACGACCCGCCACGGCACCTTCTTCCAGATGCTCGGCAACTTCTCCTTCGGCGACTACTTCAAGGAGGAGGCGATCCATTACGCCTACGAGCTGCTGACGAGCCCGGTCGAGCAGGGCGGCTACGGCTTCGACCCCGAGAAGCTGTGGATGACGACCTTCACCGACGATGACGAGGCGCGCGCGATCTGGAGGAACGAGGGCGTCGACCCCGAACACATCCAGATCCTCGGCATGGAGGACAACTTCTGGACGACCGGCGGCCCCGGCCCCGGCGGCCCGTGCTCCGAGATCTACGTCGACCGCGGCCCCGAATACGGCAAGGAGGGCGGCCCGATCGCCGACGAGAACCGCTACATCGAGATCTGGGACCTCGTCTTCGAGAACTACATGGTCGACAACGTCAAGTCGAAGACCGAGCTGCACATCGCCGGCGAGCTCAAGCACAAGAACATCGACACCGGCGCCGGTCTCGAGCGCCTCGCCTACCTGCTGCAGGGCAAGCAGAACATCTACGAGACCGACGAGGTCTTCCCGGTCATCGAGGCCGCCGAGAGGCTCTCCGGCATCAGGTACGGCCAGAACAAGGACGCCGACGTCAAGATGCGCGTCGTCGCCGACCACGTGCGCTCCGCGCTGATGATCATGAGCGACGGCGTGCGCCCGAGCAACGCCGGCCGCGGCTACGTGCTGCGCCGCCTGCTGCGCCGCACGATCGAGGCGATGCGCGTGCTCGGCGTCACGACGCCGGTCATGCCCGAGCTGCTGCCGGTCTCCGAGGCCGCGATGGAGCCGAACTACCCGGAGCTCGCCAACACCTTCCACGACGTCTCCGAGGCCGCCTACGGCGAGGAGGACGCGTTCCGCCGCACGTTGACGAACGGCATCGAGATCTTCGACATGGCCGTCACGAAGGCGAAGGACGAGGCCGGCAAGCAGGGCGACGCCCAGCCGGTCGTCTCCGGCGACGCCGCGTTCACGCTGCACGACACCTACGGCTTCCCGATCGAGCTCACGCTCGAGATGGCGGCCGAGCAGGGCGTCAGGGTGGACGAGGAGAAGTTCCGCGAGCTGATGAACGAGCAGAAGTCGCGCGCCCGCCAGGACGCGCTCAGGAAGCGCCACAACGTGGACCTGAGCGAATACGACGACTTCAAGAACAAGCTCCAGGCGCCGATCGAGTTCCTCGGCTACACCGACATGACGTCGCGCAGCCGCGTGCTCGGCATCATGATGGAGGGCGTCGGCTCGGTGCCGGCCGTCTCCGCGCCGGCGACCGTCGAGGTCATCCTCGACCGCACGCCGTTCTACGCCGAGGCCGGAGGCCAGCTCGCCGACCAGGGCGACATCGTCTCCGACGACGGCGCCGTGCTCGAGGTCGACGACGTGCAGAAGCCGATCAAGGACCTCATCGTCCACCAGTGCCGCCTCATCGAGGGCACGCTCGTCGTCGGCGCCGAAGTGACCGCCGAGATCGACGTCGAGCGCCGCGGCGCGATCGCCCGCTCGCACACCGCCACGCACATCGTGCACAAGGCGCTGCGCGAGGAGCTCGGCCCGCAGGCCACGCAGCGCGGCTCCGAGGACGCGCCGAACCGCCTGCGCTTCGACTTCCAGTGGCCGAAGGCGCCGACGAAGCAGCTGATGAGCGCCGTCGAGGCGCGCGTCAACGACCGCGTGCGCGACAACCTGCACGTCTCGACGCAGGAGATGAAGTTCGACGACGCGATCGCGCTCGGCGCGATGCATCTGTTCGGTGAGAAGTACGGCGACGTCGTGCGCGTCGTCACGATCGGCGACGACGGCTGGAGCCGCGAGCTGTGCGGCGGCACGCACGTCGACTTCGCCGGCAAGATCGGCCTCGTCAACATCATGTCCGAGGCCTCGGTCGGCTCCGGCGTGCGTCGCGTCGACGCGCTCGTCGGCCAGGGCGCCTACGACTACAACGCCCGCGAGCACGCACTCGTCTCGCAGCTGTCCGACACGCTCAACGCGCGTCCCGACGAGCTCGCCGAGCGCGTCAGCACGCTGCTCGCCAAGCTCAAGGACTCCGACCGCCGCCTCGCCGCGATGTACGAGGCGCAGCTCGCCGAGTCCGTCCCGCAGATCGTCGAGGCCGCGAAGGCCTCCGCGGCTCCGGTCGTCGTCGCCGCGAAGAATGTCGGCCACTTCGGCTCCTTCGACGTGCTGCGCAAGACCGTCATGGACATCCGCAACCGCCTGGGCGACGACCGCCCGGTCGTCGTGGCGCTCGCCGGCGTCAACGAGGACGACAAGCCGATGGTCGCCGTCGCGACGAACGAGGCGGCCCGCAAGGGGGGCATCAAGGCCGGCGACCTCGTGCGCGGCGCCTCGAAGATCCTCGGCGGCGGCGGTGGCGGCAAGCCGGACTTCGCCCAGGGCGGCGGCTCCGACGCGTCGAAGATCGACGACGCCGTCGCGGCGCTCGTCAAGGACGCGCGCAAGGCCTGACCGAACCCCCATATGGTCTGGCTAGGCATCGATCTGGGGAACGCCCGGGTCGGACTCGCGTTGTCCGACCCGGAGCTGACCTTCGCCCACCCCGCGGGGAACGTCACCGTGCGCGGGGACTACTTCCAGGCCTTCGACGACGTCCTCAACGTCATCGAGGACGAGCACGTCGAACGCGTCGTCATCGGGCTGCCGCTGCAGATGGACGGCACCGAGGGCAAGAGCGCGAAGAAGGCGCGCCGCTGGGCGAAGTCGCTCGGCACGCGGCTCGCGGCCGAACTGGAAGACGACCTGTCCGGCATCGACTGGATGCCTGATATCATGCTCATGGATGAACGCCTGACGACGGTCGACGCGCATCGTCGGCTGCTCGACGCGCGGCTGGGCACCCGTCGGCACCGCGCCGTCGTGGACCAGCAGTCGGCGGTGACGATCCTGCAGACGGCGTTGGACGGACGCCGCGCCGGCGCGCACGGTTCGGAGGAGTGAGAGTGCCTGAGGATTTGCACGATTTTTTCAACGACGACGTCTGGGATGACGGCACCGGCGCCGACCATCCCGGGCCCGGCGGCGGCGCCGCGCCCCCGCCGAAGCCGCCGCGTTCGCGCCGCGACATGCGCCGCCGGCGCAGGCAGCAGCGCCGCAAGCGCCTCATCGTCGTCATCGCGTCGATCGTCGTCGTCGCGCTGTGTGCCGGTGTCGGCGTCTTCGCGGTCGGCAAGATCAAGCAGTGGCGGCGCAGCACGCTCGCCGACACGGCGGTCGTCGACGACTATCCGGGGCCGGGGGAGGGCCGTGTCGCCTTCACCGTCGAGTCCGGGCAGGGCGTCGCCGAGATCGCCGAGGGACTGCAGCGCGCCGACGTCATCAAATCGGTCGACGCGTTCACGTCGGTCGTCGCGAGCAACGCCTACACGCTGTATCCGGGCACATACGAGCTCAAGCGCCATATGAAGGCGTCGGCCGCCGCGAAGATCCTCTCCGACGAGGGCAACGCGAAGGGCTTCGTCGAGGTGCGCCAGGGCGAACGCCTCGACGACGTGCTCAAGGCGGCCGCCGAATCCTCGGGTATCGCGCTCAAGGACTTCGAGGACTACGCGGGCGACGCCTCGAAGACGGGCGCGATCCTGCCCGCATGCGCGAAGGGCAAGCTCGAGGGCTGGCTCGAACCCGGCGTGTACAACGTCGGCGAGGACCCGACGCCGGCCTCGATCCTGCAGCAGATGGTGCAGGCGAGGATCGAGAAGCTCAACGCGCTCGGCGTGCCCGAAGGCGACCAGAGCGAACGCATCCTGATCGTCGCGTCGATCGTCGAGGCCGAGGTCAACTCGCAGGACTACTACGGCAAGGTCAGCCGCGTCATCGAGAACAGGCTCAAGGACGACATGCCGCTCGGCATGGACTCGACGGTCGCCTACGGATTCAAGATCAAAGGCACCGAGCTGACGAACGAGCAGCTCAACGACGGGTCGAACCCCTTCAACACGCGCGTGAACAAGGGGCTGCCGCCGACGCCGATCTCCAACCCGGGCGACGACGCGATCGAGGCGGCGATGCACCCCGAGGACGGCGACTGGCTGTACTTCGTGACGACCGACCTGAAGACCGGCGAGACGAAGTTCACGTCCAGCTACGACGAGTTCGAGAAGTACGTGCAGGAGTACAAGACCAACAACGAGCACGCGAACTGATCGGCGCACGTCGCCCGCTCAGCCGGCGACGGCGGCGAGCACGGCGAATGCGCCGGCCGCCACGATCACCGGGACGAACGGCACCCTGGCATCCACGCCGGGGCGCCGTTTCGCATATCGGGGCCATATCGCCAGCCACAGCAGGCCGCATACGCCCATGAGCAGCCACCAGCGCACGAAAGTGACGGCGCCGAACGCGCCGACGACGCAGCCGACGAGCGCGCTGGCGGTGACGTCGCCGAAGCCGAGCGCACCGGGACGCACGAGGGCGAGCACGAGCTGGACGCCGGCGCCGCAGACGAGCCCGGCGGCGGCGCGCAGCGGCGCGGCCGGGTCGGCGCCGGTCCACGCCAGCAGCATCCACACGGCGAGCTGCGCCGCGATCCCGGCCGCGACCAGCCGCCGCGGGACCGTGCGCCGACGCAGGTCGGTCACGCACGCCGCGATTCCACAAAGCAGTCCCGGCAGGCAGCAAAGGTACGGCATACCGTTAAGATAGTCACAGTTTTCCCACGGACCAAAGGAGTTGGCATGTTGCGTTGGCAGACCGCTGGCGAATCGCACGGCGAGGCGCTCGTCGCGATGATCGAGGGCGTCCCCGCAGGAGTGAAGATCACGTCGGACGACATCCGCGGGGCGCTCGCCCGGCGCCGTCTCGGCTACGGCCGCGGCGCGCGCATGAAGTTCGAGCAGGACCAGGTGCGCATGCTCACCGGCGTGCGCTTCGGCAGCACGCTCGGCTCGCCGATCGCGATCGAGATCGGCAACACCGAATGGCCGAAGTGGACCGAGGTCATGAGCGCCGACCCGCTCGACCACGAGCTCGCGCGCGAGGGCCGCAACGCTCCGCTGAGCCGTCCGCGCCCGGGGCACGCCGACCTCACCGGCATGCGCAAATACGGCTTCGACGACGCCCGGCCGGTGCTCGAACGCTCAAGCGCGCGCGAGACGGCGTCGCGTGTCGCGCTCGGCGAGGTGGCGCGCCAGCTGCTCGAACAGGTGGCCGGCGTGCGCACCGTCTCCCATGTCGTCTCGATCGGCGGCGCCGGCGTCGACGACCCGACGGCGATGCCGCTGCCGACGCCCGACGATGTCGACATGCTCGATGCGTCCCCGGTGCGCACGCTCGACAAGGACGCCGAGGCGCGCATGATCGCCCGCATCGACGAGGCGAAGGCGAACGCGGACACGCTCGGCGGCGTCATCGAGGTGATCGCCTACGGCATGCCGGCCGGCGTCGGCACCTATGTGGAGTCCGACCGCAGGCTCGACGCGGCGCTCGCCTCCGCGCTCATGGGCATCCAGGCGATCAAGGGCGTCGAGATCGGCGACGGCTTCCTCGAGGCGATGCGTCCCGGCTCGCAGGCGCACGACGAGATGGTCGCCGGCGCCGACGGCCGTATCGAACGCCTGACGAACCGCGCCGGCGGCATCGAGGGCGGCATGTCCAACGGCCAGCCGATCCGCGTGCGCGCCGCGATGAAGCCGATTCCCTCGATCCCGAAGGCGCTGCGCACCGTCGACGTGACGACCGGCGAGGCGGCGCAGGCGATCAACCAGCGTTCCGACAGCACGGCGGTGCCGGCCGCGGCCGTCGTCGCCGAGGCGATGGTCAGGCTCACGCTCGCCAAGTACCTGCTCGAGAAGTTCGGCGGCGACAGCGTCGACGAGACACGCCGCAACATCGAGGCATACGTAGCCTCGTGGCCCGAGCACATGCGCTGAGGGCGCGGAGGGACGGCCATGGCAAGGCACAGCAGACACGAGATGGCCGCGCGCAGACGCCCGGCGGCCGTCATCGTCGGCATGATGGGCGCCGGCAAGACGCGTCTGGGCAAGGAGATGTCGCAGATGCTCGGCATCGGCTTCGCGGACGCGGACCAGCAGATCGAGGAAGCGATCGGCATGTCGATCCCGAAGTATTTCGCGCGGCACGGCGAGGCGGCGTTCCGCGAGGTTGAGCGAAGGACCGTCGCCGAGACGCTCGGCTCCTTCGACGGCATCTACGCGCTCGGCGGCGGCGCGCCGATGACGCCGGCGGTGCGCGAGGCGCTGCATGACTACGCCGAACACGGCGGGCGCGTCATCTACCTGCTCGCCGATCCGGCGGAGGCGATGGAGCGCGCGCGCAGGGGCGGCGGCCGCCCGATGCTCGACGGCGACGCCGACGCGCGCTGGATGGCGCTCTACGAGCAGCGCGACCCGGTCTACAGGCAGGTGGCGAACGTGATCGTGCGCACGCACGGCATGACGCCGAAGGCAGCGGCAAGGAAGATGATCGAAATGACGAACGAGGGAATCGTCCATGTGGACGGCGCCGGCATCGAACCCTACGACGTGAGGATCGGCGAGGGCGCGCTCAACCATCTGCCCGACGTGCTCGGCGCAGGTCCGGTGCGCGTCGCGCTGATCCACACGCAGTCGGTGCAGCGGCACTCCGACCGGGCGCGCGCGATCCTGCGCAAGGCCGGCTATCAGGTGAGCGACATCGTGATCCCGGACGCCGAGGCCGGCAAGACCGTCCAGGTCGCCGACGGCATCTGGCAGCGCCTCGGCAACGAGGGCTTCACGCGCTCCGACGCGATCGTCGGCCTCGGCGGCGGCGCGTGCACCGACCTCGCCGGATTCGTCGCCGCCACGTGGATGCGCGGCGTCCGCTACGTGAACTGCCCGACGTCGCTGCTCGCGATGGTCGACGCGTCCACCGGCGGCAAGACCGGCGTCAACACGCCGCAGGGCAAGAACCTCGTCGGCTCGTTCTACACGCCCGCCGGCGTGCTCGCCGACCTGAGGACGCTCACGTCGCTGCCGAACGACATCTTCATCGAAGGCCTCGGCGAGGTCGCCAAGTCCGGCTTCATCCGCGACCCCGAGATCCTCACGATCCTCGAGGACCACGCCGACGAGCTGCGCGCCTTCGACGGCGAGACCTTCCTCGATTCGCCGCTCAAGCCGGTCGTCGCCGAACTCATCGAACGCACGGTGCGCGTCAAGGCCCACCACGTCTGCGCCGACCTCAAGGAGGCGGGACTGCGCGAATTCCTCAACTACGGGCACACCTTCGGCCACGCGATCGAACAGCTCGAGCATTTCCGCTGGAGGCACGGCAACGCGGTCGCCGTCGGCATGGTCTACGCGGCCGAGCTGTCCAATCTGACCGGGCACCTCGACCGCCCGACCGTCGAATACACCTACGACCTGCTCGACCGTCTGGGACTGCCGACCTCGTGGAACGGCGCCGGATTCGACGAGGTGCTCGCGCTGATGCACCGCGACAAGAAGGCGCGCGGCAACACGCTGCGCTTCGTCGGCCTCGAGGAGATCGGCAGGCCGTTCCACCTCGACGACCCCGACCAGCAGGCGGTGCGCGAGGCCTTCGAACGTGTGCGCCAGCAGGCGTGACGCGCACGGCGCCCGGCATCGTCGCGCACTATCATGGGGCTGACAACGTTTTCCAAGGAATGGAGTGGATATGGCCGAAAATGAGCCGGTCAAGGTGATCGTCGTGAACGGGCCGAACCTCGGTCGCCTCGGGGTGCGCCAGCCGGACGTGTACGGCAGGCAGGACCTCGAGCAGCTGTGCAGGCTGTGCACGCAGTGGGGCGAGTCCCTCGGGCTCGACGTGGACGTGCGGCAGACCGACGACGAGGCGCAGATGGTGCAGTGGATGCACGAGGCCGCCGAGCGGCAGAAGGCGGTCGTCATGAACCCGGCGGCGTTCACGCATTATTCGTATGCGCTCGCCGACGCGGCGCACATGGTGCTCGACGCGGACATGCCGCTGATCGAGGTGCACATCTCGAATCCGGCGGCGCGCGACGAGTTCCGCAAGCGTTCGGTGATCAGCCCGGTCGCCACCGGCACGATCACCGGTCTCGGCTTCCTCGGCTACAAGCTCGCGCTCGAGGCCGTCGCCGAACTGACGAAGGGCTGAGTGGGATCTGACCGCATCGGCGCATAAGACGGCGGCCCCCGGAACCGCAATCGGTTCCGGGGGCCGCCGTCTTATGCCTGAGCGTCCGACCGCCGTCAGTCGGTGCCCGCGCCCTCGCCTTCGCCGGTGCGTCGCCACTGGAGCCTGGAGTTGTAGCCATGGGGGACGGCGGCGTCCCCGTCGCACACCGAAGACAGCGTGTCCATCCACCAATGCTCGCGTTCGATGACCGTGCGGTCCGCCACACGAGGGTCGAAGATGTCGAGGATCGAATACTGGAAGTGTTTCTCGATGTACGACGCGCCCTGTTCGGCGACGAGATCCTTCAGCAGCTTGTTGCCGCCGGTGTGGTCGCCCTGCACGTATTCCTGCCAGCGCGACAGCAGGCCGCGCTCGCCGCCGTGACGGCTGTAGGCGGAGCCGACGTAGTGCCAGCCGGTGCGCGTATCGGTCTGCAGGTACACGGCGTTGACGGCGCCCAGCGCGCCGCGCCATTCGTCGTCATGCACGGCGGCGACGAGCTCGTTGAAGGACAGGCGCACGTTGTCGTATCCGGGGAACGGCATCGCCGAGACCGGCGACTGCGCGACCTTCTCGACGATCATCGTGTCGAAGAAGCGCGCCCGCATCCCGGCATCGGCCATGTCGTTCACCATCTGCACCGCGCCGCGCCGTTTGCGGTAGGTGACGACGGTGCGCGCCTCAAAGGGGCGGAAGCGTTCGATCGGTGTGCGCTGATAGACCTCGTTGCCCCCGCGCATCACCGGGGCGCCGGCCTCGTAGCCGCCGATGAACAGCCAATGGGTCGCGGGCTTCTCACGGCCGTCGAGCTGGATGAACTGCAGCACTTTGGGCCGGCGTATGTTGCCGCCGGCCCTGCCGCCGTTCCAGCGGCGCGTGAACACCCAATCCATGAGTTCGTCATGGTGCCCGTAGTACATCGTCATCGCGTCGAACCAAGCGTCGCTGCTCTGGTTCAGCCTGACCGAGTACTGCGAGAGCTCGTCCTCGCCGATGCCGAGCATCTCGAAGAACCTGATCGGCGGGTTGTAATCGTCCATGATGTCTTCCTTTCTGTCGTCGTGCGGCCCGTCGCCGCCTGCGGGATTCACCGCCTGCCGTCCTGCGGCGGACGGCAGGTGCGGCGCCATGCCTCCTCCAGCGAGGCAGCCCCGTGGAGCATCATCGTGAACCAGTCCTCGTCGACCGTGAAGCTCGAGGTCTCGAACAGCATGAGGTCCGCGGGCTGGACCGGCCGCCGATGGCGCCGGAACGAGGACAGGGAATCGGGCAGCCGCGGAATCCGGTCAAGGCACAGCGAGGGGAACGGCTTGCGGGTGCCGCCGTCGAAGGCGATGGCGCCGTCGACGATATCGATGAGGACCGTGCGGCTGCGGGCGGCGACGGTTGCGGCCTCGAGCAGCTGCACGGTCTGCCATAACCGGTCTATCGCCTCGTCGTAGATGTTGGTTCCGTGTTCGTCGTCGATGAGCTCCCGGTAGAACGGCTTGCCGTCGGAGGCCATGATGTTCAGCTCGCGGAAGTCGCCGTCCGGCATGCCGGCGGGCTGCAGCCGCGCGATGGACATGAACGGTACGGAGGCCGTCCCGTTCATGTCCTTCGACGGCGACGTGACCGTCCAATCCGACCAGGCGAGCGCGGACAGCCATCCGGCGACCGCCTGTTCGAGATCGTTCGCGCGTATTGGGCGCGGAACACCGGTGTTCTGGCGAATGCGATAACGGAACCCAAGCGTGGTCATAGGTGCCTTCTTCGATGCGCGACATTAACTTCATATCATGATAACTTATATAAAAGATAAAACGATAACGGGCGCGCCTCATTGCGTGTCCCGGGCGGTGGGGCCGCCTTCTATCGGCTGTTGAGTGTGGCCGTCTCGCCGGTGACGGCCTCGGGAGGGATGATCGCGCGTTCATCGAAATAGGCGATCGGGTTCTTCGAGTCGTTGCGTTCGAGCGTCTTGCCGATCCATGGGTCGTAGCGTTCGCCGGCGAGGTCGCCGAGGAACCACATGCGCATGTCCTCGCGCTTGACGATGCCTTTGATCTTGGCGACGCAGACGACGACGTTGTCCGGATTGAGGACGATGCCGATGTCGCAGCGCACCGCGCGTCCCGGCTCGAGCTTCCACCATCCGGCGCTGCAGCTCCAGACCTCCTCCTGGGTGAGGCCCGGCTCCCAGCCGATGGCGGTGATCGGCTGGTCGTCGGGGTCGTATTCGTCGTAGTCCAGGATCTTCCTCGGCCCGATCTTCATCGTGACGACTTCGGCCATTAGCGTCCTTCCGTGCGAAATACTTTAATATCTTTCTACCAAGATGGAGCAACATTCGGGCGCGCCGGAGCGCTGCGCGATCCGCGTGCCGAGTTGACTGGGCGGCGGTGTGGAATCTATGCTTGCATTATCTTTCTATCTTGTATAAAAGATAAAACGATGGAGGCGGATGATGGCATGTAGGAACATGGAGGTCGGCGATATCGTCGTCGTCGACACGAGTGACGTCAACGCGCTCGGTATCGTCACGGAGATTTCCGGAGATGGCGAGAAGACCGGCGGGGTGGGGGATGCGTCCAAAGGCCGCTGGGCATACGGAATACGCGTACTGCGTGGCGTCCGTCGTGCCGATGGGGCGTCTATGCCGACGGGGGCGCAGATCTGGGTCGATGACGATCCATGGCGGGTGCACGTCGACGGCGAGGACGGATATGCGCTGCCGGAATCCTATCAAGGAGAGAGTGTGGCAAGGTTGCTGGCGAAAGCCGGCGTGGAACGCAGGGGCATGACTCCTGATGAGGAGCGGGCCTTGGGCCGGAGGAGGCGGCGCGGCGCCGTCATACGGTGGATCGTCGCGGTCGTGTGCGTCGTTGCGATTGTGATGGGTGCAGGGGTTCTGGCGAAGCATCATCGGAAGCAAGCAGCCGAACGGCAGCGTCAGGAGCGGCTGGATGGTCTCGTCGGCGACGCTGACTCATATGCGTTGAAGCTCTTGAGGAGATGCGGAGGGCTGCAGACGATCAGCACAGGGCTTGGCGTGCAATACGCAACGGTTGCCCCAAGCGCCGATGGGTTGGATTCGGCGACGTTGGGGTGCATGCTTGAGTCAATGGGGGAGGAGGACACGGGTGCCAATGAGGTAACGCTATGGCGGGTGCTGATTGACGCCTCCATTGGGAACCTCGTGACGAATCCCGGGCAGTTGGTCTCGTTGCCCTGGCAGTCGGTGATGGGGATCGAAGTCCGGTGCGGCATCGATTTCGACGGTCGCATCATGTGCGACGTTCGCAGTGCGGATGGATCATTCGGCGAGAACGGGTCAAGCGATGGCACCTCTCCGGATGGGCAGGCGTCGAATGAGCCGATGCCTGCGGATGCGTCGACGACGACATCCGATAATTCCGGGGAGGTCAGCTCGTGGACCGATGAATTCGATCCGGACAACGTCCGCGGCAGATGGTGCCTGAAGGACGGCGTCACCTGCGTAGTCATCACTCCGCAGGTCGAGGGACAACGCTGGCCTCTTGCGCTGGACACCGCGCGGATGGGGGATGCGAATCCGCTGCCGGACGGACAGACGTCGACGCTGATGGCCCCCAACTATCAAGATGTGCAGGAACCGGAAACGCTCAGGCAGCAATTGCGCATGGTCACCGAATACACCTACCGCATCGACTGCAGCACCCAGCCCGACGACACCCCGTGCGACGGGCAGACGGTGCGTAAGCCGACGTACGACCAAACGACCGGCGCACCCGGTTCCGCCGGCATCGTCATGGTGCGGGAACCGTTGGGGCTGGTACGTGTGGGACCCGATAACACATTGCCCGTCGACGGCCTCGATGAGTCCAATCCACCGGCGCAGGTGGCGTACCTCATCATCAAGCCGTACGGCAAAACGCAGCCCGGCAGCATCTCCAACGATACGGTGTTCTACTCGCGACTGACCTGAATGGAGGACGGCGGATGACGCGCAGAACCATGAGATTGGGCGATATCGTGATCGTCGACGGCGCCGGTCTGGATGTGCTTGGCATCGTCGTGGATGTCTCGACCGATCCGGTGCTGACCGGAGGCGTCGCGCACGATGGCGTACCGGCGTTTCGTGTACGCGTGTTGCACGGGAGGCGGCGTGGGGCGGGTGTCCTGTCGGCTGTGCACGAGGACGTCTGGATTCGCGACGACCCCTGGGGTGTGCATATCGACGGTGAGGACGGTTACGTATTGCCGTGCATGTTCCAGGGGGTGGACGTCGACAGCATGTTGGCGGCCAATTCCGTCTCCAGGCGTTCCCCGTCGCAGGCGACCGTGAGGCGTTCCATGGCGGCTGCCCGGACGAACCAACGTATCTGGGTGCTCGTGGCGGCGGCGATCGTCGTCATCATACTGCTGGCACGTGTGGTCAACCGGCCGCATCCGGACGCGTCCATTCCGCTGGCGCAGGCATATTCCATGCATTGCGGCGCATACCCCGATTCGCCGCCGATTGAATTATGGAACAACGGTGTGAACGTGTGGAGGGGAGTCGAGGGCACCGTTTCGGAAGCGGATGAACCGTGGACCTCCGAGGCCTTCGCCTGCTTTGCCGATCAGATCGGCTATACCAAGGGGGAGGCCGCCTTCGTCGAGGAGATGGAGATGGCGGTGGGTCTCGACCAATATGTGATCAATAAGCACTTCGTGATGTTCTGCCAGCAGGTGCGGTATGTGGATGAGGTGTCCTGCGGGGCGTACAACAGGGCGTTCGTCGGTTAGGACGTCGCCGCCGCGTGCGCGGCGGCGACGGTAGGCCGGCGAAAGCGTACTGGTCGCGTGGCAAGATTCCAGTGGGGGAGGGGCGCGGCGGACGCGTATCGTCCATGCATGCGCAGCGCGGTGGATTTTTGCTCAAGGCTGAGGTATGATGAAGGTTGATTTCACTGCAAACGTATGCACGGTTCGTTGACGAACGCCCCGGAAATCCTTGCATGACATGCGAGCGGGGTCGGGCATACATTGGCAAACCGGATGGGTGGGACGTCGGCATCGCGATGCCTACGCCGAAGCCCTCCGGCCAGGGAAAAAGAGAAATGGAAAACATATGGTGAATCAGCAGTTCCGCACTGCGATGCGCCGCACGACCGGGATGGGCGTGGCCTTCGCCTTGGCCTGCTCGGGTGCGTTGCTCACGGTGCCGATGGCGGCCAACGCCGCTCCTGCCGACACGGGGAGCACGGCGCTTCCCGCCGCGACCGACGTGCAGGTCATCGCGTTCCAGCAGACCTGGAAGTCGATCGCGAAGGAGTGCACGAACACGTACGGACCGCAGGGCGTCAAGTACGTCGAGGTCTCGCCGCCGCAGGAGTCGATCCAGGGCACCGAATGGTGGACGAGCTACCAGCCGGTGAGCTACAGGCTCGATTCGAAGCTCGGCACCGAAGCCGAGTTCAAGAACATGATCACGACATGTGATGCCGCGGGCGTCGGCATCATCGCCGACGTCGTGCTCAACCAGACGACCGGTTTGGATGTCGCTGCAGGCGAGCAGACCGGTGTGGCGGGCACGAAGTACAACGGCTTGACCGGCGACTATCCGGGCTTCACCGGCGAAAACGGCCAATATCCGCAAGGTGTGACCGCCGCCGACTTCCATGACTACAACAACGGCGCAAGCATCTCCGATTACAAGAACCAGCAGGAGGTGCAGGAAGGCCGCCTGAACTCGATGTGGGACTTCGACACGTCGAGCGAGAAGGTGCAGGACATCCAGTCCGACTATCTCGCCAAGCTCTACAAGATGGGCGTCAAGGGCTTCCGCATGGACGCCGTCAAGCACATCAACAACGAGGACATCAAGGGCATCAAAGACAAGATGGCCCAGAAGGTCGGCAAGAACGCCAACGACATCTACTGGATCCAGGAAGTCATCGGCAATGCGAGCGAAGCGCCCGGCATCCAGCCGCGCAATTACCTGGAGACCGGCACCGTGACGCAGTTCGACTACAAGTCGGACCTCAACGCGAAGTTCAAGGGCAAGATCGCCGAACTCAAGGACCTCTCGACGCGCATCGGCGACCTGTCGTCGAATCCGAACGCGATTGCGTCCAAGGACGCGAACGTCTTCGTGACGAACTGGGACACGGCCCGCAACGACGGTGCGATCACGTACAAGAACGATTCGATGTACGCGCTCGCGAACGCATTCATGCTCGCCTATGACTACGGCACGCCGCGTCTGCTGTCGGACTACAAGTACGACGACGACGCTGCCGGCGCCCCTGGCGCGACGGAGACCTCGGTGCCGGACGTCGACTTCGACCAGGCGTGCTCGACGAAGGACGGCGACTGGAACTGCCAGCAGCGTTGGACGACGACGCGCGGCATGATCGCCTTCCACAACTACGTCGACGGCACGTCGGTCTCCGGCTGGCAGGACGACGGCGCCAACAACATCGCGTTCTCGCGCGGCGACAAGGGCTTCGTCGCGATCAACAACTCGACCGAG
Organism: Bifidobacterium choerinum; assembly: GCF_000741135.1. Classification (GTDB taxonomy): domain Bacteria; phylum Actinomycetota; class Actinomycetes; order Actinomycetales; family Bifidobacteriaceae; genus Bifidobacterium; species Bifidobacterium choerinum. The sequence goes on along the minus strand of NZ_JGYU01000004.1, from coordinate 47,770 downwards.
GACAAGGACGCCGAATACGCGACCTCGATGCCCGACGGCGAGTACTGCGACGTCTACGCCGTGCAGGACTGCTCGAAGACGGTGACCGTCTCCGGCGGCAAGGTCAAGACGACGGTGCCTGCGATGCAGGCCGTCGCGATCTACGGCGGCGCCACGAAGGCGACGCATCCGGCCTCCGACGTGGCCGTCGACCCGAGCACCCCGGACGTCGTGATCCCGGACACCACCGTCAAGCCGGACGACCAGACGACGACCATCTGGTACAAGCCGACCAACAAGTGGGACAAGGTCTTCGTGCACCATGGCGCCGGCAGCGACTGGACGGCCGTCCCCGGCGAGGAGATGGAAGGGCCGGACGCGCAGGGCTACTACAAGAAGACGATCGACACCAAGGGCGAGGAGCACCAGATCTGCTTCAACGACGGCGCCAACGACTGGGACAGCAACGGCGGCAAGAACTACCTGATCGCCAAGGGCATCACGCAGGTCGGCGTCGAGAACGGCGCGCTCAGCGTAGGCAACCCGGAGGCGATCGGCGCGCAGACCCGTCTCGTCGTGCATTACAAGCCGGCGGCCGATGAGGCCACCGCGAACCGCGGCGTCTACGTCTGGGGCAAGGACACCGCCGGCGCCGACATGAAGGCCGTGAACCATCCGTTCACCGGCGAGGACTGCTACGGCAAGGTCGCGGACCTCACCTTCGACGGCAAGTTCGAGGACCTCGGCTTCATCATCACGACCGAGGACTGGAACAAGTTCGGCGGCGACCGCAACGTCACCGTGAGCAAGACCGGCACCGTCGAGGTGTGGGTCGACGGCACCGGCGACGCGGACGCGACGCTCACCGAGGCTCCGGCCGACTACAAGTGCAAGGCGGACAAGGTCGACGTCACCGTCCACTACATGCGCAACGACGGCCTGTACTTCAACGCGGGCGACACCGAGACGAAGGTCCCGCAGTGGGATCTGTGGATGTGGAACTCGAACAGCAACGGTTCCGCCGCGAAGTTCACGAGCCATGACGACTGGGGCGAGCTGGCCAAGGCCTCCTTCTCCAACTACACCTACCAGGCCGCGAACGGCGAGTCCGACTTCGGCCTGCTGCGCCGCTACGGCGTCGACGAGTGGAAGAAGAAGGACGGCTCCGACGGCGACATCAAGATGAGCGCCGACGCGCTCGTCTTCAGCAACGACGGCACCGCGAAGGCCGAAGTGTGGCTCCTGCAGGACGACCCGACCGTCTACACGGCGCGTCCGGCGCTCGGCGCCCGCATCTCCACGGCCGAGATCGCGCAGAAGAACGCGATCGATGCGAAGCTCACGAAGCCGGCCGACGTCAAGGCATCGGACGTCACGGTGACCGACGCCGACGGCAACAAGCTCGCGGTCGCCGACGTGAAGACCGACGGCACCGTCGTCACGGTCACGCTCAAGGACGACCTCGACCTGACCGCCAAGTACACGGTCGAGATCGAGGGCTTCGGCTCCGCCGACGCCGTCGCCGGATCCGTCGTGCGCACCGACGCCTTCGACAAGGAATACGCCTACGACGGCGACGACCTCGGCGCGACCTACGGCAAGGACGGCTCCACGTTCAAGCTGTGGGCACCGACCGCGGCGAAGGTCGAGCTCGTCACGTTCAAGGCCTCCGACACCGCCGACGCGGCCGAGGATCAGGTCTTCGCGATGAAGCGCGGCGACAGGGGCGTATGGTCCGCGACCGAGACGGTCGCCCCGGGCACCGCCTACGTCTACCGCGTCTCCTTCGCCGACGGCACGAAGAACGACTCTCCGGATCCGTATGCGCGCGCATCGGTCATCAACGGCCGCCGCTCCGTCGTCCTGTCCGACGAGCAGACGAAGGTCGCGGGCTCCAAGCGCATGGCCCCGTTCTCGAAGAACACCGACGCGGTCATCGCCGAGACCCATGTGCACGACTTCTCGAGCAACGCCAACTCCGGCGTCTCGGAAGCCAACCGCGGCAAGTACCTCGGCATGATCGAGAACGGCACGAAGAACTCCGAGGGCAAGGCGACCGGCGTCGACTACCTCAAGGAGCTCGGCGTCACGCACGTGCAGATCCAGCCGATGTACGACTATCTGAGCGTCGACGAGACGAAGCCGACCGACGACAACAACTACAACTGGGGCTACGATCCGGAGAACTACAACGTTCCGGAAGGCTCCTACTCGTCGAACGCGGCCGATCCGAAGACGCGCATCGTCGAAGCCAAGGAGATGGTCAACGGACTGCACAAGAACGGTCTGCGCGTGATCATGGACGTCGTCTACAACCACGTCGGCGACGTGAACACGAACCCGTTCAACCTGACGGTGCCGGGATACTACTTCCGCTACCAGAACGGCTCGCTCGTCTCCAACTCCGGCTGCGGCAACGACACGGCGTCCGAACGTGCGATGATGCGCAAGTACATCGTCGATTCCGTCACCTACTGGGCGAAGGAATACAACATGGACGGCTTCCGCTTCGACCTGATGGGCCTGCATGACCTCGACACGATGAAGGCCGTGCGCGCCGCGCTCGACGCGATCGACCCGTCGATCGTCATCGTCGGCGAGGGCTGGGACATGAATACGACGATGGACAAGTCGAAGATGGCGATCCAGCCGAACGCCTACGAGCTCGACACGCACAACTCGACGGTCGCGTTCTTCAACGACTCGATCCGTGACGGCCTCAAGGGCTCGGTGTTCTCCGACGAGGACACCGGCTACGCGACCGGCAAGGCGGACGCCGAGAAGCTGATTCTCAACAACATGCTCGGCTGCCGCAACGGCGAGGAGTTCGACGGCGCGTACTGCACGAACGGCAACGCCAACGTCAAGTACGACAACGCGAACCAGATCGTCAACTACGTCGAGATCCACGACAACCTGACGCTCAACGACAAGCTCAACGTCTCGATGTTCGGCGCCAAGACCGACGCCGAACTCGACGAGGGCCAGGTTGCGCAGAAGGTGGCCGCCTCGAAGCTCGCGAACTCGTCGATCTTCCTCGCCAACGGCATCTCCGAGATCCAGCTGGGCCAGGAGTTCCTGCGCTCGAAGGACGGCGACGGCAACAGCTACAAGAACGCCGCCTCGAAGAACGCGCTGGACTGGGACCGTCTGAACGACGCCGCCTACGGCGACAACGCCCAGTACGTGGCCGACCTCATCGCGCTGCGCAAGAAGACCGCCGCGTTCCGCATCGGCGACTACGACGCGATCGGCAGGAACTCGAAGGTCCTCAAGTCCGCCGATGGCGTCGTGGCCTACGAGATCTCCGACGACAGCGGCACCTACGTCGTCGCGCTCAACAACAACGCCGACGCGGTCGCGCTGCCGGGAGTCACCTCCGGCGACTACGGCGTGCTCGTCTCGAACGGCCGCACCTACCGCCACGCCCCCGAGGCCGCGGCGCAGGCCGACGAGGCCGTGCAGGGCGTCGACGCGTCGGTCGCCGGCGCGAAGATCGCCGTGCATGACGGCGACTCGGTCGTCGTGCCGGCCAACAGCGCGCTCGTGCTCGGCCCCGAGTCGGCGCTCGTCGACCCGGTCGAGCCGGACAACCCGGACAACCCGGACCAGCCGGGCAATCCGGGCAACACGGGCAAGCCGGGACAGCCGGGCGCGAACGACCATGTGGACACGGGCTCCACGAACGCCGCCGGCACGGTGAGCGACATGGCTTCGACCGGTTCCTCGGTCGCCATCGTCATCGTCGTCGCGGTGGTCGCAATCATCGCGGCCGCGGTGCTGCTCGTGGTGAACCGCGAGCGCCGCTCGCACTGAGCGTCGGACGCTGACATGACGTCGTCCTCCTGAACGGCGTCACGGCAACCAAAAGCGGGCAGACTGACCTTCGGGTCCGTCTGCCCGCTTTCGCGTATGCGCCCGTCGTGCACGGCCATGCACCGGACACGCCGCGTGGCATCGAGGGCACGTTGCGTGGCAAGGAAGCAAACGTTGCGTGAATAGGGCCTGCGGATGCATCCCGGCATGCTATGCTTGTTCGCCGTAGGCGCAATCACCCGCGCCGTCCTTTTCCCCCAACGAGCGAACTTCGAGGAGAACAATGGCCACCAAACTACGCGCCGCCATCGGCGCGGTCTCGGCGTGCGCCGTGCTCATCGGCGCGCTCGTCGGCCCCGCCGGCGCACAGGAGACCGATCTCGACGGGCGCATCACGAACGTCTACGCGTCGGACAACGGCATGACCTTCCAGAAGGTCAGCCATCCCGAAAACGGCCTCGAGACGGCCGACGGCGTCGTCGACTACATCGGCGACGGCGCGATCTCGGCCAAGGACCAGGGTCAGGGCGACCGCGGCCAGTCCTACAGCTACGCCGCCGAATCGGCCGGCGACTGGGTCTACATCGGCACGATGTACGGAGGCCTCGGCGTGCAGGCGATCCTCAAGGGCAGCCTGTCGGCCAACATGGGCATGAGCGTCGAGGAGGCGACGGCGCTGATCCAGACGCTCTACGCCGGCAACATGTACCTCGGCGAGCCGGACGGCAAGAGCGCCGGCGGCGTGCTGTTCAAGTTCAACGTGAAGACCGGCGAGACGAAGATCCTGATGTCCCAGTCCGAAGGCGTTGACGGCGGCAAGGGCGTCATCCCGACCTTCCGCAGCGCGTTCAAGATGAACGGCAAGCTGTACTTCGAAGGCATGGTCATGGACACGAACAACACCGAGCTGACGGCCCAGGAGATCGGCACGGCGATGGCGATGCAGAACGGCTTCCCGTGCATCTACGAGGTCGACCCGGCCGACGGCGACCGCCTGACGAAGGTCTACGACAGCGTCGACGCCGCAGGCTTCCGCGAGCTCGTCAAGTAGAACGTGTTCATGTCGACGCGCGCGATCGGCTCGTTCAGGGACGCGCTCATCGCAGGCGACCTGAAGCCGACCGCCGACGGCAACGGCGCGGCGTACCTCGTCGCCTCGAAGACGCCGTCGGTGCCCGGCTCCTACAAGGTCATCGCCGACATGGCCAGCTTCGACGACCTGCCGGCGATCCACCGCTCCGACGTCAACGGCGGAGGCGGCATCTACCAGGTGCTCGAGTTCAACGGCAGGCTGTACGTCGTCGTATGCACCGGCAGCCGCGAGACGCGCGACGAGCAGACCGGCACGCTGCGCTCCTTCGCGATCTACGTCGGCGAGAACTCCGGCGACCCGACCGAGAAGGCCGACTGGACGTGGCGTCCGCTCGTCGGTGACAAGTCGAAGGGCGCGAAGTACACCTTCGGCCTCGACGCGAGCCGCGTGAGCGCCGGCGCGTGCACGCTGCAGATCTACAACGACCACCTGTACATCGGCGACTACAACGACGTCTCGAGCGCGCTGCAGGGCTTCGCGCTGCGCATGAACTTCGTGACGCAGGCGACGAACCTCGAACAGTCGATCAACCTGTACCGCATGGACGCCGACGAAAACGTCGAAATGCTCGTCGGCGACCCGAACGAGACCTTCCCCGACGGCGGCACAACGGGCCTGGGCTCTGGATACGGCAACCACATGAACCAGTACACGTGGCAGACGACCGTGCACGAGGGCAAGATGTACCTGTCGACGATGAACACGACGACGCTGCTCGAGCCGATCGCGCAGTTCACGAACGGCGACATCCTCAACATGAGCGAGAAGGACTGGAACAACACCGTCCACTACCTGCGCACCTTCGTCGAGCTCATCCTCAACCGCGACACGGCGTCCGCTGCGACGCTTGCGTCCGAGGACGGCGACACTGCGCAGAACGACGACCGTCCGCGCTCCGACGACGCCGACGCACTCGTCGACTGGGCGGTCAAGGCCGCCGACGCGCGCCTGAACGCCGCGACGCTCGCCGACATGGACGACGCCGACGAGGAGGCGCAGCACGTCACGCTGAGCGACGCGCAGCGCAAGGCGCTCGTCGACGGCATCAACGACGGCTCGATCGTCCCCGGCAGCCTGAACGACGAGGAGTCCGCCGCCCGCATGCTGCAGGCGAACGACCTGCTCACCGTGCTCGGCACGCAGCTCGACGAGAAGGCCTCTGAGGACTTCGCCGAGATGTACGAGGAGACCGAGCAGCTGCTCGCCGCCGCGCCGCAGATGCCTGAGAACCTCAAGAAGATCTACGAGACGCTCGTCAAGCTGCTCAGCGTCAACAACCTCAAGGCCTTCTTCAAGTCGCTGCCGTATCTGGCCAAATCGAAGCGCGGCTTCAACCTCTTCGAGATCAGCGAACAGGCCGACGGCGGCGTCAACGTGACGACCGTCGCCGACGACGGCTTCGGCGACCCCTTCAACCACGGCCTGCGCATCTTCGTGAACACCGATGACCATATGCTCATCGGCACCGCCAACCCGTTCTACGGCACCCAGCTGTGGCGCGTGGCGAACACGATGTTCCCGGTGCACGTCACCGCCGGCATCGGCGGCACCGCGAGCGCCGACCGCATGCAGGATGTCGCGCCCGGCACGACGGTGACGCTGACCGCGACGCCGGACGAGGGCTACCGACTCGCCGGCTGGAAGGTGACGAAGGGTGGCGTCGAGGTCGGCGCCGACGGTACCTTCGCGATGCCGGGCGAAGCCGTCTACGTGGAGGCCGTCTTCGAACGCGCCGACGGCGGCGACGCTAACGATCCCGGCGACACCGACGATCCCGGCGACACCGACAAGCCCGGCGACGCCGGCAAGCCGGACGCCACGCCTGCCGTGAAGCCTGAGGCGGACGGCGCACAGACGCCGTCGGACGCGACGACGACCCCCGCGGACATCGCGAGCACCGGCTCGTCGATCGCGCTGGCGCTTGCGGCGATCGCCGCTCTGGCGCTCGCCGGCGTCACGCTGCTCGCCTCAAAGCGCGCGACGCGTAACTGATTCGGCCGTCATCCGCACGCCGATGACGCGCGCATGACGACGCAGCGCGGATGACAAGCGCGGATGACAGGGGAGGAGGAAACCCACAGCGGGTTTCCTCCTCTTTTTGGTATCGATGTTCTATATCGATCATCAATCATCTTTTTTCTCCTTCCATCGATATCCATCCGCCTGCCGGCGATGTGACGCGCCATGCACGGCCATGCGCTAGAGTGGGTGCGACGTCGTCGAGGTCGACGGCGGGAGGAAAGGCGGTCGACATGGCATACGGGAACAGGCGCGGGGCGTCGATCAGGACGGCGGCGGCATGCGCATGCGCGGCGCTCGTCGTCGCGGCGGCGCCGGCGTGCGGCGCAAAGGACACCGGCAGCACGGCGACGCCGAAACGCACCGACGTCGAGGTCATCGCGTTCCAGCAGCCGTGGACGTCAATCGCGAAGGAATGCACGAACACCTATGGTCCGGAAGGCGTCGCCTATGTCGAGGTCTCGCCGCCGCAGGAGTCGATTCAGGGCACGCAGTGGTGGACGAGCTACCAGCCGGTGAGCTACAGGCTCGATTCGAAACTCGGCACCGAAGCCGAATTCAAGGACATGATCGACACGTGCGCTGCCGCGGGCGTCGGCATCGTCGCCGACGTCGTGCTCAACCAGACGACCGGCGCCGCGCACGACGGCGGATGGAAGGAGGGCGTGGCCGGCTCGAAGTACGATCCGACGACCGGCGCATACCCGGCCTTCACCGGCGGCCACGACCAGTACCCGCAGGGCGTCGATGCGAAGGACTTCCACGACTGGGAGCACGGCGCGAGCATCTCCGGGTACATGGACCAGCAGGAGGTGCAGGAGGGGCGCCTGAGCGGCATGTGGGACTTCGACACGTCCAGCGACAAGGTGCGCGACATCCAGACCGACTACCTCGCCAAGCTCTACGACATGGGCGTCAAGGGATTCCGCATGGACGCCGTCAAGCACATCAGCGCCGAGGACATGCAGGCCGTCAAAACGCAGATGGCCGAGAAGGTCGGCAAGGATCCAGACGACATCTACTGGATCCAGGAGGTCATCGGCAACGCCGCGGAGGCGTCCGGAATCCAGCCGCGCAACTACCTCAACACCGGCTCCGTCACGCAGTTCGCCTACGTCTCCAACCTCAACTCGGCGCTGCGCGGCGACGTCTCGGCGCTCGCCGACCTCGGCGAACGCCTCGGCGACACCGGCCGCAACAAGTTCGCGATCGCCTCGAAGGACGCGAACGTCTTCGTGACGAACTGGGACACGGCGCGCAACCCCGGTCAGGCGATCACCTACAAGGACGGCGCGCTCTACGCGCTCGCGAACGCGTTCCTGCTCGCCTATGACTACGGCACGCCGCGGCTGCTCTCCGACTACCGTTTCGCCGACCGCGACGCCGGGGCTCCCGGCGCGACCGACACGTCGGTGCCGGCCGTCGACTTCGACGAGGCGTGCGCGGCCGCCGGCGGCGACTGGAACTGCCAGCAGCGCTGGACGCCGACGCGCGGCATGATCGCGTTCCACAACTACGTGCACGGCATGAAGGTCGAGGATCTGCAGGAGCCGGACTCGTCGCTGCTTGCGTTCTCGCGCGGCGACAAGGGCTTCGTCGCGTTCAACAACGGCGCAAAGGAGGTCACGCACGAGTTCGCCACGACGATGCCCGACGGCGAGTACTGCGACGTCTACGCCGTCGAGGACTGCTCGAAGACCGTGAAGGTGCGCAAGGGCAAGGTGCAGGTGACGCTTGCGCCGACCTCGGCCGTCGCGCTGTACGCGGGAGCGACGAAAGGGACGCACCCGGCCGCGTCGCGCGCCGTCGACCCGTCGACCCCGCAGTGGTGAGCAGAGCGTCGCAGTGGTGAACGAGGCGTTGCAAACGTTGCAATGACGTCGATGCTACGCATCGTTGCGTCCGCGGGCGCATGTGCCGGTGTCCGTTGCTGGAACGGCCGCGCACCGCCCCTCTAACGTGGAGCCGTCGATGTGGGAACGCCATCAGGGCATTCCCGCCAAGCAGATGGGAAACCACGATGACACAGCAGCGCACTGCGCAGCCGCGGCGCGCCGAAGCCGAGGGGGCGCATGCTCGGATCGACGATCATCAGCGCCCGGGGGCCAGACGCAGACCTTCGCCGGCGTCGGCGGCGACCAGAAGATGCTCGACGGCCTCGATCTGGACATGCGCCGCGGCGACGTCACGGCAATCATGGGACCGTCGGGCGCCGGCAAATCCACGTTGCTCTATGCGCTCATCACCCGGTGAGCGACGTCGGCCGCGCCCATGCCGAGACAAAACAATATATGTCGTCAATGCACTCCAACACCACGGCAATGCAAGAAAAGGAATAAGACATCCATGGATTTCACGACAAAACTCAAGGACCTGCGCAGGCAGTCGGGACTCTCGCAGGAGCAGCTCGCGAACCGCGTCGGCGTCTCCAGGCAGGCGATCTCCAAATGGGAGAGCGGCGCCGGCCGCCCCGAACTCGAGAACCTCGTCGCGCTCTCCGACGTGTTCGCCGTCAGCGTCGACGCGCTGCTCGGCATCGCGATCGACCAGGCCGGCGGCGCCGGCGAATACCGCTACGAAAGCGTCACGAACTACGACATCGGGCAGGCCAAGCATTTCGACATCGACTGCGGGTCGCTCTACGCGTGCACGGTCCGCGGCTACGACGGCGAACAGCTGCGCGTGCGCGTCGTGTCGAATACTGTTGCGACGCTCGCGCGGCATTTCAAGGTCTCGATCGACGACCGCCCGAAACGCCTCGACGTCGTCGTCAACCGCGGCCCGGGCATCAGCGAGACGCTCGCCAAGGACGACGTCTCCGTCGTGCTGTCGGTGCCGCTGCGCTACGTCACGACGATGGAATGCGCGGCGAAGGCGTACGAGGTGGAGGTGCACGGCCTCGACTGCGCCGGCGTCGAACTCGACGTGCGCACGCAGCGGCTCACGCTCGACGACGTGCACGCGCACGTCGAGGTGAACTGCAACCTCGACATGGACATCGCATGCCTGTCGCTCGACGGCCGCGTCGACGTCAACCAGCTGTCCGCGACCTCGCGCATCACGGTGCCGAAGGACCGTCCGCTCGCCGTGCGCACACGCGGGCTGCGCACGCGCACGATCGTGGGCGCGGGCGTGCATGTGGACGAGGATTCGCCCAACGTCGTCGAGCTCAACGGCGTGGCGAGCGAGCTGATCATCGAGGCGAGATGAAGCGGAAACGCCTTCTTGTGCATGTCACGACGCGGCGATACCATGGAGACCCATGGCAAGAAGACAACATGGCAATGTTCAGGAACACCTCACCAAGCACATTTTCGTCACCGGAGGCGTCGTATCCTCCCTCGGCAAGGGCCTGACCGCATCCTCCCTCGGACGTCTGCTGCGCAGCCGCGGCATCCGCGTCCTCCAGCAGAAGCTCGATCCCTACATCAACGTCGATCCGGGCACGATGAACCCGTTCCAGCACGGCGAGGTCTACGTGACCGAGGACGGCGCCGAGACCGATCTCGACATCGGCCACTACGAGCGTTTCCTCGACGTCTTCCTTTCGCAGAAGGCGAATGTCACGACCGGCCAGATCTACCAGGAGGTGCTGCGCAAGGAACGCGCCGGCGAGTACCTCGGCCAGTGCGTGCAGGTCATCCCGCACATCACCAACGAGATCAAGTCGCGCATGCGCGCGCAGGCCTCGGACGACGTCGACGTCATCATCACCGAAATCGGCGGCACCGTCGGCGACATCGAATCGCAGCCCTTCCTCGAGGCCGCCCGCGAGGTGCGCCGCGAGCTGGGGCCGGAGAACTGCATGTTCATCCACGTCTCGCTCGTGCCGTACATCGCCGCCGCCCATGAGCTCAAGACGAAGCCGACGCAGCACTCGGTCATGATGCTGCGCCAGCTCGGCATCACGCCGGACGCGCTCGTGCTCAGGAGCGACCGTCCGCTCAACCAGGGCATCAAGGACAAGATCTCGCTGATGTGCGACGTCGACGCCGAGGGCGTCGTCAACTGCGTGGACGCCGCGAGCATCTACGACGTGCCGAAGATCCTGTTCGACGAGGGACTCGACACCTACGTCGTGCGCGAGCTGGGCCTGCCGTTCCATGACGTCGACTGGGACGAGTGGGAGGACCTGCTCGAGCGCGTGCACCATCCCAAGCACGAGGTCAGCATCGCGATCGTCGGCAAGTACATCGACCTGCCGGACGCCTATCTGTCGGTGACCGAGGCCATCAAGGCCGGCGGCTTCGCCAACTGGGCGAAGGTCAACGTCAAATGGGTCGCGGCCGACCGCTGCGAGACCGAGGAGGGCGCCGCCGCGGCGCTCGACCAGATGGACGGCATCGTCATCCCCGGCGGCTTCGGCATCCGCGGCATCGACGGCAAGATCGGCGCGCTGCGCTATGCACGCGAGCACAAGCTGCCGGTGCTCGGCCTGTGCCTCGGCCTGCAGTCGATGGTCATCGAATACGCGCGCGACGTGCTCGGCATCGAGGACGCCGGCTCGACCGAATTCGACCCGGACTGCCCGAACCCGGTCATCGCGACGATGGAGGAGCAGAAGGACATCGTCGCCGGCAACGGCGACATGGGTCACACGATGCGTCTGGGCTCGTACCCGGCCGAGCTGCTCGAGGACTCGCTCGTCGCACGCCTGTACGGCACGACACACGTCACCGAGCGCCATCGCCACCGTTACGAGGTCAACGTCGCATACAAGGACCGGCTGCGCGAGGGCGGCCTCGTCATCTCCGGCCAGAGCCCGGACGGCGAGCTGACCGAGTTCGTCGAGCTGCCGCAGGACGTGCACCCGTTCTACGTGGCCACGCAGGCCCACCCCGAGTTCAAGTCGCGTCCGACGAAGCCGCACCCGCTGTTCGCGGGCCTCGTCAAGGCCGCGCTGGACCATCAGGCGCAGCGCTGAGCGCCGTCGCCGCGCCCCTGAGGCATCCCCGGGCGCGGCGCGCACCACGACCGGCCGGTCCCCGCATGACTGACATGCGGGGACCGGCCGGTCAAACGTGGATGTTTTGTCATCATTCGGCCGTGGAGCTCGTCAAGTTCACGACCTTCCCCTATTATCGAAGCGAATCATCGTATTTTTTCGTACAAGGAATGCTATGTCTTTTTCCAATGGAAACCATGACATGGGCGCGGACGGGGACGGCTTCCGCGTGGATCCGGGACAGCCGCCGGCGCCTGAGGTCGACGAGCTGGAGATCGCGCAGCATGCGTCCGGGGAACACGCCAGGCGCCGCCGCGTATGGCCGTGGGTCGTGCTCGGCGTCGCCGTGGTCGCCGCCGCGGCGTGCGGGGGGACCTACGCCTATTTCCAGAACCGCGCGCTGCCGGGCACGACGCTGTGGGGACACTCCGTCGCCGGTAGGAGCGAGCAGCAGATCGCGCGCATGATCGACGACCAGGTCGCCGCCGTGCAGGTGCCCGTCACCTATGAGGGGACACAGGCGAGTATCGACGCGTCCGACCTCGGCATCGACGTCGACGCGGACGCGATCGCGAAGCAGGCCGTCGACGCCAAGCGCGACGGCTCCTTCTGGACGCGCTACCTGCCGTGGGACAAGCGCGACGTCGCCCCGACGATCACGCCCGAGACCGATCCGACCGTGCTCGACGCCAAGCTCGGCACGAGCAGCGCGAAGCCGGTCGACGCCACGCTCCGGGTCACCGAGGACGGCACGCACGTCGAGACGGTGCCCGGCGCGAACGGCTCCGGCGCCGACGCGAAGGCCGTCGCCGACGAGGCCGTCGCCGCGATCGAGTCGCTCGGCTCCGCCGGCGCGAAGACGGTGGCGCTGACGATGGACACGATCGAGCCGAACGTCCCCGACGCGACCGCCGACCAGGCGCGCGACGCGCTCAACAGACTCATCGACGCGAAGGCCGGCATCACGGTCGGCGACGAGAAGGTCGCGACCTTCTCCCCGGCGGCGCTCGTCGACGCCTCGCGCATCGAGCCGAACGAGGAGTCGACGCTCAAGGACGGCGAGACGCGCTCCGGCGTCGTCGTCTTCGACGCGGGCAAGCTGCAGAGCCACTACGACGAGGACATCAAGCCGCACTACTCGACGACGAAGGAGGACCGCGAGGTCATCGTCAACAACAACGACGAGGACGTCGTCGTCCTCAAGGAGGGCCACGACGGCGTGCGGATCAAGGACGGCGCCGACCAGGGCGTCGGCGAGCAGGCCGCCAAGGCCTTCGCCGCCGGCGACGGCGACGTGAAGGTGGACGGCGAGGTCGATCCGATGGCCGTCAAGAAGACGAAGCGCCACGTCGTCGTCGACCTGAGCGACCACAAGGTCTACGCCTATGAGAACGGCAAGCAAGTCAAGGCCTTCAGCATGTCCGCCGGCCAGGGCAACGACTACGCCACCGGCGCATGCCAGCCGAGCGGCGACCTGTGCACGCCGCTGGGCGACTTCGAGGTCTGGCTCAAGTACCCGTCGCAGCACATGAGCGGCACGCTCACGCTCTCCGACGGCACGAAGGAGACGTGGGACGCGCCCGACGTCGGCTTCGTCAACTACTTCTCGAAGAGCGGCTGCGCGATCCACCGCATCGCCACCGACGCGCCATACTCCGACGCGCAGATCGCCGCGCTCGGCGCGAACACGTCGCACGGCTGCGTCGGCATCGGCTGGGACGTGGCCGAATGGTTCTACGACTTCGCCGTGCAGGGCCCCGACCACGGGGTGACCGTGCACGTGCAGCAGTGAGCCGCGGACGTGTGACCCATCGCACATGCAGGCCGGGATCCTTCGGGGATCCCGGCCTGCCGCCGTCTTCGGGCGGTGCGAGGACGGCGGCCGGGCGTGAAACGCTCTGGCGTGTCCATACGTCGTCCGTTACCATGTAATGCGGAACAACCAAGAAAACGAGAGGCGGCGACCTGTGGCAGACAATCAGATGCCCAACGCAGCGTCCGACGTGGAGATGAATCAGTATCTTGCTGATCGCGGCCGCGTCAACGAGGACAAGATAAGACAGGATGACGAGATCATCGGTCAGTTCGGCGAATACTCGTACGGCTGGCACGATTCCGACGCGGCCGGCGAGGCGGCGAAGAAGGGCATCGACGAGCACGTCGTGCGCGAGATCTCGGCCGACAAGCACGAACCCGAATGGATGCTCGACATGCGCCTGCGCGGCTACCGGGCCTTCGTCGAGCAGCCGATGCCCAAGTGGGGCGTCGACCTGTCCGGCTTCCACGCGCAGGACTTCAAGTATTACGTCAAGCCGGTCGGCAAGCAGGCGGCCCGCTGGGAGGACCTGCCCGACGACATCCGCGAGACCTACGACCGCCTCGGCATCCCCGAGGCCGAGAAGAGCCGTCTCGTCTCCGGCGTCGCCGCGCAGTACGAGTCCGAGGTCATCTACAACTCGATCCAGGAGGACCTGGCCAAGCAGGGCGTCATCTTCGTGGACACCGACACGGCCGTACGCGAATATCCCGACCTCGTCAGGAAGTACTTCGGCACCGTCGTGCCGCCCGAGGACAACAAGTTCGGCGCGCTCAACACGGCCGCATGGTCGGGCGGCTCGTTCGTCTACGTGCCCAAGGGCGTGCACGTCGACATCCCGCTGCAGGCCTACTTCCGCATCAACACGCCGAACATGGGCCAGTTCGAACGCACGCTCATCATCGCCGACGAAGGCTCCTATGTGCACTATGTCGAGGGCTGCACGGCGCCGATCTACTCGACCGACTCGCTGCACGCGGCCATCGTCGAGATCATCGTCGAGAAGAACGCGCGCGTACGCTACACGACGGTGCAGAACTGGTCGAACAACGTCTACAACCTCGTCACGCAGCGCGCCTACGTGCGCGAGGGCGCGACGATGGAATGGGTCGACGGCAACATCGGCTCGAAGACGACGATGAAGTACCCGGCGTGCATCCTCGCCGAGCCGTACGCGAACGCCTCGACGATGTCGCTCGGCTTCGCCGGCGCCGGGCAGTATCAGGACACCGGCGCGAAGATGATCCATCTGGCGCCGCACACGAGCTCGACGATCGTCGCGAAGTCGATCTCGCGCGGCGGCGGACGCTCCGCCTACCGCGGACTGGTGAAGATCGTCGACGGCGCCGAGGGCGCCAGCTCGAACGTCGTGTGCGACGCGCTGCTCGTCGACGACTTCTCGCGCTCCGACACGTACCCGCATGTGGACGTGCGCGAGGACGACGTCTCGATGGCGCACGAGGCGACCGTCTCGAAGGTCTCCGAGGACCAGCTCTTCTATCTGATGAGCCGCGGCATCGAGGAGAAGGAGGCGATGGCGATGATCGTGCGCGGCTTCGTCGAGCCGATCAGCCGCGAGCTGCCGATGGAATACGCGCTCGAACTCAACAGACTCGTCGAACTGCAGATGGAAGGATCGGTGGGCTGACCGATGGCAGACAACGTGGAAATCAACATCCCGGTCGCGGATCCCGATGATCCGTACGCGGTGCCGGCGGCGATGCCGTCGAGCGCCGACACGAGCCCGCGCTCCTTCGACGTGGCCGACTTCGCCACGCCGACGCGCAAGCAGGACGACTGGCGCTTCACGCCGATCGACCGCATCCCCGAGTTCTTCGAACCCTTCGCGCCGAGCGGAGAGACGCGCATCTCGGTCGGCTACATCGACGGCTCGCCGCTCGACGACGACGACGTGGACGTGCGCGAGGTCGCGATCGGCGAGGCGCCGTGCGGCGCCGTCGGCAAGCCGTCCGACCGTGCCGCCGCCGTCGAATGGAACAGCGCGAGGAGCGCATGGGTCGTCGAACTCAAGCGCGAGCCGGCGCATCCGGTGCTCGTGCAGGTGCACGGCGAGGGGCTCGACCCCGACGCGCTGCACCTCGTCATCGTCGCGCGCGACCAGGTGCACGGCGACGTCGTCGTCGAACACGACGGCGACGCGCAGCTGGCCGAAGGCGTCGAGATCGTCACCGGACGCGACGCGCACATCGGCACGACCTTCATCCAGGAGTGGTCCGCCGACTCGAAGCATGTGGCGAACCACCGCATCCGGCTGGGCGCCGAATCGTCGCTGCGCCACTCGGTCGTCACGCTCGGCGGCGCCTTCGTGCGCATCCGCATGGACCAGGAGTTCGGCGGCGAACACGGTGACCTCAACATGCTCGGCATCTACTTCGTCGACCCCGGCGAACACATCGAGCATCGCACGATGGTCGTGCACAACCATCCCGAATGCCGTTCGCGCGTCGTCTACAAGGGCGCGCTCAGCGGCAAGGGCGCGCATTCGACATGGGTCGGCAACGCGCTCATCGAACCGACGGCGCCGGGTACCGACTCCTACGAGCTCAACCGCAACCTCGTGCTCACGCCGGGCGCGATCGCCGACTCCGAGCCGAACCTCGAGATCGAGAACGGCAACATCATCGGCGCCGGCCACGCGAGCTCCGTGGGCCGCTTCGACGACGAGGAGCTGTTCTACCTGCGCTCGCGCGGCATCCCGGAACGTCAGGCGCGCAAGCTTGTCGTGCGCGGCTTCTTCGGCGAACTCGTCGAGGAGATCGGCATCGACGAACTCGCGGCCCATCTGATGGACGCGATCGACCGCCGTCTGGCGCGCGGTGAAGACGAAGACACGCAACACGCATTGGAGGAGAAGTAATGTCCACGCTCGAAATCAAGGACCTGTACGCATCGGTCGAGACGAAGGAGGGCCGCAAGCAGATCCTGCGCGGCGTCAACCTGACCGTCAACTCCGGCGAGACGCACGCGATCATGGGACCCAACGGCTCGGGCAAGTCGACGCTCGCGTACACGCTCGCCGGCCACCCCAAGTACGAGGTCGACTCCGGGCAGGTGCTGCTCGACGGCGAGGACATCCTGACGATGACCCCCGACGAGCGAGCCAAGGCCGGCCTGTTCCTTGCGATGCAGTACCCGGTCGAGGTGCCGGGCGTGTCGATGACGAACTTCCTGCGCACCGCGAAGACCGAGATCGACGGCAAGGCGCCGGCGATCCGCACGTGGACGAAGGAGCTCACCGAGGCGATGAAGCGCCTGAAGATGGATCCGAAGTTCGCGACGCGTTCGGTCAACGAAGGCTTCTCCGGCGGCGAGAAGAAGCGCGCCGAGGTGCTCCAGCTCGAACTGCTCAAGCCGAAGTTCGCGATCCTCGACGAGACCGACTCGGGCCTCGACGTCGACGCGCTGCGCATCGTCTCCGAAGGAGTCAACCGCGCCAAGGCGGCCGACGACTTCGGCATCCTGATGGTGACGCACTACACGCGCATCCTCAAGTACATCAAGCCCGACATCGTCCACGTCTTCGCCGACGGCCACTTCGTCAAGACCGGCGGCCCCGAGCTCGCCGACGAACTCGAGGAGCGCGGCTACGACGAGTACCTGCCCGAAGGCTCCGACTCCGAGTCGGCGCTCGCCTGAGCGGGGGGAACGGAACGCGGATGAAGGACATCGAGACGATACGCGCGCAGTTCCCGATCCTCAACCAGCGGATCAACGGGCATCCGCTCGTCTACCTCGACAGCGGCGCGACGGCGCAGAAGCCGCAGAGCGTCATCGACGCCGAATCGGAGTTCTACGAGACGATCAACGCCGGCGTGCATCGCGGCGCGCACACGCTCGCGGCACGCTCGACCGTCGCCTTCGAACAGGCGCGCGCGAAGGTCGCGAGGCTCGTCGGCGCCTCGAGCGACGAGGGCGGCGAGGAGCTCGTCGTGACGATGGGAGCGACCGACGCACTCAACATGCTCGCCACGGCGATCGGCAACGCGTCGCTCGGCCGCGGCGGCGCCGAAGCCGAACGCTTCGCCCTGAAGCCCGGCGACGAGATCGTCGTCTCTCGCGCCGAGCACCATTCGGTGCTGCTGCCGTTCCAGGAGCTCGCCGCGCGCACCGGCGCGACGCTCAGATGGCTCGAGGTCGACGAGGACGGCCGTGTCATGGCCGACCTCGCGCCCGAGACGATCGGCGAGCGCACGCGCATCGTCGCGGTCACGCACATCGGCAACGTCACCGGTGCGATCACCGATGTCGCGCCGATCGTGCGCCGCGCGCACGAGGTCGGCGCGATCGTCGTCCTCGACGCCTGCCAGTCGGTGCCTCACATCCCGGTCGACTTCCACGCGCTCGACGTCGACTTCGCCGCGTTCAGCGCGCACAAGATGTACGGACCGACCGGCGTCGGCTTCCTGTACGGAAAGAGAGAGCTGCTCGAGGCGCTGCCTCCGGCGCGCTTCGGCGGCTCGATGGTCGAGCTCGCCTACATGGACCGCCCGGCGCTGTACATGGATCCGCCGGCGCGCTTCGAGGCGGGCACGCAGCCGGTCGCACAGGTCGTCGCCGCCGGCGTCGCCGCCGACTGGATGATGGGCATCGGCATGGACCGCATCGCCGAGCACGAACGGACGATCACCGACGAGCTGCTCAGGCTCGGCGACGTCGACGGCGTGCGCATCCTCGGTTCCACGACGGACCGGCGCCGCATCGGCACCGTCGCCTTCGAGGTCGACGGCGTGCACCCGCACGACGTCGGTCAGTTCCTCGACGCGTCCGGCATCGCGATCCGCGTCGGCCACCACTGCGCACAGCCGATCCACCGGCACTTCGGCGTCTTCGCGTCGAACCGCGCGTCGGCCGGCGTCTACAACACCCCCGACGAGGCGCGCGCGCTCGTCGAGGCGGTCAGGGGCGTCAGGCCATTCTTCCTGCGCTGAGCGCGGCAGGGGAGCGGCGGAAGGAATAATGCGGGCCGCGAGCTGTTGGCCCGATAGGGACGACGAACGCGCGGCCCGCACGGAAAGGAAGGCATGATGGCCGACGAACTCGAACAGATGTATCAGGAGGTCATCCTCGACGCCTCCCGCCACCCGCACGGCAAGGGCGCGCTCCCGCAGGCCGGCGACGCGTCCGTCGCCGACGGCGAGGCGACGGTCATGGCGCGGCACGAGGCGTGCTCGACGGCGCGTTCGCACCAGTTCAACCCGACCTGCGGCGACGAGGTCACCGTCCATGTGGAGGTGGGCCGCGACGAGCCGCACCGCATCGAGGACATCGTCTGGGACGGTCAGGGATGCTCGATCTCGCAGGCGAGCCTGTCGATCATGGTCGACCTCGTGCGCGGACGCACCGTCGACGAGGCGATGCACCTGTTCGACGAGTTCCATGCGCTGATGTCGTCGCGCGGCGCAGGGCTCGACGACGAGGCGGCGATGGACGAGCTCGGCGACGCGACCGTGTTCCAGGGCGTCTCGAAGTACCCGATGCGCATCAAATGCGCGCTGCTCGGCTGGGAGGGCCTCAAGGACTCCGTGGCCAAGGCGCTCGCCGCGCAGCGCAGGGCGTCCTGAGCGCGGGGAGACCCCGCACCCGTCGGGAACGGACGCAACGACTTTGGCAAGTTTTTTTGAGGAAGGACAAGATGATGAGCGACAATCTGGTGCCCGGACCGCAGGCTACGATCCTCGACGCGGTCAGCGGCGTCGTCGGGGACGAGGTGACGGCGCAGGCGATCATCGCGAACCCGTCGCTGGCGAAGGACGTCAGCCGCAACGCCGAGACGGCGCAGGACCATGACGGGCAGGACGGCTGCTGCGGCGGCCATGGCGGCGAGGGCTGCGGCTGCGGCGACGCCATCGCGCTCAAGGGCGTCGACGAGATCGGCCGCGCGACGGCGCAGGATGTCATGGAGGCGCTCCATCAGGTCATCGACCCGGAGCTCGGCATCGACGTCATCGACCTCGGCCTCGTCTACGGCATCGAGATCGACGAGCTCGGCCGCGCGATCATCACGATGACGCTGACGACGCCGGCGTGTCCGCTGACCGACCTCATCGAGGACGAATGCGCGAGCACGCTCGCCGGCCTCGTCGAGGAGTTCCGCATCGACTGGACGTGGACGCCGCGCTGGACCGTCGACAAGATCACGCCCGAGGGCCGCGAGCAGCTCGCCGCGCTCGGCTTCAACCTCGACGCGATGCCGCGCTACTGAGCACGGCCTCGCGTCATATTCCATATCCATTCCATCCCACGCGCGATGCGCGCCGACTATCGACGGCGTGCATCGCGCGTCGCATAGAAGGCGACGGCGCTCGAGGCGGCCACGTTGAGCGAATCGACGTCGTGTCCCATCGGGATCTTCACGGTGAGGTCGGCGTTGGCGATCGTGTGCCGCGACAGGCCGTCGCCCTCGGTACCGAAGATCAGCGCGAGACGGTCAATGCGCCCGCCGTCGGGGACAGTGGGCGCAAGGCGTGCGACGAGGTCGTCGAGCGAGATCGAATCGTCGCTGAGCGCCATCGCCGCCGTCGTGAACCCCAGGCCGTGCAGCTCCTCGAGCCCCTTCCACGGCCAGTAACGGACGTCGTCGCCGCCGATGCGCGTCCACGGCACCTGGAAGACGGTGCCCATCGAGACGCGCACGGCGCGCCGGTACAGCGGGTCGGCGCACGACGGCGTCACGAGGACGGCGTCGACGTCGAGCGCCGCGGCCGAACGCATGATCGCGCCGACGTTCGTATGGTCGACGATGTTCTCGAGGACGGCGACGCGCGTCGCGCCCTCGCACACCTGCGCAACCGACGGCAGTGGCCAGCGCCGCATCGCCGCGAGCGCGCCGCGGTGCAGCCGGTAGCCGGTCAGGCGCCTGAGCTGTTCGGGGGAGGCGACGTAGACGGGGACGTCGTCGCCCCACCGCGCGTCGATCGCGGCGAAGGTGTCCGCCATGCCGTCGATCCACGGCTCCTCGACGAGCAGCGAGATCGGTTCGCGGCCGGCGGCGAGCGCGCGCGTGATGACCTTCGGCGATTCGGCGATGAACAGCCCCTTCGCCGGTTCGAGACGGTTGCGCAGCTGCAGCTCGGTCAGGTTCGTGTACGCCTCGACCCGTGGGTCGTCGATCGATTCGAGTCGGATGAATTGCACGGCAGGCCTCCCGTGATGTGCCGCGCCCGGGGGAGGGCGCGATGGATATAATGAAAAAGACCGGTGGTTCTCATGAACCACCGGTCTTGGTCGTGTCCGGAGCGGGACTTGAACCCGCACGCCTGTATAAAATAGGCACTAGCACCTCAAGCTAGCGCGTCTACCATTCCGCCACCCGGACCCGGGTCGCTGTGCTGATCACTGTGCTGTGTTCTCAGCGGCAACAGTTGATTACTATAGGGCATCTGCGCGACGTGCGCAACATCGGCGTGTCGCACCGGTGCCGGGGTAGCCTAGAGGCCATGACCAACCCTTTGTTTCTTGTGGATTCAAGCCATGACGACGCCCCGATGTCGGCCGAGCAGATCGCGTCGGGGCGCACCGGCTGGATCATGACGCTTCCGGAGGGCGTGCGCAGGCACGCCTTCGGGTCGATGCGCCTGACGACGGGCGACGAGCTGCAGATATCGGACGGCCACGGGCTGCGCATCGACGCGACCGTCGTCGACGAGCGCGCCGGCGACGTGTGCGTCGAATCGTTCGTCAGGGAGGAGCCGCCGCTCGTGCGCCTGTCGCTCGTGCAGGCCCTCGCCAAGAACGGGCACGACGAGCAGGCCATCGACGTGAGCACGCAGATCGGCGTCGACGACGTCTACCCGTGGCAGTCGGAGCGCGCGATCGCGCGTTGGAAGCCGGGGCGCACCGACCGCAAGTGGCGCGCCACGCTGATGGCCGCCACCGAGCAGTCGCGCCGTGCGACGCTGCCCGAACTGCACGACTGCCTGACCGGCAAGCGGCTCGTCGCGCTCTGCGGGCGCGCATGCGCGCACGGCGACCTCGTCGTCGTGCTCCATCAGGACGCCACGCTCAGCTGGGACGAGGTGGAGCGTCGAGTGCGCGGCGTGCGCGAACGCAGCCTCGTCGACGGCGAGACGCGCACGATCCACGTCGTCGTCGGCCCCGAGGGCGGCATCGCCGACTCGGAGGTCGCCGCGCTCAGGGACGCGGGCGCCGAGGTCTGCGTGCTCGGGCACAACATCCTGCGCGCGTCCACGGCCGGCCCGGTCGCGCTCAGCCTGCTGTCGCGCGAGCTGGGGCGCTTCAGCTGACGGCCGCGGCGGGCGGCCTTCGGAATAGGAACGCCGCCGACGTTGTTTATCCCGGTGCGGCAATACGATGGGAGGCGCCCGCCAAGGGGCGGGCGTGGACCATATGGACGAGAGGAAGACGATGACCGACCCGGACTGCCTGTTCTGCAAGATCGTGAACTGCGACATCCCCAGCGAGAAGGTGTACGAGGACGCGAGCGTCTACGCGTTCCGCGACATCAACCCCAAGGCGAAGGTGCATGTGCTCGTCGTGCCGCGTGAACACTACCGCAACGTCGACGAGCTCGCGCGCGCCGACGCGCAGCTGCTCGCGCACATCGTCGAGGTCGCGCAACGCATCGCCGACCAGGAGTACGACGGCTCGTACCGCCTCGTCTTCAACACCGGCGAGAAGGCCGGGCAGACCGTCTTCCACGTGCACGCGCACGTGCTCACCGGCGAGCCGCTCGACGAGTAGGCCGCCGCGCCCCGCCCCGTGCCCATGCGGGCGCCGCGGTTCGCGCATTGACGTTTCCCAGTGACGATTCCATTGGTTTTCCAGACGACGGGCGCATGCCGCGCGCCGTCAGAGAGAGGTGTGGTGGCGACTACAACACGAACGGTGATCGTGCCGGAGCAGCTCGACCCGGTACGCGTCTTCGGACCCTGCGACGAGGTCATCCGCGAGCTCGAGCGCGACTTCGGCGAGATCACGATCCACATCCGGGGCGACCGGGTGACGATCCGCTCGACGTCGAAGGCGGGGGAGGCCCAGGCCGCCGAGGCCGAGGACCTGCTCCACCTGATCATCGACGCGGCCTACGGGCATCCGATGGACGCGCCGACGCTGCGTCGCATGCTCGACCAGCGCGTGCTGTCCAACGACGTGCGCGACGAGGCGCCCGGACACGGCGCGCAGACCGACGAGATCCGCCGGATCCGCGCGCGCAGGCGCGCCGACGCGCGCGAGGCGCACGCCGAATACCGCAAGCCCAGCGTCCCGGGGACGATCGCCTGGGCGAACGGCGTGCCGGTGCGCCCGAAGACGGCCGGACAGGTCGCCTACGTCAACGACATCGAGGCGAACACGATCACCTTCGGCATCGGACCGGCCGGCACCGGCAAGACCTACCTCGCCGTCGCGAAGGCCGTGAGCGCCTTCGAGGACGGCCGCGTGCGCCGCATCATCCTGACGCGCCCGGCCGTCGAGGCCGGTGAGAACCTCGGGTTCCTGCCCGGCACGCTCAACGAGAAGGTCGACCCCTATCTGCGGCCGCTCTACGACGCGCTGTCCGACATGCTCGGCCTCGAACGCATGCACCGGCTCATCGAGGAGGGCGCGATCGAGGTCGCGCCGCTCGCCTACATGCGCGGCCGCACGCTCAACGACGCCTTCGTCATCCTCGACGAGGCGCAGAACACGACGGCGCAGCAGATGAAGATGTTCCTCACGAGGCTCGGGTTCAACACGAAGATGGTCGTCACCGGCGACGTCACCCAGGTCGACCTGGCGGCGCCGCGTTCGGGGCTCGTCTCGATCGAGCGGGTGCTGCACGGCATCGACGGCATCGCCTTCGCCCACCTCGACGCCGGCGACGTCGTGCGCCACGAGCTCGTCGGCAGGATCGTGGCCGCCTACGAACGCTACGACGAGGCGCGCGCGGCGAAGGGCGCGGCGCGTGACGACAAGAGGAAGGACGCACGCGATGAGCGTTGAAGTGAACAACGAGACCGACTGGATCATCGACCCGAAGGTCTTCGCCGATCTCGGCGTGTGGGTCATGGACCAGATGCGCGTGAGCACGCAGTCGGACCTGGCGATCCTGTTCGTCGACCCCGAGCCGATCGCCGAGCTGCATGAGCGTTGGATGAACCTGCAGGGGCCGACCGACGTCATGAGCTTCCCGATGGACGAGCTGCGCCCCGGAGACGACGGCGCGCCGAGCGAGGGCTGCCTCGGCGACATCGTCATCTGCCCGTGGGTCGCCGCGCAGCAGGCCGCCGCCGCCGGGCACAGCACGATGGAGGAGATGATGCTGCTGACGATCCACGGCATCCTGCATCTGCTCGGCTACGACCACGCCACCCCCGAGCAGGAGCGCCAGATGTTCGGGCTGCAGCGTCAGCTGCTGCTCACGTTCTTCGCGCTGCGCCAGGGCACGTCGTGGATTGCGCTCGTGCCGGACGACGCGCCGGACGCGCTCGCCATCTACGAGCAGACCCACGGCGCCGACCGCCAGCTCGGCCACTGAGACCACGACGTCCGGGAGGATCACGATGTCCGAAGAACTCACGATCGCGATCATCGCCGCGCTCGCCGTGGCCGCCGTGCTGCTCGCATGGCTGTCGATGATGCTCGCGGCGCTCGAAAGCGCGATCTCGCGCGTCACACGCGCCAACCTCAACAACCTGATGATCGAGGTGCAGTCGGACGGCGAGCTGTCCGACTTCACGCGCCAGAAGAAGATCAGGCGCCTGCACGCGGCGCAGCGCATCGTCATGCACCGCTACGCCGCGTCGAACTCGTGCGCATTCTTCCGCATCTGCGGCAACGTGCTCACCGGCGTGCTCGTCGCCTGCATCGCCGCGACGCTCGGCTACGCGATGTGGGTGCAGCTCGTCGCCGGCCTCGTCGTCGCGCTCGTCATCGCCTGCATCACCGTGCTCATGCGCCCGCGCACCGTCGGCAGCGCCAAGCCGCTGTCCGTCCTCATCTCCCATGCGCCGCTCGCCGCCGCCTGCGTCAGGCTCACGCCGTTCATCCGCGGCCGCGAGCGCGCCGCATCCGGCGAGCGCGGTGAGGCGATCTCCGACGACGAGGAGCTCGAGAAGATCCGCCACGAGCAGGGCAAGGCCGCGCTCGACCGGCTCATCGAGACCAACCGCTTCGATCCCGAGGTCTCCGACATGCTGCGCAACGTGCTCATGCTCTCCGACACGCTCACGCGCGAGATCATGGTGCCGCGCACCGACATGATCACGATCGAGCGCGACGGCACATTGCAGGACTTCCTGTGCCTGTGCTCGCGCTCCGGGTTCTCGCGCGTGCCGGTCATCGGCTCCGACATCGACGACCTGCTCGGCATGGCCTACCTCAAGGACGCGGTGCGCGCGACGGCCTTCAACCCGGTGGCGCGCGCACGCGACATCGAATCGATCATGCGCAGGCCGATGTACGTGCCCGAGTCGAAGCCGGTCGACGACCTCTTCCACGAGATGCAGCGCACGCGCAACCATGTGGCCGTCGTCGTCGACGAATACGGCGGCATCGCCGGCATGGTCACGATCGAGGACGCGATCGAGCAGATCGTCGGCGAGCTCGACGACGAGCACGACCGCACGCAGCACGCCGAACCCAAGAGGATCGGCGAGCGCACGTGGAGCATGCCGGCGCGCACGCCGATCACCGATCTCGAGGAGATCTTCGAGATCGACCTCGACGAGGACGACGTCGACACCGTCTACGGCCTGCTCACCAAGCTGCTGGGACGTGTGCCGATCGTCGGTGCGAGCGCGACGACGCACGGCCTGCGCCTGACGGCCGTCGACTCGGCCGGCCGGCGCAAGAAGGTCTCGACGATCGTCGTCGAGCCGGTCTCCGTCGAGGGCGGCGACGACACTGGCAGTACGATTCAGCAACAGGGCGATGGCATATCGCATGACGGCAAGGAACATGGACACGACGATGACTGATCAGCAGCACACCACGCAGGACGCAACGCAGGAGCGGCCGTACCGCTCCGGATTCGTGGCCGTCGTCGGCCGGCCGAACGTCGGCAAGTCGACGCTCATCAACGCGCTCATCGGCACCCGCATTGCGATCGCGTCGTCGAGGCCCGAGACGACGCGTAAGGCGATCCGCGGCGTGCTCACGCTCGACGGCGCGCAGATGGTGCTCGTCGACACGCCGGGCATCCACCGTCCGCGCACGCTGCTCGGCCAGCGTCTCAACGACGTCGTCGACGAGTCGCTCGCCGACAGCGACGAGATCGCGTTCCTGCTGCCGGCGGACCAGGAGATCGGCCCCGGCGACCGCCGCATCCTCAGCCGCCTGCGCTCGCAGTTCGCGACGAAGTCCGAGGACGGCAGATTCGTCTGGAAGGTGCCGCTCGTCGCGATCGTCACGAAGATCGACGAGCTCGACCGCTCGCAGCTCATCGACAAGCTCATCGAGATCGACGGCTTCGCCGACTTCGCGGACATCGTGCCCGTCAGCGCGCTCAAGGACGACAATCTCGCCGAGGTCACGAAGGTGCTCGTCGAGCATCTGCCCGAGGGCCCGCAGATGTATCCGGCCGAGCAGATCACCGAGGAGAGCCCCGAGGACGAGATCGCCGAGCTCGTACGCGGCGCCTTCCTCGAGGAGCTGCACGACGAGCTGCCGCATTCGCTCGCCGTCGTCGTCGACGCGATCGAACGCCCGCAGGACAACGAGACCGGCGAGGGCTACGCCGGCAAGACGCATGTGCTCGTCTCGATCTACGTCGAACGCGACTCGCAGAAGCCGATCATCATCGGGCGCAAGGCCGAGCACCTCGTGCGCGTCAAGAAGCGGCTGCGCACCGCCGTCAACCGCATCGTCGGCGGCAAGGCGGTCCTCGACATGCACGTCAAGGTCGCGAAGAACTGGCAGTCGGACCCCAAGAAGCTCGACCGCCTCGGATTCTGACGCGCGGGGGAGGGTGACGGCCCCGTCCGCTGCCGGAGGAAGGACGCGAAACGACGAAAGCCCCGCGGAAGGGATATCCTTCCGCGGGGCTTTCGTCGTCGTCGGCGACGTGCCGTCACGTCGCCGACATGGCCGTCACTGCATCTTCTCGGCCGGGTTGCGCTTCGTGTACATCTGCGTGTTGAGCAGCTCGGTGTAGCGTTTGATGACCTTCGGGCGGATGATCTTCATCGACGCGGTCATCAGGCCGTTCTTCTGCGAGAACTCCTCGGGCAGGATGATGAACTTGCGCACCGACTCGGCGCGCGAGACGCCCTCGTTGGCCTGGTCGACCCACTTCTGCACCTCGGCGCGCACGACCGGGTTAACCGCCGCGTCCTCCATCGTCATGTCCGCGTCGAGGCCCTTCTTCGCCAGCCACGCGCGCAGTGCGTCGGGGTCGAGCGTGATGAGCGCCGAGATGAACGGACGCTTGTCGCCGAGCACGAGCGCCTGCGAGACGAGCGGGCAGCGCTGGATGACCTCCTCCATCGGGCCGGGGGAGACGTTCTTGCCGCCGGCCGTGATGATGAGGTCCTTCTTGCGGCCGATGATGTACAGGAAGCCGTCGTCGTCGAGCCGTCCCAGATCGCCGGTCGCGTACCAGCCGTCGTCGGTGAACGAGGCCTCGGTCTGCTCCTCGTTCTTGTGGTAGCGCGGGAAGACGGCGGTGCCCTTGACCTGGATCTCGTTGCCGTCGCCGATGCGCAGCTCGAAGCCCGGGAACGGGATGCCGACCGAACCCTGATGGTAGGGCACGCCGATCGGGTTGAACGCGCACGGCGCGGTCGTCTCGGTCAGGCCGTAGCCCTCGTAGACCGGCACGCCGGCGCCGCGGAAGAAGGCCATGAGCTCGGGGTCGAGCGGCGCGCCTCCGGTGACGATCCAGCGCGCGCATCCGCCGAGCACGTCGCGGATCTGCGCGTAGACGAGCGGGTCGAAGGCGTTGCGGCGCATCGTGGCGAAGCGGCTCGCCTGGCCGCGCTCGCTGAGCTCCTGCATGTACTTCTGCGCCGCGACGACCGAGGCGGCGAAGACGCGGCCCTTGGGGCCGTTGCCGGCCTTCTGCGACGCCGCGTTGTACACCTTCTCGAGCACGCGCGGCACGACGATCATGATGTGCGGGCGCGCGACCTTGAGGTCGCCGGTGAGCGTCTTGATGCCGTTGGCGATGTAGATGTGGATGTTGCTCGCCACGCAGATGTAGTTGATCGCGCGCGCGAAGGAGTGCGCCTGCGGCAGGAACAGCAGCACGCGGTTCTTCTTGTCGTGCAGCAGGTCGGGCATGTAGTCGGGCAGGTTCGTGGCCGTCGCGCAGTAGTGCGCGTGGGTCATCTCGACGCCCTTGGGCGCCGACGTGGAGCCCGACGTGTAGACGATCGAGCACAGGTCGTGCAGGCCGACCGAGGCGATGCGCTCGTCGAGCTGGCGGTCGCTCACCTGTCTGCCGTAGACCTTGAGCTCGTCGATCGCGCCGTTCTCGAGGCACATGACGGTCTTGAGCGTCGGGCAGTCGCGCTTGGCGAGCTCGGTCTTCTTGAGCATGTCCTTCGTCTCGACGACGAGGAGCGTGGCGTCGGAGTTGTCGACGATGTTGCGGATCTGCTCGGCCGAGTCGGTGTCGTAGACAGTCGCGAGCACGCCGCCGACGGCGAGCAGCGCGGCGTCGAAGACGTCCCAGTCGTAGGATGTGTGGCACATGAACGCGCAGCCGTCGCCCTTCCTGAAGCCCATGTGGATCAGGCCCTTGGCGACGGCGCGGATGTCGGCGAGCGTCTCGTTCGCCGTCTTCGACATCCATTCGCCGCCGACCTTGAAGGTGTACAGCGGTTCGTCGCCCATGCGCGAGGCGCGGTCCTCGTAGATGCGGTAGACGTTGAAGTTGTCCGGCAGCGAGCCGTTGCCCTCGGTGCTCGCCGTGATGAATCCGGAGTCGGCGTCGATGAAGGTCGTCGTCGGGCGGTCGGGGCCCCAGAAGTCGACGTGCGGGAGGTTCTCGTAGTCGTGGTGCTGCAGCTGGGTCTCGGGGTCGACGTAGTCGGGCGTGTCGCCGTCATCGCTGATCGGGTGCGAGAAGTCGCCTCCCAGATGCAGCGCCCGCTGCGTGAGGACGGACGCGCGGTCCTTCACGGACTTGAAGATGGACATGGATTTGCTCCTTACCCGCAGAAATACACTATTCCCTTGCAGTGTAGCCGTTTCGCGGGAACACGTCACCCTACGCTTGCGTAGCCTCGGCCGGGCCGCGCGCCGCCGCGCGGGCGGCTGCGCGATGGGCGAAAAACGCTCCGCCCGGCCGAAAGATGGACGCATGGGAACGACGGCGGCCGTATTGGTTACACTGGAACGCTGTATGTTCACCATCCCGCAACGGGCGGGATGCATAGAAAGGGTTCACATGGCCGAACAACCAGAAGGAACCGTGACCTTCGGCGTCTTCAACGAGACGTCGGAGCACGAGTCCCGCGTCGCGCTGACGCCGGACATCGTCACGCGGTTGCGCAAATCAGGCGTCGCATGCCTGATCGAATCAGGGGCCGGCGAGGCTTCCGACTACACGGACGAGGACTACACGAAGGCCGGCGCGCAGGTCGTCGACGCCGACCGGATCCTCGCACGCGCGGACGCCCTCGGCTTCGTCGAGCGGCCGGATGACCAGCTCGTCGCCCGCATCAAGCCGGGCACCTGGGTCATCGGCATGCTCGGATCGTTCACCGACGCCGACTACATCGAGGCGCTCGACAAGCACGGCGTCACCGCCGTCGCGATCGAACGCCTGCCGCGCCAGCTGAGCGCCGCGCAGTCGATGGACGAGATGACGTCGCAGAACTCCGTCATGGGCTACAAGGCCGCCCTCGTCGCGGCGAACGCCTATGGCTCCTTCCTGCCGATGATGACGACTGCGGCCGGCACGATCCGCCCGGCGAAGGTCCTCATCCTCGGCGCCGGCATCGCCGGCCTGCAGGCGATCGGCACGGCGAAGCGCCTCGGCGCCGTCGTCACCGCATACGACGTGCGCCCGGCCTCGCGCGGCGAGGTCGAATCGCTCGGCGCGAAGTTCCTCGAGCTCGGCCTCGACTTCTCGCAGGGCCAGGGCGAGGGCGGCTACGCGCGCGCGCTGACCCCCGAGGAGCAGGCGCAGCAGCAGGCGGCCGTCGACGAGAAGGCCGCCGGCTTCGACATCATCATCACGACGGCGAAGGTCCCGGGACGCAAGCCCCCGGTCCTGCTGACCGCGCGCGGCGTCGAAGGCCTGCACCGCGGCGCCGTCGTCGTCGACTGCGCGGCGAGCGAGCTCGGCGGCAACGTCGAGGGCTCCGCGATCGGCACGCACACGACCAAGGGCGGCGTGACGATCATCGGCGCGCCGTATCTGGCGAGCGAGGTCAGCACGACCGCGTCGAACCTGCTGAGCCGCAACGTCGCCGACATCCTCGTGCATTTCATCAAGGACGGCGCGCTCGCGGTCGATCCGTCCGACGAGATCGACCAGGCCATGATCGTCGCCGGCAACAAGCCGGCGGCCGGAACGAAGGGAGAATGACATGCAGGTCATCATGCCGAATCTCGTGATCGCGCTCACGCTGTTCGTCCTCGCGCTGCTCATCGGCATCGAGGTCATCGGCAAGGTGCCGGCGACGCTGCACACGCCGCTGATGTCCGGCGCCAACTCGATCCACGGCATCGTCATCGTCGGCGTCGTCATCGTCGCCGCGCACGCCACGAGCACGCTGTCCTACGTGTTCATCTTCCTGGCGGCCGTTCTCGGCACGATGAACGTCGTCGGCGGCTACGTGGTCACCGATCGCATGCTTGAGATGTTCAAGTCCGACAAGTCCGACGCGAAGAAGAAGGAGAGCAGCAAGTGATCTACGACAATTGGGTGCCCGCATCGACGATCGACGTCGTCGCATGGTGCGTCTACGTGCTCGCGGCGGTCCTGTTCGTGCTGGGCCTGCACTTCATGAACTCGCCGAAGACGGCCCGCAAGGGCAACATCGTCTCCGCGGTCGGCATGGTCATCGCCGTCGTGATGGCCTTCGTCAAGCTCTTCGTCGACGGCGTCTTCACGACGACCGCGCTCGTCGTGCTCGTCGCCGGCATCGTGATCGGCGCCGTCGCCGGCGTCGTCTCGGCGAAGAAGGTCAAGATGACCGACATGCCGCAGCTCGTCTCGGTGTTCAACACCGTCGGCGGCGGCGCGGCCGCGCTCGTCGCGCTCAACGACATCCTCGCCGGCGACGGCAGCCCGAGCCTCGTCGTGCTCATCACCGCGGGCCTCGGCGTCATGATCGGCTCGGTCACCTTCACCGGCTCGCTCGTCGCGGCCGGCAAGCTGCAGGGCATCAAGTGGGTCAGGAAGCTGCGCCTGCCTGGCAAGAGCGTGTGGAACATCCTGTTCATCGTGCTGACGATCGCCGCGCTCGTCATGCTGTGCGTGCAGCCCGAGCACCGCGTGCTGTGGTCGATCCTGACGACGGTGTTCGCGCTGTGCTACGGCCTCGTGTTCGTCATCCCGATCGGCGGCGCCGACATGCCGGTCGTCATCTCGGTGCTCAACGCCTGCACCGGCACCGCCGTCGCGATGTCCGGCCTGGCGATCGACAACGTCGCGCTCATCGTGGCCGGCGCCCTCGTCGGCGCGGCCGGCGTGACGCTGTCGGTGCTCATGTCCAAGGCGATGAACCGTCCGCTCATGTCCGTCCTCGCGGGCGGCTTCGGCGGTTCGAACGCCGCCGGCGGCGACGCCGAGGGCCCGGAGGGTACGATGAAGGAGACCTCGCCCGACGATCTGGCCGTCCAGCTCGTCTACGCGGACAAGGTCATCTTCGTCCCCGGCTTCGGTCTGGCCCAGGCGCAGGCGCAGCGCGAGCTCGCCGACCTCGGCGAACTGCTCAAGGAGCACGGCGTCGAGGTCGAGTACGCGATCCACCCGGTCGCGGGCCGCATGCCCGGCCACATGAACGTGCTGCTCGCCGAGGCGAACGTCCCGTACGAGGAGCTCGTCGACCTCGACGACATCAACCCGCAGTTCCCGAGCGCGAACGTCTCGCTCGTCGTCGGCGCGAACGACGTGACGAACCCGGCCGCCCGCAAGCCGGGCACGCCGGTCTCCGGCATGCCGATCCTCGACGTCGACAAGTCGCAGAACGTCGTCGTCATGAAGCGCGGCCGCGGCAAGGGCTACGCCGGCATCGAGAACGAGCTGTACTTCGAGGACAACACGCAGATGCTCTTCGGCGACGCGAAGGCGAGCCTGCAGGCCGTCATCGCAGCCGTCAAGGAGCTGCTCGCCTGATTGGAGCGATCCGGTCCGTACGGCGAAGGAGGCCGGCCCCGATGGGGCCGGCCTCCTTTTTGCATGCCTCCGTATGTTTGTTATATATGCGATCCATATGCGCTTGCGGCGCATCCCGCGCCGCGCTCAGGCGGCGAAGGCGGGAATGCGCCGCAGGAAGCCGTCGACCGTCGACCAGTACAGCCGCGGGTCGGTCGCGAGCGAGGCGACGTGGCCGGCGCCCGGGACGACGAGCAGCTCGCAGTCGTTGCTCGCGCACGCTTCGTAGAGCCGGCGCGCGCTCGACGGGTCGACGATCGCGTCGGCGTCGCCCTGGACGAACAGCGTCGGGATCGTCAGGCGCCGCACGGCGCCGAGCACGTCGGCGTCGGCGAGCGAGGCGTCGGCGAGGCGTCCGAGCAGCAGGTTCGCGACGCCGACCGCGGGCCTGGAGCGCGCGCGGCACATGCAGCGCGTCGGCCATGCTGTGCGTGAGCTGCGCCGTGGCGCAGACGAAGGCGCTGTCGGAGACGATGGCCCTGATGTTCGGCGCGTGGCAGGGGTCGCGCCGGCGAGCAGCACGCTCGCGGCGCCCATCGAGTTGCCGTGCAGCAGGATGCGCGCCTGCGGGTCGCGCGAGACGATGAGGTTGACCCACTGCTTGAGGTCCCTGCGTTCGAGCGCGCCCATCGTCACGTAGCGCCCGGCGCTGCGCTCGTGCGCGCGCATCGCCGGCGTGAACACCGTGAAGCCCATCGTCGCGTAGTGCTGCGCCCACGGCGCCATCTCCCCGGGGCCGCCGGTGTAGCCGTGCACGCAGATCGCGTAGCAGTGGGGCATCGGCCGGGCCGTGTCCGGGTCGAAGCGCCAGCCGTGCAGCCGCAGCCGGTCGTAGCTGCGGATGACGACGCTCTGGTGCGTGTCCTCGAACCAGCGGCGGGTCTGCTCGGACACGGGCACGTTCGCGTCGTCGTGGTCGTCGAAATGGTTCAGGCGGCGCCTTGCGAAGATCGACTGCGGGCAGTCGGCGTCGAGCGCGGCGCGCAGCAGCCCGACGCCCGCGCCGACGACGCCCGCCGCCGCGGCGAGCGCGCAGGCGGACGCGACGCCGGCGGCGATGCGCCCGGCGCGCGACGGCGACGACGGCGATGATGGCGATGATGAAGATGAAGATGAAGATGAAGACGATGACGGCACTGACGGCGATGACGATGACATGACCGGCGTTTCCTCGATTCCTCGGACGATGCGACATATCCGACTGACTGCAGCACATTGTACATGGGCGGCAGCGGGACGGTGGGTGCCGGCGGCCTCATCCATGCGCAGGGGGAACGCCGCATGGGTTGTCCACGCCGGCGCCTAACCTCGAAACGTTGCTTTGGCGAGGGAAGGCATATGAGCCTTCCGTTATCGACTCGGCACGAAGACGCTCCCCGATGCGCGTCTTCGGCTCGTTGATGCGCCGAAGACGGAGCATATAAGGAGAACAAGATCATGGCAAACACCACCATCGTCCTCGAAGGCGAACCGCGCACCGAGTTCGGCAAGGGCCCGTCCCGCCGCATGCGCGCCGCCCGCCAGATCCCGGCGACGATCTACGCCGGCGGCGACCAGCCGGTCTACGTCAAGCTCCCGATGAAGGAGACGACGCTCGCGCTGCGCCACACGAACGCGCTGATCACCGTCAAGTACGGCGAGGACAGCAAGCTCGCGGTCGTCAAGGACGTCCAGCGCAACCCGGTCAAGCGCATCGTCGAGCACATCGATTTCTACGAGGTCAAGGCCGGCGAGAAGATCGACGTCGAGGTGCCGGTCTTCGTCGAGGGCACGCCGAAGGGTGCCGCCATCGCGTTCGTCGACATCCAGGAGCTCAAGGTCCGCGCCGACGTCAGCAACCTGCCGGAGCGCATCGTCGTGACCGTCGACGGTCTGGAGGACGGCGACAAGGTCTTCCTCAAGGACCTCGAGCTGCCCGAGGGCGTCGAGCTCGACATGGAGGACCTCGACGAGTCCGTCGTCACCGTCGAGGTGCCGCAGGACGCGCCGCTGCCGGAGGTCACCGAGGAGCAGGAGGAGAACGTCCCGGCCATCGACGGGTCGAACCCGGAGGCCTGATTCCCGCCGCCCGCGCCGCGACGCCGGCGCGGGGACACGCTTCGCGACGCCCGCCCCGATCCTTTCGGGGCGGGCGTCGCCGCATCCGGCGCCGATGGCCAGTATGTGAACGCGCGAAACGCGTTGGACATGGGGTTGTGCAAGAGTGAAGCATGTCGGCGCCAAAAGCGCACTTGGACAACCACTACGATTTCGATTTTTCACGACACACCCGAAGAAGCATCACCATGACCAATGAATCCCATCACGATCCAGCGTACATCGACTCCCTCGCCGAGCGGTTCACCGTCCTGCCGAACCCGAGCCCGGCCTCGGACGCCAAGCGCGAGGAGCTCATCGACAAGCCGGCCTTCGGCCAGGTCTTCTCGGACAGCATGGCCCACATGACGTGGACGAAGGGCGAGGGCTGGTCCGACCGCCGCATCGAGCCGTACGCGCCGATCAAGCTCGACCCGGGCGCCTCGGTGCTGCACTACGCGCAGGAGGTCTTCGAAGGCCTCAAGGCGTACCGCCACGCCGACGGCTCCACATGGCTGTTCCGCCCCGACGCGAACGCCGAGCGTATGCAGAACTCGGCCAAGCGCCTGTACCTGCCCGAGGTCTCGGTCGAGGACTTCCTCGGCTCGTGCGCCGCGCTCGTCGAGAAGGACGTCAAGTGGGTCCCGGCGCGCCGCGAGTACACGCTGTACCTGCGTCCGTTCATCTTCGCGTCCGAGGCCTTCCTCGGCGTGCGCGCCCCCGAGGAGGTCGAGTACTGCGTCATCGCGTCGCCGTCCGGCCCGTACTTCGCCGGCGGCGTCAAGCCGGTGAGCATCTGGGTCGAGGACAAGTGGTTCCGCACCGGCCCCGGCGGCACCGGCTTCGCCAAGTGTGGCGGCAACTACGCCGCCTCGCTGCTCGGCGAGTACCGCGGCATCGCCGAGGGCTGCGAGCAGGTGTGCTTCGTCGACGCCGCCACGAAGACCTATCTCGAGGAGCTCGGCGGCATGAACATGATGGTCGTGCACAAGGACGGCCACGTCGAGACGCCGAGCCTGACCGGCAACATCCTGCCGGGCGTCACGCGCCGTTCGATCATCCAGCTGCTCGAGGACGACGGCCATGACGTCGTCGAGACGATGATCGTGCTCGAGCAGCTGCTCGACGAGATCCGCTCCGGCGAGGTCACCGAGGTCTTCGCCTGCGGCACCGCCGCGATCGTCACGCCGATCGGCCGCTTCAAGTCCGAGAAGTTCGACGTCACCGTCGGCGACGGCCAGCCGGGCGAGCTGACGATGGCGATCCGCAACCAGCTGCTCGGCATCCAGCTCGGCGAGATCGAGGATCCGCACAACTGGATGTGGAAGGTGTGCTGAGCATCCACGCCGAATCGTAGTGACGGGCGGGCATCATCACGATGCCCGCCCGTTTCGCATGAGGGAAAAAGAGAAAGGGGAGAGCGCCGGCCGATGACGCCGAGCGCGTAGCGTCGGCGCCGCCGTCCCCGCACGGGTGGCCGGACCGTACAATGGAGGAGTCCCGTGCCCCGATGCGCGGCCGGGAGGAAAGGAGAAGCGATGGAGGTTGCGCTGCAGAGTTCGCCGTTCTTCCGCGGCGTGGAGTACCTCGCCATCTTCTGCTGCGGCATGGCCGGGGGCCTCGCCGCGATCCGCAAGGGCTACGATGTCTTCACGATCATCATCACCGCATGGCTGACGGCGCTCGGCGGCGGCATCATCCGCGACGTGCTGCTCGGCGCCGTGCCGCCGGTCGGCATCTCCGACCGCGTCTCGGTGCTCACGGCGCTGCTCGCCGGATGCACGGTCGCGATCATCCATCCGGAGGTCGACCGGCTCAGATGGTCGATGTTCACGATCGACGCGCTCGCGCTCGGCCTGTTCGCCGTCAACGGCACGAGCAAGGGACTGCTGTACAACACGAGCGGCATGACCGCCGTGTTCCTCGGCACCTTCACGGCGATGGGCGGCGGCATGATCCGCGACATCCTGCTCAACGAGGTGCCGATGGTCATCCGCGACCGCCACTGGTACATCGTGCCCGCCGTCATCGGCTCGATGCTCACGGTGCCGGTGTGGCGCTGGCATGCGCGCGGCATGATCTCCGAGCGCGCCGAGATGGCGCTCGACGTGGCGATCGTCGTCCTCGTCGTGCTGCTGCGCCTCGGCTCGGTGCGCTTCGACTGGCAGCTGCCCCGCGCCGTGCCGCGCGCGAAGGCGCATCTGCCGCGCGTCCTGCTCGAACGGCGCGTCCACCACCGCACCGCTGACCGGCCGGAGCGGCACGGCGATGGAAACGACGGGAACGACGGGAACGTGCCGCGCGACGCGCATGGCGGCGACGCCGTCGCGGCGCACGGGCGGCCCCAGCACGGCGGCCGCTGAGCGCGGGCGACGTCGGTGGAAGGAATGGACGCGGATGCGGAACAAGGCCGGACGGCGGCCCGGCAACGACGAGAGGGCCCGGATGGACAACCATCCGGGCCCTCTCGCCAAGCGTGAATCAGATCACATCGCGTTGATCTTCAGCGCCAGACCGGACTTGCGGTTCGCGGCCTGGTTCTTGTGGATGACGCCCTTGCTGGCCGCCTGGTCGAGCTTGCGGCCGGCGATCTGGAAGGCGGCCTCGGCGGCGGCCTTGTCACCGGAGGCGATGGCCTCGCGCGTGTGACGGATTGCGGTCTTGATCGCGGACTTGACCGCGACGTTGCGCTTGTGCGCCTTCTCGTTGGTGAGGACGCGCTTCTTCTGCGACTTGATGTTTGCCACTATGTATTCTCCAAACAACGGTTTCTATAAGGACATACGGATGTGAAGCATACCATGCACCGCGGATAAAGTCGCATGCGGCGCGCGGGGCCGTTTGCCGTGCGCTGCCGCTAGAATGGTCGCGGATATCGTACAACAGGAGGGCGGCTTGAGCCAGCATCACAATCAGCCCGGTTTCACCGATCAGTCGGCGATCCGCAATTTCTGCATCATCGCGCACATCG
Organism: Bifidobacterium choerinum; assembly: GCF_000741135.1. Taxonomy (GTDB): domain Bacteria; phylum Actinomycetota; class Actinomycetes; order Actinomycetales; family Bifidobacteriaceae; genus Bifidobacterium; species Bifidobacterium choerinum. Next base: position 10,766 of record NZ_JGYU01000004.1, on the reverse strand, counting down.
ACCACGGCAAGTCGACGGTCGCGGACCGCATCCTTCAGCTCAGCGGCATCGTCCCCGAGCGCGAGATGCGCGACCGCTTCCTCGACCGCATGGACATCGAGCAGGAACGCGGCATCACGATCAAGTCCCAGGCCGTGCGCGTGCCGTGGACCTACGACGGCCAGGAGTACACGCTCGGCATGATCGACACCCCGGGCCACGTCGACTTCACCTACGAGGTCTCCCGCGCGCTCGCCGCATGCGAGGGCGCCGTCCTGCTCGTCGACGCCACGCAGGGCATCGAGGCGCAGACGCTGTCCAACCTGTACATGGCGATCGACCACGACCTGACGATCATCCCGGTGCTCAACAAGATCGACCTGCCGAGCGCCGAGCCGGACAAGCACGCCGAGGAGATCGCCGGCCTCATCGGCTGCGACCCCTCCGACGTGCTGCGCGTGTCGGGCAAGACCGGCGAGGGCGTGGCCGAGCTGCTCGACCGCATCGTCGTCGATGTGCCGGCGCCGTCGGGCGACCCGGACGGCGACGCCCGCGCGCTGATCTTCGACTCCGTCTACGACTCCTACCGCGGCATCGTCACCTACATCCGCATGGTCGACGGCGAGCTGCGCTCGCGCGAGAAGCTGCACATGATGGGCGTGGGCACGACCTACGACCCGATCGAGATCGGCGTCATCAGCCCCGACATGATGCCGACGCGCGCGCTCGGCGCCGGCGAGGTCGGCTACGTCATCACCGGCGCGAAGGACGTCAGCCAGTCGAAGGTCGGCGACACGATCACGTCGGCCGCGCATCCGGCCGCCGAGGCGCTGCCCGGCTACCGCGACCCGCAGCCGATGGTGTACGCGGGCCTGTTCCCGATCGACAACGCGCAGTTCCCGGAGCTGCGCGAGGCGCTCGACAAGCTCAAGCTCAACGACGCCGCGCTCGTCTACGAGCCGGAGACCTCGGTCGCGCTCGGCTTCGGCTTCCGCTGCGGCTTCCTCGGCCTGCTGCACATGGAGATCGTCTCCGAGCGACTCAGCCGCGAATTCGGCCTCGACCTGATCTCGACGGCGCCGAACGTGCCGTACGAGGTGACGGGCGAGGACGGCACCGTGCACCGCGTCACCAACCCGAGTGAGTTCCCCGAGGGCAAGATCAAGAAGATCGTCGAGCCGGTCGTGGCCGCCGACATCATCACTCCCAAGGAGTTCATCGGCGCCGTCATGGAGCTGTGCCAGGACCACCGTGGTGTCATGGGCACGATGGAGTACATCTCCGCCGACCGCGTCGAGATGCACTACCGCATCCCGCTCGCCGAGATCGTCTTCGACTTCTTCGACCAGCTCAAGAGCCGCACGAAGGGCTACGCGTCGCTCGACTACCACGAGGACGGCGAGCAGGCGGCCGACCTCGTCAAGGTCGACATCCTCATCCAGGGCGAGAAGGTGGACGCGTTCTCGGCGATCGTGCACCGCGACAAGGCGTACGGCTACGGCGTCATGATGACGAAGAAGCTGCGCGAGCTCATCCCGCGCCAGCAGTTCGAGATCCCGATCCAGGCCGCGATCGGCTCGCGCATCATCGCGCGCGAGACGATCCGCGCGCTGCGCAAGGACGTGCTCGCCAAGTGCTACGGCGGCGACATCACCCGCAAGCGCAAGCTCCTCGAGAAGCAGAAGGCCGGCAAGAAGCGCATGAAGATGCTCGGCCACGTCGAGGTGCCGCAGGAGGCCTTTGTCGCCGCGCTCGCGACCGGCGAGACCGGCAACGACCGCGACACGAAGGACAAGATCCGCGCCGCCCAGAAGACCGAAGGTTGAACGCCACGCCGATGACCTACGAAGTCTACGTGCATGTGCCGTTCTGCCTGCGCCGCTGCGGCTACTGCGATTTCAACACCTACACGGCGCCCGACATGGGTCCGGGCGCCTCGCGGCGCGACTACGCGTCGACGGCGATCGCCGAGCTGCGCCTGCTGCGCCGCTGGCAGCTCGAGCACGGCATCGACGAGCCGGCCGCCTCGAGCGTCTTCTTCGGCGGCGGCACGCCGACCGTGCTGCCGCCGCGCGACCTGATCGCCGTCCTCGACGCGATCGGCGAGCTGTGGGGCATCGCCGACGACGCCGAGACCACGACCGAGGCGAACCCGGACACCGTCGACGCCGCCGCGATCGGCGCGCTCGCCGACGGTGGCTTCACGCGCATCTCCTTCGGCATGCAGTCGGCGGTGCCGCACGTGCTGCGCACGCTCGACCGCACGCACACGCCGCGCAACGTCGCCGACGGCGTGCGCGCCGCACGCGAGGCCGGCCTCGAGGTGAGCGTCGACCTCATCTACGGCGCGCCCGGCGAAAGCCTCGACGACTGGCGCACGAGCGTCGAGGCCGCGCTCGCGCTGGGCGTCGACCACCTGTCCGCCTATGCGCTGACCGTCGAGCCGCACACGAAGATGGGGCGGCGCATCGCCGCCGGCGAGCTCGCGGCGCCGGACGACGACGACGAGGCCGCCAAATACGAGATCGTCGACGACATGTGCACGGCCGCCGGACTGCGGTGGTACGAGATCTCGAACTGGGCGCGTCCCGGCCACGAGAGCCGCCACAACCTCGGCTACTGGAGGAACGTCGACTGGGCGGGCGTCGGCCCCGGCGCGCACAGCCACTACACGTTGCCCGACGGCGGCGCGCGCTCGCTGCGCGCATGGGACATCCTCCATCCGCGCGCATGGGCGCAGCGCGTCATGCTCGGCGACGTGCCGTGGGCCGACAGCGAGCGGATCGACTCCGACGAGGACGTCGAGGAGCGCGTCATGCTCGGCATGCGCCTGCGCGAGGGGCTCGACCTCGACGAGATCGAACGCATCAGCGGCCGCGACGCCTCCGCCGTCGCCGACGAGCTCGTGCACGAAGGGCTCGTCGAGCGCCCCGACGGCGTACGCCTCGTCGCGACGCGACGAGGCCGCCTGCTCAACGACGCCGTCATCGAGCGGCTGTTCGACGCGCTGCTGTGACGGCGTCTCACTATGTGATTTTTTCCGCCGCGGCCGCTGCGCTCGTCATACTTCCGAAATATTGCGCCCAATAGAATGCGAAAGGCTGGATTGCCCACCGTGCCCGCCATGGCGCGCACGGTTCCGATGGGTGGACGCGCCTGCTCCGCGATGTGGTCGCGCGACCGCCCACGCCCGCGGCGCACCGGTAATCTGTGCTGACAACTGTGCGATAGGGGATGGTCGTCCCCTGTGACTAGAGAGGTGATTGCGGTGACGTTTGGAACCCCGCTTGATTTGACGATCCGTCGTCCGGAAGGCATGTACGACCCCGGCAGCGAGCATGACGCCTGCGGCGTGGGCATGGTCACCACCCTCAACGGCCGTCCCGAACGCAGGATCGTCGACGACGCCATCGAGGTGCTCGTCAACCTCAACCACCGCGGCGCCGTCGGCGCCGAGGAGAACACCGGCGACGGCGCCGGCATCCTGATGGCGATGCCCGACGAGTTCATGCGCGCGACGGTCGACGCCGAACTGCCCGAGGCGGGCCGCTACGCGGCTGGCATCGCCTTCCTCGACCGCGACATCGCCACCTGCGGCCGCCAGGAGCAGGCGATCGCGCGGATCGCCGCCGAGGAGGGCCTCGAGGTCCTCGCCTGGCGCGTCGTGCCGACCGACCCCAACGGACTGGGACTGCAGGCGCTCGCGAGCATGCCGTCGTTCAAGACGCTCGTGCTCGCCGATCCGGAGCGCAAGCTCGCCGGCATCGAGCTCGACCGGCGCGTCTACCATGTGCGCAAGCGCGCCGAACACGAGGTCGGCATCTACTTCGCGTCGCTGTCCGCGCGCACGCTCACCTACAAGGGCATGCTCACGACGATGCAGCTCAAGCCGTTCTTCCCGGACCTGTCCGACGAGCGCATGAAGACGACGATCGCGATCGTCCACTCGCGCTTCTCGACGAACACGTTCCCGTCGTGGCCGCTCGCGCAGCCGTTCCGCCTGATCGCCCACAACGGCGAGATCAACACGATCCAGGGCAACCGCAACTGGTTCTCGGCGCGCCAGGGGCGCCTGAAGTCCGAACTGCTCGGCGACATGGACGACCTGCTGCCGATCCTGACGCCCGGCTACTCCGATTCGGGCACCTTCGACGAGGTCCTCGAGCTGCTCAACCTCGCCGGTCGCTCGCTGCCGCACGCGATCCTGATGATGGTGCCGCCGGCATGGGAGAAGAACGAGGAGCTCGACCCCGACGTGCGCGCCTTCTACGAGTACAACAACGCGCTCATTGAGCCGTGGGACGGCCCAGCCGACCTCGTGTTCACCGACGGCGTGCAGGTCGGCGCGCTGCTCGACCGCAACGGATTCCGCCCCGGCCGCTGGCAGGTCACCGACGACGGCTACGTCGTGCTCGCCTCCGAGGCCGGCGTGCTGCCGCAGGTCGACGACGCGCGCATCGTGCGCAAGGGCCGCCTCGAACCGGGCCGCATGTTCCTCGTCGACACGGCCGCCGGACGCATCGTCGAGGACGACGAGATCAAGCACGAGCTCGCCTCGCAGCACCCGTACCGCGCATGGGTCGAGGGCAACACCGTGAACATGGCGCAGCTGCCGCAGCGCGAGCACGTCAGCTACTCCGACCAGTCCGTGCACCGCCGCCAGCGCGCCTTCGGCTACACGCAGGAGGAGCTCAAGATGGTGCTCAAGCCGATGGCGGACACCGGCAAGGAGCCTCTCGGCTCGATGGGCAACGACATCCCGCTGTCGGTGCTCTCGGGGCGCAGCCGCATGCTCTTCGACTACTTCACGCAGAAGTTCGCCCAGGTCACGAACCCGCCGCTCGACTGGGAGCGTGAGAAGATCGTCACGTCGATCGAATCGGCGATCGGCCCGGAGCCGAACCTGCTCGAGGACTGCGCGACGCACGCGAAGAAGATCCTCATCGAACAGCCGGTCATCGACTCCGACGAGATGGCGCAGCTCAAGAACGTCGACCGCGCGCGCCAGCTCGACGGCTACTACAAGCCGGCCGTCATCAAGGGCCTGTACCAGGTGACCGGCGGCGGCGAGGCGCTCAGGGCCCGCCTCGACGAGATCTTCGACGAGGTCGACCGGGCGATCGAGGAGGGCAGCAACTTCCTGATCCTGTCCGACCGCGACTCGAACCACATGATGGCGCCGATCCCGTCGCTGCTGCTCACGTCGGCCGTGCAGCACCATCTGCTGCGCCGCAAGACGCGCACGCAGGTCTCGATGGTCGTCGAGGCCGGCGATGTGCGCGAGATCCACCACGTCGCGCTGCTCATCGCCTACGGCGCCGCCTGCGTCAACCCGTACCTCGCCTTCGAATCGGTCGAGGAGCTCGCGCGCACCGGTTTCCTCGAGGTCGACGAGGCCACGGCCGTGACGAACCTCAGGAACGCGCTGTCGACCGGCGTGCTCAAGATCATGAGCAAGATGGGCGTCTCGACGATCATGAGCTACCGCGGAGCCCAGCTGTTCGAGGCCGTCGGCCTCAACCAGGAGGTCATCGACGCCTACTTCACCGGCACCGTCTCGCGCGTCGGCGGCTGCGGCCTCGACGACCTCGCCGAGGAGGTGGCGATCCGCCACCGCGTCGCCTACCCGAACCAGTGGACGGCCACGCCGCACCGCACGCTGCGCACCGGCGGCGAATACAAGTGGCGCCGCACCGGCGAGGAGCACCTCAACGACCCGGAGGCCATCTTCCTGCTGCAGCAGTCGACGCAGCGCGGCGACTACGAGATGTTCAAGCGCTACTCGGCGCACATCAACGACACGTCGAACCGGATCATGACGCTGCGCGGCCTGATGAAGTTCAACCACACGCGCAAGCCCGTGCCGCTCGACGAGGTGGAGCCGGCGAGCGAGATCGTCAAGCGCTTCTCGACCGGCGCGATGAGCTACGGCTCGATCTCGAAGGAGGCGCACGAGACGCTCGCGATCGCGATGAACTCGATCGGCGCGCGCTCGAACTCCGGCGAGGGCGGCGAATCGGTCGAACGCCTCAACGACCCGATGCTGTGCAGCAAGATCAAGCAGATCGCCTCGGCGCGCTTCGGCGTGACGAGCGACTACCTCGTGCACGCCACCGACCTGCAGATCAAGCTCGCCCAGGGCGCCAAGCCGGGCGAGGGCGGCCACCTGCCGGGCGCGAAGGTGCCGCCGTGGATCGCCAAGGTGCGCCATGCGACGCCGGGCGTCGAGCTCATCTCGCCGCCGCCGCACCACGACATCTACTCGATCGAGGATCTCAAGCAGCTGATCAACGACGCGAAGATGTCCAACCCGAAGGCGCGCATCCACGTCAAGCTCGTCTCCGAGTTCGGCGTCGGCACGATCGCGGCCGGCGTCGCCAAGTGCCACGCCGACGTCGTGCTCATCTCCGGCTACGACGGCGGCACCGGCGCGGCGCCGCTCAACGCGATCCGCCACGCCGGCACGCCGTGGGAGATAGGCCTGTCCGAGACGCAGCAGACGCTCGTGCTCAACGGCCTGCGCTCGCGCATCACCGTGCAGTGCGACGGCGAGCTCAAGACCGGACGCGACGTTGTCGTGGCGGCGCTGCTGGGCGCCGAGGAGTTCGGCTTCGCGACGACGGCGCTGATGGTCGAGGGCTGCGTCATGATGCGCGCCTGCCAGAAGAACACCTGCCCGCAGGGCATCGCGACCCAGGACCCGGAGCTGCGCGCACGCTACACCGGCAAGCCGGAGCACGTCGTCAACTTCATGATGTTCATCGCCGAGGAGGTGCGCGAGCTGCTCGCCGAGCTCGGCTTCCGCACGCTCGAGGAGGCCGTCGGCCACGTCGAGTGCCTCGACCAGGACGAGGCGATCAGGCGCTGGAAGTCCGAGGGCATCGACCTGGGCAACGTGCTCATGCAGCCCGGCCCGGTCCCCGGCACGATCCTGCACAAGACGATCGAGCAGAACCACGAACTCGACAAGGCGCTCGACAACGAGCTCATCGCCCTCGCAGGCCCGGCGCTCGAACACGGCGAGCACGTCACGATCGAGCATGGCATCCGCAACGTCAACCGCACGCTCGGCACGATGCTCGGCTACGAGATCACGCGTCGCTACGGCGAGGAGGGCCTGCCGGACGATACAATCGAGCTCGAGCTCGAAGGCACCGGCGGCCAGTCGATCGGCGCGTTCATCCCGCGCGGCGAGACGCTGCACATCGTCGGCGAGGTCAACGACTACGCCGGCAAGGGCCTGTCGGGCGGCAGCATCGCGATCGCCGCGCCGAAGGACGTCACCTACGACCCGCACGAGAACGTCATCGCCGGCAACGTCCTGGGCTTCGGCGCGACCTCCGGCACGATGTTCGTCGCCGGTCGCGCCGGCGAACGCTTCGGCGTGCGCAACGGCGGCGCGACCTTCGTCGTCGAGGGCGTCGGCGACCACGGCTGCGAATACATGACCGGCGGCGAGGTCGTCATCCTCGGCCCCACCGGCCGCAACCTCGGCGCCGGCTTCTCCGGCGGCCACGTCTACGTCCTCGACCTGGACATGGGCAAGGTCAATCCGGCCTCCGCCGCCGGCGCGCTGCTGTTCGAGCAGCTCGACGACGAGACGGCGGCGCATGTGCGCGACCTCGTCGAACGGCACGTCGCACGCACCGGCTCGCGCTTCGCGCAGGGCCTGCTCGACGACTGGGGGCATGCGCGCGCACGCTTCACGCACATGGTGCCCAGGCAGTTCGTCGCGATGACCCGCGCGATGGAGCGGGCCAAGGCCGAGGACATCGATTTCAATGAGCCCGGCGTCTGGGAGCAGACGTACGAGCAGGTTATGGAAGGAGCGCGCTGACATGGCAGATCCACGTGGATTCCTCAAGGTCCGTACCCGCAGGGAACTGGCCGAACGCCCCGTCGAAGAACGCATCAGGGACTGGTTCGACGTGCATGCCGAGGACGGGCTGCAGGACTGGACCCGGGAGCAGGCGGCCCGCTGCATGGACTGCGGCACGCCGTTCTGCATGTCCGGCTGCCCGCTGGGCAACCTCATCCCCGAATGGAACGACCTCGTGCGTCAGGGCAAGTGGGAGGAGGCCTACAACCGCCTGTCGATGACGAACAACTTCCCGGAGGTCACCGGACGCATCTGCCCGGCGCTGTGCGAGTCGGCCTGCGTGCTCGGCATCCACCAGCCGCCGACGATGATCAAGAACGACGAGGTGACGATCATCGACCAGGCCTGGGAGCTCGACTACGTCAAGCCGCTGCCGCCGGCGCGACTGAGCACACAGACCGTCGCCGTCGTCGGCTCGGGCCCGGCCGGCCTCGCCTGCGCGCAGCAGCTGACGCGCGCCGGCCACACCGTCGTCGTCTACGAACGCGACGACGAGGTCGGCGGCCTGATGCGCTACGGCATCCCGAACTTCAAGCTCGACAAGCGCATCCTCGACCGCCGCGTCGAGCAGATGAAGGCCGAGGGCACGCGCTTCCGCACGAACACCGAGATCGGCCGCGACATCACATGGGACGACCTGCGCTCGCGCTACGACGCGGTCGTCGTCGCGATCGGCTCGACGGTGCCGCGCGACATGAACATCCCGGGCCGCGAGATGGACGGCATCCACTTCGCGATGGACTTCCTGCCGGATGCGACGCGCCGCGTCTACGGCAAGGAGCCGGTGCACGGCATCACGGCCAAGGACAAGCACGTCGTCATCATCGGCGGCGGCGACACCGGCTCCGACTGCCTGGGCACGTCGATCCGCCAGGGCGCCAAGGACGTCACGGTCCTGCAGATCATGCCGAAGGAGCCGTCGACGCGTCCCGACAACCAGCCGTGGCCGACCTTCGCGCGCCTCTACCAGAAGACGTCGTCGATGGAGGAGGGCGGCGAGTACGTGTACAACACGGATTCGGTCGGCTTCGTCGGCGAGGAGGACGGCACGAAGATCACCTACGAGCACGCGGCGCGCGCCGAGGGCTTCGTCTCCGACGAGCAGGGCCACGTCACCGGGCTGAAGGTCGTGTCCGTCGCGCCGGGCGAGGACGGCCCGTTCACGCGCCAGCCGGGCACCGAACGCATCATCCCGGCAGACCTCGTGCTCATCTCGGTCGGCTTCCTGCACCCCGACACGACGACGTTGGGCGAACAGCTGCCGTGCGACCTCGACGCACGCGGCAACGTGGCGCGCGACGACGCCTTCCACACCTCGCAGGAGGGCGTGTTCTCGTGCGGCGACGCCGGACGCGGCCAGAGCCTCGTCGTCTGGGCGATCGCCGAGGGCCGCTCGTGCGCGGCCGCCGTCGACGCCTACCTGACCGGCGAGCCGACCGAACTGCCGGCGCCGATCGTCGCCTCGCAGCGGCCGATGTCGCTGCCTCGGCGCTGATCCGCCGACATATGACGCGGCAGGGGTGGGTCCCCGTCATCCGGATGACGGGGACCCACCCCTGCCGCGCATTGCCCCGCATGCCGCCGGCCCGGCGGCGTTGCGACGCTGGGCGCAACCGACGCCCCGAGCCCCGGGGTGCAGTACAGTAGAGGACGGTGCACACGCCGGTGCCGGCGTGTGCGAACGTGCTTTGCGAAAGGAGCAACCATGGCAAACCGTGCGGAGCGCCGCGCGCAGAAGAAGCGGGGCGTGCCGGAGCAGTACGACGCGACGAAGGGTCGCGCGCGTTCCGGCATGATCGACGAATACCAGCTGCAGGAGAAGTCCCGCCGGCTCAAGGAGGGCAAGACCGGCCCGTGGAAGCCGACGAGCAGCGAGCTCGAGCATGCCGAGGAGGTCGCGATGGGCACCGATCCGGACGACTTCGACCCGCCGCAGGTCATCCGCGCGCCGCATTCGGTGCGCCAGTGGTTCCGCGTGGCCAGCTGGGTCGTCATCGTCGTCTCAGCGATCATGTTCTTCGTCGTCATGTGGCTGCCGCAGCATCCGCTGTGGTCGATCATCACCGTCTCCGCCTGCTTCGCCGCGGGCGTGCTGAGCCTGTTCTTCACGGCCGGCGACCCGAAGAACAACCCGAACCTCGACCAGAACGGCACCGCCGTCTGACCGGTCTTCGCCGTACGACGCAAAGGAGGGCGGGCGGACCGCGATGCGGTCCGCCCGCCCTCCTCGTATGGGGGATGGGGCCGTTACTTGATCTGCTCGAGCAGCTCGTCGATCTGGCCGTTGACGTCCACGTCGTAGCCGGCGAAGACAATCTTGCCGTCGCCGTCGATCACGAAGGTCGAGCGGACGGTCTCGTAGCTCTTCTCGCCGTCCTTGACGTGCTCCTTCGCGGCGCCGTACAGCTTGTGCGCGACGTACTCGGGATCGGACAGCAGCACGAAGCCCAGGTCGTTGTGCTCGCGGAACTCCTGCAGCTCCTTGACGTCGTCGGGGGAGACGCCGATGACGGTGTAGCCCTCCTTGGCGAAGCGCTCGAGGTTGTCCTGGAACTGCTTCGCCTCGAGCGTGCACACCGAGGATCCGGCCTTCGGATAGAAGTAGAGCACGATGTTCTGGTGCTTGAAGTCGGCGAGCGCGTAGTGCTTGTACTCGTCGGATTCAAGTTCGAAGTTCGGTGCCATATCGCCTTTGGTCAGGCGTACCATGTTTGTTTCGCTCATGCCCCCAACGGTAGTGCAAAACGGGCGCGCGGGCGCGAAATACGCGTTGAGGGAAGTTTTGCCGTCGTCAGCGAACCGGAGCCGCGCCGCCGCGGCGCCGGTGGTATGCGCCGCGGCGGACGCCGGCGCGCCCCGCGCTCCCGGATGCCGGGACGGGCGCGGTGTGACGGCCGGCGTCGTGCTA
>NZ_JGYU01000003.1 GCF_000741135.1 Bifidobacterium choerinum | reverse complement strand
CCGATCATCACATCGGTGAAATCCAAACGGTCTGTTTCATGTGAAACACGCATGGTATACGGTCCGCTTGCCGGCAGGGATGGCAGGATCGCGAGCCACGGAGCCTCGGTCTCATGCTCACCGCCTGTCTGGGCCGTGGCCATCGTCTGCGCGACGGTCACACCCTGCGCGTCCGTCAGGTCGATCACGACGCGCTCGCCGGCCGGCGCCGTGCCGAACACGGCGATTGGCGTCTCGCGCTGCAGCACCATATGGTCACTGAACACAGCGGCCACGTGCAGCAAGCCATTGTGCGTGCGGTCCGCCGCCCCGGCGAGCGGGCCGCCGCCCGTGACCCCGCTCGCTCCCGGCGCGCTCACTGCTCCCACAGTTCTTCGCCGAACGACTCGAGATACGCGCACAGCTCACGCGCCATCTCCTCGTCCTCGGCGATGCGCGGGTGGCCGGGCGTGCCGGTGCCCGCGCGCGAATACGCGAAATGTGTGACCTGCGGGTCGTTGCACTCCGCCACCACTGCGTCGATCGCGCGGTCCCAGTTCGCGTCATGCTCAAGCACCGTCGTCGGCACCGCGGCGCCGCGCATCACGCGCGGGCTGTGCGACGTCTATCAGGACGCCGACGGCGCCGCCTACGCGATCGTGCGCGACCATCTGCGCGCGCTCGCGCTGCCGTGCTGAACACGGCCCGCACACGTCGGCGCGGACGATGTCCATATTCCCGGCATCGCACGGGACGCACGACCTTCGACTGTCTACAATGTTGCCATGCAACTGCCCGAACTTCATCGTTACGCGACGCGCCCAGGACTGTTCTTCACCGACGACGACGGCGCCGACGGCGCCTGGGACCCGCGCCACGGCCTGCGCTTCAATCCGTACAAGTTCCTGCTCGACCCCTACGCGAAAGGCATCGAAGGCTCGATGACGCTCGACCCGGCCGCCTTCGCCTATGACTGCACGCTGAAGAACGGCCTGATCAAAGGCTCGGCATGGGGCGCGATGAACCGCCTCGACTCGTTGGGCAAAGTGCCGATCTCGGTCGCGATCGACGATCGCGACGTGACGAAGCACGACGCCGATCCGTCGCATCCGCATGTGCCGTGGAGCCGCACCGTCATCTACGAGCCGCACGTCAAAGGCTTCACGGCGTAGGTGCCGCGCAGCTCCTCGGGCAGCCACGGCGCCTACGCGGGACTCGCGCATCCGACGACGCTCGCGTATCTGCAAGGCCTCGGCGTCACGTCGATCGAACTGATGCCGATCATGGCGAAGCAGTCGGAGATCTTCCTGCAGGAACGCGGACGCACGAACTACTGGGGATATTCGACGCTGAGCTTCTTCTCCTCCGAGCCGTCGTACGCGACGCGGGACGCGCAGCGGCGCGGCGCCCATGCGGTGCGCCACGAGGTCATCGAAATGGTGCGCGCACTGCACGGCGCCGGCTCCGAAGTGATCATGGACGTCGTCTTCAACCACACCTGCGAAGGCGGCAACGCCGGGCCGTCGGTATGTTGGCGAGGCCTCGACAACCTCACGTTCTACCGCCAGCAGCAACACGGCGAGCTCGAGGACACGACCGGCTGCGGCAACACGATCGACTTCACCGACACGCATAACATCACCTTCGCCGTCGACGCGCTCAGCTACTGGGCGAAGCGATCGGCATAGACGGCTCCTGCTTCGACCTCGGCGTGAGCCTCGCGCGGCTCAACGGGTCGTTCACACCGTACCATCCGTTCCTGTACGCGCTGCGTTCGGAGCCGCTGCTCGGCAACCTCAAACTTATCATGGAACCGTGGGACCTGGGAGACCAGGGTTGGCGCACCGGCCAGTTCCTCTCCCCCTTCGCCGAATGGAACGACCGCTTCCGCGACGCGGCACGCAGGTTCTGAGTGCACGAAGTCAACGACGGCGTACGCGAAGGCGTCGGCATGCAGGAGATGGCGACGCGGTTGTGCGGATCGGCGGATCTGTTTGCGACCGACCCTGGACGCGGCGCGACGTCATCGATCAACTATGTGACGGCACACGACGGCTTCACGCTCGCCGACCTCACGCAGTACTCGACGAAGCACAACGAGGCGAACGGCGAACACAACAACGACGGCGCGAACATCAACCACTGCGCGAACTTCGGCGTCGAAGGGCCTTGCGACGACCCGCATGTGGCGATGCTGCGCGAACGCGCGCGCATGAACATGCTCGGCACGCTCGTGCTGTCGCTCGGCACGCCGATGATGCTCGCCGGTGACGAATTCAACAATTCGCAAGGCGGCAACAACAACGCGTACTGCCAGGACAACGACATCACATGGCTCGATTGGGATTGGATCCTGCCCGAGACGAAGACGCCCGAATACATGCGCATGGAGTCGATCTCCCGGCTCATCGCGGTGCGCAAATCGCTTGACATCCACAACCACGAGGACTTCTTCACGCGCCTCAGTCAGCTGGGGCTGCTCAAGCCATCGAGTCGCATCCAATGGCTGCTGCCGGACGGCACGACGCCGATGGAACGCGACTGGTTCGACACGTCGATCCGCTCGTTCACGATGCGCCTGCTGAGCAAGGACGAACTCGACGTCGCGATCGTCGTCAACGGCGGCGACAAACCGCTGCACTTCCACATGCTCCCGGACGCGCATTGGGACGTGCTGTGGTCGTCGGCGGAGACGACCGGCGAGCGGCCGTGCCCGGGCATGCATGAGGAACGATTCACAGTCCCGCTCGAGAAGTCTTTCTGGGTCGACCGCGCGATGCGCCGACAATGCGACGCCGACGAGACCTTCACGCAGATGATGGAGCATGCGCAACGCAACGCCGCCGAGCGGGACGGCGCCACCGTGGTGAGCGGCGGGGCCAGGTCGGGCCGCTACGTGCCGAAGTCGACGCGTGCGGGCGCCTCAAGATGGGCGATGTGCGCGACCGAACGCAAGGGCACCGACCTGATGGCGCTCGGGCTGCCACGGATCGAGCAGGCGATCCGCAAGAACGTGGCCGATTCGGCGACGCCTTCATCGCCGATCGACCACGTCATCGAGGCGCCCGCTACGGCGCTCCGATGGCCGCCGACGGCACCGAGCCCCACATCTGGACCTTCCCCGCGCTGAGCATCAGCATCCTGCTGCAGCGTTCCAAGGGCGACGAGGGCTGAGCGCGGGCCTCAACGTGCCGGCGAAAGCCCCTGACGAAACGCACGGGGAAACAGAACAGGCCATCCGCTGCGGCGGATGGCCTGTTCGATGCAGTAAACGAAAATCAGCGCTTCGAGAACTGCGGCGCACGACGAGCCTTGTGCAGACCCGCCTTCTTGCGCTCGACGACGCGCGCGTCGCGCGTCAGGAAGCCGGCCTTCTTCAGGGCCGGACGGTTCGCGTCACGGTCGATCGCGTTGAGCGCGCGTGCGACGCCGAGGCGGATCGCGCCGGCCTGACCGGTGGTGCCGCCGCCGTCGACGAGGACGATGACGTCGAACTTGTTCTCAAGCTTGAGCAGGACGATCGGCGAGTTGACTTCACGCTGCTGCAGCTTCGACGGGAAGTACTCCTCGAGCGTACGGCCGTTGATCGTCCACTTGCCGGTGCCCGGAACCAGACGCACGCGGGCGACGGCTTCCTTGCGACGGCCGGTGCCGTAACCCGGGGCGATCGCGGAGGTGCCGGTGCCGGCGCCGGAGTTGGTCTCGGTCGTGAAGGCGACGGTGTTCTCAGCCTCGGTTTCCTGAACCGGGGAGTTGTTGGTGTTCTCAGCCATGATATCTATCTCCTAACGGTTCACTTTGCCTGCTGCGAGACCTGTTCGATCTCGAAGACCTGCGGCTGCTGGCCGGCGTACGGATGCTCCTCGCCAGCGAAGACGCGCAGACGGGTCAGCTGGACCTTGGCGAGCTTGTTCTTCGGCAGCATGCCCTTGACGGCGTGCATGATGATGCGCTCCGGCTTGTTCTTGAGCAGCTCGGCATAGCTGTCGCGGCGCAGACCGCCGGGACGACCGGAGTGGGAGTAGAGTTCCTTGTCCATCTTGTCACCGGTCAGCGCGATCTTGTCGGCGTTGATGATGATGACGTAGTTGCCGGAATCGGCGTGCGGAGCGAAGGACGGCTTGTTCTTGCCGCGCAGCAGGTTCGCCGCGGCGACGGAGAGACGGCCAAGCACGACGTCGGAGGCGTCGATGATGTACCAGTCATGAGTCAGATCAGCTGGCTTCGGTGTGAAAGTTTTCACGATATACCTTTTCTTTGTATTGTGTTCCGGACTTCCCGGACATGCTTGGTTAGGGCGTCGTCCGTTCGGTCTCATTACCGTGGGCTCCCTGAAAGTCCTTATGGCGAGTGGGAAAGCGCTTTGAAGGACCCCGTAGGGAAACACAACAATCCTCTAGTATATCGGCTGTCTTGACAATGCCGGCCCCGCGACGCGCCGCGGATATGCGACGAAACACCGACGACGGGACAAAACCGCGATGTTGAGTGATCATGGATCTGAACCATGTTGGGGACATCGATCAATGGAGGTCGTCATGAACATAGATTCAACCAGTCTGGCTCTCTCAAAGATTCTGACGATGGAGAGCCGGGAGTACTACCATATTCCGCCATATCAGCGGCCATACTCATGGAAGAAGGAACAGATCGATCAGCTGTTCCAGGATATCTATGAGGAGGCGAGCGGATACTATATCGGCAACGTCCTCGTCACCGAGCATAAGTCAAAGGACGATGCCTCCGAGATAGTCTACGAGGTCATCGATGGGCAACAGCGCCTCACGACCTTGTCCCTGCTCCTGCTGGCGCTCTGGGAGATCTGCATCGAACGCAGGGATGACGCCGAACTTCCGGTAGAGGACCAGCATATCGCATCGGATCTGCTCAACGACATCAAGCGACGTATCATCGTGAACCGCAAGGTATCGGATCCGCGCCTGCAACTGCTCAGCGACGATGCGACGATCTACAAGGAACTCATCCGTGCCATCGACAGCAGCACCTCGGCTAAGAAAGAGGAGCCTCACGTCAAAAAGAACCGCGTATTCGTGAAACGATACAACCATATCCTCGATACGTTGAAGGATGCGGAGACGTTCCCCGACATGCAGTCGTTGTCCGACTTCTACGACAAGCTCATCAACGTGATGATCCTGCGAATCACGGCGGAGAGTATCGGGGACGCCTTCAGCATCTTCTCCTCGCTCAACTCGAAGGGCCTGCCGCTGACGCTCGTGGATCTGCTCAAGAGTGAGTTCCTGAGCATGGACAGCAACCAAAGCGACGCAGCACAGGAATCCACGCTGGGGAACGACTGGGAGAAACTTGCCAAGATCTTCACGAACGCCGACGGCGATGTGGATACGAAGGCGTTTACGCAGTTCTTCCTCAACAATTACGACGCCTTCGAAAGCAGCGCGAGGGGATCGATCACGAAAAGCAAAGCGCTGTACCGGTATCAGGATGTGCTCAAGCGCAAGCAGACCGCATCCCGCTTGGGCGGATACGACTATATGCAGGAGATGATCAACCGTGCATGCGCATACACCGTCATCATCCAACTCTCCAGCAAGTCCGGCGAATCGAGCGGCAACGCGCTGCTCGACGATCAGGAGATCCGTCAGCTACTGCAGGGTCTCAAGCAGCTGGAATCGACGCAGGCCTATCCGCTGCTGCTGTTCCTGTTCGTCAAGGCCGATGAACTGCAGCTCGATAAGGACCAGCTCGCCGAGATCCTGCGCGCGTTCGTGACGTTCTATGTGCGCCGCAACATCGTGGAGTATCCGAAATCGTCGAACATTCGTTCCAGGCTCATCGGCGTCATCCGCACCATCGACGGCACGGACGACGCGTTGCGCGGCGAGGACATCGTGCACACCCTCGTACTCGCGCTGAAGAAGATGAGTGCGGACGACGAGACCTTCGGCAAGGAGATCCTCAAGCGCCCGATCTACGATCAGAACGCGAAGACCACGCGTTTCGTGCTCATCGATCTGGAACTCGGACTGCAGCAGCGCAACCACGCCAGCTTCTCCACGAAGGCACGGCCCCTCGATCTCGACGACAGGCTCGACAATGGCAAGCCTCGCTGGACGATCGAGCACATTCTCCCCGAAGGCAAAAACCTGCCCGAATATTGGAAGAAGCAGATCTCTCCGAACAATCCGTCCGCCGCAGGCGAGCTCCAGACAGAGTACATGCACCGTTTCGGCAACCTGACGCTTACGCCGTACAACGAGAATCTGCAGCAGAAGCCCTTCGCCGTCCCCGAACATCCGGTCTCCGACAACGACGCGCATTACGACCTGTCGAAGCGCGATTACAAGGACAACGGTGAATTCGTCGGCATACGTCTGCCGCTGCAGATCAACGCGAGCATCCCGGAGGAAGGCGAATCCATCGAGGACAAGGAATCCTGGACGATCGACGATATCAAGCGTCGTTCTGAATGGTTCCGCGACGAAATGCTCAAGCGCTACCAGTTCCCAGACGTCCCAGACGCCAACTGAGCATCGCCTGAGTCATAACGACGCGACGCGTCCCGCCTACTCGGCAGGGCGCGTCGCGTCGTATCAGCGTTCCTCCAGCATGATCCCGATCCGATCGCAGCGGCGGCCGCTTAGCTGACCACGACGGACGACATATGGACGGGAACGAAAAAAATGTTCGGCGAACTCGACGAAATCGAATTCGGCGTCATCATCCGGCACATACTGCGCATCGCACGCGGCAGCGAAAGCCACACATGGTTCGTCGAGAAGGACGATTTCGCGTCGGACGCGTTCGACGACGGCGACTGGGTGCAGCTGCTGCACGACGTGGCACGGATGGCCACGCGACATCATGTGGCGAATCTCGGTCATCTCATCGAGATTCCAGCACTCGACTGGCGCGACTCCCCGGACTATGCGGCCGCATTCTACGGCGATTTCGTGCTGCTGTTCGACCTACTGACGCCAATCGACCCGTTCAATGACGAGGACGGCGATGACTTGTCATGGGCACAGCGCGCGCGTCATCATCAGCTGGTCGTGCCGCAGACGGCGGTCACACTGACGTATCAGCAGCGGAGGGAGCACTGAGACCGCCGTAAATCGAATCAACGACGAGACGGCGCTCCTCTACGGCAAGGGGCCCGACGCTTGTATCAAGCGTCGGGCCCCTATGCACGCAACGGCGGAAATCAGGCATTCATGATCTTCGTGATGCTCTGCAGCAGGTCGCCGCGGAACAGATCCTCGAGCATGACCGCATCGCCGGCCGCGTCAGCGAGCGGAACGCGCCAGTTCGGATACTCGTTGTCGGTGCCCGGCTGGTTCTGTGCGCGCTTCTCGCCGACGGCGTCGACGATGGACGCGGCGAGCAGCTTGCACGGCGATCCCTTGAGGCCGCGGTACAGCGCCTCGACGATCTCGGTCTCGTGCGCGGTTTCGTCCTGCAGCACCGACGGATCCAGATACCCCTCGTCGGTGAGCATCTGCAGCATCGCGTTGTGCTCCGCGCGGGCGCTCGCCTCGAAGGCCTCGGCACCCTCCTCGAGCAGGCCGAGACGTTCGCGGATCTTGACGTGCTCGTACTCGAGGTAGCCGGCCGCCGGCGGCATGTCGTGCGTGTTGACCGACGCGAGCGCGTACGGACGCCAATGCTTCGGCGGCGTGAAGACGCCGTCCATCTGCTCGAACCATTCGACGGCGCATCCGAGGATGCCGTGGTCGGACAGCGACTTCTGCACATAGTCGGGCACGACGCCGAGGTCCTCGCCGACGATGATGCCGCCGACGCGGCTCGCCTCAATCGCGAGGATGCCGAGCATGACGTCGTGGTCGTAGTAGACGTAGGTGCCGTCGACGGCCGTGTGGCCCTCCGGGATCCACCACAGACGGAACAGGCCGAGGATGTGGTCGATGCGCACGGCGCCTGCGCAGTCGAACATGCCGCGCACCATCTCACGGTAGGACAGGTACCCGGTGTTCCTGAGCGCGAGCGGGCTGAGCGGCGGCTGGCTCCAGTTCTGGCCCTGCTGGTTGAACATGTCCGGCGGCGCGCCGACGGTGGCGCCCTTCGCAAAGCGCTCCGGGTTCCACCACACCTCGGAGCCGAGCGGATGCACGCCCACGGCCATGTCGGACATGATGCCGATCTTCATGCCGGCGGTGCGCGCCGCCTCCTGGGCGAGGTGCAGCTGCTGCGTCGCCGTCCACTCGAGCCAACGGTAGAACTCGAGCACGTCGGCGTGCTTCTCGCGCAGTTCGATGACCTCCGGCGACTGCTTGTCCATCGCACGCACCCAGTTGTCCGGCTTGTCCTCCGGCGCGCCCCACATCTCGTAGCACAGGCACCAGGTGGCGTAGGCCTCGAGGTCCTCGCCGCAGCGGGCCTTGTACTCGTCGAACTCACGCTGGCGTTCCTGGGACAGGCCCGCATTGAAGATCTCGCGCAGCGCCGACTTCTTCTCGAGCCACATCGCGTCACGGTCGATGAGCTTCGGATCGTTGTTGAACCCCTCTACCTTCGCGTGCGCGGCCTTGACGGCCGCCTTCGCGTCGTCGTCGAGCGTGTTGTATTCGGGGATGTCCTCGGGACGGATGTAGGTGAAGTTCACGAAGCGGCGCGACACCGGCAGATACGGCGACGGCGTGAGCGGCACGACCGGCTCGGCGGCGTGCAGCGGATTCACGAGCAGGAAATCGGCGTCCGTGTAGCGCTTGCCGTCGGTGAGCAGCGTGCGCAGGTCGGTGTAGTCGCCGACGCCCCACGAATCGGCCGAACGGATCGAGTACAGCTGCGCCATCCAGCCCCACAGCGATCCGTTCTTCATCGGATCGAGCATCTCGATGCGTTCCGGCGCGCTGATCAGCGTCGCGTCCTCGGAACGCTCGCCGCTCTCGACGTGCAGCGTGTGGTAGCCGACCGGGAGCTCGGCGGGGAGGACGAGTTCGGATTCGGCGATGAACTTGCCGTCGATCTCATGCACCTTGGCTTCCGGCATCGCGTTGAGCCTGAGCTCGCCTTCGAAATGCTCGCCGTTCTCGAGGATCAGCGTGACCTGCGCCGGCTCGGTGATGCCGGTGCGCAGCGTGACATGCGTCTCCTTGCCGACCGTGTGCAGCACGGTCGGATCGATGAGACGCAGATGGCGCTCACGCGTGATGTCGGCGATCGCCTTCTCAATCGCCTCGTCGGAGGTCGCGTCGATGCCGAGCGCACCAAGGATCGCGACGAGCGTCTCGTCGGAGATCTCATGGAAATCGCGCGACAGACCGGTGTAACTAGTTGCAACGCCCATCATGGACGCCAGACACACGAGAGGGCGTGCGAGGCGCTCCGGGCTTTCTTCCATTTGCTCTGCCATAGTTCCCTAGTGTAGGGCAACAAACGTTGTCAAAACACCGCGACGCGCGCATTTCCCACAGTTTTGCCACAGAACGCGGATTCATTGGCCGAGGCGGCGACGCGCGGCATGCACGACCTCGTCGCTCGAATCGGCGCTCAGTCTTTCGAGAATCTCCTGTGACGCGTTAGGGTTAAGCGCTACAGCGCGGCGCACCATCGACGACAATACAACGTTCGCATCCGGCTCGAGCTCCGCACCGAGACGGGAGAGGAAATCGAGCGTCTCGACATCCATATCCGGGTCCTGCGCACCCTCGAGACGCATCTTCCACGACGTGCGCTTGTTGTGCAGCGCCTTGTCGCGCACGGCGGGCACGTCGTCCTTCGTGAGCCTGCCGACGAGCCAGTTCTTGTCGTCGGCGTTCGCGGCGACGGCCTCGCGCACCGTCGGCGACGCATCCTCGGACAGCTTGACGAGCACGTTCGGGAACGGCATCGTGCTCGCGAGGAACACACGGTCCTCCTCGGGCGTGTGCGGATTGCCGGCGACCGCCTCGAGCAACGCCGTCGCTCGCGAGAACGCCGCCTGCTCGCCGCGGTCCGGCAGCGGACGGCGCGCGAACTCGTGCAGCTCGGCCGCGTCCGTCGAATGCCGCAGCCGCTCGTAGGTCGCCGTCAGCGGCTCGATATGGGGCGCGTCGGCGCCGTCGGACTCGTCTGTATCGTTGGTGTCGATTGCGTCGGCGGCTTCCGTTGCCGCCGCATGCGCCGCGGCGTCGGCGTCCGCCGGCATGGTCGCGTCCGTCGCATCCCCCATGTTCGCGACGTTCGTCGCGTTCTGAGCATCCGTCTGCGCGTCCGCCACAGGCTGGTCGTTCGTCGTCGACGTGGCGTCGTCGCCCATCGTTCCGCCATTCATCGTCTCATCGGTCATCGTCCCACCTCTGTCCGTAGATCGCTCCGCCGCATATGTGCGCGGTCGCATGCACATGCCCGTCCACTCTAGCAACGGCCGTTGCGCGCGACGTCCGCCGCGCACGCCGCGGCCGCGCGTCGGCGCGCGTGTCGCCGCGCGTCGCGCATACGCCACGGCCGGCGCTCGTACGCGCCCGGCTATCGTTCCTCGACGGGCCGTGCGACGAGGCCGAGCGGTTCCGGCACGACGGTCGCGTTGAAGGTCTCGCGCACGCGGTCGGCGAATCGGCCCTCCATATCGGTCGGCACGGCGCAGTCGACCTCGACGTGGTCGGTGAACGCGGCGTCGAGCTGCGCGCCGTCGACGGTCGCGAGCAGCTGCTGGAAGCCGCCGAGCTGCGCGTAGTCGAGGCGGACGTGGAAGCGTCGGCACTGCACGATGCGCGCCTTGCGCGCCGCCTTCACGGCGAGCGACGCGCCGGTCGAATACGCGCGGATCAGACCGCCCGAACCAAGCAGGATGCCGCCGAAGTATCTGGTGACGGCGACGACGCAGTCGGTCAGGTCGTTCGCGCGCAGCACATCGAGGATCGGTTTGCCGGCGGTGCCCGACGGTTCGCCGTCGTCGCTCATGCGTTCCATGACGCGCCCCGTCCCGTCGGTGACGATCGCCGCGTATGCGACGTGCCGCGACTTCGGATGCATCTCGCGGATCGTCTCGACGAAGGCGAGCGCGGCGTCGAGGTCGTCGATGTGGCACGCGTCGCCGATGAACTCGGATTTCTTCTCGACGAACGCGTCATGCGCCGGGTTCGCGGCGTCGGCGAGGATCGTGCGCGTCGTCATTTCGTCTCCGGATCGACGACGACGTTCATCTTGCCGCCGGAGAGGAAGGCGACGACGTCTTCGACGCATTGCCGTGTGAGATTGCGGTTCGCGCCGTCGGAGCGCCATGCGACGTGCGGCGTGAGCACGAGGCCGTCGATCGCGAGCAGCGGACTGTCCATAGGCAGCGGCTCCTGGTAGTAGACGTCGAGCGCCGCCGGGATGTCGCCGCGTTCGAGACGCCTGACGAGCGCGCCGGGGGCGATGATCTCCGCGCGCGCCGTGTTGATGAACATCGTACCCGGGCGCAGCGCATCGAGTTCGGCATCGCCGATCATGCCGCGCGTGCCATCGACGAGCGGCATGTGGATCGACACGACATCGGCGCCGGCGAACAGCGCCTTCATGTCCGCGACCGGCGTCACACCATGTTCGGCATAGCGTTCGCGCGGACCACGTCCCGAATCCCAGACGGTCACCTGCATACCGAAGCCGTGGGCGATGCGCGCGACCGTCTGTCCGATGCCGCCGAAACCGACGATCGCGAGCGTCTTGCCGGCGAGTTCGACGCTGCTCATGCCGTCCCAATCGCCGGCGCGCAGTTCGCGGTCGAGCTCGCCGACGCGGCGGGCGAGCTCCAGAATCAACGCGAAGGTGAACTCGGCGACGGCCGCGTCGCCGTAGTGGCGCACGTTGCAGATGCGCACGCCGAGTTCGCGCGCCAGATCGAAGTTCACGTAGCTCGCGACGCCGGTGCCGCCGAATGCGAGGCAGCGCGCCGTCTTCGCAAGGCGACGCAGCATGTCGTCGGAGATGTGCACGCCGATGACGATGACGGCGTCGGCACCCTGCGCGCGCTCGACGAAGAGGTCCTCGTCGAACGTGTAGTCCTCGAACAGACGCACCCGCGCGATGCCGTCAAGCATCGGCAGCGCGGCCTTGAGCGGGGCGATCATGTCCTCGAACACGCATGGGATGGCCACGAGCGGAAGATCGGCGCGGTCGGGCTGGGGGTGGGAGGAGTGCGGTCGGGAGGAGTGCGGTCGGGAAGAGTGCGGTCGGGAAGAGTGCGGTCGGGAAGAGTGAGCGGAGGTGGGGATGACGGGAGTCGCGTCCGCCCGGGTGACTTCGTCCGCAGGTGTCGTGTCTGCGGGTGTGGTGGGTGCAGGCGTGGTGGGTGCGGACGGGGTGGGTGTGGTTGGTGCAGGCGTCGTGTCTGCAGGCGTGGTGGAAGCTGATGTGAAGCTCATGGAAGCGGCAACGGTCGGGCTGGCCGGAGTGGTCGGGATGGCCGAGTGGTTTGGACTGGCCGGGCTGGCTGAACTGGTCGAGTGGGACGGGATAGCCAAGTTGGTCGGATCAAAGGGGCCGGCGGGCAGCGTTTCGGGCGTGCGCATGGTCGCCGGTTCACCGTGTGAGACAGTCGTCGCCGGTTCCGTAGGTTCGATGTGTTCCGTCATGGGTTCCACTGTAGCGCCGCTTCTGTTTCCACCGCACATCGAGCGTCCTGCGTCCCCATCCATCGACCAGTTCGACGGAACGGGACGCAACAAGGCCGGTCTCCGGGTGGGCTCATCGAACCGGCCGACGGGTTGGGACGAAGCGGGCGAGACCATCGACCAGTTCGACGGAACGGGACGCAACGGGACCGGTTTCCGGGAGCTTCCATCGACAGGCCCGACGGGTCGGGACGCAACCGGGCCTATCCGCGGGTGCTTTCATCGACAGGCCCGACGGAACGGGACGAAGCGGGCGGTTCTGTCGACCGGCCCGACGGGTCGGGACGCAACCGGACCCGTCCGCGGGCGCTTCCATCGACAGGCCCGACGAAACGGGATGCCAGCAGGCTGGTTTCCGGGCGGAACCATCAGCCAGTCCGACGGAACGGGACACAACCGGACCCGTCCGCGGGCGCCTCCATCGACCGGCCCGGCAAAACGGGACGCAACCGGCGGATACGTCAATCGCCCGATATGAAGCCATATCAGGCGACACATCAGACTTGGATCAGCCGATGAACATGCTTGCAGGCATGTGAGCGAATCGTTGCATACATGTCTCATCAATGCATACATGTCTCATGAAACTGTCCATGAAAACGTTTCATGATTTGCAGGGATTTGCAGAACGTACTACAGTGATGCATCGAGGCTGTGGACAAAGGCGTACCGCGGCTTCACCTTTCAGCAAACCAACCATTCGCCCCAATCCAGCAATCCGCGGCAATGAGAAAGCCGGAACCGCAATGCGATTCCGTCTTAAGCTGGCGGAGTCAGAGGGATTCGAACCCTCGAGCCGCTAACGCGACTAACACCTTAGCAGGGTGCCCCTTTCGGCCACTCAGGCATGACTCCACGCCGCACTTCATAAGTGCAACAGGTTGTAAGCATAGCAGCCATCCCCGACCAGCACAAATCGTCATCACCGTGCGTGTCCCGCACCCTCCCGAATCCCCTACGCGCCACCCATTCGTCAGCTTTCATGCCCCTACCCTCAGATAAGCTCCCATTGCGTCCCGATTCGTCGGCCGGTTCGACAATCCCACCCGCTCCGTCCCGCCTCATCGACCAGTCCGACGAAACCACCCGCAGACAGGCCCCATTGCGTCCCATTCCATCGACCGGTTCGACAATCCCACCCGCTCCGTCCCGTTTCATCGGGCCGGCCGACGAAACCACCCGCAGACAGGCCCCATTGCGTCCCATTCCATCGACCATGCCGACGAATCGGGACGCGGATCAGGCCACCAGCGGCCCGTTCCATCGAACCAGTCGATGCCCTACCCGTAAACAGCCCCCAGCCGCGCCCAGATCCACCGCACCCACTTCCATTCGAACAAATGTTCCACTAGACTATCGGTTATGAGCACCGCACCACGCATCGCCGCCGCCAAACGCGACTGGGGCCACGACGAACGTGGCTGCACGGTGCTGCACATCGACATGGACGCGTTCTTCGCGTCACTCGAAATCGCGCGGCATCCCGAACTCGCGAACAAGCCGGTCATCATCGGCACCGGCAACCGCGCCGTCGTGTCGGCGGCGAACTACGAGGCACGCAAATACGGCATCAACTCGGCGATGCCGGCGTCACGCGCGCATCAGCTATGCCCGGGCGGCGTCTTCCTGCCCGTCGACCACCACTACTACAGCCAAATCTCGCGTGACATCTTCGGCACGATCTTCAGTCGCGTGACCGACCAGATCGAACAGGTCTCGGTCGACGAATGCTATATGGACGTCGCCGGCGCGCTGCTCGAATGGGGTTCGCCGCTGCGCATCGGCGCATGGCTGCGCGAACAGGTCCGTGCACGCCACGGCATCACCTGCTCAGTCGGCATTGCCTCGAACAAGCTCGTCGCGAAGATGGCGTCGACGAACGCGAAACCCGACGGCATGCTGCTCATCCCGGTCGCCAGACAGGCCGAATTCGTGCAGATGATGCCGTTGCGCGGCATCCCCGGCATCGGTCCGGCGCTCGAACGCCGTCTGGACGAGCACGGCATCGACTCGGTGAAGGCGCTCGCCGAGATCGATCTGCCGCTGCTCGAAAGCATCGCGGGCTCACGCATCACCGCCGAACGCCTCTACAATGTGGCGCGCGGACTCGACGCACGGCCAATCGTCACGCATGCGCCGGAGAAGTCGATCGGCGCCGAGCACACGTTCCCGCAGGACGTAAGCGACGCGGCGAGCGTGTGCGGACTGTTGCGGCGCTGCTGCGACGACGTCGCGTCGACGCTGCGACGCAAAGGGTTCGTCGCGCGCACCGTCACCGTGAAACTGCGATTCCCCGACCTGAGCGTCACGACGAAATCGCTGACGATCGAACAGCCGGCCGATTCCGCGAGCGCACTGCTGCCGGTGACGCTCCGACTGCTGCGCGCGATGCTCGACATTCCGGCCGACGCGACGCCGGCGCGACTGCCGCGCGCGATCCGCCTCGCCGGCATGTCGGTGAGCGGCCTGAGCGACCGTGCGACGACGGTCATCCAGCCGACGCTCGACGACGTGCTCGCCGAAAGCGGCGCCGACGGACACGTCTCGACGACGCAGACGCGGCTGCGCGGCGCCGAGGAGGCGCTCGACGCGATCCGCGGCCGTTTCGGTTCCGGCAGCGCGCAGCTCGGCATCTGAATAATTGCGCGGATGCTCATGCGTGCCCGCGCGACGGCGCGCATACGACGGCTATGCGATTACGAAACCGCGGCCGCCGCATCATCGCATCCGACCATCGCCGCACGATGCACCATGCGGCCGTGCACTCGCTGCGCGCATCGAAGGGTGTCACCGCATTCGGCCATCGCCGCGCGACGCGCCGCCGTGGCCGCGGCGCGTCGCAACCGCAGCCACGGCGGCACGCACACTCATACAGTCACCGTCGCACAACCGTCACGCAGTCGTCACTCGCCGACCGCGGCCGCCGCGCGCAGTCGGCCGACGGCGGCCGCGATGTCCTCGTCGCTCACCGTCGACGAGAAGCGCAGATGGGAGCCGTCGCCGTAGAACTCGCCGGGGCTCGCGATGACGCCGATCGACGCGAGATCTTCCATGTCCTGCCAGCAGTCGCCGGACTTCGCCTTCACCCACACGTACAGCGCGCCCTGCGGCATCGACGCGTTGTATCCATAGGCGCGCAGTCCTTCGACGAGCGCCTTGAGCCGCGCATGGTAGCGGTTGTGCTGCAGGCGCACCACGTCGGTCGAGCGCAGTCCCGCCGTCATCGCCGCCTGCACCGGACCGGGGACGATGAGACCGAGCTGCTTGCGCAGGTTCGTCATGTCGTGCACGATCGCGGCGTCGCCGGCGATGCACGCGGTGCGGTAGCCGGCCATGTTCGACTGTTTGCTCAGCGAGTACAGCACGAGGATGCCGCGGGCGTCGCCGTCGCAGACGTCGGCACGCAGCATGCACGGCGATCCCTCGAGATCCTGCTCGAGCATGCCTTCGCCGTCGTTGTCGTCGTTCCACGCCATCATCGCGTAGCATTCGTCGGACAGCACGACGGCATCGATCGCGCGCGCCGCCTCCACGATGCGCCGCAGCTGCTCCGCGTCGAGCGTCGCGCCGGTCGGATTGTTCGGCGAGTTCACCCACACGGCCTTGACGCCGGGCACGTCCTTCCACGACGCGACGTCGGCGACGTCGTCCACCTTGTGCACGGTGGCGCCGGCGACCTGCGTGCCGATTTCGTAGGTCGGATAGGACACGCGCGGCTGGACAACAACGTCGCCGGCGCCGAGGTGCAGCAGCGACGCCATCATCGCGACGGCCTCCTTCGAGCCGACCGTCGGCACGACGTCGGCGCCGATCTGCGCAAGTTCGACGTCGCGGCAGTCGCGGAACCATTCGTGCAATGCGGCGCGCAGTTCGGCGGTGCCGACCGTCGCCGGATAGCCGTAGCCGTTCGCGGCGCTCGCGGCGTCGGCGAGCGCGACGCGCACGGCCTCGGGCACATCGTCCACCGGCGAGCCGATCGACAGGTCGATCATGCCCCCGGCGAACTCACGCGCGCGATCCTTGTACTGCGCGATGCGCGACCAGTCGTACGGCGACGAAAAATCATGGAATCCCATCTCATGCTCCTTCTGTCTGCACGATGCATGCGTTATGCGATACATGTGCCTTATCCGATGCATTGTTGTTCCTGCTCGGTGACTCGGCTACTGCTGACGATTATCGTTTCCCGCATTGACCGGCGTCGCCCGGCGCGTATGCGTACGCAGCGCGAGACGCCAGAACACGCGCCAGCGTCACAGCCAGCGCATGCATACGCAGTGCGGGACGCCAGATCCTGCCGCAACGTCACAGCCAGCGTACGCATACGCAGTGCGGGACGCCAGATCCTGCCACAGCATCACAACCAGCGCACACATACGCAGTGTGAGACGCCAGAACACGCGCCGGCGTCGCCCGGCGCGTATGCGTACGCAGCGCGAGACGCGCACAGTGCACGGAACAACGCGGATGGCCCGTGCACACCCCGGATAGGGGCATGCACGGGCCATTCCGACGCGGATCGCGCAGACACAATCACACGTGGCAATCACGTGGCGATCACGTGGCGGTCACGCGCCGTTCTGCGGCGGCAGTTCGGCGACGCGCTTCGGGTCCTTGCCGATCGGGCCGGCGGCCTGTGCGCCGCCGAGGTCGCCGACTTCGGCGAAGAATTCGATCGCCGCGTCCTTGTACCACTCCCACTGCGGCGGCAGATCGTCCTCGTAGAAGATCGCCTCGGTCGGGCAGACCGGCTCGCAGGCGCCGCAGTCGACGCACTCGTTCGGGTTGATGTACAGCGAACGCTTGCCTTCGTAGATGCAGTCGACCGGGCATTCGTCGACGCATGCCTTGTCCTTGACGTCCACGCAGGGCTGGGCAATCACATAGGCCATCTGTGTCCTCCTTAAGACTCCGTTCCAGACTACCGCGCGCCCGCCGCCGAGCAAAGTCGACGCGCGCGGCGATGCGGCGTCGAGTCAGCGTTCCTCGCGCCGGCGTTCGTCCTTCGCGGCGGCCTTCGCCTTCGCTTCGGCCGTCTCGCGCGCCGTCTCCTTGAGCTGGCTGATGCGCTGCTCCTTGTCGAACCGCTCGAGTTCGGCGTCGAGCTCGCCGGTGCCGAGCCGCGCATGGTTGTAGCTGTAGGAGAAGTAGATGGCGAAGCCGACGACGAGCCACACGAGGAAGCGAATCCACGTGAGCACGGTCAGGTTGAGCATGAGCCAGAAGTTCGCGAGCGCGACGAGGATCGGCACCCACGGGTTGCCGGGGATGCGGAAGGTGCGCGGCAGGTCGGGGCGCTTCTTGCGCATGATCGGGATCGCGAGCGCGACGAGCGTGAACGCCGAGAGTGTGCCGATGTTCACCATGTCGGACAATACGTCGATGTTGAAGCAGGCGGCGACGAGCGCGACGACGACGCCGACGACGATCTGCAGCCTCGCCGGCGTGCCGTGTTTGCCGGTGCGCGAGATGCCGCGCGGCAGCAGGCCGTCGCGGCTCATCGCGAAGACGACGCGCGTCAGGCCGAGCAGCAGCACCATGACGACGGTCGCGAGTCCGAGCACGATCGCGAAGCTGATGATCTTGGCCGCCCAGTCGGCGCCGACGAGTTCGAACGCGGTCGCGAGCGACGGGCTGTCGACCTGCGCGAGCTTCTTGTAGGAGACCATGCCGGTCGTGACGATCGCGACGAGCACGTACATGACGATGACGAGCAGCATGCCGACGCCGATGCCGAGCGGCACGTTGCGCTTCGGGTTCTTCGTCTCCTCGGAGGCGGTGGCGACGACGTCGAATCCGATGAAAGCGAAGAACACGAGCGCGGCGCCGGAGAGGACGCCCGACCATCCGTAGACGGTCGGCTGCATGTGCGTGAGCCACTGCCACAGCGGCTGCGCCATGCTGCCGCCGAGCTCGCCGTGCCGCACGACGTCCGCCGGTTCGCTCGGCGGCACGAACGGCGTGTAGTTCGCGGCTTTCACGTAGAAGAAGCCGACGACGACGACGAAGACGACGATTGCGATCTTGAGGATCGTCATCGCGCCGTCGACGCGCGCGCCGATCTTCGTGCCGAAGACGAGCAGCACCGTGAAGAATCCGACGATGATGATCGGCGCGATATCGAGGTGGAAGGAGCCGAAGGTGAGGTTCGTATTCCAGTTCAGGCCCATCAGCCGCATGAAGTCGTTGAGGTAGACGCCCCAGTATTTGGAGATGACGGAGCCGGCCATCAGCATCTCGAGGATGAGGTCCCATCCGATGATCCACGCCATGATCTCGCCGATCGTCGCGTAGGTGAAGGTGTATGCGGAGCCGGCGACCGGCATGATCGACGCGAATTCGGCGTAGCACATGACGGCCGCGCCGCAGACGATGCCGGCGATGATGAAGCTGATGATGACGGCGGGGCCGGCGTGGAAGGCCGCCGCCTGCGCGCCCACCGAGAAGATGCCGGCGCCGACGGCCACGGCGACGCCCATGACGGCGAGGTCCCACCATCCGAGGCTGCGTTTGAGTGAATGGCCGGTTTCGTTCGTTTCGGCTATGGTTTGTTCGACTGATTTCGTCCTGAATATCTGCACGTTGCCACCTGGTCCGCGTTCTTACTCTCTTATATGCAGCTGGCGCTCATGAGCTTTTGGCGTGACCTGCGAACAGGCGATGTGCCAGATACGCAGCCCAAGTGTAGGACGTACCCCGGCGCATCGTTCACTGTGAGCAAGATTGCGCCGTCGCGCGCCGCGCATCCCCGTGTTTTTCCGTGCAGATATGCGCGATGTGAGGGAAAAGGATCCGCCGGCCGCGATTGTGCGGCCGGCGGATCGGGGTCGTCTTCTGTGCGACCGTCGTGCGATCGCCGTCAGGACAGCCTCGTGTTGACCATGACCGGCTCGGGCACGAGCGTCACGTTGAACTGCTTGCGCACGCCGTCGCGGATCGCCGACGCGAGCGCGACGATGTCGTCGCAGGCCGCGCCGCCGCGGTTCGTGATCGCGAGCGTGTGCATGTCGGACAGCGCGGCGCGCGCATCCGGCGACACGCGGTAGCCCTTGTGGAAGCCGGCGTGGTCGATGAGCCACGCCGCGGACAGCTTGACGCCGGTCGAGCCGTCGGGCAGCGTCGCCGGGTACTTCGGCGAGTCGTCGGGCAGTGCGGCGGCCACCGTCGAGTCGACGATCGGGTTCATGAAGAAGCTGCCGCAGCTGTGGCGGTTGTAGTCCTCGTTCTCGCCGACCGTCGCCTGTATATGCTCGTCGACGACGTCGGCGGGCGCGTCGTGCCGCGTCACGAAGCGCTGCTGGTCGCGAATCGCACGTTCGACCGCGTCCGGCCGCTTCTCGTCGACCATGACGGGCAGACGGTAGCGCGTCGCGTCCTCGAGCATCGCCTTCGACGCGCGCACGTCGAGCACGGCATCGCGCAGACGGGCGATCGGGATGCGGTCGGAGAGGTTGACGTGCAGCGCCTGCGCGAGCTGCGGATAGTTGACGGTGCCGCTTTCGGTGTGCGTGAGCGCGAAAGTCACCGACAACACGATGTAGCGCGGCGACGGATAGTATTCCTCGTTCGGCACGCCCGGCGCCTTGTACATGCTTGTCTTGAGCAGGCTCGAACGGTAGCCGAACTGCATTTCGACGTTCGACAACGTCTTCGTCTTGCGGTCCTCGCGGTCCCACACCTCGACCGATTCGACGCTCGTCGCGACCTCCTGGCCGTAGGCGCCGATGTTCTGCACGACGCTCGCGCCGACGTTGCCGGGGATGCCGGAGAGCCCCTCGATGCCCTCGAGGCCGCGTTCGACGCAGAACTCGACGAGGTCGTCCCAGTTGCAGCCGGCTTCGGCGGTCACATGCACGGTGTTGTCGCCGTTCTCGACCGGGTCGGCTTCGTCGGGCACGGTGATCAGGCGGCGCGCGTCGCGCAGCACGAGGCCGTGGAAGTCGTCGTCGGAGGCGAGCAGGTTCGAGCCACCGCCGATGACGCACACGGGGATGCCGTGCGTGTCCGCGTGTTCGATCTCTTCGATGATGCTCGCGCGTGTCGTCGGTTCCATGAAATGATCGATATTGCCACCTACGCCGATGGTGGTGAGCTCTGCAAAAGTTGTCATAGCTTCCACAGTAACAAAAATCGTCGGCGCCGGGCCGGGTTCAGCTGCCACAATATCGACTGCGCGCGGACGGAACGATGGATGGCTGGCGTGGCGACGCAGCGGAGGCGGCAGCGACGATAGCGCCGTGGCGGTGCGGCGCGCGTACGTGGCGACGATGCACGGCGGCACGGCGGAAAACGAAAGGAGCCCGACCTTTCGGTCGGGCTCCTGCAAAGAATCTATGCTCAGCGGGTCTCGCGATGAAGCGTCTGCTTGCCGCAGCGCGGGCAGAACTTCTTCAGTTCGAGACGATCGGGCGTGTTACGACGATTCTTCGTCGTGATGTAGTTACGCTCTTTGCACTCGGTGCATGCCAGCGTGATGCCCGGACGAATGTCTGCGCTCTTGCTTGCCATTTGGTTCACCTCTTGTTGTCGAATATGTGGGCCGGTTTCCCGGCCCTTATAGTAGCGAGAAAGAGACTCGAACTCTTGACCTTACGATTATGAGTCGTACGCTCTAGCCAGCTGAGCTATCCCGCCAGAGAGCCTCGAGTGAGAATCGGACTCACGACCTCTTCCTTACCAAGGAAGTGCTCTACCACTGAGCTATCGAGGCGTGGCGGATAGTGGATTCGAACCACTGAAGCACGAAGCGCCTGATTTACAGTCAGGTCCCTTTGACCGCTTGGGAAATCCGCCATCGTTTTCGGTTGAGGTTCAACCGGCAACTTGGCTAGTATGCCACGGGAGGGTAACTTTCCGCAAATCTCGGCGTGTCGCGTTGCCGTTCCTCGATTTTCACCCATCGGCGCAACAGCCTTCTCGCGTGCGGCCGCCGGCCGCACATACGGGTCAACAGCAATCCGCCGCCGCTATTCCCGCCCCACGCACAGGCGTGCCGCGGCGTGCGCGACGCCAGACCGCACTCCGGTCGTAGGCGCTCCGCGACCCATGCACAGCGTCCCGCATTGCGCATCAGCACGCAGATCAGGACGCCTAGCACACTCCACCGGCGTCGCACACTGCGCACCCATACGCCGGATGAGACGCTTAGCACCCCGCCAGCGTCCCGCACCGCGCACGCGTACGCACACCGAGGCGGCCTGCGCCCAGATCACGACCCACGCTGCGCACGCATACGCAGATCGAGACGCTTAGCCCGCCAGCCGCGACCCACACTGCGCGCATATACGCCAGCCACGTCATCCCCGCACGCCGGATATGCGAAGGCCCCGCGTGTCGGGATGACACGCGGGGCCTTCGTCAACGTGTGGTGCGTGATTCACGCGCCGAATCGAGAATCAGGCGAGGATCGCGAGCACGTCGCGCGCGGCCACGATGAGGTAGTCCTCACCCTGGTAGTGCACTTCGGTACCGCCGTACTTCGAGTACAGGATCTTGTCGCCGACCTTGACATCCATCGGGATGCGCTCTCCCTTCTCATCGCGGCGGCCCGGGCCGACGGCGAGGACTTCGCCCTGCTGCGGCTTCTCCTTGGCGTTGTCCGGGATGAACAGGCCCGAAGCGGTCTGCGTCTCGGCCTCAGCCTGCTTGACGATGATCTTGTCTTCCAGTGGAATGAGTGGGAACGACACGACGTACCTCCTCTTTCTGCATTGCTGCATGCGAACAATCGTTACGGTTTCGCTCGGGAACGAATACGTCAGGCGGCTGACGATTCACTTGCCGCACCCTTTCCGTCGCGCTAGTTGCCTATCCTAGCGCGACCGGTAGCACTCTGCCAACTCGAGTGCTAACGCTGTGAGAGAAAACGTTGCGAATCAACGAAAAACGCCGACCGAAAGAATCGGTCGGCGTCTCAAAACGTGGCATGTCGCGGAGCGGAAACGCCCTGCGACGGCGATGGTCAGTTGCCGCGGCGCGCGAGAATCGATTCGAGGTTCGTTCCGAGCGAATCGCTCGTCTCGTCGGGCGCCTCGACAGCGGCGTTCCGTTCGCTCTCGTGGAACGCGACGGAATCGTTGATCGGCGACGGAGCGGCGGTCTCCGCGTTCGGCGTATCGTCCGCGGAGGATTCGGCGTCCGCAGGCGCGTCACCGGATGCATCCGCTGCGGCGGAGTCGTCGGCGACTGCCTTCGGCTCGGCCTTCGCGACCTGCTTCGTCGACTTGATCTCACGGCTTTCGGGAGCCTGCTGCGGATGGTCGACGCCGTTGCGCGGCGCACCGAGCGAGAAGGAGATCAGATCCTGGTTGATCGCCATGTCGAAGGCGTCGACGGCGGACGCCGGCGAGATCTCGGACAGTTCGTTCGTCTCGTCCGGCGGATAGGCGTTCGCCTCCTCGCGTACGACGAGCTGTGCGTGCACACGCTCGTCCTCGCCGGACGCGGCCGCCTCGATCTGCTCTGCAGCCTCCCCCGGCTGCGGCTCGGCCGTCTCTTGCTGCGCGGCCTGACGGCGCGCGAGCGCCTGCGCCTGCTCGACGCGCGCCTGATGCAGCGCTCGGCGAATCTCACGCTGTTCCATGACGTCGGTGCGCGTCTCCTCGGGCGCCTGCTGCGCCGCGTCGGCGTGCGTCGACGGGGACTGTGCGGCGGCGACGGCCGCGTCGGCCTGACGCTTGACGACCTTCGGGCGCATCCGCTGCCTGCGACGATGCTCCTGTTCCTTCGCGGCGACCTTCGCCTCCCATGCGCGCGCCTGCTTGGACGCGTGGATGCCGAGGCCGCAGACGAGCGCGAGCAGTCCCGCCGGGATGAGCGTGTACCACGGGCTGAAGTGCAGCACGAAGGCGAGGACGAGGACGACGACGGTCGCGGTGAGCAGCGCGCCGGCGATCAGCTTGCGGCGATGCGCGGCGGCACGGCGAAGCTTACGTACGTTGGCCACATACTCGCGGTATTCGCGGTACGCACCGTGTTCCTTCTGCGTCGCTGGCATTATCGCCCCTTTCGTCTTCGGCGAATCGACATCGTTGAACGTCGTGCCGCTTTGCTCATCCACCAGATGCAGCGAAGTGGAGTATCGGTCCGAACGATGCTTCATCACTGTTTTCATGCCGTCGACCGTCTTGCGTGGCAGCCATATCGCCATGATGATTCCGACCATCACCAAGACCACGATCGTGCTCAGTGATTCGTAACCCATAGTTCCTAAGAATAAAAGAATTTAGGACAATGAGGAAACGCGTTCGCCGGGCGTGTCGCCAATCAGACGGCGGGTGAAGCCGTCGGGGGCGTCCTCGGCGAGCAGGCTGTACGATTCGTGGTCGCGCCAGTGCCCATTAATGTACATATATTTTCGTCGGATTCCCTCATATTTCGCACCGATCTTCTGCACGACGCGCCGCGAACGCTCGTTCTGCGGCACGAGGTCGATCTCCACGCGATGCAGCCGCGGTCCGTCCGGATCGAGCATCGCCCAGTCGGCGAGCATCGTCACGGCGAGCGGCGTGAATCCCCTGCCAGCGTAATCCTGATCGATCCAATAGCCGATGATGCCGCTGCGCATCGCCCCGAACATGACCGCGCCGAGCGAGATCTGCCCGACGATGCGGCCGTCGTATTCGATGACGAAGACGATCGCCGACCCCGAGCGTTCGTCACGCCGCTGCATATGTATCCATTGCGGGAACGTGACCGAGCGATGACGCTCGGGGTCGTTGGAATCCCACGGTTCGAGCCATGCCGCGTTGCGTATGCGCACCTGATCCCATTCGTCCTCGTCGGCCGCCGTCATCGTGCGCAGACGGATCGCCGGCGCATCCGCGGGCGCGAGCAGCGTCAGCGGCGTATGGAAGGCGTTCGGGTCGTCGCGTCGCATCCGGTCGCGCAGGGTTCGCAAAATCGTCACGCCCCCATTGTTGCACGCAGCGGCGCGCACGCCGTCTGCATGCAGCCCACGCACGGCCCGCACGGCACATGACGATCTCCATGCCCGGATCATATGCATCCCGCCGAAACCATGGGCAGCTCGCATGCGGTCAGACGCATCCCGCGCACAATCCACATGCAGCCCATACGCAACGCGACCACGCGCGCGATCCATATGCAGTCATACGCGTCCCGTGGGCCATCGCGCAACCGCGCGCCGTCCATCCAAGACCGTATGCAAGCATGTGCAGATCCGCACGCCGTCCCATCCCGCGGTCGGCGCAGCGCCGCCGAGGCCGCGGCGTGGTAGAACCGTGACCATGTCTACGAACCAGCCGAATCCGAACCCGCCGATCGATGCACGCAAACGCGAGCTCCGCCATGAGCTGCTCGCGCAGCGCCGCCACACGACGGACGCCGAACGCGCCGCCGCCGGCGAACGCTGCGCCGCCTCGCTGTTCGCGCTTCCGCTGTTCTCCAAACCGCGCACGACGCCGCTGACGATGGCCTGCCATGTGTCGATGGGCACCGAGATCAGCACATTGCCGATCCTCAACGAGGCGGCGTCGCGCGGCATCGAACTGCTCGTGCCGCGGCTCGGTTCGGGCAGGGAGATCGGCTGGTCCCGGCTGACGTCGCCCGACGAGGTCACCGCGCTGCACCACGAACATGCCGCCGGCGACGGGCATATGCCGCGTCCCGACGAGCCCGACACCGGGACGCTGCCGGCCGAGGCGCTCGCCGACGCCGACATCATCGTGCTGCCGGCGCTCGCCGTCGACCACGGCGGCGGCCGACTCGGACGCGGCGCCGGATGGTACGACCACGCGCTCGAATACGCACGTCCCGCCGCGCCGCGCATCGCGATGTGCTGGAGCTGCGAATTCGTCGTCACGCCGCTGCCGACGCAGCCGCACGACATGCCGGTCGACGCCGTGCTCACGCCGCAACATCTCGTCTTCATCCAGTGACTGCGGCAGTCACCCAGTGACCGCCGCAACCATCCGGCCGCCGCCGCATGATCTTCGCGATCCGACGACGCGCATGCGACGATGCCCAGACCGCGGCGCCGTCACGGCGCGACCGCACCGCGACCACATCGCCGACGGCCTACGCCCACGGTGGATGACCGTAGCCGCTCATGCACACATGTGAGTAGTCTCTGGGGATTAGAACAAGTATGCGCTCGCGCGAACGCGCCCACCCGAAAGGAGCATCATGCCCGTCTACCATTACCGCTGCAAGAACTGCGGCTACGACTTCACCGAACACCAGTCCTTCGACGACGAACCGATCACCGTCTGCCCCAAGTGCGGCGAGCCGACCGTCCACAAGGTGTATTCGGCCGTCCCGATCACCTTCAAGGGCAGCGGCTTCTACCGCACCGACAAAGGCTCGAAGTAAGAGGTTTCCGCGTTCTCCGCATCGGCAAAGGCCACCGCGCGGCCCATCAGGGTCCGGTGGCCTTTGCGCTGTCCACAGTCGTCTGATGGACGTTGTGGATAGGCTATTCGTTCATCCACATCGATGTGGATACGATGTGGACTGAGAGCGAACAATCTTCACAATCCACAGCTTTTCACGGCGTGTCGTCCACATTTGGCCGACGACACACCCTTCCGGTCACATACCCCGCCCGGGCTGGACTCAGCCGACCGCCGGGACGCATTATGCTGCCATGATGCATTTGTTCGACTTTGGTTCCCGCTCCAGACGCGGCGACTCGGCACAGTCCGGCCATCCGCGCACGCCGTGCGGCCGCCGGCTCGACCGCCGCGCGCGCAAATTGCTCGCGGCCTGCTGTGCCGCGCTCGCCGTGCTGTGCACGCTCGAATGCGTCGTCACGGCGACGGCGACGCGCAGAGTGCTCACCGCCGCGCATCAGATCCAGGCCGGCGACGCCGTCGTCACCGCCGATTTCACGATGACGGCGCTGCCGGCGAGCGATGCGTTGTCCGACGCCGTCGACGCGCTCGATGACGAGACGGCCTACGCGCTCATCGACATCCGCGAAGGCGACGTGCTGCTGCCGACGATGCTCGGCCGCGTACCGGCCGTCGCGCCGGGGCACACCGTCATCGACGTGCGTCTCGGCGAGCTCAGCCGCCCCTTCTCCCCCGGCACGCATATCAGACTGACGGCGGCGACCGGCTGCTCCCCTCCTGCAGCGGAGACGGCCGGCAACGGTGACGCCGCCGATGCGGCAGGTGCGGCAAACGAGTCGGGTGCGGACGATGCAGCCGGCACGGACAGCGGAGGTGCATCCGGCAGAGGTGCAGCCAGCAAAGATGCAGCCGGCAGAACGGACACTGGCGGCAGAACGGACACGGTCAGCAGAACGACGGACGCAGACGGCAGATCAGGTGCAGTCGGCAAACAGGCAGGTGCACACGGCAAGCCGGACACGGACGGCACCGACGACGCAACAGCCGTCGGCGCAACGGCGGATGTGAATGCCGGAGCAGCCGTCGGCGCAAACGCACGCGCAGCAGCCGACACCAATCCGGAAGCCGATGCGGCCGCCGATGCCACGATCGTCGCGGACGGGCTGTGCACGGTCAGCGACGACGCGATCATCATGGGGCCGCCGCGCGACGACGTGGCGGGTGACGGCCATCTGACGCCGGTCGCGATGAGCGCGGCCGACGCGATGCGCACGTTGCAGGCGCAGACGAACGGGCCGATCCTCGCCGTACGCGCCGACGACTAGCGGCCGCGCTCCTGGAAGACGCCCCAATGCGGCGGCAGCTCGCCGAGGATGCGGCGGTCGTCGTCGGCCGCCTGCTGCTCGCGCGTGCGCATGTCGCCGGCCTCAAGCTTGACGCCGTCGGCGTCGAAACGCTCGGTGCCCTTCATGACGACGCGACGATGGCGCCGCGGCGTGCGTCGCTCGGCGCTGTACGCCGGCGCATGTGCAGCATTCGCGGCGGGCGCATCGTCCACGGCGGCGGCGTCCGCGCCGGCATTGCCGGCAGCGTCCACGGAGGCATCGCCGGCAGCGGCGGCGGCAGAGCTATCGACGGCAGTGACGTCGGCAGCGGCGACGGCGACCGTGTCATCGGCGCCGTCGCCGCTGCCGTCGAAGACGCGGATGACGGCGGCGCTCATCGCTGCGACTCCCGGTACAGCGAGTCGAGCTGCGCGACGACGCGGTCGACCTCCTTGTCCGGATTGACGAAGGCGGCGACGCTCCAGATCGTCATGACCGACCAGCCGAGGCCCTCGGTGTCCTGTTCGAGGATGCGATGGCGCTCGCGCGTCGACTGGATGCCCATGAACTGGGCGTCGTCGGTGAACACGGCGAGTGCATACGGCTTGTCCTTGCGACCGACGACCATCGGCAGCCGCACGCCGCCGTCATAGCCGTAGTCGACGGCCACGTCGAGACCGCGCTCGCGGATGCGGGCGGCCAGATCGGTGAGCAGCACATTGTCTGCGTCGGGCCTACCGGCCGCCTCGACCGGCGTCTCGTTGCCAAGCCGCTGCGCCCAGACAAGCAGCGTCTTGAGCATCTTCGGGCCGGCGTGGTGCAGACGGTCGTCCTCGAGGTCGTCGGCGTTGAACGCGCTGACGATGTCGATGTTGTGGTCGGCGAGCGCGAGCGCATCGAGCAGCATGCCCCTGCCGCCGTCGCTCTCGAGCGCGCCGAACTGCTGCAGCAGACGGCCGTGCGACGTCTTCGCGTAGCTCATCGACAGGATGACGTCGGTCGCGTGCGCGCCGGCGACGTCGGTGATGTCGATGATACGCACGTGCCGCAGGAAGCGTCCCATCGGCTCGTTGCGCGTCGCGAGCGCCTTGAGTTCGGCGCCCAGACGGGTGCGGAAGGTCGGCGTCATGCACACGACGGTCAGGATGTAGCTCGCCGGCACGGCGGTGAAGGTCTGCGCGCGGCGGGTGATGAGGGAGACGATCTCGTCGATCTCGCCCTGGCTGCTTTCGACGAGGCCGCTTGCCATGATCGGCACGCCGGTCGCTTCGATCTGGTGGAAGACGAGGTTCCCCTGCACGCCGTCGCGCGCCACGTCGTGGCTGACCTTGCCGTAGCCCTGCGCTTCGAGGAAGCGGTTGACGCGCGGGTCGCGGCGAGTCGGATGCGGCGCGACGGTGACGTGCGGTAGCAGCGAGACGAGCGTGCGCACGCTGTCGGAGGTGATCGTCTGCTCGTGGGCGAGGACGACGACCTGACGGGCGCGGCACAGGATGTTGAGCAGCAGGATCGACGGCAGATGCGCGGCCGCGTCGACGATGACGACGTCGGCGATCGGCGTCGGCTTCGTGACCGACGCGAGCGTCGCCGGCGTGCTCATGATGACCGGCTTCGCGGCGGCGAGGATCTCGGGATGGTCATGGTGGATGCGGCTCAGCGAGATGCCGTTCGAGCCGGCGAGCACCGTGTGCAGCATGTTCGCCTCCTGCGTGCGGGCGAACAGCAGGTCGCACAGCCGGTGCATCGACTCCTGCATGATCATCGGGCCGACCGAGCGCACATGCTCGGTGTCGACCTGCACGAAGCGGTCGGAGGCGCTCTGCAGCGCCGAGCCGTCCTGATTCGAGATGATCGCCGACGAATGCACGATGTCGTCGAAGACGGTCGTCCACCAGGCGAGGCGCAGCTCGTCGCACACGGCGTCGACGGCCACGTGGCGGTTGTGCAGGTCTTCGACGAGCTCGCTCAGGCCGGCGGCGTCGAGCTCACGTTCGAGCGTAGCGCGTTCGGGCAATGTGTCGAGCGCCTTGCGGTCGTCGAGCAGCGCCTTGAGCCGCTCCTCGACGGCGTTGAAGTCGGTCGACTGCAGGTCGCCTCCGTCGGGCGTCGTCGCGAGCACCGTGCCAAGCGCCGTCATGTTGGAGACGAGTTCGTCCTGCGTCGTGATGATGTCGTCGAGCTTCGGCGGCAGCACCGGCCAGCCGCCGTGCGGCACGAACAGGCGCCACTGTTCGGCCTGACGCTGCACGACGCATAGCGCGTCGTGCAGGTTCTCGACCTGCGCGCCGACGCGCAGCAGGCTCTTCGCCTCCTTGACGTGACGGCGGCGTTCCCAGAAGCCCATCGTCGAGCCGTCGGACTTACGGTCCTGCTTCGGCTTCGTCGCCTCGATCATCAGGTCGATGTCGCGTTCGAAGATCTCCGGCTGGAACACGTCGAGTACGCGCCGCAGGTTCTTGAGCACGGTGACCTGGCGTCCCCATTCCTGCGCCGTCGTCGGCACCGAGAATCCGCAGGTCTTCACGGTGTTCGTCACCTGCTCTCGTGTCGCCGGCAGCAACGTGCGCAGCATCGTGACGACGCGCTGGTAGGCGCCGATCGCCTCGTCCTCGCTGTAGAGGGAGGCCTTGTACCACGCGGTGTCCTTCGCGTCGATCGTGTATTCGCCGAGTTCGCCGGCGCGGTCGAGCTTGGCCGCCCAGTCGTCGAGTGACGGGCCGATCGCCTGCGCGACCTCCTTCGACAGGCGCACATGCGTCGACGGATGCGTCGGCAGTTCGGCGATGCTCGCGAGATTCTGGATCGTCTGGTAGGCGGAGACGCCCCACGTCTTGTTGACGCCGTGCAGGTCGCCGAGGTAGCGTGTCAGCCTTGAGCGCACGCCGACGAGTTCGTCGGCGAGCTGTTCGAAGCGCGACGTCGCGACGCCCTGCTGGTATCCGACGGCGCGGATGAGCTGATGGTCGATTGCCGCGTTCGCGTTCGGGTCGGCCACGTCGAGCACCTGGCCGCCGAGTTCGTTCGCGCGCATGATCGACAGGAAACGACGCTTCTGATCGGTCACGCACGGCACATACAGCACGGAACGACCAGCCATGATGCAGCGCGAGGCGATCGCCGCGGCCTGTTCGGCCGTGTCGGTGTCCTCGGTGCCGTCGACGAACAGCGAATGCCCAGCGGCGGCCATGTTCGCGGCGTAGCGCACGGTGTTGTCGACGTCGCCGATCTCGTATTCGGAATGCGGGTCGCCGTCGAACGGGCTGAAGGCGGGCATCTGCTCGTTGCTCAGCGATCCGCGCGCCTCCGGGTAGCCAGCGAGCGCGTCGAGCATGACATTGCCGCTCGGCCCCTTCGCGAGGTGGTCGATGATCATCTGGCTTTCGACGAGGATCTGCGTCGACGGGTCCATGAAGCAGCCGAGGATGATCTGACGCTCGATCAAGAAGTCGGGGAAGACCTGCTGCGCGGCCTTCGAGATCGCGGCGAAGACGGCGGCCGTCTCCGGCGTGCCGGACGCGTAGTTCGAGCCGTCGAACAGCTGGCGTTCATCGAGGCGCACGCCGTGTTCGCGCATCGCGGCGAGGAAGGACGCGTTGAGCCGCACATGGCCGGTGAAGCTGATCGTCGTGTGGTGTTCGACCGGATTGCCGTCGCGCACCACCTCGACCGGGTAGAGCAGCACCGGCATCATGTTGCCCTTCCATGTGGCCACGCCGACGACGAGCGACAGTTCGGCGACGCCGCTGATGCGCCGCTTCGCGCCCTGGTCGTCGAGCACGCGTTCGACGCGGCGCGCGGCCGTGCGCAGCATGCCGCTGTCGCGGAACAGCGAATGCAGCGGCGCGCTGCCGCGGGCGAACAGCTGGGAGATGCCCGACGGGTGCGCGTGCGTGAGGTCGACCTGCGCGGTCAGCTGCGCCACGTCCTCGAGCGGCGAAGGCACAAGGTTCGCCTTGAACTCCTCTCGCCACCGGCGCAACTCGTTGAGCGCACCGCTCGTCTGGGTGGAATTGTCCGTCATCTGCTCGCTCACTTTCCTACTGCCTTGCGGTAGTCCTCATATCCCGGATTGCGGCTCAGCGCCTCGTCGATGTCCGCGTTCGACTGCGCGGCGAGCCATTCGTACAGGTCATCGTACAGCGTCGGGTTCATCGCGAGGAACGGCAGCAGCTCCGCATGGCGCGCCATCTCGAACTGTTCGGTGAAGTCGTCGGAACGGCGTGCGTCGTCGGAGGTGTAGCCGCCGACCTCGATGATTTCCTTCGGCTTGTCGAAGTCGCCGTTCGCGACGCGTTCGAACACCGATCCCGGCTCGAACGCCGGCGTGAAGGTCTGCGTCGCATCGAGCGGCTGCTCGTCGTCGTCATCGTGACGGCGGAAGCGGCTGTAGTCGTCGTCCTCGCGCTGTGCGGCGGCATCGGTAGGCGACGCCGATGCGGCGTCCTGCCCGGCCGGCTGCGCTGTCGTCTGACCGACCGTCGATTCGGTCGTTTCGGCGACGAAGTTCGTCTGATGGGTCGGCGCGGCGACCTCGATCGGCACGGTCGTGTCGGCCGTCGCATGCGCCGCCGCGTCCGGTCCCTGCAGCGTCGATTCGATGACGTCGAAATGCAGCGCGTTGCGCTGTTCGGCGAAGGCATCGGAAGACGTCGGCTGCTGCATCGCCGGCTGCGGCTGCATCGGCTGCTGCGACGGCGACGCGCCACGTGGCATCTCGACGTTGGCGAGCGGCTGCTGCGCCGCAGCCGACTGCACGGCCGGCTGCGGCGACTGCGTGTTCATCGGCTGCCGCATATTCGGCTGCTGCATCGCCGGCTGCGACGACTGCGCCGCCGCATCGTACTGCGCGCCGACGCTCGGCTGCATCGGCTGCTGCATGTCCTGCATCGACGGCTGCTGCATGTTCGGCTGCATCGGCTGTGCCGACGCATCGTACTGCGGCTGCGCCATCGGCTGCCGCACCGGCTGTGCGGACTGCTCGGATGGCTGCTGCTCGGCCGGCTTCGGCTGCATCGCGACGCCCGTATGCATCGACGTCTGCCACACGCTCGGCTGCTTCGGACGCGACGGCTGCGTCGGATTCTGCGCCGACGCATCGGCGTTCTGCTGCGGGCGCATCGTCGTCGAGATCGACGGCTCGCCGTTTGCGGACGACGTCGGCGATATGGTCGGCGAAATCGGCTCGCGCGTCGCGCCGACGACCGGCTCCTGCGCGACGTTGAGGGATGGGATCGGACGATGCTGCTGCGCGAGTTCGGAGACGCTGACGAGACTGTCGGCGTTGCGATGGTCGGCGTGACGCGGACCGTCGTGCATGCGCGGCACGAACTCCTCCTTCTTCGCGGCCGGTTCGTCGATCTTGCCGGCGGCGACGTCGTGCGCGTCGGCGAACAGGTCGCGCGGCGCCGCGTCCTGCGCGTCATCGTCGTTCGCGTCGTTCACGGCGAGCGGATTGAGCGGCGACGAGAACGGCGCGAAGGTCTGCCGTTCCGCCTGACGTAGCTCCTTCGCGCGCGAGCGCACCTGACCGGCGTTGAAGATGTCGGTCGGCTCGCCGGCGCGCAGGTTGAGGATGTCGTCGATCGACATGTCGGCGACCTCCGGTTCGCTCGGCTGGTTGTCGAGCGCGTAGTCGAAGAGGTTGGCGACGTCATCGTCGTCCTTCGTCGTCGTATCGTCGTCGATGAAGCGCACGAAATCGACGGGCACGTCGCCGAACTGCAGACGCACCGTATCATCGTTCATCGCGAAGTCGGAGCCGCCAGGCAGACGCACGAGTTCGTTGCCGGGACGCACGAGAAAGGTGCCGTTCGTCGAGTTGAGGTCGCGCAGGATCGCATTGCCGTCCGACTTCACCGAGAATTCCGCATGCCGCTTCGACATCGAACGGGTGTCGTCGAGGATCTCGATGCGGCGCATGCCTCCGCTCGGCACCGGACGCAGCGGCTTGCGGCCGATTTCCACGGTTTGCCCTGCTTCGACGCTGGCCAGATCCGAACCATCAACACGTATCATCCATTTCGTTGTCGTTCGTTGATCTCCGCTCACCGTGGGACCTTCCTTTCGCCGTTGTCCGCTCGATGCGCCGCGCGCGCGACGGTGCTTCACCGAGAAGTACGCATACTGAACAACATTTTACGCGGTAGTTCAACAAATCGCCCGATTCCCGCCCAACTCGCCACCATTATCGCACAGAGCTGCAACCGCATCCCGTCTATCTGACTCGCAGCGTCCCATTCCATCGGCCAACTCGACAACCCCACCCGCAAACCAGCCCGTTTGCGTCCCGATTCATCGAACCCGC
The DNA here is from genome assembly GCF_000741135.1 of Bifidobacterium choerinum. GTDB lineage: Bacteria > Actinomycetota > Actinomycetes > Actinomycetales > Bifidobacteriaceae > Bifidobacterium > Bifidobacterium choerinum. The sequence goes on along the minus strand of NZ_JGYU01000003.1, from coordinate 123,695 downwards.
CGACGATCCCACCCGCAGCGTCCCAATCCATCGCCCAGCTCGACAACCCCACCCGCAAACCGGACCGTTTACGTCCCACCCCATCGAACCCGCCGACAATCCCACCCGCAAGCACCCGTATCCAGTCCGCACAGCCGTACTCCTACGCGGCCGGCTGCATCATCGGCACGCCGGCGTCGGCGAGCTTCTGCGTCAGCGCCCAGCGATCGGCGAGGTCCTCCATCCTGATACGGATCACCGTCGTCACCCCCGCGCGCAGCAATCCTTCCGTTCGTTCGCGCTCATCGTCGATGACACCGGCCAGCGTACGCCCCAGCATCATCGCCGGATCCGTATACTTCACCAACCCGTCGAGCTCTACGACGATGAGCCTGCCGTCGGCCGTCCGCCACAGATAATCGACGCGATATCGGCGCCCCGTCTGCGGATCGACGAACTCCACCTGCTGCGCAGGCGGCACGAACCCGCATTCGATGAACACCGCCAGGGTCTTCGCCTCCCCTCCGTTCTCCGCATTCGCGTTCGCATACTGCAGCACCTTGCGCAGGACGTCGTTCATCAGGCTGTTCTCCACCGCGCACATCATGATCATCTCCGCGCGTATTCCTTTGCGCAGTGCGCAGCATGCCAGCGTCATGCCGTCGACGAACGACATCGAGGCGGTGCATTCGGCGACCGTCTGCGCAAGCGACGTCACCCGAACGCCGTCGACGACCACGCTGTGTACTCCCGAACGACATCGCCTATCGATATAGGTACTGCTGCAATGGGTGCCCTCCGGCTTGCTGATGACGGTGACCGAAAGCGCATGCAACGCCTGACGTACAACCCGGTATTCGATCCACAATCCATGCATGCATGCCGCGGCCACGCCGCCAAAGACCCAATCCGGATGCCAATGTGCAAGTGCGCGCACTATATATTTGAACTGGTCGACCAGACCGAGCGATCTCCATAATTGAGCGCGAATGAACAACCCTGGCATCGGCGTTTCGATTTCACCTGTTCGTACTCGTCGCAGCAACGCCTTGCGCACGGGATCGCCCGACGGATGCAGGCATCGGCGTTCCCGTTCGGCTTCATCCAGTTGACGGCTCATTTCGGCGTGATCTCGCATGGGCCAACTCCTTTGTTTGTCTTGTAACGATTCCCGACCCAACCCACGCTACATATGTCGTCTGCGCCTGCACCAGCCTTGATGACCTCTGTGTACGGACGCCCCGGTTATCCACATTTCGCAGTCAGCCGACATTGGCCACTGCCTTGTGGCGTCATAGCAGGCGAAATCCGCCATCCCCCAGTGCCTTGCACCCTGATTCGTTACTCCCGCCGCTGAAATTCCCCATACGCATCGGCGTTTCCGTCCCAATCCGTCGATCATTTCGACGATCCCACCCGCATCTGCCCATGTTTGCGTCCCGACCCATCGACACCACCGACAACCCCACCCGCTACGTCCCAACCCATCGGGCGACTCGACGAACCCACCCGCAAACCGACCCATTTGCGTCCCGAACCATCGACACCACCGATGAGCCCACCCGCAAGCGGGTACTTCCGCGCGCAATCTGGCAGGCCGCCGGCCTGCCCGCCCGCCCAGCCAACCCCCGCCTACAGCCAGCCACGGGTTAGACCTGCGGTCCATCCCTCCAGTCCATCATCCCCGACCATCCCTCGAACGCAGGAATCCCCTGCAGTCCGCGGACTGCAGGGGATTCCCACAAAGCGTTCGTGATGTACGGCTTGAAGCCGCGCGAATCACTTGAGCTCGACGGTGGCGCCAGCTTCTTCGAGCTGAGCCTTGGCCTTCTCGGCATCTTCCTTCTTGGCGTGCTCGAGAACCGGCTTCGGAGCGCCGTCAACGAGAGCCTTCGCCTCAGCCAGGCCGAGGTTGGTGATGGCGCGGACAGCCTTGATGACCTGGATCTTCTTGTCGCCAACGGCGGAGAGGATGACGTCGAACTCATCCTTCTCTTCCTCGGCCGGGGCAGCGCCCGGAGCGGCGGCGGCAGCAACGGCGACCGGAGCGGTGGCTTCGACGTCGAACTTCTCTTCGAAGGCCTTGACGAACTCGGAGAGCTCGACGAGGGTCATTTCACCGAAAGCTTCGAGGAGCTCATCCTGGGTGAACTTAGCCATTATGGCTTCCTTTCAATCGTGGCACGCAGTGTTGTTGGTCGTGTTCCGCGCACCTGAAATTTATTGTTTTCCGTTTTTCCGAACCGATTGCTATGCGGCGAACCGCAGGGCGATCAGGCGGCCTTCTCCTGCTTCTCGCGCAGGGCGTCGATCGTACGAACGACCTTCGTCGGCAGCGCGTTGAACAGGCGGGCGGCCTTGGACATCGTGCCCTTGAGCGCGCCGGCCATTTCGGCAAGCAGTTCCGGACGAGACTTGAGGTCTGCGAGCTGCTTGGCACCCTCGGCGTCGTACACGGTTCCGTCTGCGTAACCGCCCTTGACGATGAGGGCCTTGTTGGTCTTGGCGAAGTCACGCAGCGTCTTCGCAGCCTCGATGAAGTCTCCCTGAACGAAGACAACCGCGGAAGGACCCTTGAGCATCTCGTCGAGACCCTCAATGCCCGCTTCCTTGGCGGCGATGCGGAACAGCGTGTTCTTAGCCACAGTGTAGGAAGTATCGCGGCCTAGCTTTTCGCGCAGATCGGAGATCTGCGGAACGGTAAGCCCGCGGTACTCGGTCAGGTAGACCGCGTCAGCGTTACGGAAAGCTTCCGTAAGCTCGGCGACCACCACTTCCTTTTCGGGCCTCTTCATGGCGTTCCTTCCTAAGTCGGCCGTCGATTGTGAGGCGGAATGCCAAGTCGGGCAATAAAAAAGCCCTGCACACAGGCAGAGCAGCATCCATCCTTGAATACTCAAGGAACTATGTTTCTCAACCTGCGCTGGCCTGGCGAACCAAACTTCGTGAAGCCGTGAACGACTTCCAACCAACGGTCTGTGGTTTACAAGAGCGATAATCTACCGACCCCTCGCGACACGCCCCTCCCTCCGGCGTGTCGCAATCATCCCAACCCATCGACCACGCCGACAACCCCGCCCGCAAACAGGCCCGCCTCCGTCCCGAACCATCGACCACGCCGACAACCCCACCCGCTCCGGCCCAACCCATCGACCAACACGACGAATCCACCCGCAAAACAGCCCGTTTCCGGCCCATCCCATCGACCACGCCGACAACCCCACCCGCGTTCGCCAGCGCGCGTTCGCGCGCCACACCGAACAGACCCCTTATTGCGAATGATTCTCAATTGATGCTACAGTGGACACCAACCAACCATCAATCCGGCCGTTAATGTACGCCGGCGCCCATGTCCGTCATAGGCCTCCGCGGTCTTGGCCCCGGCCGGTCCCGGCCGGCACCAGCGGCAACCAGCGTCATCCGACGCCAGCCGCAGCCAACGGCACAGCGGACGGCAAGTAAAGCCCCGGCGCGACCGAGGGCAACCACACCGACCAACAGAAACGAGGACCCATATGAAGAAACTGATGCGCGCCGTGATCGCGACGTTCGCCGGCGTCATGACCATCGCCGCCGTGAGCGCCTGCTCGACCACCGGCGGCGCGAACGCCGACAATGCCAACAGCGAAGGCGGCAACGGCAGCGCCGTCATCACCGTCATCGCGTCGAGCAACCAGTGGGGTTCGCTCGCGAAGGACCTCGGCGGCAAATACGTCGACGTGACGAGCATCCTCAACAACACCGGCACCGACGCGCACGACTACGAGCCGACGACGAACGACATCTCGAAGATCCAGAACGCGCAGATCGCGATCGTCAACGGCGCCGGATACGACGACTGGGCGCTCAAGGCCGCGCAGCAGTCGTCGAAGACGCTCGTCGTCGACGCCGCCGACGCCAGCGGCGCCAAGACCGGCGACAATCCGCATATCTGGTTCTCCGCGAACGCGCGCATCAAAACAGCCGACGCGATCACGAAGGACTACATCAAGCTGCAGCCGGAGCACAAGGCGCAGTTCGAGCAGCTGCACAAGACGTGGCTCGAAGAGGAGCAGCAGCTCGACAAGGACCTCAAGGAACTCGCGAAGGACAAGGGCAGCAAGAACTACGCGGCCGTCGAATCGGTCGCGCAGTACCTCGCCGAGGACATGGGACTGACCGACGTGACGCCGAAGGGCTACAAGCAGGCGGCGGCGAACGAGTCGGAGCCGACTCCGGCGGACATCAAGGCCTTCACCGACCTGCTCAAGAAGGGCGACATGCGCATGCTCATCACGAATTCGCAGGAGCCGAGCAAGATGAACGACCAGCTCGTCGCCGCCGCCGATTCCGGCAATGTGCCGGTCGTCGACGTGACCGAGCAGATGCCCGAGCAGTACAAGTCGCTGCACGAGTGGATGCGTGCGCTCGCCAAGCAGATCCAGGAGACGGACGGCGGCTCGAAGAGCGATAAGTAGTCGCCGTCGCGATCATCGCGAGAATTCCTGATGATCGTGCGGATCGACGGCATCGCATACGGCAGGGCCCGCGCCACCGAACAACGGTGGCGCGGGCGGCCTGCCGTATGTAATTCATATGTGTGACTGTGTGTGCGAACCTGTCCGCGCGACTGCGCGTCCAGCCGCGTATGCGATGCTGCGATTCCGCGCACATGCGGCATCCGCACACGCGCGTGCCGTACGCATCCGCGCGATGCATACGCGACCGCGGCTCACGCGGTCATCGCGCTACAGGATCGCCATGCATGCGAAGTCGAGGATGAACAGCGCGGAGACGATCCAGACGATCGGATGGACCTCGGACGCCTTCTTCTTGCAGACCTTGACGATGCAGTAGGTGATGAAGCCCGCGGCGATGCCGTAGGAGATCGAGTACGCGAAGGCCATGAACACCGACGCGAAGAACGCCGGGATCGCCTCGGAGATGTCGTCCCAGCGCACCTCCTTGAGGGAGGCCGCCATCATGCAGCCGACGATGACGAGGACGCCCGCCGTCGCCGCGCTCGGCACGGCCGAGATGACCGGCGCGAAGAAGATCGACAGCGCGAAGCAGCAGGCGACGACGACCGAGGTCAGGCCGGTGCGGCCGCCCGCGGCGATGCCGGCCGAGGATTCGACGTAGGTCGTCGTGTTCGACGTGCCGAAGATCGAGCCGATCGACGTCGCGATCGAATCTGCGAACAGCGCCTTGTCCATCTTCGACGAGAAGCCGTGGCCGTTCTCGAGCGATTCTTCGTCGGCCTTCGAGAAGATGCCGGTGCGGCGGCCGGTGCCGATGAAGGTGCCGAGCGTGTCGAAGGTGTCGGACATCGAGAACGCGAAGATCGTCACGAGGACTAGCGGCAGCTTCGCCGGGTCGGAGAACAATGTGCCGAAGCCCTCATGGGAGAACAGCGCGCCGAAGGTCTGCGGAAGCTGACCGAAGGCGTCACCGATCGAAATGCTGTTGTTCATCGTCGTCAGTCCCATCGGGATGCCGATGACGGCGGTCAGCACGATCGCAAGCAGCATGCCTCCCTTGACCTTGAGGATCGTGAAGACGATGACGAGCAGCAGACCGATCAGGAACAGCCACAGCGTCGGCGTGTTGAGCGTCGCCATGCCCGGCACGGCGGAGACGGCGCCGCCCTGCGCGGCTGCCTTCGGGTCGTTTGGCGTGAACGTGACGGCGGCCACGTTGAGCAGGCCGACGTAGGCGACGAACAGGCCGATGCCGCCGCCGATCGCATGCTGCAGCGATTCCGGGATCGCCTTGATGATCATCTTGCGCACCTTGGTGACGGTGATCAGGATGTTGATCAGGCCGCACAGGAAGACCATGCACAGCGCCTGCTGCCAGGTGAAGCCGAGGCCGAAGCACACGGTGTAGGTGAAGAACGCGTTGAGGCCCATGCCCGGCGCCTGCGCGTACGGGACGTTCGCGAACAGGCCCATGACGAGCGTGCCGATGATCGCGGCGATGATCGTCGCGAGGAAGACGCCGCCCCATGGCATGCCGGTCTGCTGCAGGATCTGCGGATTGACGATGATGATATAGGACATTGCGAAGAACGTCGTCAGACCGGCCATGCATTCCCTGCCGACCGTCGTGCCGCTCTCCTTGAGGTGGAAGAACTTCTCCATGTAATACCCTGATTCTTCTCGTGGACTCTTGACTGCCGCCCCGTCCCGAAAGACAGGACAGCCCTCAAGCTAGCACGGCCATGTAAAACCGTTCCGTTACATGGCGTTCGCCCACCGAGGAATCGTGCGGGAAACGTCCGGGAATCGCCGACGCCTTCCGCTCCCCCGTTTCCGCATGCTCCCGCGTGCTCCCCGCTCAGCCGAAGCGGCCGGAGACGTAGCGTTCCGCCTCCTCGTTCTGCGGGTTGTTGAACATCGTCGACGTGTCGGCGAAATACTCGAGATGCCCCGGCTGGCCGACGGCCTTGAGGTTGAAGAACGCCGTGTAGTCCGCCACGCGCGCCGCCTGCTGCATGTTGTGCGTGACGATGACGATCGTGTAGTCGCTCTTGAGCTCCTCGATGAGGTCCTCGACGGCGAGCGTCGAGATCGGGTCGAGCGCCGAGCACGGCTCGTCCATCAGCAGCACCTGCGGATGCACGGCGACGGTGCGCGCGATGCACAGACGCTGCTGCTGACCGCCCGACAGGCCGATGCCGGGGTTGTCGAGGCGGTCCTTGACCTCGTTCCACAGATTCGCGCCGCGCAACGCCCACTCCACCAGATCGTCGGCGTCCGACTTCGCAATCTTCTTGTTGTTGAGCCGCACGCCGGCGAGCACGTTCTGCCGGATCGACATCGTCGGGAACGGGTTCGGCCGCTGGAACACCATGCCCACATCGCGACGCACGGCGACCGGGTCGACGTCCTTCGCATAGAGGTTCTTGCCTTCGAGCAGGACCTCGCCGGTCACATGCGCGCCCGGCGTGATCTCGTGCATGCGGTCGAGTGTGCGCAGCACCGTCGACTTGCCGCAGCCCGACGGCCCGATGAACGCCGTGACCTTGTTCGCCGCGATGTGCAGGTTGACGTCCTCGACGGCGAGGAAGCTGCCGTAGTAGATGTTGAGATGGTTGACGTCGATTTGCTGTCCCATGCGTTCCTTCCTTAGCTGTACGTACGTTGCCGAGCGCACCCGCGGCGCGCGCCGGGTCATTTCTTCTTCGGAGCGAAGACCTTCGCGACGATCCTGCCGATGAGATTGAGGATGAGCACGACGATGATGAGCACGAGCGCCGCCGACCACGCGCGCTCCATCGGGATGCCGGTGACGCAGCCGCTGCCGGCGTCGGCCGGACAGTTCGCATGGTACTTCGAGTACTCCTGGTAGACGTACACCGGCAGCGTCGTCATCTCGCCCGAGAATAGGTTCGCGTTCGTCGAGACGATGTAGCCGGCCGTCATCAGCAGCGGCGCCGTCTCACCGATGACGCGCGCGATCGCGAGGATCGACCCCGACACGATGCCGGAGAGCGCCGTGCGCAGTACGACCTTCGTGATCGTGCGCTGCTTCGTGACGCCGAGCGCGAGCGACGCCTCGCGCAGGTCGTTCGGCACGATCTTGAGCATTTCCTCGGTCGTCTTGACGACGGTCGGGATCATCAGCAGCGACAATGCGACCGAGCCTTCGAAGCCGCTGAGCGTGCCGGGGCCGACGAGGATCGCGAACATCGAATAGGCGAACAGGCCGGCGACGATCGACGGGATGCCGCTCATGACGTCGACGAGCAGATGGATCGTGCGCGCGAGCTTCGAACCGCCGGCGTATTCGATCAGATAGACGGCGCACATGATGCCGATCGGAATCGAGATGACCATCGCGCCGAGCGTGATCTCCAACGTGCCGATGATTGCGTGCAGGATGCCGCCGTAGCCGCCCGACGGCGTCTGGTTGCCGCCGATGACGTTCGTCATGTTGTGCGACAGGAAGTCCCAGTTGAGGCGGCGCGCGCCGTGCACGAGCGTCGTCCACAGCACCGAGATCAGCGGGATCAATGCGACGACGAAGGCGAGGATGATGAGCACGCGCATCGCGATGTCCTTGCGCTTGCGCGCCGCCGTGTACGAACGGGTCGGGCTGAACTTGTCGAAATCGATGGCCGGCGCCTGGTCGGCCTTCGGCGAGGACTGCGGTTGGTCCATCACTTGCTCGCTTTCTCGGTGATGCGGCGCGCCAGCAGGTTCACGAGGAACGTGATGACGAACAGCACGAGGCCGGTGCCGATGAGCACCGAGACGCCGATGCTGTCCGCCTCCGGATACTGGGCGGCGATGTTCGCGGCGATCGTCTGGTTCTGCGACGCCTGCAGCAGGCGGAACGAGTACTTGAGTCCGGGCGACAGGATCATCAGCACGGCCATCGTCTCGCCGAGCGCGCGGCCCAGGCCGAGCATCGACGCCGAGATGATGCCCGAACGCGCGAAGGGCAGCACCGACAGCCTGATCATCTCCCATTTCGTCGCGCCGAGGCCGAGCGCGGCCTCCTCGAGCAGCTTCGGCGTCTGCAGGAAGATGTCGCGCGTGATCGACGTGATGATCGGCAGGATCATGATCGCGAGCACGAGCGCGACGGTCGCGACGGTGCGCGGCGGGTTCGCGGCGGGGCCTGCGAACAGCGGGATCCAGCCCAGATGCTCGGCGACCCAGTTCCAGAACGGGTAGATCGCCGGCACGAGCACGAGGCCGCCCCACAGGCCGTAGATGACCGACGGGATCGCGGCGAGAATGTCGACGATGTAGCTGAGCACGGCGGCGAGGCGCTTGGGCGCGTAATGCGAGATGAACAGCGCGATGCCGATCGAGACGAAGAACGCGATGACGAGCGCGAGCGCGGCGACGAGCACGGTGCCGAACAGCAGCGGGCCGACGTAGCTCCAGAAGTTCGTCGCCTTGCCGCCGGTGAAGTTCGCGATGATCGCGTTGTTCGCCTGCTGGTTGCCGCCGATGAGCGGCCATGCGCGGAACAGCAGGAACAGCGCGACGGCGGCGAGGACGACGAGGATCAGGATGCCGCAGGCGTAGGCGACGCCGCGGAAGACGCGGTCGGCCTTCTCGCCGCTGACCGGCTTCGTCAGCGACGAAGCGGAGGTTGAGGAGGGTTTCGATGCCGATGTCATGGGACTCATTTCACTTCCATCGCGTCCACGGAGGCGCGCACGTATGCGGCGATGTTGTCGGGCAGCGGCGCCGAGCCGGTCGCCTTCATCGCCTGGTCCTGGCCCTTCGCGCTCGTGACGTAGCCGAGCCACGACTTCGCGAAGCGAGCCGTGTTCTCGTCGCGGTAGGCGGGGCAGGCGATGTCATAGGAGACGAGCACGATCGGGTACGCCCCTTCGGCGCTCGTCGTGTGGTTGATGTCGAGGACGACGCGGTGCTCGCCGGCGGCGGATTCGTCGAGCGCCGAGTCGGCGACGGCCTTCGAGGCCGCCTCTGCCGAGATCTCGGTGTAGCCGTCGCCGACCTTGATCGCGACGGTGCCCATGCCGCCGGCCTGCGAGAAGTCGGCGTAGCCGATCGTGCCGTTCGCCTGGTCGATCGTCGAGATGACGCCCGACGTGCCCTTGGCGCCCTGGCCGACGTCGTTCGGCCAGTTCTCGGAAAGCTCGTACTTCCAGTCCTTCGGCGCGGCCGCCTTGACGTATTCGAGGAAGTTGAGCGTCGTGCCGGACTTGTCGGAGCGGTGCACGACGGTGATCGGCAGGTCGGGCAGCTCGAGGTCCGGGTTCTGCCGGGCAAGCGCGGCGTCGTTCCAGCGCGTGATCTTCCCGTCGAAGATCCTTGCGACCGTCGCCGCATCCATGTTGATGTGCTTGCCGGCGTCGGAGACGCCGTGCAGGTTGAAGACGATCGCCAGCGGCGAGATGTACACCGGCACGTCGAAGGCCGTCTGCCCGGCGCACACCTGCTTCGACTCCTCGATCTGGCGGTCGTCGAGCGGCTTGTCGGAGCCGGCCCAGACGGTCGCGCCGGTCAGGAAGGTGACGACGCCCGCGCCGGAGCCGGACGGGTTGTAGGAGATCTTCGCGTCCGGATTCGTCTTCTGGTAGCCGGCGATCCACGCCTCGACGGCGGTCTGCTGCGAGGACGCGCCGGCGCCGGCGAAGCTGCCCGAGATCGATGCGGCGTTCGTCGACGGACGATGTCCCGGATCGACGTTGTCGCCGCACGCCGCGCCTGCGACGACGACGATGATGCCGCACAACGCCGCGAGCGCGCGCCGGGCAAGATTGCTACGCATGTGGTGTCCTTTGGTCACGATGCCATTCTATCCAACCAATCCAGTGTAGGTGACGGCGCCGATGCGCCGGCGCCGGAAAAGTGAATTTAGCGTGAACGATCATGCGCCGATGCGGTAGCCGACGCCGCGCACCGTCGTCAGCAGCGTCGGATGCGCCGGGTCGTCCTCGATCTTCGCGCGGATGCGTTTGACATGCACGTCGAGCGTCTTCGTGTCGCCGACGTAGTCGCTGCCCCAGACGCGCGCGATGAGCTGATGGCGCGTGAGCACATGCCCCTTGTTGCGCAGCAGGTATTCGAGGACCTCGAACTCCTTGAGCGGGAACGCCGTCAGCTCGCCGTGCACATGCACCTCGTGCGCGGCGACCGACATCTCGACCGGGCCGCAGCTGAGCGTGCGGACGGCGTCGGCGCGCGCGCCCGCGTCCTGGCCTTCGAGGCTGCGGCGCAGCACCGCGTGGATGCGCGCGAGCAGCTCGCGGAACGAATACGGCTTCGTCACATAGTCGTCGGCGCCGATCTCGAGTCCGACGATGACGTCGTTCTCGGTCGACTTCGCCGTCACCATGATGATCGGCACGCGGCGCAGCTCGCGCATGCGCCGGCACAGCGTCATCCCGGAGACGCCGGGCAGCATCAGGTCGAGCAGCACGAGGTCGAACTCCATCTCCTCGTAGATCGACCACGCCTCCTCGCCGGTCGCCGCACCGTAGGCCTCATAGCCTTCGCGCGTGAGCTGGTAGAGCAGCGGGTCGAGATACGACGGCTCGTCCTCGACGATCAGTATGCGGGTCATCGCCCGTCCTCCTTCCTGTTGCCGGTCGAAACGTCCGCATCGACGCCAGCGGTGGCCGGCGATGCGAGCGGCAGCGTCACCGTGAACGTCGACCCCTCCCCCGGTCGCGACCACAGATCGATATGCCCATGATTGGCCCGCACATGGTGGTTCGCGATCGACAGGCCGAGGCCGGTGCCGCCGGTCAGCCGCGAACGCGCCGGGTCGACGCGGTAGAAGCGTTCGAAGACGCGCCCCTGCAGCGGTTGCGGGATGCCGACGCCGTGGTCGACGACGCGGATGCGCGCCTCGTCGCCGGCGCGCGCGAGCTCGACGGCGACGACGGCGCCCTCGGGCGAATAGTTGATCGCGTTCTCGACGATGTTCTTGAGCGCGATGTGCACGCCGACGGCGTCGACCTCGACCGGCAGCGGCATGCCGTCGGCGTCGTCGCGCAGCTGCACGTCGGCGTGGCGCGCCGCCGCCGTGACCTCGGTGTCGGCGATTGCGTGCGCGACGAGGTCATGCACGTCGACGACCCGCACCGTCCGCTCGCCGCCGGCGCCCATGCGTCCCAGTTCGATGAGGCGGCGCACAAGCCCGTCGAGCCGCTTCGCCTCGACGCCGATGCGCACGGCGAAATGGCGGATCATGTCGACGTCGTCTCCGGCATCGTCAATCGTCTCGGCGAGCAGCATGATCGCGCCGACCGGCGTCTTGAGCTCATGGGAGACGTTCGTCACGAAGTCGCGGCGTACACGGTCGACGCTGCGCCGGTAGTCGGTGTCGGCGCACACGAGCGCGATCCGCCCCGGCGCGAGCGGCTGCGCATGCGCGGCGACATGCGCGCGCCGCCCGTCGCGGTCGAGCGTCAGCTCGCGGTCGATGGGACGCTGCGACGCCTCATGCACAAGCGCGCGCACGGCGTCGTCGGCGAGCATGCCGTCGTGGACGAGGCCGTGTTCGCGCGCCTCTTCGTTCGCGACGAGCACGGTGCCGGCGGCATCGACGATGACGACGGCCTCCTCGAGCATCGCGAGCATGCGGCGCTCGGCGTCGACGGCGGCGACGTCGGCGAGGCCGCCGAACAGCGCGCGCGTCCGCGGAGCGCGGTCGCGTGCATGCGCCGCGCCCGCACGGTAGGCGACGACGGCCACGGCGGCGATGACGAGCACGGCGGCGACGGCGAGCGTCGCCGCGAGCGACGGCGTCGTCATCTCACATCCTGCACAGGATCTCGACGGCGAGCTTCGCGGCCGTGTCCGCGTAGGCGCTCACGTCGAAGGTCCTGAAGTCCTCGTAGTCGGTGTCGGCGTTGTCGCTCATCGCGCGGATGACGAGCGCGGGCACATCGTTGCGGGCGGCGACATGCGCGACGGCGGCGCCCTCCATCTCGACGGCGTCGGCGTGCGTCTCGCGGATGACGCGTTCGACCTGTTCGGGCGAGTCGACGAAGTAGTTGCCGGAGGCGATGACGCCGTTGACGTGGTGGATGCCCATGTCGTCGAGCGCAGACTCGGCGAGCGCGATGAGCCTGGGGTCGGAGTGGAACTCCTCGGTCTGCGGCTTCCACTGGCCGACGAGGCGCATGTCGGTGTCGAGGTAGCGCAGCGTCTCACCGAGGACGATGTCGTTGATGTGCAGGTCGGGGTTGAGGTTGCCGGCGATGCCGGAGAACAGCACGGCGTCGGGCTGCGCGACGTCGATGAGGCACTGCGTCGTCGCGGCCGCGTTGACGAGTCCCATGCCGCCGACGGTCACCGAGACGGCGAGTTCGCGTCCGTCGTGCGTCGGCAATGTGCCGTGCGTGATCGTCAGGCTCGCGCGTCGCTCCTCGGTGACGTCGTTGAGCGACGCGGCGATGTGCGCGGCCTCCTCCTCGAGCGCGCTGATGATGGCGACGGTGCTGAAGCTGGCCATGGCTGTCCTTCCGGTTGTTCGATTGATGTTGGCGCGCGCGTTCAGCGCCAGCGGCGGGCGCTGACGGCGTCGGCGAGTTCGTGCAGCAGACGGTCGGTCTCGGGCCAGCCGATGCAGCGGTCGGTGATCGACTGTCCGTAGACGAGTTGGTCGAGCGGCGCCTCCGGCTGGTTGCCGCCGACGAGGAAGCTTTCCATCATGACGCCGGTGATGCCCTGCTCGCCGTCGGCGATGCGCGCGGCGATGTCGCGTACGACGGCGGCCTGACGCACCTCGTCCTTGCCGGAGTTGCCGTGCGAGCAGTCGATGATCAGACCGTGCGCGGCGGCCGTGTCGGCGCCCATCAACGAGCGGATCATCGCCATCGCGTCGGCCACCGACGCGGCGTCGTAGTTCGGGCCGTGGCTCGAGCCGCGCAGCACGACGTGACAGTCGGGGTTGCCGAGCGTCTCGACGGCGCAGGCGCGCCCCATATGGTCGATGCCGAAGAAGGTGTGCTGCCCGGCGGCCGTGATGCAGCTGTTCATCGCCGCCTTGACCGAGCCGTCGGTCGCGTTCTTGAAGCCGATCGGCATGCTCAGGCCGCTCGCGAGCTGGCGGTGGACCTGGCTTTCGGTGTTGCGCGCGCCGATCGCGCCCCAGCTGATCGCGTCGGCGATGTACTGCGGGCTTGTCGGTTCGAGGAATTCGGTCGCGGCGGCGAGGCCGGCGCCGAGCACGTCGAGCAGCGTTTTGCGGGCGAGCAGCAGGCCCTTCTGGATGTTGTGGCTGCCATCGATGTCCGGATCGTTGATCAGGCCCTTCCAGCCGACGGTGCTGCGCGGCTTCTCGAAGTAGACGCGCATGACGATGAGCAGCTCACCCTCGAGCTCCTGCTTGACCTCATGGAGCCGGCGCGCATAGTCGAGCGCGGCCTTCGGATCGTGCACCGAGCACGGGCCGACGATGACGAGCAGACGGTCGTCCTGACCATACAGGCAGGCGCGAATCTCGTCGCGCGAATAGGCGACGATGTCCTGCGCGGCCGTGCCGAGCGGCAGCGCGGACAGCACCTGCGCCGGCGTCGGCAGCGGATCGAGTTCCATGACGCGGCGGTTGATGATGCGGTCGATGCCGACGGCGTCCTCCCAATGCGGCAGGTCGGGGATCGCCGTGAGCGGATTGCCGCCGGCGGCCATGACGGCGTGCACCTCGTCGAGCTTGGCCGACGTGTAGGTCATCGGCTCGCCGTTCTCGATCGCACGGCGATGGTCCTCGGAGAACGTATGCCTGGGCGTGTCGCCGTGGCGCGGATCCTGATCACTGATGGCCATGATGCTCCTTCTTGTTCCGGCCTCAGCTTAGCAAGGGGCGCCGCACGACGCGACCATCCGTATCGTCCCCGCGCATCACTGCGGGCAGACGGCGCGCATCAGCATCTGCTCGTAGGCCTGCGTGCCCAGTTCGTTCGGATGCGTGCCGTCGTCGTACAGGTATTCGGGATGCGCGCCGGAGAGCGCCGACCAGTCGATGACGCCGACGTTCGGATGCGCCTTCGCGGCGTCGACGAACAGCTGGTTCGTCTGGTCGATCCACGCGACGGGCGCCCGCGTCGTCAGGAAGTACAGCGGCCTTCCGTTCGCCAGACGGATGACCTCGTCGACGCTCTCCTGCGTCGGCGGACCGTTCGTGCCGAGCGCGAAGACGATGAGCTGCGGATCCTCGCTCGTCAGGTACTGGCGCAGCAGGTCGACGCCGGTGCCGAACTGGCGGCTGACCTTGCCGTCGACGTGCGCGTTCGGGAAATACTGCATGAGCGCCGGCGCGACGCCTTCGGTCACCGAATCGCCGACGACGAGCATGCGCACGTCGCAGGTCCCGGCGGCCCTGTCGCAGTGCCAGCGCGACGGGTCGAGGTTGTCGGGGGCCTTGAGTGCCTCGACCTTCGGCTTCGGCGGCGCGGGTTTCGAGGTCGGTGTCGCCGGAGCGGCCGGCGTCGACGCGGTCGGCGACGGTTTCGGTCGGCGTTGCGCGTCGAGCTCCTTCCTCGCCTGCTCGGCCGTCATGCCGAGCTCGGGGCGCAGCGCGACGGCGCGTTCGTGCGTGAGCTGACGCCACGGCAGCGGCAGCAGCAGGATGACGATGATGACGACGCCGGTCACCGCGCCGATGAAGGCGCCTGGACGCTGCGTGCGCTCCGGGTTGTCACGCCGGCGGCGCGTCCACGGCAGCCACGGTGCGCCGCGCAGCGCCTCGACGCACTGGTAGAAGACCTCGCCGACGGCGAGGATGACGAGGAACTGCCCGACCACGAGCCACCACGGCGTATGCGCGCGCGTCGCCGGATTCATGACGAGCAGCAGCGGATAGTGCACGAGGTACAGCGAGAACGAGCGTGAACTCAGATAGGCGAGCGCCTTGACGCCCATCGCATGGCCGAAGACGCCGGGCAGCATGCCCGCCCACAGCATCGTCGCCGTCAGCAGCGCGTAGAGCAGGAAGCCGCCGCGGTACAGCCACGAGGCCGAGGCGTCGACGACGAACATCGAGACGACGAGCACGGCCAGGCACAGGAACACGCCGCCGGCAACGATGCGCCGCATGGTGACCGGCAGCACGTACGAGCCGATATGCAGGTCGCGGCGCCAGCCGTCCCACGGCACGAGCGTCGGCATGTCGTCGCCGTCGGCGCGGTGCACGAGGACGGCGAGCAGCGCGCCGACGAGCAGCTCGGCGGCGCGCGTGTCGAGGCCGTAGTACATGCGCGACGTGTCATGCCCCGGCATGTACAGCATCGCCATTTCTATGCTCGACGCGGCGATGAGCGCGGCGATCGCGCATGCTCGCGCCCATCTGCGGCGCATGAGGCGCACGATGAGCGCGAGCAGCAGCGGCCACAGCAGATAGAACTGCATGATCAGGCTCGTGTACCACAGATGCGTCAGCGGCGACGGCAGACCGGCGGCGTCGAAATACGAGACGTGGCGGAAGATGTACGACCAGTTGCTGTAGAACAGCGCGCTCGGCACGGCGTCGGCGCGCAGCTTGAGCAGCAGCGACGGCGCCCACAGATAGACGACGACGGCTGCGAACGCGATTGTCGTGAGCACCGGCGGCCAGATGCGGCGCGCGCGGCGCACGACGAACTTCGGATACGAGCAGCGTCCCGACTCGAGCAGCCCGAGCAGGCCGCGCGTGATCAGGAAACCGGACAGCACGAGGAAGACGGTGACGCCGAGGAAGCCGCCGACGGCGAGCGACGGGCGCGCGTGGTAGAGCAGCACGCCGCCGATCGCGAGCGCGCGCAGACCGTCGATGACGCGGATGTGACCGCGCGGCGCCGATTCGCGGCGCGCGATGGGACGCGGTGGTGTCGACTCGGCAGGTGCGGCAGGCGTGGGGGCGCCGTCACGCAGCTGCGACGCATTGCTGCTGGCGATGATGCGTTGCATCGTGCGATGCGCCCGCTCAGTTGCCGCGCCGTGCGGCGACGGCGTCGGCGAGTTCACGCAGCACCTGCTCGGTGCGGCCCCACGGCACGCAGGCGTCGGTTACCGACTGGCCGTAGACGAGCTGGTCGAGCGGCGCCGGCTTCTGGTGGCCGCCCTTGAGGAAGCTTTCCATCATGATGCCGAGGATGCCGCGTTCGCCGGCGGCGATGCGCGACGCGATGTCCTCGACGACGCGCGCCTCGACGACCTCGTCCTTGCCGCAGTTGCCGTGCGCGGCGTCGATGACGAGGCCGTGGTCGCTCGGGCCGCTCGCCTTCGACGCCCTGAGCGCCGCGAGCGCGCCGGCCACGGAGACCGGGTCGTAGTTCGGGCCGCTGCTCGAACCGCGCAGCACGAGATGGCAGTCGGGGTTGCCCTTCGTCTCGGCGGAGATGACCTGGCCGTCGAGGTTGACGGACAGGAAGTGGTGTTCGAAGGCGGCCGTGTAGCACGAGTCGGCGGCCGGCTTGATCGAGCCGTCGGTCGCGTTCTTGAAGCCGATCGGCATGCTCATGCCGCTCGCCAGTTCGCGGTGCACCTGGCTTTCGGTGTTGCGCGCGCCGATCGCGCCCCAGCTGACGAGGTCGCACAGATACTGCGGCGTGATCGGGTCGAGCCATTCGGTCGCCGCCGGCAGGCCGAGCGACAGGACGTCGGTGAGCACCTTGCGCGCGAGCCACATGCCCTTGCGGATGTCGAAGCGGCCGTTGAGGTCGGGGTCGTTGATCAGGCCCTTCCAGCCGATCGTCGTGCGCGGCTTCTCGAAGTAGACGCGCATGACGATCATCAGGCGGTCCTTGAGCTCCTCGTTGAGCGCGGCGAGCCTCGTCGCATACTCGTGCGCGGCCTTCGGATCGTGGATCGAGCAGGGGCCGACGATCGCGAGGACACGGTCGTCGCGGCCGTGCAGGATGTCGCGGATCTGACGGCGCGAGGACAGGACGAGCTCGCTCATCGCGTCGGTGAGCGGCAGCTCCTTGATGAAGTAGCGCGGGGCCGGAATCGGGTCGAGCTGACGGATGTTGACGTCGACGGTCTCGGGGACCACGGCGCGCGCGTCGAGCACATTGTCCTGCGAACTGTCCGGACCACGAAGGGCTGCCATCGTTCGTTCCTCTTCCTCTCATCGATCCTTGTGCATGTTCTTGAACGTTCCCGAGCGGGAAATCGGATACCCATACTAGGACACATCCCCTGACGTATCGCCGGCATGTATCGCAAAGCGGCGCGCAGGCCGTAAAGCCTGCGCGCCGCATGACAGGAATCAGCGGGAATCGTCCGGCGTGCCGTTCGCGCCGAGCGGACGCGGACGTGCCGGACGCGTCTTACGCGAGCGCACCCATCGGGTCCCATGCCGGCAGCATCGTCGCCGGCTCGTCGAGCGCCTTGAGGTACTCGTCGGGCAGCATCGCCTTCGGCACGGCCACCTCGAAGACGTACTGGTCGAACCAGTCGTCGCCCATCGTGAAGTAGCCCTTGTCGGCGATCTTCGTGCCCCACGAGTTCTCGACGCGCCAGCGGCGGGTCGTCTTGCCGTCGTCCTCGACGTCGACGCCGACGAAGGCCATCGCGTGGTTCATCGCCGAGTCGCCGAAGCGCACGCGCTGCTCCTTTGTCATGTCGAAGTCGACACGGTACACCTTGTCGTACTCGAATAGGTCGGTCGCCCATGCGCCGTCGGTGCGGTCCATCATCGGATGGCAGTCGGCGCCGAACCACACCGGGATGCCCTGCTCGACGAGGATGTCGCGCACGCAGTCCTTCATGAACCGCACCGGCACGTTGAGGTATTCGGTCGGGTCGCCGCCGGCCACATTGCCCAGATGCTCGATGCCGATCTTCCGGCCCTTCGCGTGCTCATGGCGCGGGTCGTCGACGAGGCAGACGTAGCTTTCGAGGTCGGCGGAGCCGACGTACTTGTTCCAGAACTCCTGCGGCGTGATCTCGCCGTCGCGGTGGAAGATGCCGTCAGCGTCGGTCCACTCCCAGTGGAAGCGCTTCGGCGGCTCGCCCAGATGAATCGTGAGCATGCGGTGGCCGGCCTCGACGGTGCGGCGCACGATGTCGTCGATCCGGCTCGGATCGTCGACCATATGCGCGACGGCCGTGTGCAGCAGGCGGCGCAGCTGCGTGTTCATCTCGCCGGTGTTCTTCGACGACTCGGTCTCCGGATACAGGTCCTTCGGCACGGCGCCGTACTTCTTGTAGACGTTGAGCGCCATCGTCCACTGGCCGCCGTCGCCCATGACGTCGGCGAGCATGTGCTGGAACAGGCGCGAGTCGACCGGCTCGCCGCCGCGGATCAGGTCGGCCATGTCGCCCATGAAGTAGTTGATGCGCTCGAGCTTGTCGTAGTACATCGCGTAGTTCTGCGAGAACTCGAACTCCTTGAGGTTCATGTTCTTCTTCGCGACGAAGCGCGCCACGTTGAGCGAGCTGAACAGCCAGCAGCGGCCGGAACGGTCCTGATGGGTCGCCTCGCCGTTGTCGACGACCGTCGAGAAGCGGCGCTGCAGCAGGCGCGCGCGGTCGTAGTTGCGCGCGACCTTGTCGATGCCGGCGCTCGTGACGGCGTTCATCGCCATGCGGTTGACGGGGTCGGAGTCGAAGTCGGCGGTCAGCTGGTTGAGTTCGTCGGCGGACAATGGGGTGATTGCGGTCAAGGTCTCTCCTTGCTCCTTTGTTGTTCTGTTGTTCTCTGATTGTTGGTTGGTCGGCACGTGGTACGTCCGGTGGTATGTGAACGCTCGGAACGCGTGTGGGCACGGCCGTTCCGGGCGGTCGCGGGATGCGGCGTCAGTCGGTCAGCTGCGTGGCGTCGGGGTCGTTGTCGCTCGCGTCGAAGGCCGTCGTCGGCGCATCGTCGCGTCGTCGGCCGTGTCGGTCTCGGTCACGTCGATGACCTCGGTCGCGCTCTCCTCGGCGTGCGGCGCGGCGGCATCGGCGGCGTCGTCATGCTCGGACATCGTCGGCGCCGGCGGCACGGTCGGCGCGTGCTGCGCGTGGTCGTCGATGAGCACCGTCGAATCGGCGTCGTCGACGTCGGTGTCGGCGTCGGCGTCGTTGTCGGATTCGACGAAGGCGTTGACGACGGACATGTTGTCGGTCGAATGCGCGTTGTCGACGCCGAGGCCGAAGCCGGCGAAGGCGTTCGCGAACATCGAACGCAGCTCGGAGACGCGCTGCGTGATGTCGGCCTCGCGGCGCTGCAGGTCGCCGATGCGCTTCGTCAGGCCGTCGAGTTCGGACTGCGCGGCGCGGCGGCGCTGCTCGATCTGGTTGCTCGCCTCCTCGCTCGCCTTGCGCACGATCTTCGCGGACTCCTCATCCGCCTCCTTGCGCTTGTGCGCGGCATAGGCGTCAGCCTCCTCGCGGATCTGCTTCGCCTCGGCGATCTGCGTCTCGGCCTCCTCCTTCGCCTGCTGGCGGCGCTCCTCGAGGCTCTTGAGCAGCTCGGCGACCTTCTTCGTCGCCTCGTCCTGCTGCGCGGCGATGTCGGCGCGGATCTGCTCGACCTCGGCGTTGACCTGGCTCATCGTCTTCGTGCGGTTGACCTCGGCCGTGTCGGTGATCTCCTGCGCGTGCGACTTCGCGGAGTCGGTGATCTCGCCGGCCTTGCGCTGCGCCTCGGTCATCAGCTTCGACACCTGCTCGCGCACGTCGGCGAGCTTCTTGTTCGCGTCAGCGAGCGCCGTCTCGATCTGGTCGTTCGTCTCGCTCTTGAGGCGCGCGATCTCCTCGTTCGCGCTGCGGCGCTGGTCGCTGATCTGCTGCGTCGCCTGCGCGCGCAGCTCGGCGAGTTCGCGCTCCTGCGACGCCTTCTCGGCCTCGAGGCGCTTGACGTGCTCCTCGCGCGAGTTCGTCAGCTCGAGGTCGAGAGTCTGACGCTGCTCGCTGACGGTCTTCGCCGTCTGCGCCTTGAGCTGGCTCGCCTCCTGCTGCGCGTTCGTGATGATCGTCGTCGCCTCGTTCTGCGCGTTCTTGAGCATCGTGTCCGCCTTGGCCTGGGCGTCGTCGACGAGATGCTGCGCATCGAGCTTCGCGTTGTTGATCAATGTCTGCGACTGCGACTGCGCTTCGACGCGCGCGCTCGCCGCATCCTTCTTCGCGCGTTCGAGCAGCTCGGTGCTCGTCTGTTCGGCGGAGGCGAGCATCTGCTGCGCGTTCGCGCCGAGCGATGCGAAGGAGTTGTCCGAGGTGGCCTTGCGGTTCTTCTCCTCCTGCAGCTGCGCCTGCAGCTGCAGCACGGTGTCGTCCCCGGCCTTCACCTGTTCGCGCAGACGGTCGATCGTCGTCTGCGCCGCAATCATCGCCTCATCCACACGTTCTTTGTCGTAGCCACGCAGCACGACCGGGAATCGCTCAACCATTAGTCATTCCTTTCGCGAAAGGGTGTTCGCAGGACCTTCGCGTGCGTCCGCGACGCACATCTACAGCTTGCACTCTAGTCTATGCATATCGCCGGCCGCTGTCGCAACACGCGGAAACTCACATTGAGCGCAAAACACGCCCCGCGGCGTCTTCGCCGCGGACCGGCGCGCAGCCGTCTACAGCAGGATGTCCTCGCTCGTCGGCTGCAGATAGTAGCGCGCGCAGGCGCGCACGACGTCCTTGCCGGCCTGGATCTGCTGGCGCAGCGACAGGCCGTGCTGCGGATGCGGCTGCTCGTTGACGAGCGGCAGGTTGACGAAGCCGCCCATCGTGTCGCCGCGCTGCGCCGCCCACTCCTGCAGATGATAGAACAGCGCGTTGCAGACGAAGGTGCCGGCGTCCGAGCTCAGCGTCGCCGGGATGTCGTCCTTCGCGAAGGCGTTGAGGATCGCGCGCAGCGGCAGTCCGGTCCAGTAGGCCGCCGGGCCGTGTTCGTTGATGACACGGTGGCCGGGGATGACGTTCTCGGCATCGGGACGCGTCGTGTCCTTGAGGTTGATCGCGCAACGTTCGAGCAGGATGCCGCGCGCCGCCCGCTTGAGGCCGGTCGCGATGACGATGTTCGGCTGCACCTGCTCGAGCGTGTCGTGCAGCTTCGCCCAGCCGTTGCGGAAGCTGACCGGCACATGCACGGCGTGCACATCGATCGCGACATCGTGCAGCGGGTCCTCGATGTTGTTCCGGTCGACGTCGACGCCTTCGTTCGCGAGCGCGTCCGGCACGACAAGCGACGGGTTCACGCTGACGCCCTCATAGGGGTCGAATCCAGAAATCACGACGGTAAGTTGCTCCATGCCTCCCCAGTGTAGACGCGCGACGCCACCGTGGCGGGAATCGGCGGCGGCGCGCGTGCAATATAATCGTCATACCGACGCATCAGCGGGCATGGGCGCGGATGGCGTGCGCACGCAGGCCGCGCGATGTTCTCCGAGCGCCGAATGCGCGACGGCGCATCAATGACGGATGGGACGGAACGCCCGCACGACGTACGCGGCACCGGCGGGGCTCCACGACGGAGGCGGACACGATGACGAACTCAATACCCCAACAGTATCTCCATTTCCTCTATCTGATCATCGGCGTCATCGTCGCGGCCGCATTGGTGGCGCTGCTCGTCAAGCTGGTGCAGCTGCTCGTGCAGGAGGTCCGGCGCGACCGTTTCTTCAAGGAATACGGCGTGGCCGTGCCGAAATCCATACGGATGCGCAAGGCGAAGCATCCGCATGCGACGGGATCGTTCGCTCTGGGATATCCGGCATGGGCGGCGGCCAAACGTGACGGCACCCGCGACCGCCGTTCCAACAACACGGCCGTCATCCATCGTCTGAGCGTCATATTCGTCGGCCGATGGAAGATGCTGGGCAGCGACCCCTTCGCCGCCTACGCCTTCGTGCAGCAGCTGCGCGCCGCCGGGATACCGGTCGACTACTGCGCGGAGGAGCGGGCCAAGCGGGACGCCGTCCTCGGGCAGCTGCGCGCGCGGCGCACCGCCACGAGCATCGACGCCATCATCCAGAGCTTCAGCGGCAATCCGACGGATTTCGAAGGCTTCTGCGCCGACCTGCTGCGTCAGTTCGGATGGCAGGCGCAGGTGACGCCGCCGAGCCGGGACGGCGGCTTCGACCTCAGGCTCCACGGCCCGACCGGGACGAGCTACATCGCCGAATGCAAATGCTACAGCCGCAATCACCATATCGGCCGCCCGATGCTGCAGAAGCTGCAGGGCGCCAACATGACGGAACACGCGCAGGGTCTGCTCTTCATCACGACGAGCCGGTTCACGTCCGACGCGCTCGAGTACGCGCGACAGGTCGGCATGCAGCTCATCGACGGCGCGCAGCTCGTGCGCCTCTGCCAGGAGGCGGCGCAGTCGCAGGGCGATGTGCAGCCGCCCGAATCGGCCTTCGCCCTCACCCGGGCGGACCTCATGCAGCACATCCCCGCCGACATGCGCGGACAGGCTTGGTGATGCCCCTGAACGGCGCCGCGTCCACACCGGCGTCGGCGTCCTCCACCGCCCCCGTCCCGCAGCGTTCGTCTGAACTGGTTCCGGCGTGGATACCGGCGGGAACGCCGGAAAATGCTCCTCCTCAGCCCAGATGCATCCGGATGAACCCCGGAGACACACAGACCGGCAAGGGCGCGCCCATGCAAACGCGGCGCACGGGGCCGTAACCCCGTGCATCGCGTTTCGTGTTGCGCCGACGGCGCGGACGGTTCAGCTCAGCGCCTGACGGAACATCGCATGCACCTGCTGCTTGGCGGCGGCCTTCGTGATCTCGCCGGCGATGAGCGTCGCGAACGGCATGTCGTCGCGCGTCGTGACCTTCATGTTGAGCGGCGAGCCGCCGACGATCGCCACCGGCGTATCGGGCAGGTAGTCGACGACGACGCGCGTGTCGTCGGTCGGACGGAAGTCGGGGTCGTCGGACGCGAGCTCGTAGGCCTCGTGGATCGTCGCGAAGCGGAAGGCCTGCGGCGTCTGCGCACGGTACGAATGGCGCCGTTCGGGCACCGACTTGACGACCTGACGGTCGCCGAGGTCCTCGGTGAGCAACACCGTGTCCGTCGACGGGCATGCGACGGTGGCCGCGTCGAACTCCTCGAGCGCGTCGATGCAGCCGTCGATCTGCGCCTGCGTGACGAAGGGCCGCACCGAGTCGTGGATGAGGATCTTCGCGCCGCCGGGCACGCCGGCGGCCGACAGCGTCTCGAGCGCCGCGGCCGTGCTGTCCGCGCGTTCGGCGCCGCCGTCGATGACGGCACGCACCTTCGTGTCGCCGCAGTCGGCGATGAGCTGTTCGATCGCGGCACGCACCTGCGCGTTGACGACGACGACGATGTCGCTGACGCGCGCGTTACGCTCGAAGGCGTCGATGCTCCAACCGACGATCGGTTTGCCTCCGACCGTGACGAGCTGCTTGGGGTTGTCCGGGTCGAAGCGCAGCCCCGAGCCAGCGGCGAGCACGACGGCGACGACCGGCACGTCCTTATGTTCCTGCGTCCGCGCGTCGGCGGCCGTGGTCATGTCCTGTTGTTCCATGATTGGTCCTTTGCGAAAAATCCAACGGTGGTCCGGCCGCGTCTCACTGACGCACGATGAGCGCGAGCATGCGACCCTCGCGGCTCTTGTGCGCGAGCTGCGCGCGGCGGTGCGAGAACCACAGCGGGTTCTCGAGCGTGCACATGCTGTGGCGGATGCCCTTGATGCGTTCGTCGAGTTCGGGGTCGCCCTCGTTGTCCTCGCGGCACAGCTGCTGCAGTTCCGCGTCCTGCGACAGGTACTGCGTGGCCGCGTTGACGCGCGGCTGCGACGAGAAGAT
Organism: Bifidobacterium choerinum; assembly: GCF_000741135.1. GTDB lineage: Bacteria > Actinomycetota > Actinomycetes > Actinomycetales > Bifidobacteriaceae > Bifidobacterium > Bifidobacterium choerinum. The sequence continues at coordinate 99,559 of NZ_JGYU01000003.1, read as the reverse complement.
GTGCTTCGGGGAGACGCCGGCCTCTTCGAGCGACTGCAGCGCCGCCTTGTTGATGTCGATGCCGGGGCCGCCGAAGCGCGTGAGCGTGAAAGTGCCGGGGAAGCGCGCGTCGAAGGCGTCGGCGATCTCGTCGCCGACCTCGTAGCAGTCGCCGCAGATCGCGGGTCCGAGCGTCGCGAGGATGTGCGCGGGGTCGGCGCCCTTGTGCTTCATCATCTCGACCGTCTCGGCGACGACGCCGGCCATCAGGCCCTTGCGTCCGCAGTGCGCGGCGGCGATGACTCCGGCGACCGGGTCGGCGAGCAGCACCGGCAGGCAGTCGGCGGCGAATACGCCGAGCGCGATGCCGGTCTTCGTCGTCACCTGCGCGTCGCCTTCGATGATCTGCACGGCGCCGTCGACCGATTCGACATCGTCGACGCCGTCGCTCGGCCGCTGCACGGCGATCGCGCCGTCCTCCTCGCGCACGGCGGTGCGCTGCGTGCCGGAGGCGTCGAAACCGAAGGTCGCGTTCTCGGTGAACACGTCGTCAGTGTCGATCGCCTTCGCCGAATGCACCTGATTGATGATCGATAGTTTCGCGTGCAGTTCGTTCGCGAGCGCGTCGCGGTTCGCGCGCACATGCGCCGGATCGTCGCCGGACTTGCCGCCGAGGTTGAAGTGCGCCCATTCGTCGGTGCTCACGCCGCCGAGCCGCGTCGTGTAGACGACGTTGATGCCGGGGGCGAGCACGATCGGGATCGTCACCGGGATCGGGTTGCCTTCGTCGTCGGTCGGTTCGATCGCCGAGCTGTCGAGGATCGCGTCGTCGTACTGTTTGCCGTCGGCGTCCTTGGCGTCGTGCTCGCACGCCGCCTTGTCCTGCTCCTCCATCGTCTTCTTGCCGTGCGCCTGCACCGCCTGCAGCAGATCATCGAGGTTGATCTGCTGCAGATGGTGCTGGCGTTCTGCGTGCTGTGCGTCGTGCTGTGCGCTCGTCTCTTCGGGCTGCGCGTCGTGTGCTGTTGCTTCACTCATACCGCTCACTTTAGCGCCTGCCGCACGCCGGTGGCCGCCGTCCTATGCTCACGCAATAACGGATGCGGTCATTCCGCTTTGAGCGTCGGCTTCTTCGTGCGTGAACGCAGCGCCGCGTTGACCGGCACTTCGACGTCGAGCGGCAGCGAGAACACGTGCGCCGGATTGTTGACCATCGGCACGTCGTCGCCGTCGGCGTCGCGGATGCCGTGGTCGGGCACGATGTATTCGAGCGGCGCGCGTCCCGGCAGCAGGAACTCGACGAGCTGTCCCGGCTCGATCTTGTTGCGGCTCATGATCGTCACGCGGCCTCCTTCGTCGGGGCTCCAGCCGAGCGTCTCGCCGACGACGAGCCATTCGCGGAAGTACGCGCTGCGGTCGGTGTTCTGCGTCACCTTCTGCTCCGGGTAGTAGAAGCCGGTGCTGTAGTCGCGGTGCGCGACCTTGTACGGCTCCTCCATCAGCCAGTCGGGCAGTTCGACGTGCGGCGCCGGACGCACGGCGGCGTGCCGCCATCCGTCGGCTGTCTCCTCGGCGTACGCGCGCTGGCGGTCGAGGCCGCTGCGGCGCGCCGCGCGGTTCGAGATCTCGGCGTCGGCGGCTGCGTCGGTCGCGGCGGCGGCCGTCTCCTCGCCTTCGTCGTTCGCGCTGTCCCAGTTCGGCATGCCGCAGAACGCGGCGTCGGCGTTCGCCATGATCGAGTCGACGCCGGCCGCGTCGTCCGCCGTCTCCCCCGCGCGCATGACGCGGTCGCGGAACGGCTTGAGCTCGTTGCCGTCCTCGTCCTCGAAGCCGCGCTGCACCATGTATGCGTTGACGGCGGTCTTGTACGCGTTCGTCATCGCGGCCACGTAGTACGCCGACTTCGAACGCCCCTCGATCTTGAGCGACGTGGCGCCCGAGTCGATCAGATCGTCGATGTGCGCCATCATGTTCATGTCCTGCGAGTTGAACAGATAGGTGCCCTGCGCGGTCTCCTCGACCGGGAACACCTGCCCGGGGCGTTTCTCCTCGACGAGCGAGTACTTCCAGCGGCACGGCTGCGCGCATTCGCCGTGGTTGCCGTCGCGGCCGGTGAGGTAGTTCGAGATGAGGCAGCGTCCGGAGAAGGCCATGCACATCGATCCGTGGACGAAGGTCTCGATGTCGAGGTCGTCGGGGATGTTCGCGCGGATGTCGCGCACGGCCTGCAGATCCATCTCGCGCGCGAGCACGACGCGGCGCGCGCCGAGCTCGTACAATGCGTTCGCGGCGAGGTAGTTCGTGACGCCGGCCTGCGTCGACACATGCAGTTCGAGTTCCGGCGCGATCCTGCGCGCGAGCATCATGACGCCGATGTCGGTGACGATGAGCGCGTCGACGCCGGTCGTCTTCAGGTCGTTGATGTACGCCTCGATCGCCGTGATCTCGTTGTTCCTCGGCAGGATGTTGAGCGTGACGTAGACGCGCGCGCCGCGCTCATGCGCGTAGCGTGCGCCCTCGGCGAAGTCCTCGATGCTCAGGTTGCGCGGCGCCGAGCGCATGCCGAAGGCCTTGCCGCCGCAGTACACGGCGTCGGCGCCGTAGTCGACGGCCGTCTTCAGTCCGCGCAGATTGCCTGCCGGCGCGAGCACCTCTGGTTTCACACGACGTTTCATGCCCGATTCCTCCTGTCGTCGTCACGCCGGACGTTGCTCCGCCATCCGCGCGACCCCGTTTTTGCCGCACCCCAGTCTAGCCGCAACGCCGCCCCGTACCGTGCCCGCCCGATTCCTTCCACATTCCTTCCACGCCCCGGTTCCTCTTCCCCATTCCTTCTCCCTTCCATCCCAGATTTCCTCCCGCATAGCGTCCCGGTCCGTCGATCAGCCCGACGGCCCCACCCGCAAAACGGGCCATTTCCGTCCCGACCCGTCAACCAGCCCGATGAACCCGACCGCTCCGTCCCGATCCATCGATCAGCCCGACGGCCCCACCCGCAAAACGGACCGATTGTGGGACGAACCGTCGAGCCAGTCGATAAAACCGACTGCAATCAGCACCGCGACCGGACCCCGGCCACCTCCTGCGACCAAGCCCCAGCCGTCCACCGGCCCAGTATGTGCGGGGCCGGCCCCGCACATGGCTGAACCATGCGGCGGGACCGGCCCAGACGCAGCTTCCGGAGCGAATCCCGGAGGCAAATCTCCCTCGACAGCCGTCAGCCGAGCGTCGCGAGCTCCTCCGGCGTCAGTTCAAGGTCGCCGGCCTTGAGCGAATCGAGGATCGTCGCCGGACGGTGCGCACCCGGAATGACGAACACGTGGTCGCCCTTGGCGAGCTCCCATGCGAGCACGATCTGCTGGTAGCTGACGCCGCGCCGTTCGGCGATCGCGCGGAACGGATCGAACTTCGATTCGTCCTTCGGTTTGCGGAAGCCGCCGAGCGGACTCCAGCACACGAAGCTGATGCCGATCCTAGCCGCATGCTCGAGCGTGTCCGCCGTCTCGGTGTAGATCGGCGAATACTGGTTCTGCACGGCGATCAGCTTATCGCCGAGGATCTCCTGCGCGATGTCCATCTGTTCGATCGACGCGTTCGACACGCCCGCCTCGCGCGCCACGCCCTCGTCGACGAGCTGCTTGATCGCCTCGATCGACTCGCCGTACGGGATGCTCGGATCCGGCCGGTGGAAGTACAGCAGGTCGATCGTGTCCACGCCGAGCGCGAGCGCGCTTTCCTTCGCGCGTCGTATCAGGTTCTCCGGCGACCCGTCGACGTCCCAGGTCGGCTTGCCGTCGGTGAAGTTGCGGTAGTGCCCGACCTTCGTCGCGATGAGCACCTCGTCCTTCGGACCGTCCCAGCTGGCCATCGCCTCACGCACGAGCTTCTCGCCGGTCTGCTCCTCGCCGCCCGAGCAGTAGTACGCCCACGCCGTGTCGATCTGGCGGCAGCCGGCGTCGAGCGCCGCATGGATCGTCTCGACGCCCATGTTCGGCCCCAGATTGTTCTCAATGGTCAGCGGCATTTCGCCAAGACCGATCGCCGTCGTGTCGAACGGCCCCATGTTCCTGTGCAGTACCATCGCTGCTCCTTCGCGGTTGTTGACGATTCGGCGCGGCGCACCGTGCGGCGCGCCCCGTCACCATCATAGAAATCGCCCGGTAATTCCCGGCGCCGCAAGCGCGGCGCACATGGGGCCAGGCACGCCACGCAACGGCCCCGAGCGTCGCACCGCACGCCGCACGACCGCGCGCCGCACAGCCCCCGCGCGGGGCCCAGCGTCCGCCGCCTCAGCCCGCGCCCGGACGGCTGTTCCAACCGCCCGATCCGCCGCTGAACGCGCCGGACGCCGCCGAGAGCACCTGCGCGACGTCGCCGAAGCCGACCGCGAACCGTGCGCCGAGATCGACGAAATCCCCGACCATCGGCACGCCGTCGCGCAATCCGCCGCCATGCGCGTGTCCGCGGCGGAACGAACGGTCCATCCAGTAGACGAGCGAGTAGTCGTCGCCGCCGGCGGACGCCCATGCGGGGTCGGTCAGCTGCGCCATCGCCTTGTCGGCGATGCCGAACGCGGTCGCGTACACCATGTAGCGTCCCCACAGTTTCACGTCAAGCACACCGCGGTCGGCGAAATGGCTGAAGTCCTCGAGATATCTGCCGAGGCCGCGCACCTGCGCCGCGAGCCGCATGCCTCGCTCGTCGACGTCGTACTGCGTCTGCCTCATCAGCTGCACGCCGGCGACGGCGGCGGCCACGACGACGATGACGATCGGCAGCAGCGCGCCTCCGGCCCTCCACAGCCATATCAGCGCCGCGAGGAACGCGCAGGCGTAGGAGAGGATGGCAGACGCGCGCACCCATCGCCCGCTTCGGGCACACGCCGAGCTCGCCCATCTCGGCGATGCAGCGTTCGTGGAACGAGCGCGACAGCTCGCGCGCGTCGTCGCCGTCGCCGAGACACTGCGCGCACTGCCGCGTGTCGAAGACGACCGATCCTAGCCGCTGGCCGGTCGCGCGCAGCATGTCGCGCGCCGCGCGTTCCGACATGCACAGCTGCCGTTGGCACGACGCCATGTCGAAGGCGCGCGGCAGCAGCACGATCGTGCTCGTCGTATCGTCGTCGCCCGCGCCGCGCGCCGAGGCCATCCGCGCGAGCGTCGTCGCGTCGGTCCTGAGCATGTCGATGCCGCGGTACCGCTCACCGGCCCGGATACATGCGCGCGAATCCCTTCGTCACGAGCGACAGCATCGTCGCGCCCAGCTGGCGGCCGCCGAGCCGCTTGTCGGCGGTCACGCCGTTGGCGATGTCGTAGACGAGCGCCGCCGCGCCCGGACTGATCGGCGGCAGGCCGCGCCAGTACGGCATGATCGCCTCGAGCCGTCCGCGCAGCCGACGCTGTCCGAGCACGAGACGCATGCCGATCGCGGCGATGACGGCGGCGATGAGCAGCAGCAGGCCGCTGACGACGAGCAGTCCGCGCGCCGACGACTGCTGCTCGTACCGCCATCGCGCCTCGCGTTGCCGTTCCTCGTCGTTGAGCTGCCGTCCGCTCACTGTGTCCGTCCACGCCGGCCGTGCCACGCTGCCCTCCGGCAGCATCGCCGTCAGCTGGACGTATGATCGCGCGCGCACGTCGTCGATGCCGAACGTGAACATGCCGTCGCGGTACGCCGTCGTCGACGTGCCGTCGTAGTGCACCCACATCGTCGAGTTCGCCTCGTCGACGGCCTGCGGGAAGCGCACCGTCGCCGAGAACCTGCGGATCGGCGACTCATTCGTCTCGTCGACCGGCTGCCAGTTGAAGACGTCGTTGCCCGGGCAGGCGGTGACCATGCCGGCGAGCGTCATCGTTACCTCGAAGCGCATGCTCTTCGCCGTCTTCGTCGGCGGGATGTTCCAGCCGATCTCGACGTTCTTCACGATCGACTGCGATGAGCCAGCGCGGATGCCGTTGGTGTGCGGATCGTATGGGCGCAGCATGTCGCCCTGCGTCGCGATGTACCACTGCCGCGCGTGCCGGATGTCCCAGCCGCCGTCATCGTACAGGCTCGCGTCCACCGGGTCGCCCTGCCGGTACGTCTCGCCGGTGCTCAGATTGCGCACCTGTTCGACGGCGACGTTCGTCACGCCGGACGCGGACAGCGGAATCGTGCGGTGCAACTGCTTCCATGACTTCGACGAGTCGCGTCTGCCCAGCCGGTAGTCGAGCGTCATCGTCACGCGCGTGTTGCCGTTGTCGAGCACCTCGATGTCGTAGGACGTCTCGTTGTACGACAGCGGCGCGAACGGCTGCCCGCGCACGGCGACGGCGAGCACGAGCAGCACGCCAGGCGCCACGAGCAGCACGCTCGCCAGCACGATGTTCTTCGTCCGTTTGGTCATCCGTGTCCCCCGCCATGTCGACTATGCCGTTGCGCCGTCGTGTCGCCTGCGCCGGCCGCCGCATATGCGCCGCCGAACCGTCAACGGCCGCCGAAGGAGCCGCCGCCGGAACCGCCCGACGAGCCGCCGAACCCGCCGCCGGAGAACGAGCCGCCGGAACCGCCCGACGACGAGGACGACGGCGCCGCCGCCGAGATCGTCGACTGCACCGACGCCATGCCCGAACTCAGCTGTGTGCCGAAGTCGACGAAGCCGCCGGAGAACGCGCCGAAGCTGCCGCCGGCGAGCGCCGAACCGAGCGACGCGCCGACGATCGTGCTCGGCCTGGCCGACCAGAACAGCACGCCGGAGGCGGCTGCGTTGTCGTCGAGCCATGCGGCGTCGTTGACCTGCGGATAGGCGGCGGCGAGCTGCTGCAGCACCTTACGCGACACGCCGAGCGCGGCCGCGTACACGAGATACCGGCCCCACAGCGTCACATCGAGCACCTCACGGTCGGAGAACTCGCTGAAGTCCTCGAGGTAGCGGTCGAAGCCGACGAGTTCGCCGATCGTGCGCTGCCCGGATTCGGTGATGCGGAAGTCCTTGTTCGCGATGCATGCGAACAAGCCGCAGAAGACGGCGGGCAGGCTCAGACAGCAGGTGAGCAGCACGTTGCCGTCGGACGCCATGAAGTAGATGCCGGCGAGCACGCCGACGAGGATGTCGAGGATGCCGAGCGTGACGGCGGCCGGCGACGCGTGCTGCGTCGCGCCGAGCGCGGCGCATTCGTCATCGCAGGCGTCGGTGAACAGCTCGACCGACAGATGACCGTCCTCCCACTGGCGGAACGCCTTGTTCATCTGTTTGATGTCGAACACCGGCGTGTGCAGCCGTTCGTACGCCTCGCGCAGGATGCTCAACAGCCGCTGCTCCGAGCGGCACAGTTCAGGCGCCGCGCCGCCGCCGTCGACGACCATCGTGCCGAACACGCGCGGCAGCAGCACGATCGTGCTCGTCTTGCCGAGCTTCTTCGGATTCGTCTCGCCCGACGCGATCAGCCGCGCGACGTCGGCGGAGGTGACGCGGCTCAGGTCGATGCCGGCGTAGCGTTTCGCCTCCCCCGGATACACGGCGATGTACTTCTTGTCGATCAGCGACATCATCGTCGCCGCCATCTCGCGCGACGTGCGCGTCGCGGCCGGCGCGCGGCCGATCTTCGTCCACAGCACGGCGGCCGCGCCCGGCGTCATCGCCGGCACATCGCGCCAGTAGTCGATGTCGCTTGTCAGACGTGCGGCGCGCCGCGAGCGCAGCGCCGCGCGGATGCCGAAGAAGCTCAGCAGCACGACGGTGATCGCGACGGCGATCCAGATGCACAGCCGGATAACGGCGCGGCGGTGCTGCTGGTCGTGCCATGCGCGCTCCTGACGCGTCTCGTCGTCGATCGTCCACTGCTTCGCGTCGCCGTCGACGTGGCGTTCGACGCCGGCGACGTGCGCGTTCGTCATCATCGCGACGAGGTCGAGGTGCTGCCTGGAGCGCACGTTGTAGGCGGTGAATTCGAGGCCGCCGGGGACGCGCTTCGTGAGCGAGTTGCCCGCGTAGTGCAGCCATGCCCACGAATCGCGTTCACCGGTGCCCTTCGGGAAGGTCACCGTGCCGCGTACGACGCCGATCGGCACCATGTTCTCCGGGCCGAAGGGCTCCCATTGGAACTTCGTGACGTCGTTGTACTCGGTCGCGACGCCCTCCCACGTCATCGCGATCTCGAAGCGCATGCTTTTCGCCGCGTTCGTCGCCGGGATGTTCCAGCCGATTTCGATGTCCTTGTCGCGCGGCCATTCGGGGCTTTCGTCGGCGTCGGCGTCGCTGTCGGCGTCCGTCGTCTTCGAGGCCATCGTGGCCTGCTCGTCAAGCCCCATCTGCGCGCGCGTGCGCGATTCGAGGCCGTCCACGGCAGGATCGTAGGCCTTGGGCGACGACGCGCCGGAGGTTACGTCGGCGATGTACCAGTGCCTCGCATATTCCCGGTTCCATGCGCTCGTCGACAGGTATTTCGGGTTCTTCGGTTCGGTCTGCGCGTACTCCTCGCCGGTGTCGAGGTTCTTCACGCTGACGTCGGTGATGTTCGTCAGCTGCGACGCCTTGAGCGTGTAGGTCTGGTACAGCTGCTTCCACGGGATCACGTCGTCGTCCGAGTCCTCGCGTTCGTGCAGTCGCACGTCGACGATCTGCCTGATGCGCAGGTCGCCGTCGTCGAGCACCTGCACGTCGTAGTCGAGCGAGTTGTATTCGAGGTCGGACGAATCCGACTCCTTCGCGATCAGGAATCCGATGCCGAACACGAGCGCGCAGATGACGACGGTCCAGATCACCGAGCTCAGCATCGAAAGCCATACACGTTTCTTCATGATTCTCCCTGCACGTGAGTTTTCCTCCGATCCCTTCGATTATCCCGGCCGTAGCGCCCCGCCCGCTCGCTTTTCTCAAAATCGGCTCCGTCGCCGGCATGACGGCCGTCGACCCGTCGCGCCGTCAGGCCTTTGCCAGGTCGCGCCGGTGGCCCGTAAGAAGCTCCCGACACGGCATCCCCCACCGTATCCGCGCTGAGGAGGAGCATTTTCTTCGCCCACCCCGGGTATCCGCGCCGGAAATCGCATGCTGCCGGACCGAATACCGGCGCCTATCCGAGAAAATGCTCCTCCTCAGCGCAGATACCCTCGCACGCCGTGCGATTTTGCCCCTTTGGCCTCCCACCGCGCCCCTCCCGGCTCGATGTCCGCGCCCCATTCTCCTCTCATGTGCGCCATACGGATCCGAAAACGACGGGGCGGTGGCGGCGCGCATCGTGCACGCTGCCACCGCCCCGAAGATGCGGACCGGATTGTCCGGTCAGTACTGCGGATAGCCGCCCGTCTGCGAGCCGTCCGCGGTCGGATACTGCGGATATCCGTTGTTCGCCGGCGGCTGCTGCACCGGCTGGGTCGGCATCGTCGGCTGCTGCACCGGCTGGGTCGGCATCGTCGGCTGCGGCTGCGCCGGCATGCCCGGCTGCGTCGGCTGGGTCGGCTGGGTCGGCGCCGGCGAAGGCATCGGCATGCCCGGCTGCGCCGTCGGCGGCTGCTGCGGCTGCGCGAAGTTCACCTGCGGCACCTGGCGGTCGGCGTCGTCGACGTTGAAGTACGCGGCTTCGACGAAGTGGCACATGCCGGCGACGATGTTCGACGGGATCGTCTGGATCTTGTTGTTGTACTTGAGCACGACGTCGTTGTAGAACTGGCGTCCGTAGGCGATCTGCTCCTCGATCTGCGCGAGCTGCCGCTGCAGATCCATGAAGTTGACGTTCGCCTTGAGGTCGGGGTAGGCCTCGACGACGGCGCGGAGGTTGAACATCGCGCGCGACAGCTGGTTCTCGGCGTTGATGCGGGTCGCGAGCGACGCGTTCGGCTGGCTCGCGGCGCTCACGGCGTTGGCGCGCGCCTGCGTGACCTGCGTGAGCACGGCGTTCTCGTGCCCGGCGTATCCCTTGACCGTTTCGACGATGTTCGGGATGAGGTCGGCGCGTTTCTTGAGCAGCACGTCGACCTGCGCCCAGCCGTTCGTCACGCGGTTGCGCAGCTGCACGAGCGAGTTGTAGGTCGTGACGAACCAGACCACGAGCACGAGGATGACCGCCAGGATGACGATCAACGCGATGACGGGGCCGTTCATAAGCGGTTCTCCTTGATTGGCTGAGGGTGTGACGGCTTCATGCATCGCCGTCCGCCGTCCCGGTATTGTCCCGATTATCGCACGGTCAGCCAACAATGCCGGCCCGCATCCCAGATCCGTGGGCACGCCCGCACGTCCGGGGCGTCCCACCCGACGCGCCCGTCGGGCGTATCCCCGTCCGCCGACGGCGCGGCGGCGCGCCCGTCGGCGGCATGTCCTGTGAACAACGTCACAGCCTCTGCCGTCGCCGTCGTCCGCACGTCGCCGACGCGACCCATACGGACGTCTGCCGACATGCGGATACTGTGGCCTTCCTCACATCCGCAACCACTACATCTAGTGTTTAACAACCACTAGAAACACCATGTATTGTTGTTCGGGCAGCGGCGCCACGCCCGCCGGCGACGGCCCCGCATATGCCGCCCGACCGGGATGCACGTCGCAGCGCGCCGCACCGAACCGCCAACCGCATACGACCGTCCGGAACCATGCCGGCCACGGCCGCCGGACGAAAGGAGCACTGATGTCCACCACGATCTACACGAAGCCGGGATGCCCGCAATGCACGGCGACGCGCCGCGCCTTCGACCGTCTCGGCCTTGACTACCGCACCGTCGACATCACGCACGACCCGACGGCGGCGCAGACGCTGCGCGACGCCGGGTTCCTGCAGGCACCGGTCGTCGTCACCGACGCCGGCTCCTGGTCCGGCTACCGTCCCGACCGCATCCGCCTCCTCCTCCGGCAGGGCGACGCGTCATGACCGGCACCATCGTCTACTTCTCGTCGGCGTCGCGCAACACCGAACGCTTCGTCGAACGCTGCGACTTCCCATCGCGCGGCATCGACGTGCGGCGCATCCCGCTCGCGCCGGCGGACGGCGCGCTGCACGTCGACGCCCCGTACATCCTGATCGTGCCGACCTACGGCGGCGGCGACGCGCGCAAGGCCGTGCCGCCCCAGGTGAAGCGCTTCCTCAACGACCCCGCGAACCGTTCGTGGATCCGCGGCGTCATCGCCTCGGGCAACACGAACTTCGGCGAGGCGTATGCGGCCGCCGGCCCGATCATCGCCGGCAAATGCCATGTCCCGCTGATGTACCGCTTCGAACTGATGGGCACGGCGCGCGACGTCGCGACGGTGACCGACGGCGTGACGCGCTTCTTCGGCGCCCTGCCGCACTGACCCGTCCGCGCTCCATAACCCCGACCATTGCAGACCAACCGTTTCCAGGACCACCGATGACCCAGACCACACAGACCGCACAGCCCACCCACTCCCCCATCGTCGATCCGGGCGCCGACCCCCATGCGCTCAACGCGATGCTCAACCTCTACGACGAGGACGGCCGTATCCAGTTCGACAAGGACCACGAGGCCGTCGACGCCTTCCTCGACGGCCATGTACGCCCGCGCATGCGCCGCTTCGCGAGCACCGCCGCACGCCTTGACTATCTGATCGCCCACGATTACTACGACCCGGCCGTCTTCGCCGCCTACACGCCGGCCTTCCTCGACGAGATCCACATGCGCGCCGCGAACGCCGGCCACCGTTTCGAGACCTTCCTCGGCGCGTTCAAGTTCTACCGTTCGTATGCGCTGAAGAGCTTCGACGGCGAGGAGTACCTCGAGGACTTCCCGCAACGCGCCGCCGCCGTCGCGCTCGCGCTCGCCGACGGTGACGAGGACGCGGCGCGCGACGTCCTCGACGAGATCGTCTCCGGCCGCTTCCAGCCGGCGACGCCGACCTTCCTCAACCTCGGTAAGGCGCAGCGCGGCGAGCCGGTCAGCTGCTTCCTCGTACGCATCGAGGACAACATGGAATCGATCTCGCGCGGCATCAACGCGGCGCTGCAGCTGAGCAAACGCGGCGGAGGCGTCGCGCTGCTGCTGAGCAACCTGCGCGAGGCGGGCGCGCCGATCAAGCACATCGAACATCAGTCGAGCGGCGTCGTGCCGGTCATGAAGCTGCTCGAGGACTCGTTCAGCTACGCGAACCAGCTCGGCGCCAGGCAGGGCGCCGGCGCCGTCTATCTGCACGCCCACCATCCGGACATCATGCGTTTCCTCGACACGAAACGCGAGAACGCCGACGAGAAGATCCGCATCAAGTCGCTCGCGCTCGGCGTCGTCATCCCGGACATCACCTTCGAACTGGCGAAACGGCGAGAGCCGATGGCGCTGTTCAGCCCCTACGACGTGGAACGCGAATACGGCGTGCCGTTCGCCGACCTCGGCATCAGCGCGCACTACGACGAACTGCTCGCGAATCCGAGGATCCGGCGCACCGAGATCGACGCGCGCGGGTTCTTCACGACGCTCGCGCAGATCCAGTTCGAATCCGGCTACCCGTACATCCTGTTCGAGGACACGGCGAACCGCGCGAACCCGATCGCCGGCCATATCACGATGAGCAACCTGTGCTCGGAGATCCTGCAGGTGCAGGAGCCGAGCACCTACCGCGAGGACCTCGCCTACGACCACGTCGGGCGCGACGTCAGCTGCAACCTCGGCTCGCTCAACATCGCGCGCGCGATGGACGCGGGGCTCGCGCGTCCGGTGCGCACGGCGATCCGCGCGCTCACCGCCGTCGCCGAACACACGCGCATCGACGCGGTGCCGTCGATCCGCCGCGCGAACGACGAAGGCCACGCGATCGGACTGGGGCAGATGAACCTGCACGGCTTCCTTGCGCGCGAAGGCATCCGCTACGGCTCGCCGGAGGCGCTCGACTTCACGAACCTGTACTTCATGACGGTCGCCTACCACGCCTACACGGCCTCACACGAGCTCGCCGTCGAACACGGCCGCGCATTCGCCGGCTTCGAGGATTCCGCCTATGCGAAGCCGGCCGGCGCCGGCAACCATTTCGACAAGTATCTCGACGGATCGGTCGACATCGCGCCGCGCACCGAACGTGTGGCCGAGCTGTTCGCCGGCTGCGGCGTGGAGGTTCCGACCGCCGACGACTGGCGCGCGCTGCAGCGCGCGATCATGCGCGACGGCATCTACAACCAGTATCTGCAGGCGGTGCCGCCGACCGGCTCGATCTCGTACATCAACCACGCCACGAGCTCGATCCACCCGATCGCCGCAAAGATCGAGATACGCAAGGAGGGCAAGACCGGCCGCATGTACTACCCGGCCCCGTACATGACGAACGACAACCTCGAACTGTACGCCGACGCCTACGAGATCGGCTGGAAGGCAATCGTCGACACCTATGCCGAGGCGACGCGGCACATCGACCAGGGACTCTCGCTGACGCTGTTCTTCCCGGACACGGCGACGACGCGAGAGCTCAACCAGGCGCAGATCTACGCGTGGCGCAAAGGCATCAAGACGCTCTACTACATCCGCATCCGCCAGCGTGCGCTCGAAGGCACCGCCGTCGACGGCTGCGTCAGCTGCACGTTGTGAGCGCACGCCACAACCGGCCGATCCGTCCGATGCGACCGACCCAACCAATCCGACCAACACCAACCGAACCATCCGATTCCGAAGGAGCATCCATGGCACCGCACACCGCACTCATCGACCGCGTCACCGCAATCAACTGGAACCGTCTCGAGGACGACAAGGACCTCGAGGTCTGGGACCGTCTCACCGGCAACTTCTGGCTGCCGGAGAAGGTGCCGGTCTCGAACGACATCCCCGATTGGCGCACGATGAGCGATGCCGAACGCACGCTGACGATGCGCGTGTTCACCGGACTCACGTTGCTCGACACGATCCAGGGCACCGTCGGCGCCGTCAGCCTGATCCCGGACGCGCTCACGCCGCACGAGGAGGCCGTGTACACGAACATCGCGTTCATGGAAAGCGTGCATGCGAAAAGCTATTCGTCGATCTTCTCGACGCTGTGCTCGACGGCGCAGATCGACGAGGCCTTCTCATGGAGCGAACGCAACCCGCATCTGCAGCGCAAGGCGCAAATCGTGCTCGACTATTACGAGGGCGACGACCCGCTCAAGCGCAAGGTCGCCTCGACGCTGCTCGAATCGTTCCTGTTCTATTCGGGCTTCTATCTGCCGATGTACTTCTCGGCGCACGCGAAGCTGACGAACACGGCCGACGTGATCCGTCTGATCATCCGCGACGAGGCCGTGCACGGCTACTACATCGGCTACAAGTACCAGCGGGGCCTCGAACTGGCCGACGACGCGAAGCGCGCCGAAATGGAACGCTACACCTACGATCTGCTCGACGAGCTCTACGAGAACGAGGTCGCGTACACGCATTCGCTGTACGACGAGGTCGGTCTGGCGGACGACGTCGAGAAGTTCCTGCACTACAACGCGAACAAGGCGCTGATGAACCTCGGCTACCCGGCGCTGTTCCCCGCCGAGATCTGCGACGTGAACCCGGCGATCCTCGCCGCGCTCGCACCCGACGCCGACGAGAACCACGATTTCTTCTCCGGTTCCGGCAGCTCCTATGTGATGGGCAAGGCCGAGCAGACCGACGACGACGATTGGGATTTCTGATTCCGGGCCGCCGCGGGCAACGGCAACGATGAGGGCCCCGCCGTCCATCAGGACGGCGGGGCCCTCATCGTTCAGCGGCCGGACTCAGCCGGCGCCCATCGATCAGTCCTCGAAGGGATCGAAATCGCGACGCACACGGCGGCGCGGACGCTCGTGACGCTCCTCGCGTCCCGCACGGTACTCGTCGTAGTTCTCGTCGGCGGCGTAGCGCGGGTTGCGGTCGTCGGAACGGCGGCGGCGCGGACGATCATCGCGGTCGCGATCGTCGTCATGGCGGCGAGAACGGCGCGGACGGTCGTCATAGTCGCGGTCACGGTCGTCGGAACGGCGGCCGGCGCGGGACGGTCGTCAATAGTCATCGTCGTCATAGTCGCGGCGGCGCGGACGGTCGTCATAGTCACGGTCGGCACGGCGGTCGTCGCGGTCATCGCGGCGGCGGCGCGGACGATCGTCACGATCGTCGTCGTCACGGCGGCGCGGACGGCGCGGACGGTCGTCGCGGTCGTCGCGGCGGCGGTCGTCGCGGCGGGCGGCGCCGGCGTTGCTCTCCTGGTTCTCATACCCCGGGATCGCGAGCGAGATCTTGCCGCGGTCGTCGACGCCCTGGACGACGACCTCGACGGTGTCGCCCTCCTTGAGCACATCCTCGACCGAGTCGATGCGCTCGCCGTCGGCGAGGTTGCGGATCTGCGAGATGTGCAGCAGGCCGTCAGTGCCCGGCGTCAGGTTGACGAAGGCGCCGAAGCTCGTCGTCTTGACGACCTTGCCGTTGTAGGTCTCGCCGGCCTGGGGCACGTGCGGGTTGGCGATCTGGTCGATGATCTCCTTCGCCTTCTGCGCGGCCTCGCCGCCTTCGGAGGCGATGTAGACGGTGCCGTCGTCCTCGATCGTGATCTCGGCGCCGGTGTCCTCCTGAATCTGGTTGATCATCTTGCCCTTCGGGCCGATGACCTCGCCGATCTTGTCGACCGGGACCGTCGTCGTGATGATGCGCGGCGCGAACGGGCTCATCTCGGCCGGGCCGTCGATGCACTCGTTGATGACCTCGAGGATCGTCGTGCGCGCCTCGTGCGCCTGCTTGAGCGCGCCGGCGAGCACGTCGGCCGGAATGCCGTCGAGCTTCGTGTCGAGCTGCAGCGCGGTGATGAAGTCGGCGGTGCCGGCGACCTTGAAGTCCATGTCGCCGAAGGCGTCCTCGGCGCCGAGGATGTCGGTGAGCGTCTTGTAGACGTGCTGACCGTCCACGTCACCGGAGACGAGGCCCATTGCGATGCCCGCGACCGGGGCCTTGAGCGGGACGCCTGCGTCAAGCAGCGACAGCGTGCTCGCACACACCGAACCCATCGACGTCGAACCGTTCGAACCGATGGCCTCGGAGACCTGACGGATCGCGTAGGGGAACTCCTCTCGGCTCGGCAGCACCGGCACGATCGCCTTCTCGGCGAGCGCGCCGTGGCCGATCTCGCGGCGCTTCGGCGAACCGACGCGACCGGTTTCGCCGGTCGAATACGGCGGCATCTCGTAGTTGTGCATGTAGCGCTTCGTCTGCGGGCCGCTCAGCGCGTCGATCTGCTGCTCCATCTTGAGCATGTTGAGCGTCGTGACGCCGAGGATCTGCGTCTCGCCACGCTGGAACAGCGCCGAGCCGTGCACGCGCGGCACGATGCCCACTTCGGCGGACAGCGTGCGGATGTCGCGCAGGCCACGGCCGTCGATGCGGTAGTCCTGCGTGAGGATGCGGCGGCGCACGATCTGGCGCTGCAGCTCCTTGAACGCGTTGCCGAGTTCCTTTTCCTTCTCGGCGTCGTCCATGTCGGTGAACTCAAGCGCGAGCGTGTCGCGGACCTTCTGCTTGATCTCGGAGATACGCTCCTGACGCGGCAGCTTCTCGGCGATCGACAGGGCCTCGTCGAGGTCGGCGTGCGCGATCTCGACGATGCGGTTGTAGAGCTCCTCGGTGTACTCCGGGAAGAGCGGGAAGTCGCGCGTCTCCTTCGCGGCGATCTTCTTGAGCTCGTTCTGCGCATCGCACAGAACCTTGATGAACGGCTTGGCGGCCTCGAGGCCACCGGCGACGACCTCCTCGTCCGGCTTCGTCTGGCCCTCGTCGTAGATGAGGTTCCATGCGTTCTTGCCGGCACCCGCCTCGATCATCGCGATCGCGACGTCGCCGTTGTCGACGACACGGCCGGCGACGACGATCTCGAAGACGGCGCGCTCGCGTTCGCTCCAGCGCGGGAACGCGACCCACTGGCCGTCGATGAGCGCGAGGCGCACGCCGCCGACCGGGCCTTCGAACGGCAGGCCGGAGATCAGCGTCGACGCCGATGCGGCGTTGAGCGCGATCATGTCATACGAATCCTCCGGGTTCACCGCGAGGATCGTCTCGACGACCTGCACCTCGTTGCGCAGCGTGTGCGGGAACAACGGGCGCAGCGGGCGGTCGATGATGCGGCACGCCAGGATCGCCTCGGAGCTCGGGCGGCCTTCGCGACGGAAGAACGAGCCCGGGATCTTGCCCGCGGCGTACATCTTCTCCTCAACGTCAACGGTGAGCGGGAAGAAGTCGTAGTTCTCCTTCGGGCTGCTGCCCGCGGTGGTGGTGGACAGGACCATCGAATCGTCGTCCAGATACGCGGCGACGGCGCCGTCCGCCTGCTGGGCGAGACGGCCGGTTTCGAAGCGCACCGTGCGCTTGCCATACGAACCGTTGTCGATGACGGCTTCTACCGCCTTGATTTCGGGACCCTCCATAGGGTTCCTCCTTTTTCTTTTCTGTTGTTACTACTGTTCTGCAAACATCCTCGTCGGGCCATCGATGGCTTCCGATGACCGTGATTGATTATGTTGTCCGCGGGTGTTTCGTCCCACGCGCCCCGCGATTCATCAGCCTGACGAATCCCCCGGGCCTCTTTGGGATCCGGACCTCTCCTGGTCCGGTCTCCGCCAGTGTCTCATTGTAATACCGCCGGCCTGTGCTCATCCCTCTATGCCACCGGCTATATCGTCGCGCGCCTGCATCGGCTCCCGTCACGCGCGCCATACAAAAAACCCGAGCCGGTCTTGGACCGGACTCGGGCGGACGCTTGGATTATCGGCGCAGACCCAGACGCTCGATGAGCGAGCGGTAGCGGTTGATGTCCACGTTCTTGAGATAGTCAAGCAGACGACGACGGTCACCGACCATCAGCAGCAGACCACGACGGGAGTGGTGATCGTGCTTGTGCTCCTTGAGGTGCTCGGTCAGATCGGCGATGCGCTTGGTGAGCAGTGCGATCTGGACCTCCGGAGAGCCGGTGTCACCTTCATGGGTAGCGTACTTAGCGATGATGTCCTGCTTTTCTTCAGCCGTCAGTGCCACGGCATCCTCCTTGTAGACTGCGCGGTGCTGCCGGCCCGATGCCGGTGCGCTCTCTATCCGCGGGCGAAACACGCCAATCGGCAACTATACAGGCTCCCCGCGACGGCGTGTCGTCCCCGTGTCCGAGCACCCGCGCGCCGTATGTGCCCCACACAGCGCACGCATACGCAATACGAGTCGCACACTGCTCCGTCAGCGTCCCATACCGCGCACGCATACGCGCCCCGAGTCGCCGCGCCCCATCCCAGCGTTCCGAACAGCGTACGCATACGCACCACAAGTCGCCCGCGTCCACGATGCGACCCTTTTGTTCGCCCAACGTGGAAGCGAACCGACTCATCAACGGCGGCGCAACAACGGCGCCCCACAATGTTCGGCGAACGACAGCGCAACAGGCGCGGACAGACGCGGACACAGGGAGGAAGCAGATATGGGCACGGTCACGAAGGTCGGCATCATCGGCATGGGACATGTGGGCGCGCACGTCGCGAACAGCCTCGTGCTGCAGGGCATCGCCGACGAGCTGTATATGACGGAGCAATGCTCCGGCGACGAGGACCGCAGCGCCAAACTCGCCGCGGAGGTCCAGGACCTCGGCGACTCGCTCGCGTTCTGCCCGCACAACGTCGCCCTCTTCAACTGCGGCGACGACTATGCGCGGCTCGCCGACTGCGACGTCATCGTCAACGCGGCCGGCAAGGTCAGCCTCGCGAGCAAGGATCGCGACGGCGAACTGTTCTACACGACCGACACGGCGAAGAAGTTCATCAAGCCGATCGCCGACGCCGGATTCGACGGTGTGTGGGTGACGATCGCCAATCCGTGCGACGTCGTCGCCACCGAGATCTGGAAACTCTCCGGCATCGACCCGCGCCACGTCATCGGCACCGGCACCGCACTCGACTCAAGCCGTCTCAAATACGCGCTGTCGCGCGCGACCGGCTATGACCAGCATTCGATCTGCGCCTACATGCTCGGCGAGCACGGCAGCAGCATGTTCGCGGCGTGGAGCGCCGTGAACTTCGGCGGCAAACCGCTCGCCCAGCTCAGACGGGAACAGCCGGAACGCTTCGGCTTCGACGAGCGCGAAATCGAAGAGGAGGCACGGCACGGCGGCTACGTGACCTACGCCGGCAAGCAATGCACCGAGTTCGCCGTCGCCGACGCCGCATGCCGCCTCGTGCGCGCCGTCGTCTCAAACGAGCATTACATCACGCCGTGCTCGACGCTGATGACCGGCGACTACGGCGAGGAGGGATTCTTCACGTCACTGCCGTGCGTCGTCGGCGCCGACGGCGTCGAGGAGGTCATGCACTTCGATCTGTCGGACGCCGAGCTCGCCGAGTTCCACGCGAGCTGCGCGCACGTCAAGGAGAACCTCGAGCGCATCGGCCTGCGCTGAACTGAGCGTTCACGCAGTCGCACGTGCGAAAAAACGGCCGTCTCCGCCATGTGCGGCGGGGACGGCCGTTTGTTGCTTATGCGGATGACTGATTGCGGTCAGACGATCGTCAGCATGCCGCCGAACAGCACGATGAGCAGTGCGACCACTTCGAAGACGAACCACAGCAGCAGCGACGTCCACACATGCGTGAGCACGTTGAGCGGCGAATCCTTCCTGATGATGACGAGCAGCCCCACCCAGACGACGGCGAAGACGGCGAGCGCAAGCGACGCGGCGATGATGCCGAGGTTCGCGGCGTTCGCGATGCGCGCGGAGTCGCCGTACATGACGTAGGTCGAATGCCAGAAATCGAACCTGAGCAGCGACACGCCCGAAATGAACTGTTCGGCGCACAGGAAGACGAGGAAAGACGTGAACCACGGGATCTTGCGTCGGTCGACGATCATCATCGCGAGTGAGACGAACGCGAATACGGTGACCGCCCAGGCCACAAGCGCGATGCCGCGCGGGTCGACGTTCGCGAAACGGTGCACGATCTGCGCCGTGTGCCGCACCGCGAGCGAACGGCCGGCCCAATACGGGAACACGAGCGCGGCGAGTGCGAGGATGCAGCCGAATGCCCAGCGCACCGGATGCGAGCGGCTGCGTTCGATGTCGGCGAGTGACACGTCCGATTCGGGGATCGTGGCCTCGGGGTGCTTCGAGACGAGGTTCTCCTCCATCTCCTGACCGCTTTCCGGCTCGGTGGGTGTCGGGCGCGGCTCGGCCTCGAGCTTCGCGACCTCACGTTCGTCGGCGTCCGCCATCGGTGACCTCCCTTACGATGCCCGCGCCCGAAACGCGCGCCGTCCTGTTATGCGTATGCTGCGTATGCGTGACGCGTGTTGCGCACCCGACGCGGATCCGCACGTGTGACGCGTGTTACGCATATACGCCTGCCAGCTTCAGCATACGAACCGCGCCCTACCGTCCCAGGCTGAACCGTCGACCACGGCGACCAGTCGACGCGCAACGTCCCATTCCGTCGACCACGCCGACGAACCGACCCGCTCACCGGCCTCTTTCCGTCCCACTTCGTCAGCCACATCGACGAACCAACCCGCTGAGCGGTCTCGTCAGAGGTCGCGGTGTAGCATCCGCGGTATGCAGACGTTGTATCACACGCTCGCCGCCCTGCACATCGACACCGACGAGGTCGAGCATGATCCGGTGACGACGGTCGAGGCCGCACAGTTCGTCAAAACGCTCATCGATGGCTTCGGCGTCAAGAACCTGTTGTTGCGCAACTCGCGCGACGACTACTATCTCGCCATGCTCGACGAGAGCAAACGCGCCGATCTCAAGGAGCTCGCACGCATCCTGCGCAGCGGGCGACTGAGTTTCGCAAACGCCGAACAACTGCATGACACGCTTGGACTCGAACCTGGCAGCGTCACGCCGCTCGCCGTCATCAACGACGCCGACCACGCGGTGACCGTCCTCATCGACCGCACGCTCATCGGCAAGCGTCTACTCGTGCACCCACTGACGAATACGAAGACGATGGCGATCAACTATGACGATCTGATCCGTTTCCTCGACGCCACCAACCACCCGCCAACCCTGTTCTGACCCATTCCGTCGCCCCCATCGACGAACCGACCCGCAAGCAGGCCTGTTTCCGATACAACCGGTCGACCACGGCGACGAACCGCCCCGCTAACAGGCTCCATTCCGTCCCGAACCGTTGACCTCATCGACGAACCAACCCGCAACGGAATCGCTACGGGCAGTCAGCCTCCCCTGTACCGCTCTTGTACCTTCTCACCCCCGCCAACGATATGCGAAAGGCCGCGGATTCGTTGGAATCCACGGCCTTTCTGATGGAGCGGATGACGGGAATCGAACCCGCGTAATCAGTTTGGAAGACTGAGGCTCTACCATTGAGCTACATCCGCGTGCCGTCTGGAACAGCGTTCCGGACAACGTGTGCCATTATACACAACGCCGTGCCAACCGCAAATCCGCAGCCGCACAACCCACACAGACCAGCCCGCGCGACCTCCCTACTGCGCGCAGAGCATGACGACGGCCGAAGCGATCCCGCCGTCGTGAGAGATCGACACGAACCAATGCAGATCCGGCTCCGGCTCGGCGTCGCTGAACACGTGTGCACCGACCGATTTGCGCAGTCGGCTTTCCACATCGCCGCCAAGCACGATGCGCGGGCAGCCGTCGGCCTCGCTGAGCACCTCGATGGCCGCCCACGGCGTATCGTCGAGCGTGTAGGGGCTCGTCGCCGTCCCGAGCGCCTCGCACCACGCCTTGATGACCGATTCCTTGGCCGCCCACCGCCCGGCGAGGTGCACGGCCTGCCCGTCGTGCTTCTGCTCGGCGCGCAGCCGTGCCTGCCGCAGCTCGCGCGCCGAGAACAGCGCGCGCATATGCGACCCGGGCGCCTCAAGCTGTTCCTCGAACGCGCGCACGTCCACCACATCATGTCCGACACCGAGCATCGTCATCGCCGCAACCTCCCTACGCCAACGTTTGCCGTCATCCCCACGATAGCCGCCGCACCCGCGTCCTCCCCACGGCGCAACGCAATCGACACGCGCACCCTCCGCAAAAACGCGCGCAGGGCGCGCCGAACGCCGTATGCCTTACGCATACGCCATCCCACGCGCCCCACACAACGCCCGCACAAATCTCAGCGAGCGCACGCCGCGAAGAACCCGTCCGCGCCGAGTCGCGCATCCGGATCGAGCAGCATCGCCTTCTCGACCTCATGTGCGTCGTAGCCGTGGCCGTCCTCGTGGAAACGACGGTTGTCGATCGGCTCGTAGAGTGCCGCGCGCCCCATCATGCCTTCCTCGAGCCTGCGCCGTCCGGCCGCGAGCCGCTCGTTCGCACGTGCACGCCATGCATCAAGCGCGTCGGCGCCATGCGTATGCTCGACGGCCGCCTCGAAGGCGCCCGGATGCACGATCGCCGCGAATCCGGAGACGTGACCGAAGCCGAGCGATGTCGCGAGCGCCGCCTTCACCGTCCGCCGCGTACCGATTGCGAGCGGCCGGCGCAGCCACACCATGTAGTCGTCGCGCGCGAGCTTCGGGTCGACGCATTCGAGCGCCGCGTTCGCCGGCACGATGCCGGAGCGGAACAGCTGCGTGATGCCGTTGATCTGGAACACGCACGCGCCGCCCTTCGCATGTCCGGTGAGCGATTTCTGCGAGATCACGAACAGCGGGTTGCCTTCTTCGCGTCCGATCGCGTGGGCGAGCGTGTTGTGCAGTTCCGACTCGTTCGGGTCGTTCGCGTTCGTCGACGTGTCGTGCTTGGAGACCACGGCGATGTCGTCCGGCGTGACGCCGAGCGTCGCGAGGTCGCGCACGAGCTTCGACGAGCGGCCGCCGAGCCCTGCGGCGAGTGCGCCGAGGCCGGGCGCCGGGATCGACGTGTGTGCGCCGTCGGCGTAGGAGTGCACGAAGCCGATGACGCCGGCGACCGGAAGGCCGAGGCGCAGCGCGATGTCGCCGCGAGTGAGCAGCACGGTGCCGCCGCCCTGCGATTCGACGAAGCCTCCGCGGCGGCGGTCATTCGCGCGTGAGAAGAACCGCGCTTCGATGCCCTTGTCGTACATCTCCTGCGAGTTCGCGGTCGCGTTCATGTTGCCGAATCCGATAACCGATTCGACGCCGATGTCGTCGATGGCGCCAGTGACGACGAAGTCGGCTTTGCCGAGCGCGATCTTGTCGGCGCCTTCCTCGAGCGAGACGGCGGCCGTCGCGCATGCGGACACCGGCTGCACCATGTTGCCGTAGCCGCCGATGTAGCTTTGCATGACGTGCGCGGCGACGACGTTCGGCAGCGCCTCCTGCAGGATGTCGGTCGGGATTTCGTGGCCGAGGAAGCGGTCGAGGTACAGCTTGCGCATCGAGGCCATGCCGCCGAAGCCGGTTCCCTGCGTGCTTGCGACCATCGACGGATGCACGGCCGTGAGGATCTCGGTCGGCGTGAAGCCGGCGGACAGGTACGCGTCGACGGTCGTCACGATGTTCCACAGTGCGATCGGGTCGACGTCGCCGACCATCGAGGCGGGGATGCCCCACTTCGTCGGGTCGAAGCCGTCGGGGAACTGGCCGCCGACGGTGCGTGTCATCGTCGCGCGCCGCGGCACGCGGATCATCGATCCGGCGTGGCGCGTCACGATCCATTCGCCGCTGTCGTCGTCGGGCATGATTGACGTGTGCTCGGCGTCCATTGCGATGTATTCGTCGGCGATCGCGCGCGTCGGCACGCTGAAGCTCACGTCGTGGTCGAGGTAGACCTCGGCCTCCTCCTCGTCGGTGCCGTCGCGGTAGTCGGAGCCCATGCCGGGCGCGAACGGGCGCACGCCGGATTTGGCGACGACCTCGTCGTGGTAGCGTTCGGCGATGTCCGATTCCGGCACGAGGTTGCCGTCGACGTCGTACCAGCCGGGCTTGGGCGAGTCCGCCCAGCTGAGCAGTCCCATGTTCCACGCGAGTTCGAGCACGGCGCCGGCGGAGAGGTCGACGTCGCCGTCCGCGTGGATGCCGAGTTCGGCTTCGGCGCGCGTGCGTCCCGACCCCCACGGGCCGAGTTCGCCGATCGAGACGATGACGATTTCATCCTCCGGCCGTGCGCTCACCCGTTCCCATTCGGCGAGGTTGACCGCCGCCTGCTTCGGCACGTGCGGGCTCGGCAGTGCCTTGACCTGCATGGCGTCGGCGTCGGCGTCCGCCTCCGCCTCGTCGAGCGCGGCGTCGGCGAGCGCTTCGGCGCGCAATGCGCGGATGTCGATCGGCTCGGCGCCGAGGCCGCCGGTCAGGTCGACGTCGAGCGGCGCGACGGCCGCCCGCTCACGCGCCTCGTCCGTCGTCAGCTTGAGCAGTTCGGCGGCGATCTGTTCGGTGGAGTACGTCGTCAGGCCGTGCTTTTCGACGACGGCGACGAGCGGGTCGTTGCCCCCCATCAGTCCGGTGCCGCGCACCCAGCCGATCTTCGGATGCGCGAAGGTGACGCGGTCCGACCATGCGTGTTCGCTGCGGGCGCGGTTGATGATCGCGTCGAACGCGCTCTTGACTTCGCCGTATGCGCCGTCGCCGCCGAAGACGCCGCGGTTCGGTGAGCCTGGCAGCACGACGTGCAGTTTGTGGCGCACGTCCGTGTCGGCGCCGAGAGCCGCGAACCCGGCGATCGCGCGTTCGACGCCCCACAGCATCAGGCGCGCCTGCGATTCGAACAATGCGCCGGAGTCGGCGAGCGAACCGTGCACCGGCGGCGCCGCGAACGGGAAGAACAGGTCCGGCTCATAGGCCGGCTTGAGCACCGTCGTCGTCGCACCGTTCGTCTTCTTCTGCACATGGCCGACCCAGTCGACGAGCGCGTCGACGTCGCGGTACGACGACAGGTTCGCCGGCATGAGCCACAGTTTCGCGTCGCCGCGCGCGTGTTCGCGGTAGCTGCGCTGCGCCCATGTCTTGACGGACGGCTTGAAGCTGTGCGACGTCGCGATGACGGTCGCGCCGCCTTCGAGCAGTCCGGCGACGATCTGCGCGGCGATCGAGTTCGGCGCGACGCCGGTGACGACGGCCACCTGACCGTCGTAGTCGAGCGTGGCCTCGGTCGTGTCGGCCGCCGCCTGCTCGGCGATCGCTGCGTAGCGTGCGGCGAGCGCGGCGTCGTCGGCGTGCGCCACGTACCATGCGGCCTGCTTGGCGACGGCGTCGCCGGCCGCCGTGAAGTCGCCGGCGATCGCGTCGGCGTCGCCGTTGTAGTAGGCGCGGGCGAGGTCTTCGCGCGCCGACGCCCAACGGTCGTCGAAGAGGATCGCCTGGCGCGCGTCGAAGCGCGGCGCGACCTGCGTCGGCCAGTCGGAGCCGAGTTCGGCCTCGACGGCGGCGACGACGGCCGTGTTCTCGGCGTCGTCGCCGGGCTGCGGCGCCGGCGTGTCGACGCCGAGCTGGCCGAGAACGAATCTGGCCGTCGCGGCGAGGACGCCGCCGGAGCCGGTGACCGACGCCGCGTAGGCGTCCAATGCGGCCGAGTCGACGACGCCGCCCGAGGCGGCGGACGCGCTCGGCATCGCGACCTGCACGCCGTGCGCGGCGGCGACGGCCTGCACGGCCGCGTCGATCATCGCGTTCGCGGCGTTCATGTTCGCCGCCGACGTCGCGGCGAGCGTCGCGAGGTCGCCGCCGCGCGCGGAGGCGCCGTCGCGCGAGCCGAGCACGAGTTCGGCGACGACGTGACTCGCCCAGCCTTCGCCGAGTCCCCACGTCTCGCGCACGCGCTTGTCGATCTGCGGCAGCTTGATGCCGGCCGCGCCGAAGAGCGCGCGCACGCGGTCGCGCACGATGTCGGCGAGCACGGGACCGAAGGCCTTGTAGTTCGGGGCGACCTTGTCGACGAGCGCGCCGAGGTCGCGGATCGACGCTTCGGCGGCGCCGTCGACGCTCGCGACGCCGAGTTCGGCGCTGATGTCCATCAGCAGCTGGTTGCGGCGCGACGAGACGCCGTTCGTCAACGTGTCGGTCGTGTCATCGTCGCCGATCTGCTCGGGGCGGATCTTCGCGGCGTACGCGAGCAGCATCGTGATGCCGTCGTGCGCGCGGAACGCGAGGTCCGGCACGTCTGCTCCGGAGACGCCCGCCGCCGGCGCGGCCGGCACTTCGGGCACCGCGGCGGCCGGTGCGACGGGCTGCGGCGCCGCCGGGGCGGCCGCGGCCGGCGCGCTTTCGGTCGTCGTCTCCTCGATGTCGGCGTCCTCGACGAGCGGATCCGCATCGGTCATGTAGACTCGGCCCTCGTCGCGGCCGACGTTGTACACGGCGACCTGACGGCGCGAGAACTCCGGCAGCCGCAGCGTCTTCGCGGCGAGGTTCGCGAGCGTCGGCGCGTTGCCGAGACCGACCTCGACGAGCTGTTCGACGCCGAGTCCGCCCTGTTCGCGCGCGCCGAACAGCAGCGCCTGCGTTTCGATCCAGCGCACCGGCGACGCGAACTGCCACGACAGCAGCTCGGTGAGCAGCAGTCGGCCGAGTTTCTGATCGTCGGCGGCGTAGGAGTCCCAGACGGCGTCGTCGGCGAGCGCGGCGGCGATGCGTTCGCTCGGCACGACGTCGAGGATCCGCTGCGCGAACTCCTTCGTCATCGCGAACGGCGCGGCGACGAGGTTCGGGATGTACAGTCCCTCGAGCGCGCCGCGGTAGTCGATTTCGGCCGGCAGCAGCGCATCGAGCTTGTCGCGGAACTCGGGGACGCCCTTGCGCAGCAGCGATGAATGGAACGGCACGTCGATGCCCGGCACGAGCATGAACGCCGGCTTGCCGCCGAATTCCGCCACGCGGCGTGCGGCGTCGGCGGCGAGCGCCTTGAGTCCGGCGATCGTGCCGGCGACCGCGTACTGCTGGCCGGCGAGATTGTAATTGACGATTTCGAGGAACTCGCCGCTCGCCTGCGCGACCGACTCCACATATTCGCGCACGTGCGCGTCGTCGACGCCGAACTGATTCGGACGCAGCGCGCCCATGCGGTAGTTCGATCGGCCCTGCGCGTCGCGGTCGATGAGATGATGCATCGTCGAGCCGCGGTGGAAGACGAGTTCGAGCACTGTCTCCAGCGGGATGACATGCGCGAAGGAGCTCAGCGCGTTGTATTCGCCGAGCGAATGGCCGGCGAAGTACGACGGGCGGATGTCGGCGCCTGCCTCCTGCATACGCGCCGTCTGCGCAAACGCGACGGTCGCGAGCGCGACCTGCGTGAACTGCGTGAGGTTGAGCAGACCTTCCGGATGGCGGTAGGTGACACCGTTCGCCGTCAGCTCCTTCGGGTTGTCGCGCACGACGGCGAGGATCGAGAACCCGAGCCGTTCGCGCGTGAGACGGTCGGCGCGTTCCCACACGTCGCGCGCCGCCGGCGACTTCATACGTTCGTCGAGCACCATCCCCTGGCTCTGGATGCCCTGGCCGGGGTAGACGAAGGCGGTGATCGGCGCGCGCGTGACCGCAGTCGCACGGCTGACGAGCTGCCCACCGATGCGGCACGTCACCTCAAGCGCGAGGCCGGCGTGCGCGACACGTCCGACGCGTTCGACGCTAATCTCCACGTCGTCGTCGAGCTGCACCATGCCGTACATGTTGTAGGTCCAGCCGGCGATCTCGTAGTGCGCGCCGCGTTCGTCGAGCGACTGCACGGCGTGCTGCGCCGTCGCCGACAGCCACATGCCGTGCACGAGCGGCTGCGACAGTCCGCTGATCGCGGCGCCGCGGCGCGACGTGTGGATCGGGTTGAAATCGCCCGATGTGCGCGCGAACGCCGTCATCTCGTGCGGCGCGCGGACGGTGACGCGGCGCAGCAGACGGCGCGGCGTCGCGACGACGTGGGCGTCGAGCCCGCCGTCGTCGGCGGCCGGCGCCGGCAGTTCGTCGCTGTAGGCGCGGCCGCGGATCGCGAATCGTTCGCTCTCTTCGGCGAGCACGGTGCCGTCGGCGGCCGTGTGGCGCACATGGATCGTCACGACGCGTCCCGACGCCGATTCGAAGTACGGCTCTGCCCAGCTCGTGAGCGTCACCTGTTCTCCGACGTGCGCCAGCAGCGTCTCCTCATCGACGCCCAGCGCGATCAGATGGTCGAGATGGACGGCGTTGAGCAGGCCTTCGATGACCGGGTATCCGTCGACGCTGACCGAGCCGAGTGCCGCATAGATCGCCGGCCATGCGGGGCCGACGAGCGCATCGGGCGCGATCGGCGCGGGCACGAGGTCGACCGGCAGCGCCCCGCCGGTGGCCGCCTCATGGTCGGCACCGAGATTCGCCGACAGCGTGTATGCGGCATGCGCGACACCGAAGGGTGCGGCCGTCTCATCCACGCCGTCCGCCGCGGCGTCGGCGGCTTCGATCGACGGCATCGTCGTCAGTTCGTCGCCGGTGATCGCCGTGTTGCCGATGCCGGCCGTCGCGGCGAGCATGCGGTAGACGTGTTCGGGCAGGCGCTCGCGGTCGACGACCGGGATCATGCCGGTTGCGTCGAGCTGCACGTTGAGCGGGATGACGATGTCGCGCACCGCGTGCTTGTCGAGTCCGCCGTCCGGTTCGTCGTCCCAGAACGTGTCGAGATGGATGTCGAGGTCGAACTGTTCGACGCCGGCCTGCTCGTCGCGGCCGAGATGAATCAATTCGTAGGTCTTGTCGCCGCGCGCGGTGCCGTAGGCCGGGTTGGCGCTCTGGTGGCCGACCCACGAGAGGTTCGGACTGCGGCGGATGAAGTCCTCAGCATCGGTGGCGCCGGCGAGCAGCGCGAAGCGCTCGGCGGCGGCCGCGTCGACATCCGCGGCACCCGTTTCGCCTGCCACGCGCGCCGTCATCGCGTCGTTGAAGCGGCCGAGGATGTCGGCGACCGGCTCGTCGACCGTCGTGATGCCGGCCACCGAGATCGGGCCGGGGATGATGCGCACCGAATCGGCCGGGTAGCGCGGGTCCTCGGACTGCCACAGCTGGTCCTGTCCCCACCAGCGCAGCAGGTCGTGGTCGATCGCCGGCACGAAGGGCATCGGCTTGGGGTATTCGCGCACGAGTTCGGTGAACCACGCCTCGTCGGTCGGCGTCACCGTGAGTTCCTGCATCGCCGGATATGCTTCGACGAGCGCGGCGAGCGCGGCGAAGGGGTCGGCTTCGACGTCGGCGCGGGACGTGAACATCGGCGTGAACGCGCCCTGTTCGAGGTCGATGACGCGCGCCTCGATGCGCTGCAGCAGATGCAGGTAGCGGTCGGCGTAGGTGCCGTCGGCCCACGGGAACGCGAGTTCGGCGAATCGGCGAGCCCAATCCTCGTAGCTCATCGTCTCAAGGTCACCGAAGTACGGCTTCGCGGTCTGGTCGAGTGCTTCGATGATCTCCTCGCGGCGCGACTCGAGCTCCTCGGGGTGTTTCATGATGTGCACGAGCAGGCGGCCGCAGCGCGCGGAGGCGTTCTCGAGTTCGTAGATGTCGGCATGCAGATGGCTCAGGCCGCTCGTCACGCCGCCGACGGCCTTGCCGCTCGGTACCCACTGTTCGCCGAGCGGCGCGAACACGTCGTCCGCATCGGCGTCGGCCGCCGTGATGCCCGGCGTCTTGACGAGCAGTCGCTTGACCTCGGGCGAGGTGTGCGCCTCCTTCGCCGTCATGACGGCGGTGCCGACGAGCACGCCGTCGACGGGCATCGCCGGACGGCCGTAGCGCGTCGCCCATGCGCCGGTGATGTAGTCGGCGCCGCGTTCCGGCGTGCCGATGCCGCCGCCGACGACGAGCACGAGGTTGTCCTGACCGCGCACCTGCGCGTAGGTGGCGAGCAGCAGGTCGTCGAGCGATTCCCAGCTGTGGTGGCCGCCCGCAGAGCCGCCTTCGACCTGCACGATGATCTTCGCCGGCACGACGGCCTTCGCGATGCGCACAACCTGGCGGATCTGCTCGACGGTGCCCGGCTTGAAGCATACGTAGGGGAAGCCGTCGGCGTTGAGCGACGCGACCAACGCGACCGCCTCGTCGAGTTCGGGGATGCCGGCGGAGACGACGACGCCGTCGATCGGCGCGCCGGACGCGCGCTTCTTCGGCACGATGCGCGACGAGCCGAACTGCAGGTTCCACAGATAGCGATCCATGAACATCGCGTTGAATTCGACGGTACGTCCCTCGTCGAGCCGTTCGCCGAGTTCGGCCATATGACGATCGAAGACCTCGGCCGTCACCTGGCCGCCGCCGGCGAGCTCCGCCCAGTATCCGGCGTTCGCGGCCGCGGCGACGATCTCGGGGTCGACGGTCGTCGGCGTCATGCCGGCGAGCAGCACCGGCGGCTTGCCGGTCAGTCGCGTGAACGCCGTCTCGATACGCTCACCCTGTGGCGTGCACACGAGCCGCGGCGCGTACTTCGTCCAGTCCTGCAGGCGCGCCGGGTCGTCGACGGCCGTCGCGAGCGCCGCGCGCGAGGCGACGTCCGACGCTTCGACGACGCCGACGCCGGTGCCTTCAGCGACGGCCGCGCACAGCTTGCCGAGCGTCATACCCGGCCCGAGGTCGATCGTCCACAATGTGCGAGGATCGTGTTCCTTGAGCAGTTCGCCGATCTGCATGTTCCAGTCGACCTGGTTGACGAGCACCTCCTCGGCGAGCGTGCGCGCGCGTGCCTCGTCGATGCCGCATACGGCCGCCCATGTGACGGTCGTCTCGACGGCCTGCGCCATCAGCGGCGAATGGAACGGCAGCGTCACCTCGAGGTATTCGAGCACCGGGTCGAAGACGTCGCCGCCGCGCACCTTGTCGGCGCGCAGCCGCGCCTGACGGCGGTGTTCGCGCGCCGCCTCGTCGGCGAATGCGGCGAGGTCCTGCGGGTGGCCGGAGAGGACGACGTGGTTCGCCGAGTTGATGACGGCGACGCTGATCGGGCCGAGCGCGTCGGCGACGCGTGCGATCAACGCGTCCGCCTGCGCCGGCAGGATTCCCTTGACCGACAGCATCGGCGTCGCCTCGCCGAACTTGCGCACGATGCGTCGTGCGCGTGCCTCGCGCGTGCCGGCGGCGCCGATCAACGCGGCGATCGCGAGGATCTCGTCGATGCGCGGGCGCGCCGCCTCGATCGAGCCGGCGTCGGCGATTGCCTGCGCCATATGCACGGCGAGGATGCCCTGCGAGTGGCCGAGCAGCGCGACCGGCTTCGCGTCGGCGATCGCATAGCCGAGCTGTTCGAGGTCGATCAGGGCGCCGAGCTGGGCGAGCGCGATGCCTTCGATGCTCGCTGTCGCGTCCGCGGCCGCGCTGAGCATCGCCGGGTTCGCGTCGAAGTCGAACAGGTCGACGTCTTGTCCGCTCGTCGCGAGCAGCTGCGCGGCGACCGGCGTGAGCAGATCGTGTGCGCGGCGCGCGGCCGCCCTGAGCGCGTCGGCGGTCATCGGCTCGTCCATCAGCTCGGCGAGCGCCGTCGTCCACGGCGTGGACTGCCCGGCGAACATCAGGGCGTGGGCTTCGTGCTGGAGTCGTTCCATGAATGATGCGGTACTCATCGGTATCGGTGATGCTTTCTCTTCGGTGTTCTTCGGTGGTCTTGAGTTGATTTGATTGCGTTTGCAGTTGATTGAGTTTGCAGTTGATGAAGCGGTTAAGTCGGCCGCCGTCACAGCGGTTGGTTGCCGTGGTGTCTGCCGGCGCGGCGCGCGCGTCGTTTACCGCGCAGCAGCCGCAGTCCCTCGATCAAGGTGTCGCGCGTCTGTTCGGGGTCGATCATCGCGTCGATCTGCCCGGTTTCCATCGACAGGTTCGCGTTGACGGTCGTACGTTCGTATTCGGCCGCGTACTTCGCGCGCACGGCGTCGACGTCGGCTCCGGCGTCCTTCGCCTTCTGCAGGTCCTTGCGATGGATGATGTTGACGGCGCCGGTCGCGCCGAGCACGGCGATCTGCGCCGCGGGCCACGCATAGTTGAGGTCGGCGCCGATCGACTTCGAGCCCATGACGATGTATGCGCCGCCGTAGGCCTTGCGCAGCACGATCGTGACGAGCGGCACCTGCGCGTTCGCGTACGCGTAGATGACCTTCGCGCCGCGGCGGATGATGCCGGCGTGCTCCTGCTCGGCGCCCGGCTTGTATCCGGGCGTGTCGACGAGCGTGACGACCGGCAGGTTGAAGGCGTCGCACAGCCGCACGAAGCGTGCGACCTTTTCCGACGAGTCGACATCGAGGCCGCCGGCGTTGACGTTCGGCTGGTTCGCGACGATGCCGACCGGATGGCCGTCGATGCAGGCGAAGCCGACGACTGCGGACGGCGCGAACAGTTCGTGCACCTGCACGAACTCGCCGTAGTCGACGACGCAGCGGATGACGTCGAGCACGTCGTAGGGCTGGCGGTCGTTGTCGGGCACGATCGAGGCCAGCCGGCGCGCGACCTCGCGGTCGGCGCGCGTCGCCATGTACATGTAGGTCGGCGGCTGCTCGTCCGCATTCGACGGCAGATAGGCGAGCACGGTGCGCGCGTAGTCGATCGCATCCGCCTCGTCGGCGCCCAGATAGTGCGCGACGCCGGACATCGTGCTGTGCACGGCGCCGCCGCCGAGGTCGTCCATGCTGATTGATTCGCCGGTCGCCGCCTTGATGACGTCCGGCCCGGTGACGAACATGTTCGAATTCTCACGCGTCATGACGATCAGGTCGGTCAGCGCCGGGCAGTAGACGGCACCTCCCGCGCACGGCCCGAGGATCAGCGAGATCTGCGGGACGGCGCCGCTCGCGTCGCAGGTCTTGCGGAAGATGCGCCCGTACTGCGTCAGCGCGGCGACGCCCTCCTGGATGCGCGCGCCGCCCGAATCGATCAATGCGACGATCGGGATGCGCAAGGTGAGCGCCTGGTCCATCAGCCGGCAGATCTTGCGTCCTTCAGCAACACCGAGCGTGCCGCCGCGCACCGAGAAGTCCTGCGCGTAGACGGCGACGCGGCGCCCGTGGACCTCGCCGAACCCGGTGATGACGGCCGCTCCGGCATGTCCTGCGTTGATATCGCCGCCGCTGAATCGTCCGATTTCCTCGAAGGTGCCGGTATCGAGCAGCAGATCGAGCCGTTCGCGCGCCGTCAGCTTACCTTTGACGTGCTGACGGTCGCGCGCGTGCGCCTCGGCGTCGCGCGCCAGCTGTGCCGCCTTGAGCACAGACGGCCGGATCGGCTGACGTTCGCCGCCCATCGCGTCGCCCTCCGTTGCTGCGCGCGGCGTATCGACGGCCGCGGCGACGGCGTCGTCGAGCGTGCCGTCGGCGACGAGCGCCTGCAGCGCCGGTGATTCGGTGATGTCGCTCATGCCTGCTCCCCCTTGCCGGTGTTGGCAGCCGCGTTCTCGGCAGCTGTAGATTCCTCGTTGCGATGCGCGCCTTCGACGTCGAGCGTCAGCAGCGTCTCGCCGCCGTCGACGGAGGACGCGGCGGTCGCGAAGATCTCGTTGACGACACCGTCGACCGGCGCATAGACGTAGTTCTCCATCTTCATCGACTCGAGCACAACGAGCAGGTCGCCCTTGGCCACCTGCTGCCCCGGCGCCACGGTGATGCGGGTGACAATCGCTTGCATCGGCGACGCGATGACGCCGGAGCGTTCGTCGTGCCGCTGCCGGCCGCGCTCGACGTGGTGCATGCCCTGGCCGCGCAGCGGCTGCGTCGGCCGTTCTGCCGCACGCGAGCGCGCGCCGCCGGTGAGCGTCGCGACGACGTCGCTCGGCACGGTGAGCACGACGCGCCGATGGTTCATCTCGATGACGATTTCCTCGCTCGGCGCGCATGCGTCGGCGTCCTGCGCGTCGGCGCTCAGCGACGCCGGCTGTCCGGCGCGCGTCGACGCCGGCTCGCGGTTGAGGTATTTGCGTTCGAGCCATTTCGTGCTCACGGCGAATCCGGCGCCGTGTTCGGCCGTGAATTCGTCGTCGGCGAAGACGGTGCGGTACAGCTCGACCGGGGTCGGCACTCCGGCGATCTCGATCTCGTCGAGTGCGCGGCGCACGCGTGCGACGGCCGCCGCGCGATCGGACGCGGTGACGATGAGCTTGCCCATCATCGAATCGAATTTCGGCGAGATCGTGTCGCCTTCGAGGACGCCGGAGTCGACGCGCACGCCCGGGCCGCTCGGCCAACGCACCGTCTCGAGCGTGCCTGCGGACGGCGTCAGGTTCGACTTCGGATCCTCGCTCGTGATGCGCAGCTCGAAGCTGTGGCCGCGCGGCGCCGGCGCCGGCGTGAGCGCGCCGCCGACGGCGATTGTCAGCTGTTCGCGTACAAGGTCGACGCCGCTGACCTCCTCGCTGACCGTGTGCTCCACTTGGAGTCGCGGATTGACTTCGAGGAAGTACGCCTTGTCGGCAGGCGTCACGATGAACTCGCAGGTGCCGAGCCCCACATAGCCGACCGCTTCGAACAGCCTGCGCGAATAGTTCTCGAGCTGTGCGAGGACGTCGTCGGACAGGAACGGCGCAGGCGCCTCCTCGATGAGTTTCTGGTTGCGCCGCTGCACCGAGCAGTCGCGGGTCGAATAGACGGTGAAATCGCCGTGCATGTCGCGGCCGCACTGGGTTTCGACGTGGCGGCCGTTGTCGATGAACCGTTCGACGAAGTAGTCGGCGAGGTCGCCGCCCTGCGCGGCGTTGTGGTTGAGGTAGAAGCCGCGCAGCTCGTCGTCGCTGCGCACGAGCGTGATGCCGCGGCCGCCGCCGCCGTCGGTGCGCTTGAGCATCAGCGGATAGCCGTGCGTGTGCGCGAAGTCGAGCAGCGGACGCATGTCGACGATGGCATGGGAGATGCCCGGCACCGGAGGCACCTGCGCCTTCTCGGCCACCTGGCGCGCGCTGATCTTGTCGCCGAGCGCGTCGAGCGCCTGAGGCGACGGGCCGATCCAGACGGCGCCTTCGGCAAGCACCTTGCGCGCGAAGGAGCTCACTTCGGACAGGAAGCCATAGCCGGGATGGACGGCGTTCGCGCCCGAACGACGCAGGATCTCGACGAGCAGGTCCTCGTTGAGATAGGTGTCCGCATAGGTGTCGCCGGACAGCAGGAACGCCTCGTCGGCCATCCGCACATACTGGCAGTGGCGGTCCTGTTCGGCGTAGACGACGACGGTCGGGATGCCCATCTCCCGCGCCGTGCGCACGACGCGCAGCGCGATCTCGCCACGGTTCGCGACGAGCAGCTTCATCGGCGCGGTCGGCGGCGTCGAATCGGTCGACTGCGGCGTCGGCGCGGCGGTCGCGGAACATGCGGCGGACGAAGCCGCGGACGGCGGCATGGTCGGTGCGGCGTCCGCATCGGATGGCACGCCGACGGCGGTCGGCGGCACGTGCCGGGCGGACGCACGCGAAGTTGGATCTTGGTCAAACATGCGTTTCAGCATCCTCCGTTTCGCGGGTCGCCGACACTTGCGTTCCCACAAGAATCGCCATCGACTTTTGTGGACGTGAACAAACCACCCGCCGGTGCGCACTCAGTATCGTTGCCGGCGAACCCCATCATGGCGGCGTCCCGCTCGCCGCGGGCGCCACCAGCCGGTGTCGCCCGACGCGGCCTGCAAGCGGCAGCTCCCGCGGCAGCCGCCTGCAGCTACAGGCTCCGGCAGTCCGACGCGGCCTACGGGCGGCAGCTCCCGCGGCAGCCGCCTGCCACGTGCGGCAAGACCGACTTACCGGCGGCGACACGCGCAATCCGCGAAAGACAGCGTCCGTTACGGGCGGCGGCCCGACATGCTTTGCCGGCCATGACCGGCATCCGCCCAGCTCGGCTTATCGGCGGCAGCTGTCTGCCACGGGCAGCAGCCGGGAGTCGTTGCAATTGGTTGCCGCGACGAACTTGGCATGGTGCGCGGTGCACACAACCGAACACAGCACACGGACACAGCTCACAACAGCTCACAAAGGAACGACGATGAATCAGCAATCAAATCACGGCAGCAGTCTCAGCATCCGGACTTCGGAAGTCACGATACGGCGTGCCGTCGGCGGTGCGCTGCCGGTCATGCTCACGACGGGCGCGCTGTGCGCGGCGGCGGCGATCGGTCGCATCGCGATCCCCGGCACGCCGGTGCCGATCACGTTGCAGACGCTCGTGCTGATGATCGCGGCCGTGACGCTGCGCTGGCGGCAGGTCGCGGGCGCCGTCGCGCTGTATCTGGCGATGGGACTGTGCGGACTGCCGGTCTTCTCGGGCGGCATGTCAACGGCCGCGCTAGTCGGCCCGACCTGCGGGTTCCTCTACGCGTTCCTGCCGGCCGGCATCGTCACGTCGCTGCTCGCCGCGCTCGTCATGCGGTTCGCGTCGCGATGGGCGCCGCGCGGCGAGGCTGGTCTCGGCGGGGCGGCCGGTCGCGGCGGTCGCATCGGCGACATGTGTGTCCGCCGCGCCGACGACGCTGCCCGTTTCGGCATCGCGCATGTTGGCCGCGCCGGTCACATCGGCCACGTCGGACGCATCGGCGATGCGCACAGCAGCGCGGCGTCCGCACTGCTGTCGATTGCGGTGTTCCTCGGCTATTTCCTCGCATGCGCAATCGGATGCGTGCTGCTGCAGGACGGCGTCGGAGTACTCGTGCAGGCCGCGACGACGCATATGCCGCTGAAGCCGCTCGCGATGGCGTCGGCGGCCTTCATCCCCGGCGATCTGGTGAAAGCGGCGCTCGCCGCATCGCTCGCGACGCCGGTCACGCTCGCGAAGCTGCAGTAGCAGCCGGTTGCGATCGCTTCGGACGCATCTCGCACCTGTGACGGTCGCAACCTCCCCAATCAGCGACCGTCACAGCCACACAAGTCCCCCGAAACGGTCGCAACCTCACCATCCAGCGACCGCCACGGCCACATCTCGCACCCGAAACGGTCGCGACCTCCCCGCTCAGCGACCGCCACGGCCGCAACCAACCTCCGAAACAATCGCGACGGCTGCTCCACAATCACCGCGACCTGACCGGCGTCCCAATCCGTCAGACACGTCGACGATTCAGGACGCAACCATCCCGCGTCACGTCCCAACCTGCCATCCGTGCCGGCGACTCCGGACGCAAGACGCCGCGAGTCGGTCGCGCGGACGCCTGCGCAGCCGTTCGCGCGACCGAAATCGACTCACCCCATCGGCAGGATCGGCTATCTCGGCTGAAAAGGAGCATTTTCCCTGCCATAGGCGAGTATCGGGCCCGCCGACCCCGGCTATTTCAGCCATTTCGGCGCGCATACTCGCAGGTCCCGCAGAAAATGCTCCTTTCCAGCCGAGATACCGCCGCCGGCACGCCGTATCCGGACACGCAGTCGCTGAACGCGTGATTTTCCGGGCCTCCAACCTCACCGACGGCGGCCGCTCACTGCGCCACGTTCGGCAGCACGCCCACGTCGGCCGTGCGCACGATCCGCTCCTCGCCTTCGTAGGTCGTCATCGCGAGCGACGCATCGGCGTTGATGCCGTGCGCGATGCCATGCTCCGTTGTCCCATTCGTATAGTGGACTTCGATCGGATGCCCGAGCGTCCAGCTTTCCTGCACGAGCCTGCGCCGCAGATGCTGCGCGCTCACTGCCGGATTGAGTCCCAGGTTCCACAGCCGTTCCTCGATATGCTTCACCGTGTGCGACGCGATGAGATCCATCACCGCCGCCGTGCCCGGTCGTTCACCTTCATGCTCGGGCTGCGTGATGAGCTGCCACGACGTCGCGTCGTCGGTCGGCAGTTCGTCGAGCGGCATGTCGAGGTTGAGCCCGATGCCGTAGACCACGGCCACGATATCCGGATCGGGCACCGCGACGATCTGCGAAAGGATGCCGCCGAGCTTATGCCCGTGGTAGACGATGTCGTTCGGCCATTTGACCATGACGTCGTCGCGTGCATCGTCGATGTTCGCCGGATCGTGGATGAGCATCATGTCCGTTTCACTCAGCGTTTCACGCAGCGCGTCGAGCACGGACAGACCGGCGATCATCTGCAGCCAGCCGTTGATCTGCGGATCGCACGCCACGTTCTTGCCCACCGCGGAAATGAACGACATCATGAACGATTTCCCCGGCGAGCTGAACCATGTGTGGTCGAGCCGGCCGCGCCCTGCCGTCTGCTCCCGCGCGCTGACAATCGTCATGCCGTTGCGATTCCACCGCCCGCTTGTGATGTATGTTTCAGCGACCGTGTTCGTCGACCCGACCGATTTGAGCGACACGACATTCGCCACCGCCCGCGTCAGCGGCAGGTCGCCGGTGACGACATTGTCATCGCGGAACGGATTCTGCTGCGCGCTCGATGCGGCCACCGACCCAGACATCGACGCAGCCGCAGCACCGCCATCGTTGTTGTTGCCGTTGCCGCTCATGTTTCCTTCCGCCATGCGATGCTCCTCTGTTGATGTTTCGATTCCCTATCCATCATGCACCTGAACTCCGATGCCCGCACCCGACCACCCATGCTCCTCCCCACCGACAACGACCCCCGCACATCCCGCCACCGCCCACTGCGCCGACGGCTAACCCCGCATGAGCCGTCCATTCTGCCGCCGATTGTACAATCGCGTCTATGGCACGTGAGCATCCCACCGATTCCGACACCCCGACGACCGCGTCGTCCACCAATGCCGAATCCTCCGCGACCACAACCCCCGCTTTCCGCGTGACGCCGCCAACGTTCGCCGACCGCTGCGGCGCGTTCTTCCGTTGGCTGATCGCCGCGCTCGCCTGCGTTTGGATCTCCTGGTGCACGTCGATCGGTCCGCTGATGCGCTCCGACGTCGGTCTCGCCGGCTTCGGATGGACGAACGCGCTGCTGTTCCTCGTCATGTTCAGCTGCACCTTCGGTTTTGTGCTGCTGCTTGTTTTCACCGCCTACCGCCGCGAAGGCATGTGCAAACCCCGCAACCTCACCCGAGTCCGCCCCCACACCCCGACCTCCGCCACTGTCTGTGATTCCCCTTCCGCTACCACATCTGATTCCCCTTCCACCCCAACCGATTCCGTCTCCGGTCCCACGACCTCCGTATCCACCACCGGCTCAATCCACATCGCTGTGGATACTGATGTGGACGTTCGCAACGACTCTTCCACAATCGCGGTGCATTCTACATCCCCTCTGTCCACATCCTCCTCCATCCACACCCGCGCGAACTCTCACGCTCCCGAAAACGCCCACA
Source organism: Bifidobacterium choerinum (assembly GCF_000741135.1). Lineage (GTDB taxonomy): Bacteria > Actinomycetota > Actinomycetes > Actinomycetales > Bifidobacteriaceae > Bifidobacterium > Bifidobacterium choerinum. Next base: position 60,613 of record NZ_JGYU01000003.1, on the reverse strand, counting down.
CATCCGACATCCCCGCGAACCCCACCAAGCACACCTTCGCCTTCCGCCTCCGCCCCCACTGCTCCCGCATCACCGCCGCCGTCTCGCGCGCGATCATCGCGGCGACTTCCGACTGGAAACGCATCTGGCTCGTCCTCGCCATCTGCTGGCTGTGGGTTCCGGCGACGCTCCTCGCAGCCTTCGGCGCCGACATCTATTCGCAAGCCCGCGAATTCGCCTGGGCGTGGAATCAATGGACCGGCGTCGACCAGCCCTACATCGGCTTCTTCTCCTTCGTCCCGATGGACATCTACCCGACCGCCCACTACATGTGGCCCGACCAGCCGACCTACCTGACTGACCAGCACAACATCGTCCTCACCGTCTTCTACGGCGGCGCCCTCGCCATCTCCCGCTACCTGACCGGCTCGAACGACGCCGGCCTCGTCGTCCTCGCCTTCCTCCAATGGTTGTTCGCCGGTTTCTGCTGTGCATCCGCCGCGAATCGTTTCTTCAATCTGCCGTGGCTCACCCGCCGTTCGCGCAGCAAGGACCACCGCAGCATGCCCGCTGATTCCTCACTGATCACCTCGACCGCGACGACGATCTCCACGCGCATCACCCCTTACGCGGGCACTCCCGCCGGTGCCTGCGCCCGCGCGCTCATCATGCTCGTCTTCATCTGCTGCCCGCTCGTGCTGTTCGCGACGATTTCCCTGACGAAATCCCCACTGTTCGCGTTCGCATTCACCTGGTGGTTCGGCCTGATGTACGAGCTCTACATGACTTACGCCCCGCGCGTGAAGACCTCCCCCATCCTGCGCACCGAGGTCCTCCCCACGCGCCATATCACGATTGCCGCGCTCGTCGTCTCGGTGAGCGTCATGCTGATCAGCGCGAAGTACGCGTGGTATATCCTTCTCGCGCAGGTCGTTTTTTCGTTGCTCGCCGACCGTCGCCGCTGGAAGCTCTACCTCGGCACGCTGCTGCTGCCGACGATCCTGATCCACGGTTCGATCGCCGCGCTGATCGCCTCCGGCACGATCATCAGCGGCGACCCGATCGAATCCCGCGGCATCCAGATTCAGATGATCGCGCGCGTCGCCCACGAGAATCCGAACGCGATCCCGCAGGACGCGCGAGACAAGCTCGCCCCGATTTTCAACCTCGACCAGACCGCGCAGGCCTACCGTCCCCAGGACGCCGACCCGGTCAAATCCTCCGGTATCCAGTCGAAGAAGGTCAGCTATCGTTGGCGTTCCGTCACACCAGAGGACATGGACAACTTCAACAAGGCGTGGCGTGAGATCGTTCGCGCCGACCCGCGCACCGCCTTCGACGGCCTGTTCGCCAAGAGCTACGGCTACTTCGACATCTTCGATCCGCCCTACGTCCCGATGAGCTATTACATCGACAACGACTATGTCCAGCAGACGAACACCTGGATCAAGTACTACGACCACGGCTGGCGCACGAAGGTCGCCGATTCCGCCCGCGGCTGGAGCAGCATCCCCGTGCTTGGCTGGTTCACCCATGGCAACTGCTATGTCATCTTCACATTGCTCATCGGCGCCGGCGAACTCGTGCTCAGACGTTGGCGCGCCCTGTCGTGGCACATGCCGTTGCTGCTGCTGATGGGCGTCATGATCACGGCGCCGGCGAACAACTTCGAGCGCCACATGCTGCCGATCGTCTTCGTCTTCGGCTTCCTGTGCCTCATGTTCCACCGCGACACTCTCCGCCGTCTCGACCTCCCGGCCATCCCAACATCACAGCACTGATTCCGCGCTGGGTGTGCCGGTCACACGGCCGGCACACCTCAATCCCACTCGGATTCCAGCCATTCCACGGCTTCAGACCGCCCGGTTCGCTCAGAACGCCCCACATCCGCACACAACCGCACTCCAAAACAACCGCGCAGCCAGCTCCGAAACCATATCTGCGCTGAGGGAGAGCATCTTCCCGGCATTCGCCAAGTAGCCCCATCCAAAACCGCATATTTCCGCCACCACGCAAGCCCGCTAGGCGCCCTATCCGACGAAGTTGCTCTCCCTCAGCGCAGATACCAATCAGACTGTTGCCCGAATCCCGACCAACCACCGATTAGCCATCAACTAGCCCCGCCCTGGTCGCCGCCATCACCGCCTTCTAGGCCCGTAGCCCCTTACCAACGCCCCATCGCCCTCACCGGTCCCGAATCCGACCGATGGCGATCGCCGTATTGAGCACGAAGGCATCCCGCGGGTCGGTCGCATCCCACCCGGTCGTCTCCGCCGCGCGCTTGAGCCGGTAGCGGACCGTGTTCGGATGGATGTTGAGCTCCTTCGCCGTCGCCTCAAGCGACCCGCCGTGCCGCAGGAACGTGGACACCGTCACGAAGGTCGGATCGTCCTCACTGCTGCCGTGCAATACCTGATAGACGTTGCGGTACAGCTCCTCGCGCGCCATGTCGTCACCGATGAGCGCGCGCTCCGGCAGCAGATCGTCGGCGCGCAGCGGCCGCGCCGGTTCGACGATCGACGGCGCCGCCTGCAACGAGAACAGCGTTTCGCGCACGGCATGGCTCGCCCCTTCGACGCCTTCCCGCATCGGACTGACGTACACGGCTGCCCCTTCGCTGAACGCCGGCAGCATATTCGTGCTCGCGATGCCCGGCGACACGGCCGCCTGCGCCCGCGCGCATACGATGACGAAGGCGCCATAGACGCCGATGAGCGGCGACGCGCCGCCGAGATCCGTGATGACCTGTCCGATTTTCGCCACCGTCGCCGCCATGCTTTCGGCCGGTTCTCCCCCGACGGCGAAGCATTCGAACTGTCCTCGCCATCCGATGACGTTGAGCAGTGCCGTGACGCGCTCATCGCGCAGTCCGCTGATCAGGCATTCGAACGCGAGCGCCCGAATCGTGCCATCGTCCGTGTGTCCCGCCAACAGTTCCAGGATATCCGCGTGTTCGTCGCCCAACATGATTTCGATTCTACCCACCGACCGTTTCTTCTCCGAGCTTCGTCTCTTCATCCTCACGATTCACGCACGCCGCCGACCAACACCCACCACCTACAAGAAATCCCCGCCGGGCATGTTGCCCAGCGGGGATGACGCTTCAATCAGCCGTAGTCGGCCGACCAATCGGAAACCGAATCAGATCGAAGCCGGATCGACCGGGACGCCCGGTTCCATCGTCGCGGTGATGGTCGCCTTGGTGATGTAGCGGCCCTTGACGGTGGACGGCTTGAGACGCTTGACTTCGTCGGCGATTGCGCGGAAGTTCTCGTCAAGAGCCTCAGCGGTGAACGAAAGCTTGCCGAAGAGGAAGCTCAGGTTGCCGTTCTTGTCGACGCGGAAGTCGACCTTGCCGCCCTTGATGTCCTTGACGGCCTTCGTGACATCCATGGTCACGGTGCCGGTCTTCGGGTTCGGCATGAGGCCACGCGGACCGAGCACACGGCCGAGACGGCCGACCTTGCCCATCATGTCCGGGGTCGCGACGACGGAGTCGAAGTCGAGGAAGCCGTTGGCGACCTGCTCGACGAGATCGTCGTCACCGACGATGTCCGCGCCGGCTTCGAGCGCCTCGGTGGCCTTCGGGCCACGGGCGAACACGAGGACCTTGGCGGTCTTGCCGGTGCCGTTCGGCAGGTTGACGGAGCCGCGCACGAGCTGATCGGCCTTGCGCGGGTCGACGTTGAGGCGGAGCACAGCTTCGACGGTCTGGTCGAAGTTGTACGACGGCATGCTCTTGAGCAGAGCAATGGCCTCTTCCGGCGTGTACAGGTTGTTGCGATCGATGCGCTCGGCCGCTTCGCGATACTTCTTGGAGTGCTTAGCCATCTGTCCCTCTCCTCTCAGTCCGTCACCGTGATGCCCATCGAGCGCGCGGTGCCCTCGATGATCTTCATTGCGGCTTCGATGTCACGAGCGGAAAGATCGGCCATCTTCGTCTCCGCGATCTCGCGGACCTGATCCTTGGTGACCGAGCCGACCTTCGTCGTCAGCGGATTGTCAGCGCCCTTCTGCACGCCCGCAGCCTTCTTGAGCAGCGCGGCCGCCGGCGGCGTCTTGAGGATGAAGTCGAAGGAACGATCCTCGTAGACGGTGATCTCGACAGGGATGATCTGGCCCATCTTGTCCTGCGTCTGCGCGTTGTACGCCTTGCAGAAGTCCATGATGTTCACGCCATGGGAACCCAGAGCCGGGCCCAGCGGCGGTGCCGGATTGGCCTTGCCAGCCTCGATCTGGAGCTTGATCAGCGCCGAGACTTTCTTCTTAGGAGCCATAAGTTGGTTCTTCTTTCTGTGAAGCGGTGAAACGGCGTGTTTCCACGCCTTCCGCAACGTTGTCTTGCTGTGCTGTGCCAGCGGGCGCACCAACGCGCACCCTCCAGTCACAACTTTTCCATGATGCCACCTATTCCCGACATCTTCACGACCGCTTTACCGGCCGCGCCATCCGCTCCTCAAGCCCCTCATGCACCGCCTCATCCATTCGCCGATTCCGGCACAACTCTCTTAGAGCATATGAGAAGCAATAAGTAATACCGCTCTCCCTCATTCCATCATCTCCGCCACGCCCATCGCAGCCTATTTCAGCTGAGAAGGAGCATTTTCTCCGCTACTCTCAAGTATCACCGGTCAGAATCCGTCTCACGATGCCGATTTCATGGCCATACCGGCCCATAGCCGAGAAAATGCTCCTCTTCAGCCGAAATGCATCCGCGCACCCGTCCAGCCGACGCGCATCGCGCACGGCCGCATCCGCAAATCCACCAATCCGCGTCGTCCACCACTCGTCGAATCTCGCTCGCAATGAAAAACGCGCAGCCGTACGAAGACGGGCTGCGCGTTTCCTTGCCGAACTATACCGTTCAGACGAGCTTCTCCACCTGCTCGAAGCCGAGTTCGACCGGCGTGTCGCGCCCGAAGATCGACACGAGCACCGTGAGCTTCTGCGTCGACGGTTCCACTTCGGACACGACGGCGGACATCGTCGCGAACGGGCCATCGGTGACGGTGACCTGATCGCCGACGGCGTATGAGACCTCCATGACGCGCTTCTTCGCAGCGGCCGGCTTGTCGCCCGCCTCCTTGAGCGCCTGCGAAGCGATCATCGGCGCCATCATCTGCACGACTTCCTTGCGGGTCAGCGGCGCCGGCTCACGCGTCGGGCCGACGAAGCCGGTCACGCCTTCCGTCTCGCGCACGATGCGGCGCGCGTCCTCGTCCGGCCACATGCGGATAAGCACATAGCCCGGCACACGCACGCGCGTCACGACCTTCTTGCCTTTCTCGGTGTGCTTTTCGACTTCCTCCATCGGCACTTCCACTTGGAAGATCGTGTCTTCAAGACCGAAGCTGGCCACGCGCGATTCGATGTTGCTCTTGACGCGCTTCTCATATCCCGAATACGTATGCAGCACGTACCACTTGCCTTCGAGCGTGCGCAGGCTCTTCGAGAACTCCTTGACGGCCTTCGTACCGGCGTCCTCCTCCTCGGCTTCCTCTTCCGCCTCCGCGGCCGGACCGTCGTCATTCGCGTCGGCGTCTGCGGTGCCGCTCGATTTCGCGTCCGAGTCGGCGTCCGCCTGCTCGTCGATGTCCTCTTCGATGCTCACGGTTGCAGCCGCGTCGGCGCCGTCGGCTGGCGTCTGCTCCGCGGCGTCCACGGAGTCGTACGCGATGCCTTCCGCGACATCCTCACTCGGCGACGCGGCGGCGACGGCGTCAATCTCCTCCGTCTGTGACTGATCCTGATCAGCCTGATTGAGGTCATCGAGATTCACTTCGTCACTCATGCATGTCCTTTGTGCTGGGGGTTGATTTCAACGATTGAATGTACCAGAAAACGATTATAGCTGGGGTTCCCCCCAGCTATAATCGCAACGTTTGCGCCTGTTTTTCGCCTTGGCCGAATCAGCCGAAGACCAGGAAGGCGAGCTTGCCGAGTCCGGTGTCCATCAGCGTGACGAGCACCATGAGCAGCACGACGAAAATGAACGACGCGAGCGACCAGTAGAACAGCTGCTTCCTCGTCGGCGTCACGACCTTGCGCAGCTCATCGATGATCTGCTTGATGAACAGACCGATGCGCATGAACACGTTCGGCTTCACGACAACTTCGCCATGATCAGTCTTCTTGGCCATGTTCCCTCCTGAAAGACATTCGATGAACTTACTCGCCGTCTTTGCAGGGAAGGCGGGACTCGAACCCACAACCTACGGTTTTGGAGACCGTTGCGCTACCAATTGCGCCACTTCCCTAGGTTGATTCTGCGACCTGCCGTCTCCGACCTTCGCAAAACCGCCAAGTCGAAATAGTAACGTATCCTTCCGACGATGTCCAATCCCGTGTGTTTCCTTCACAATCCGCCCACGTTTCCCCGATTCCCGGCGCCCCCTCAGGCACGTCCCCGCCGCAAACCACCCCTCTCCTCTTCCTCTCTCTTTCCCTCCTCTCCCCCTATCTCCTTCTCCCTATCTCCCCCTCCCCGCTGCTTCCCCTCTCCGCCCACGAGTCCCCCGTCCTCCTTCCGTCACTTGCCCATCTCATCCGCACCGTCCCGACCCATCGACCCCACCGACAACCCCGACCACTGCGTCCCGATCCGTCGACCACCCAGACGAAAACACCCGCAAACCGGCCCATTTGCGCCCCGACCCATCGACCACCACGACGACCCCGACCGCAAACCGGCCCATTTCCGTCCCAACCCATCGACCACCCCGACAACCCTACCCGCAAACCAGCCTCCATTTCCATCCCGCTCCGCCCTATCCATGCGAAAACGGCGGCCGCGCATCAGCGCAACCGCCGTCAATCCGCTCACGACGAACCGATTCCTCCGATTCCGTCGCGAACCGCCATCACACACTCAGGCGCGCGTCGCCTCGGCCCATTCCTTGAACCGACGCATGCCCTCCACAATCTGATCGTCCGCCACCGCGTACGAGAAACGCATATACCCGGGTGCGCCGAACGCCTCGCCCGGCACGGCGGCCACGTGGGCCTCGTCGAGCAGCGCCGCAGCCAGATCAGAGGAAGTCTCGAATTCGAGTCCATTCGGGCCGACCGGACGGTTCAGCAGTCCGCGAACGTCAGCGAACGCGTAGAACGCGCCATTCGGCGTCGGGCAATGCACACCTTCGATATCGTTGAGCGCGGAGACGATGATGCCACGACGTTTGTCGAAGGCCTCGCGCATCATCTCGACCGCGTCGAGCGGCCCGGCGACCGCCGCGAGCGCTGCACATTGCGCGATGTTGTTGACATTCGACGTCATGTGACCCTGCAGTTTCGCCGCTTCCTTGGCGACTTCCGGCGGCGCGATGAGCCAGCCGACGCGCCAGCCCGGCATCGCGTACGTCTTCGCAACGCCGTTGAGCACGATGAGCTGTCCGCGTACCTCCGGCACGGCCGCGCCGATATACGTCGTTTTCACACCGTCATAGGTGAGGTGCTCGTAGATTTCGTCGCTGAGCACCCACACGCCGTGTTCGACCGCCCATTCGCCGATCTGCTTGATCGTCTTCTCGCTCCACACCGCACCGGTGGGGTTGTTTGGCGACGTGACGATGATTGCCTTCGTCTTGTCGGTACGTGCTTTTTCGATGTCTTCGATATTCGGCTCGAAGCCGACTTCGGCACCGGCGAACACTTCGACCGGCTTGCCGCCGGCGAGCTTGACCATCTCTGGATAGCTTGTCCAGTACGGCGTCGGGATAATGACTTCGTCGCCATCGTTGAGGATCAGCTGCATCGCCTCGTACACGCCCTGCTTACCGCCGTTCGTCACGACGACCTGCTCGGGCTTGACTTCATAGCCGCTGTCGCGCAACGTCTTGTCGGCGATGGCCGCGCGCAGCTCCGGCAGACCCGCCGTCGGCGTGTACTTGTAGTTCTTCGGATCGACGACCGCTTCGGCTGCGACCGCGACGATTTCCTGCGGCGTCGCGAAGTTCGGTTCGCCCGCGCCGAAACCGACGACGTCAACGCCCTGGGCCTTCATCGCCTTGGCTTTGGTGTCCACCGCGAGCGTGGCACTCGGCGCAACATGGTTGATTCTTTCGGAAAGAGGAAGGGAGTTGCTCATGTCCTCCATGCTATCCCTTCGCGTTGTCATCCCAGCCCCGTGTCGCCCTCTCCCATTCACCATCCGGACTTTCACCCTCCCAATCCCCCCGATTTCCGTCCCAACCCGTCGGCCACCCCGACAACCCCACTCGCAAGCCAGCCCATTTGCGTCCCGACCCATCGACCACCCCGACGAACCCGCCCGCAAACCAGCCAGTTCCCGTCCTGACCCGTCGGCCACCCCGACAACCCCACCCGCAAACCAGCCAGTTTCCGGCCCACCTCGACGGCCTAGGACGCACAACGGCCGCTGCAGGCGAAAAAACCTTGCAGCGGCCGTTGCCGGCAGCCTAGATCCACCCGCGCACCATCCTCGCGCGCATCACCCCCGCGCCCCACCCCGCGTGCACGCCGGCTCTACACCTCTACACGAGTACGAGGTTGTCGCGGTGCACGAGCGGATGCGCGTATTCGTCTCCGAGCAGACGCCGCAGCTGCGCCGTAGTGCGGCCGAGCATGTCCGGCACCTCCTCGGAATCGTAGGCGACAAGCCCGCGCGCCAGATGATTGCCGGCCTCGTCGTCAATCCACACCGCATCACCGGCGGAGAAATCCCCGCGCGTCTCAAGTACGCCCGCGGCGAGCAGGCTCGCCCGCCCTGCGCGCACGGCCGCAGCCGCACCGGCGTCGGCGACGAGCGTGCCCTGGGGATGCGACGCGAATTTGATCCACAACCGCTTCGCCGAACCGCGGTGTTTGACCGGCGCGAACGCGGTGCCCACGTTGTCGCCCATCAGCGCAGGTCCAGCGTTCGACGCACAGGTCATGACGGCCGGGATGCCGGAGACCGCCGCCATGCGCGCGGCCTCGAGCTTCGTGACCATGCCGCCGGTGCCGACGCCTGAACCGGTGCCGCCGACACGGATCTCGTCGATCATCGCCGTCACATTCGGCACGAACGTAATCTTGCGTGAGCCCGGCTCCTTCGGCGGCGCCGTGTAGAGCGCATCCACGTCGGTGAGCAGCACGAGCGCATCGGCGCGCACCATGTTCGCGATGAGCGCGCTCAGGCGATCGTTGTCACCAAAGCGGATCTCATTGCTGGCGAGCGCATCGTTCTCATTGACGATCGGCACAACGCCGAGCTCGAGCATCGTCGCCATCGTCCGGCGCGCGTTGCGGTACTGCTGCGGCTGCATCGTGTCGCCGGCAGTGATGAGCAACTGCCCGACACGCACGCCGTAGCGCCCAAACGCAGTCTCGTACTGCGCCATGAGCAGCCCCTGCCCGACCGACGCGCACGCCTGCTGCGTCGCCACGTCGGTCGGTCTTGACGCGAACCCGAGCGGCCCGAAGCCCGCCGCGATCGCGCCCGACGACACGAGGACAACGTTGGCACCGGCGAGGCGTACGCTCGCCACCGCGCCGGAAAGCGCATCGAGCTTGTCCACATCGAGATGCCCCGACGGCTGCGTCAGCGAACTCGACCCGACCTTGACGACGATCGTCTTCGCCGCCGCGACCGCGCGCCGCGTTTCCTCGGCCGTCCAATCGCCGACCGTGAAACGTCTATCGTCGTCCACCGAGACCGAAGCGATTCCCGTTCCATCCGTCACGCCCGCAGCCGATTCCTCGCCCGCAGCCGAACCGTCTTCCGCCTGCAGCCGACTTTCGGCTCCAAGCTGACCGTCGCCGCCCGTCACGCTTCGTCTCCCCGCGAACCCGTTCGCCCCGAACCCGTTCGGCCCGAACCGTCATCCGATTCGTCCTCATACTCCTCGGGTTCGCCTCGGCCGAACAACGACGTCTCGTCGTGCCGGTCGTCATCGATCGACGGATCCGCCCAATGGCCAGCCTCGCGTTCCGCCTGCATCGCGGCGCGCACGGCGGCGCGCGCGTCCATCATCTCGTGGTACTGACGGCGACGTTCCGCATTCGTACGGCGCCGCGCACGCGTGTCCTCCTCCTCAAGGCGAAGATCATGGCCACGCGAGCCGAGCTGCGTGCCGTCGAGCATCTCCGCGCCGGCCGCGATCGTCGGATCCCAATCGAAGGCGACGGCGCGCGCGCCGCGTCCGATGCGCACTTCGTCTCCCGGCTTGGCACCGTTCTTTCTGAGCGCATCCTCGACGCCGAGTTTCGCGAGACGGTCCGCGAGGTAGCCGACGGCCTCGTCGTTGTCGAAGTTCGTCTGCACGACCCAACGTTCCGGTTTCGTGCCGGTGACCGTGTACCAGTAGTTGCCGTTGCCGTCTTCTTCGCGTTCGATCGTGAATTCCTGCACGTCGCCGTTGCGTCCGTTGCGCCGGCGCGTCCCCGCTTCCTCGAGCGGCTTGATGACGACGCGTTCCTCCTCGGCGCTCGCCTCACGCGCGGCGACGTCCTTGCGCATCTCGGTGACGAGGTTCGCGAGCGCGAAGTTGAGTTCCTTGAGGCCTTCGTGCGACGCGGTCGACACGATGTACACCGGCAAATCCATCTTCTCGAATTCCGGCTTGACGAATTCAGCGAGTTCCTTCGCCTCCGGCATATCGACCTTGTTGAGGATGATGACGCGCGGGCGTTCGGGGATCGGGATCGCCCCGAGCGGCAGTTCGAGCTCCTCCGCGTATTCGGCGAGTTCCTTTTCGAGCGCGCGGTAGTCGGCGACCGGGTCGCGGTTCGGTTCGAGCGTCGCGCAATCGATGACGTGCGCGATGATTTCGGTGCGTTCGATGTGCCTCAGGAACTGCAGTCCGAGCCCTTTGCCCTGCGACGCGCCGGGGATGAGCCCCGGCACGTCGGCGATCGTGTATCGCATATCGCCCGCCTGCACGACGCCGAGGTTCGGCACGAGCGTCGTGAACGGATAGTCGGCGATCTTCGGCTTCGCCGCGGACATGGCCGCGATGAGCGACGATTTGCCCGCCGACGGGAAGCCGACGAGCGCCACGTCGGCGATCGATTTGAGCTCGAGGATGACGTCGCGCTCTTCGCCGGGTTCGCCAAGCAGTGCGAATCCCGGGGCACGACGCGTCTTGTTGGCGAGCGCCGCGTTGCCGAGGCCGCCCGCGCCGCCTGCGGCCGCGACGAATTCGTCGCCGGCGTGCCGCAGATCGGCCAATACCTCGCCCGGACGCTTCGGCTGACCTTCCGCTCCGCGCGCGGTGAACACGACGGTGCCGACCGGTACCGGCAGCCGCAGATCCGCTCCTTGCGAACCGTCCTTCGTGTCGCCGAGGCCCATCGTTCCGCTCTCGGCGGTGCGATGCGGCATGAACCGATAATCCAGCAGCGAATTCGCATTCGGATCGGCCACGAAGATGACCGATCCGCCGCGCCCGCCATTGCCGCCGTTCGGCCCGGCCAGCGGCTTGTACTTCTCCCTGCGGATGCCCGCCGACCCGTTGCCGCCGTCTCCGCCCTTCACATGCACTGTCACTCGATCTACAAAGTCACTCATAACCGACCATTCTATAGGGGCGTCGCTATCTCGACACCGTCCGCATGCGACGCCCGTCGCCTGCCGGTATGCCGACGGTGCAAATCGCCGACAGCATGGGTCGCCGGACGGCGATGACTGCCGCGCAAGCCACCGTCAATACGTACACTGCGTAACCTGCGCAATTCGCATAACTAGCACACTCCCGAAGCCGCCGCTCCGACTTCCTATGCGTAGCTCCACCCACACACCACCAATCAAGGCACCCCAAACGGCATTCCACAGGTGACCACACCCACAAACAACCACCCACACCACCACCGACGGCACCTCACACTCATCACTCAACCACGCCACGCCCAGCCACCGCCTACTCACACCCCCGCAAACGCAGGAAGGCCCCCGCCAAACGGCGGAGGCCTTCCAAAAGTCTGTGCTTACGCGATCAGTGGAATCACTCAGCGACGACGTCGACGACCTTGCGATCGCGGCGAACACCGAAGCGAACCTGACCATCGGTCAGCGCGAACAGCGTGTGGTCCTTGCCAACGCCGACGTTCTTGCCCGGATGGAACTTGGTGCCGCGCTGGCGAACGAGGATGTTGCCGGCGACGACGGCTTCACCGCCGAAGCGCTTCACGCCGAGGTACTGAGGATTTGAATCGCGACCGTTACGCGAGCTGGACGCGCCCTTCTTATGTGCCATTTCTAATTCCTTTCAGTGTCTGACTGCAGTCTTCCGATGCCGATCCGTATCTGAGCGAACTCAGGCGATCTCGGTGATCTTGACGGCGGTCAGCTTCTGGCGATGGCCCTTGCGACGAGCAACGCCGGTCTTGTTCTTGAACTTCTGGATGCGGATCTTCGGACCCTTGGCCTCATCATCCACAACTTCCGCCTTGACGGTGATCTTCGCGAGATCCGCCGCCGCAACGGTGACCTTGGAGCCATCCACGACGAGCGCAACCGGGAATTCCACGGTTTCGCCATTCTTGGCTGCAAGACGATTCACGAGGATCGTATCGCCGACCTCGACCTTTTCCTGATGGCCGCCGGCCTTCACAATCGCGTACATATTCGTTCCTTTATTCACTTGGGAAGCTTACTGTCCGGCGCGTGCGAGCCTCGCGGCCAGACACCAGCAATCTAATATACACAGTCCCATGAACATCCGTTGACCGTCCGCGACACGCCGATGATACTCGCCGATGCCACACACCGTCATCATCCGACGCTGCCGCGCTGCCCAACGTCTGCATTCCCCTAACCTACTCCCGCCAGCTGACCATCCCCAACCACCGCACCCATCGCGTAGCAGTTCACGCCGTATTATTGGAATTATTGGGCCAATCCCCGCGGCCATGCCGAAGTCGATTTCGCCATCGAGCGATATGGCGCCATCCATCCGATCGAGGTGCAGGCGGCGATCAATCTCAGAACCAAGAGCCTGCATGCCGCCTGCGACCGATTCCATCTTGACCGTGCCTTCCGCATAGCGATGACCGATTACCGATGACCGATTACCGTGACAAAGGCTGATCGCCGACTTCCCGCTCTGGGCCGCCACCGGCCTGCGCGTTATCTGGAGCAAGGCATCCCCCTATCTCCGATTTTGGGGTGGGCAGGTCGGGTGACTGGCCCTGTTTTCCTTGGATTTCCAACGCCGCTTTCGCTCCAACGATACGATTAGCGGGAAAAACCCACCCCAAAATCGCAGATACGCGCAGCACATGTCTACAGGCACGCCGATTGCGCCAACCATCTCGTGCTTTCTCGTTTTCCGCCCCGCAGCGCTCTGATTCATCAGCCTATCTCCCGACTATCTCAGCTGAAGAGGAGCATTTTCTCGGGATACCCCATGTATACCCCCACTTATTTCCGCGCCGCGCCATAGACGCTACCCGCCATCTACAGAGAAAATGCTCCTCTTCAGCCGAGATACCACCCAACCAACCTAGATGGGACCCGCAAAGGGCCGCCAACCACCGAACACACCCAACCACCAACCGCAGAGCACTCCCCAAACAACACCCCAAATACCAAAAAGAGGGAAGGCCACCCTCCCGGATGGCCTTCCCTACCAATCGGCGTCAGCCGCTGCGATCACTTCGCGCAGCTCACGCTTCCTTCTTGCGGCTCTTCACGATGAGCAGCACGCCAAGCACGAGCGCCGCTCCTGCCACGACGACGACGAGCGCGATGTCGGCACCGGTCTGCGCCGGCGGCTTCTGCGGCGTGACCGGCGGAGCCGGCTTCGTGTTGGTGATCGTCACGCTGGCTTCATCCTCAGCGGTCATGTCGTAGTCGGAGATTGTCGTGTACCCTGCCGGCACGTCCTTCTCCACGACCTTCCAGTCGTTGCCGGATTCGAGTTCCGCCCACGTATGCTGCCAGTTGTTCGCGTCGGACAGTTCGATGGTCTCCTGGCTTTCACCGTTCTTGAGCAGTTCCACGGTGATCGACTTCGGGCGATCGTTGTTGCCGGCGTCCTTCCAGACCTTCTTGACGTTGAGCGTCTCGGTCTTGATTTCCGGCACGACGCAGTCGCTCTTCGGTTCGATGTTGACGACGCGCTGGTTCGCCCCGTCTTCGACGTGCACGTTCGGCAGCGCGACGAGCATTGCCGAACTCGCGCATTCGAGCGTCTTTTCGACGAGGCGCTCGGCGGTGACGAGGAACATGCCGTCGCCGACCTTTTCGAAGGTGACGTTGCCGTCCGCGTCGGTCATCGCGCTTGCCGCCGGCTTCGTGCCGTTGACGTCGATGTAGCCGGCGAGCGTGTTCGCCATGTCGCGGAAGGTCTGCGGATCGGCGTTGAGCACATCCCAGTTCACCGGATACTGTTCAGCGTCGGCGAAGTCGCCGATCGGCTCGTAGCCGCCTTCGTTCGCCCACTTCGCCACGTTGTAGACGTGGAATACGACGCCTTCGAGTCCGGCGCTGTCGTGCGCATAGTGGACGTTGATGGTGCCCTCACCGTCCCCTGCAACGACGGTGGCCGCCAGATCGGTGCGGTCATCGGTCGTCGTGATGGAGTCTTTGACGTCCGTGTCCGTGGCCGTGTCGTCCGCGTAGACGTTCGGCAGGCCGATGGCGAAGCTTGCGATCAACGCGCCCGCGCACAGCGTTGCCGTGGCGATGCGGCTGCCGAGGGTAAGCCGTTCCATATTGTCCCCCTTGGGTTGGTGAGGTGTTCTTTCTTCTCTTGGTTCATTATAAGTGTTGCGATGACGGGTCTGCGTCAACGGCCCGCATGCTTGACCTGTGCGCCGGTCACGGCGTCGCGTCCGCGTTTGCGGCTGCGGTGCACGATGAGCCAGATGATCCAGAGGATGAACATCACGATGGCGAGTGCGATGCCGGCGATGATGAGCGTCCGCTGATTGTCTGCTTTGTCGTATGGTGTCTCGTCTGCGTTCGCCGGCGTCGGAATCCGGTGTCCGCGTACGAGGAGTCGGTGCGAGTTGACACCGTATGGTGTGCAGGTGATGAGTGTCGCGTAGTCCTGGTCGGGGTCGAAGTCGAGGTCCCGCATTTCGTTCGGCAGCACGGTGCGTATCTGATCGACTTGATACGTGTAGGTGTCGTCGAGGATGTGGAATGCGAAGGTGTCGCCTTCCTTGAGGCTGTCGAGTCCGGTGAAGAGTTTCGCCGATGGCAGTCCCGTATGTCCGGAGATGGCCGTGTGCGTGTCTTTGCCCCCTACGGGCAGCGACGATCCGGCGAGGTGTCCGCCGGCGATCTGCAGCACGGTGTCTTCGGTGCCGTGGTAGATGGGCAGTCGCACTTCGAGTTTCGGGATCGTGATGTATCCCATGATTCCGGTGCCTGAGACGTCAAGCGTCTTGTTGTACTGGTCCATCTGCTCGTCGGTGAGGTGCCAACGGTCCGGCAGCGTGTTGAGTTGTTCGTTGTAGGCGTGGGCTTGGGCGAGGAGGTCCTTCTTCTGGTCCGCGCTCATGTCTTTGACGGTTTCGACGTATCCGGCGACGGCGCGTGACGCGTGCATCGTGTTCCACCAGTTGGCGAAGGTCGGATAGACGAGAAGCCCGATGCCTCCGAGGAGGACGAGGGCGAAGAGCACGATCATGATGTTGAGTCCGACGTTGCTCTTCTTTGTTGTTGTGGTTGTTGTGGCGTTGTCAGTGGCGTTGATGGTCTGTTCCTCCATAAGGATGCCGCCCGTCGATTCCTGTGCGGAGCCGGCGGGCGACGTAAGGGATGAGGCATCGATACTACCGTCAGTCTGGGATTCCAGATTGGCCGAGTGTTGATTCCTCATGTCACCTTTCCTTGTGGGGTGTCACTCAGGCCTGACGGCGACGGAGCGCAACCGCGAGGCCGATGCCGGCGATCAGGACGATCGCAGCGCCAGCGACGTACAGCACCGTGGTGCCCATGCCACCGGTCGACGGCAGCTCGTTGCCCGACTTGTTCTCGATCTTGGTCGAGATGGAACCGGTGCTCGCGGTGCCGGTGAACGTATCGCCACCAGCAAGGCTGTTCAGCTTCGGATCATCAGAGCTGATCTGATGGTCAGCGGTGACGGTGAACTCAACATCAGCAGCCGTGTTGTAGCCTGCGGGCGTGTACGTTTCGGCGAGCTTGTAGTCGCCGGCGTCGATGCCTTCCCAAGCGATGGTGTACTTGCCATCAACCTTGACAACGGACTTCTCAGCGGAGGCTTCCTTGCCGTTGGTGTACGGGACGTACGTACCATCAGCGTTCTTCTTGTACAGCGTGAACTTCGGCAGGTCGCTCTCAGCCGGAGCACCGACGTCGAAGGTCTTCTCGACATCGAGCCTGTAGGTGAAGACGGTGACCTTGTCCGTCGGGGTGTTTTCGGTGTTGCCGGTGCCGTCGTGGTTGCTGTTGTTCGAGAACTCGAGATAAGCCTCGTTCGGGTTGCCGTTGGAGCCGATGACAGCGCCAGTGTTCAGCTTCGCGGTGTAGCGAACGTAGACGGTCGTGTCCTTGTCGACCAGCGTCTGACCGTCGGTGTTCAGCGAAAGGATGTCGGCGATGCCAACGGTGAACGCACCATTCTCGCCCGGCGTCAGCGTGAAGCTGGATGTGACGTCGGTTTCCACACCGCCGTTCGCAACGACGACCTTAAGATCATTGTTGCGGGTCAGACCCGTCGACAGCGTATCGTGGAAGACGTAGTTGAAAGTCTTGAAGGACGTCAGGTTCGCAGGCAGCGTGCCGGCCAGCTGGAACGGAACATCATCGCCGATGTTGTAGTCGGCGGAATCAATCCACTGCTCGGCGGTCTGACCGTTGGAGGTATCGTTGTCCTGGACCTTCTTGACGAGGGTCACGGTGCCGTTCTTGACGGCAATGTTCGCGTCCTTATCAAGCGCGGTGTCCACGATGAACGAGGAATCGGTGTTCGCAGCCGGGGCGCCGTTCACCGTCTGGTTGAACAGGTAGTAGCCACGCGGAATGCCGGTGAAGGCGAGCGAGTTGCCGGCAGCGGTCTCGGCAAGATCAGCTTCGATACCATCCGTAGTAATCGCATCCATGACCTTCTTGGCAAAGGCACGAACATTCTGAGAATCGGTGTTGGTGGTGGTGTCGCCAGTGCTCAGATTCTTAATACCATCAACGATCTGCTTGTCGGTGACGTTACCACCGGTCAGGCCAAGCGCGGTCTTCAGCACCGCTGCGTACTTGGTGTTGACTTCATAAGCAACCGAAGTGCCGTTGACGCCGGTGACGTTGAGCAGGCGATAGGCCTTATACTGATCACCCGAAACGGTGCCGGTCAGCGTGATGTTGCCGGTACCAACCGGGGCTGCACTTGCAGAGGTGGCACCGATGAAACCGGTGGCGGCGATCGCAGCGGCGGAGACCGCGGCGGCGAAGCCCTTCCAAACCTTCTTCATGTTATCTCCTTGGATTGGTTTATGAATTTTTGATTCATAAATCGGTTTTTACTTCCCCCCAGCAAAGAATCGTTATTGATTCAAGCAAGGGAGGTACCGTCTCGCGATAACCGATCGGACGGCACCAAATCTTTAATTGTTGTTCATCGTTGACTAGGTTTTGTTTAGACACGTTTCCGCGTCGCTATCGCATAGCCTAGCATCGATATCGCTGTCAGCGCAAACCCGACCAGCACAATCAGCGTGTTGCCCTCGCCGCCCGTAGAAGGCAGCTCAAAGCCCGGCGTGTTCGGAATCTTGTTGCCGTTTTCCGCACCCTGAATGGCGATGTTCTTCTCCACATTGTCTTTGGACACAGTGAACGTGTAGGTCTTGTCGGACGGATAAAAACCATCAGGGGCCTTCGTCTCAACGAGCTCATAGTCTCCCCACTGCAGGTTCTGCATCTGGAATACGCCGGCACTCGGATGATGATCATAAGTCCAAGTCGGCTGATTATCCGGCTTTCCGGGGACGGAACAAGCGGCAGGGGTAGTCGTGCAGTCGATGACTTTATACCACTCAGAGTAATTAACCGTATCTTCAGCCTTAAACCTGACCTTCCATTCAGAGCCAGCAAGCAGTTCACTAGTGTCCTCGGAATTGACCTTGGTCCAGTTTACGCTGCCGGTCTTGCGATTGTTCGGCGCGACATTATTATTCACAGATTTTTCACCAGTGCCGTTGAAGGAACCAGTCTTGTCGTAGCTCGTCCCGTTGCCCTTGTTCCAGGCAACGCCAGAGGTGTCGTCAGGAGCCTGCGTGCTGAGCTCGAAGTAGTAGTAGACGTTCTCCGGAAGTTTGTAGCCCTCAGGAGCCTTCGTTTCGGACAAACGATACTTGCCGATCGCAAGACCCTTCAGCGTGAACTTACCCGCCTCATGGTTCTTGTCGGAGCTCTTGCAACCGGTCGCCGCATCCGCCTGGCAGTCCTCGATCTTTTCGATATTGGTCGCATATGCACCGTTATCGAACTTCTCGAGCTTCCACTCAGAACCAGCAAGCGGATCGTTCGTGGCATCGGAATCGTTCTCCGAATACCCGGCGTCGATCTTGTCCCAGCTGAACTCGGTCAACTTATCGGAAATCCATGCAACACCGTTTTGATCGACATGGTTGGGATCCCAGGTCACAGTGCCGTTCTGGATGGTGATCGTATATACCTGAGGATTCAGGTAGTAGCCTTCAGGAGCAGTGTGTTCCTTAAGCTTGTAGACGCCATCAGGAAGGTTCTCCAGCTTGAATCGACCTGTATCAGGATCAGCATCGGCCCAAGCCGCATTGGATGCATAAGCCACGTTTTCATCGGACAGCGCCGCAACCGCAGTATCTTCCGGCACGTTCGCATCATCTACTGGGGTAGACGACGCCGCACGCTTAGGAGCCTGATTCCGGACACGAGTGGTGGCACAGGACGGGGCGCCCGCGGAGCCTTTGCCGGCTTCGATCTTCCAAGCTGCCGCACCTGCAGTAACTGTGCTTCCGCTGTTAATACCATATGTACCTTTATCCGACTGGAGGTCAGTAATGGTGAACTGCTGGCGATTCTTATATACGTAGCCCACAAACCAGTTGCCGCTGCTTGTGCATGACTGCATCTTCTCAGCCTGGACTACATCCCCATCGGCCTTAAAGGTCACCGAATTCACGCTAGGCCACAGAATATAAACAGCAGTCCGGGTCGTGTCTTCCGTGACATTCACGGTAACGGAGGCTTGCTTCCCTCCCGCCGTTGCAGTCACAGTAGACCTACCGACGACGTTTCCCGTGACAGTGACGGTTCCATCCGCGTTGGTAGTGAGCGTGACGTTAGCATTGTCCGTTGACCAGGTTGCACTACCTGCAGGACGAACAACAGCTTCAAGCTTCACGCTGTTGCCTACTGTCAAATCAATAGACGTCGCTGGCTGGGTTTCACCAGACTTGTAAATCTCAACGCTATCGACATTCGGAGCCAGCGGTGTAAAGCTCACGGTAGCCGTAATGGACGGATTTGAGGTCGAAGTCGCAGTCAGTGTAACAACTGTCGTCCCATCACCATCACGAACAGAAACGGTACCGTCCTGTTCAACGACCGCCAGACTTGGTTGATCAGAGGACCAGTGCACGCCATTAGGCGCACCCTCCGGGGTCACCGAAGTCGAGAATTTCAGCGTGGACGGAGACGAAACAGTTCCGATATTCTGTCCAGTGACATTGACGCCCTCAGCATTCTTGATCTCAATGCCCTCAACGCCAGCCGTGACATCATCGATGACCGTCCAAGTCTGTCCGCCATCAGAGGAGATTTGCCAGGAAGAGCTCGGAAGTGGTGTATGGGAAGTGTCGCCTTCGGCATACTTACCCCACTTGATTTCGGTTCCGCTGTTCACAGGGGTATTGATGATTGCTTCATCATCGGTCAAATCTTTATCGGCATTTGAGCCATTAATCGGATTACCATGCTGATCCCACACCTTGGCGATGGTCGTATTCGGCGTATCGCCGGAATGGGTAGTCTGAATGAGATAAATGTTATTGTTCGGCTCGTGATCCTGCACATGACCGTTTTCGCGGAGATAATAGTTCTTGTCCGGAACTAGGCTAGTCACCGAAATAACGCCCTCAGTCATATTCCAATCACCGGTGCCGTTATCGGTCACCGTAGTGATCGGATTCTGCTGTGCTTTTGCATCTTCAAGGTTACGGTACAACTTCCAGCTACTTCCAGGAAGAAGAGTCGAACCGTTGGACTTTTGCCACTGGATCACAGACGCTTTCGTGGAGACGGAACCGGTCCAAGGAAGATTATGGCGTTCCTGATCCATATCAAGCACGGACGAGGTCACACCTTCGATTTTATTGAAGTATGCTGCCCCCTTCGGGTTGTTCATCATGAAGTCTTCGCCGACCCACACACGACCATTAGTCGTGACATGGCTGTCAAAGCTACCGTTGGGAACAAGAATGCTGCCTAGCATGGCCGCAGCAGGATCATCGCCCGCGCATCCCCTGTTGTAATTGGTGTTGGTGCCACAAGCGATATAACCCCAATCATTACCAAACGCACCATCATCCTTGCCGGCGGCACCTGTAGAACCGGCATAGTACTGGCCACCGTTGATGGTTACCAGCTTGGCGTCTGCAAAGTTCCACATGATCGAGCGAGCAGCATCGACATAGGCCTTCTGGATATCTTTATTGCCTTCCAGATAATAGCCATTCCCGATTTGCTTATCTCCCCACCAGAAACGCCAACCGGTGTTGAACTGCACATCGCCACCGGTCACATTGATGACGATAGAGGCTCCTTCAGGGATATCAGTGAATTTGAAATCGACACCTCCCTGAGTACCATTGCTCAGCAAGGTGTTCTCGATGTTGAAAACCTGCAGGTTAGAAGTGCCATCACCCTTGAAGGTGATCAGCTTCTCGCTTGCATTACCAGAATTATTCTGGAAGTTAAAAGAATAGCTAATACCATTCTTGTTGCTATAGCTATAACGGTAATACGTGACATTTTCAGCAGGCGCCGTGCCCACTTTCACCGTACCGGTGGAAGCAAGCTTTTTGAAGGTGTCGGAATCACTCTGAATCTCCTCAGTGTATCTAGAACGATTAACACCATTCACGCTATTCAACGGATTGGTTGCGTTCCAATCAACAAGGCCATCTCCTCGCCAAGCGCCCTGATTACCTCCAATTGAATCACGGTCACCTTGCTTAAAAACGCCTCGGAACTGCCCAATCCCCGGCTGGTAACCATCTTTATATCCTTGAGAGAAGGTTGTACTGCCGACAATTTTTGCATTGTAACTCGCCTCATTAGTGGCGGGCGTCCATGTATCCAGACCATTCCACGTAGCGGTCTTGCCAATCCAACCATTATGGTTCCAAGCGCCAACATTGCCGGTTACGCCGCCGGTCGTCATCGACTGGATATTGGAGCCTTCACCAGCGACAACAAGAGCGGTGCTATCAGTTGTCGGTCGGAACTGTGCGCCGAAGCCAGCGATACCGAAACGGAAGCCCTGACCGCCCGAGAATCCAATGCGGGCACCGGCATCACTCCACTTACTCGTCGACCAGCTGTCCTTGATCTGATTGATGGCCAGCTTACCTTTGACAATAGTCAGGCCCTCAGCCTCAGCCGCATATGAGGCCGTAGGCGCACTAGTGTAGTCATAGAAACCTCTGTCGTTGGCGCCACCTGATTTATTGCCATTCAAGGTAAGATTGCTACCCGCCGGACGACCGCCAACATACATGTCGCGTCCGACCCATGTCGCAACGCCAGTATCAACCTTGAGGTCGGACATGTCATCGCCAAGCTGAATGTCCCCCGGCTTATAGAAGCCCGACTCACCCGGCCCCAAATCGGTAGGATCCGCGGCATACGCCTCACGCGCGGGCATCAACGCGGGAACGGCGGTGGCGAACATCATCGCTACCGCCGTGAATGCAGCGAGCAGGCGGGGCTTGGCCGATGTGGCATCCCCGCGGCCGCTCCCGTGCTTCATCCTCATAGGTTCTTCCCCTTTTGCTCTTTCCCGGGCCGAGGTGGACCGAAGTTCCTCTTAAGTGCTTTCTGGCATTGCCGACCAGCTGGATGCTGCGGTGAATCCGTCTGCAATCCTTCGCAGTCGCATCCCTCCTCTACCGGTGGCAACGCCTTCGTTTCACATCTGTACTGCATTTTACCCGAAGCTGAAAGGTAATGCGTACATCCAACAAAACTGAACCGCTTAAGATGCACTCCTCAAACGTTTGCATCGGCGTTTCGCCGTGGGAATGAGTCGGGCATCGGCAGCAGTTGCGGTCTGTGGACTATCCATTCAACCACGAAAGCCCTTCTACGACAATCGATTCGGCGCCTTTCCCACACACTTTTCACAATCCATCTCACCCACCTGTTCCACGATGCGAATGCACCAGCGTGTCTCCGCGCGAGTTCCGGCCCGTTTGCAGTAACCCGCATCATCCATTGGAAGCCCCTACCTGCGGATTATCCCCCGCATAAGCCCATCGCTGACGCATCCCGCTCCAACTCCTGACAACGTACGCATTCTCCAATCAATTCGCCACCCATTGCCCCATCCCAGCTCTCCCCTCCACCAAACCGTCCCAGTGAACGCATTCGCCCCAATCCGTACCCACCACGTTCACAACAACCCGTCCCAGTGAACGTATCCGCCCCAATCCGCACCCGGAACGATCGCAAACAGACTACTTCACGAACATATCGCGTATGCCCCTCCCCCAACAAAAGCATCCCCACCCCCATCCCTCTTGACCAATTCATACGGCGTCCTTTTCTAATCTCCAGAAACAACTCTGGTATAGGGCCACGTGATATCTGCATGAGGATGTTCCGCTAGCCATTTTTTCACGTTAGGCAACTCAGCAGGAACTTCTGCATCATAACGGTACCTGATCTGCGGTAACGAGCAGTTTGTTGCTTCAGCCGCAGCAACGAAGTCCCCCTCTCCCGCCGCTGAATCTGCAAGTTTCCATACATCCTCAACAGTCTTCACCAAGCGAGGACCGCCCTTGACGAAATAGGAGGCATGTGGCAACGGCGAGATGGCCTTGTCATAACGCCGCTGCCAATCAGCTTCAATCTGCTCAAACTCATGTTTGAGCTCCTTGCTGCGCAGAAGCCGCTTGAACAGATTCCCCTCACGTTCGGACGCAAAGGCGCTCCATTCCGGCTTCCTACCGGCCACTTTTAGGGCGAATGCCTTCCGGTCCCTTTCCGTGACCTTGCGCAATGACAGGAATGTGTTCCAAATCAGTTTAAGACGCAGATACCTTTTCCCATCCTCCGTCTGTGCCCACATAGCCAATCTTGCTTTGTTTCCTCTCGATATCTCCTCCTCTATTCGTTCTGACATCGTCTCCACTTCATCTCGCAAATCATCCAAATCGCTCCGCAGACCGTCAATTTCATTCTGGAGCTCATCCAACCGCGTATTAAAGTCATCCATCAGTGTTCCGCCTTCGCTTCCTCTTCTTTCACACAACCGGGAGGAGAACCGTTCTCCCTCGGCATCGAAGTTCATCGCCTTTAATCTAACCAGAACTTTCGTTAACCAAACTCCACAATGCGTAGCCGGTGCTCTCTGGCAACGAGCAGTCATATCTACTCCTTATACGACGCCTGTTCGAATCGGCGCAATAGGCATCCCATAGGAGTCTCTGTCTCCAATCCGCTTCCGTCGCGCTTACCACAGACCGCCCCAGTGAACGTTTCCGCCCCAATCCGCACCCGGGACGATCGCAGACAGGTCTCTCAGCGAACGTCTCTGCATCAATCTGCACCCGCCGTAATCGCGGCGGACTGGTCTAGCGAACATCTCACACGCAGATCTCCCCTACGATGATCGCAAGCGCCGACGGTTGCGATCATGTCGGCTGCGAGAGCGCACCGGCATGATCGCCAAATCGACCCGCAGAACCCGTTACCGACGTACGGGAACCCCGGCTTCGCGCAGTTTCCGTTGCAGCATCGCCGTATTGTTCAGGTCCTCCATCCGGATGCGCACCACGGTATGGACGCCGGCACGCTTCAGGCCCTCGACCCGCTCGCGTTCGTCGTCGATGATGCCGCCGAGCGAGCGCCCCTTCGTCATCTGCGGATCGGTTGTACTTGACGAGCCCATCGAGCTCGACGACGATGATCGCGCCATCGGTGCAGAGCCACAGAAAATCCACGCGGTAGGTGCGCCCGGTCTGCGGATCGACGAAAACCACCTGCATCTGCGGCACCGCGAACCCGCATTGGACGAATCGGGCCAGCGCCTTCGCCTCGCCGCCATTCTCGACAAGCGGTGTCGCATATTGGAACACGGCCCGCGGCGCCTTGCCTATCTCGCCGTTATGCGCCGCGCATCCGATGATCGACGTCAGTTCCACACCGTTGTGCAGCACGCAGCACACGACCTGCATCGCGGCGTCGAACGGCGGCATCCGCGCGCAATCGACCGCCGTCCGCTCCGGCGTCGTCACCTTCACGCCATCTACGCGGATGCACAATCCGGCACCCGAGCGGATGCGGTGCATGTGGCGGCTGTCTCCTTTCCCATTGCGCATCGTGCACATCACATCGACCTTGCCGCTTCGCAGCGCCTCGTTCACGGTGCGGTAGTCGATCCACAAGCCGAGTATGCATGCTGCGGCGACGCCGCCGAAGACCCAATCGGAATGAATCTGCGCGAGGCCGCGGACCAGATGGCACATCTGCTCAATCGGCGTCAGCGCCTCCCAGGTCGTGCGCCATATGAACAATCCGGGCATCAGCGACACGATCTCACCCGCTCTGCGCCGCCGCATCAACGCCTGCCGCACCCCATCATTGGTGGCGTGCAGGCATCTGCGCGCCGCCTCCGCCTCATCCAACTGCTGCTCCATTGCCGCATGTCTGCGCATGATAGCTCCTTTCCACACATTCCCCCGCACTCCATCGGCGGGATATGAGCCCATACGCTAGCCGCTCACCACACCACGCCGCCACCTGCGCCGGCACCTGTGTACGGATGCCCCCGTTGTCCACATTCCCTCCCCGGCGAACCGCTCCGCCGAGCGGCGCACCCAATCTGATCGCAACAGCATACCTCAGCGAACATCCCCGCCACATATCGCACCGCTGATGATCGCAACCGCACAACCCAGCGAACACCCGCGCCACACACCGCACCCCGGATAATCGCAACGCGGCCATAGCCGCCATCCGCGCACAGAAACACACGAAGCGGAGCGACCGAAGACCGCGTCCAAACCACAAAACGGCCCACCGAAAACACAGAACGGCCGTGGGCGGAAGCGTCAGCCTCCACCCACGGCCGTTCAGACTACATATACACGCGCGGACAACCAGCCGCCCGCGGAGGACTAGTCCTCGTTCTCCTCGACGTGTTCGATCTGCACCTCGAGGGTTTCTGCGTCGTTGAGCGCGTCGTGGATCTCCTCTTCGGCGTTCGTCGCCGCCACGGCCGCCGCCGCGATCTGCGCGAGCTTCTGCTTGACGGCGTCGGACGACCCCTGCGGCACCGACGCGCCACGCGCGGACGACGTCCCGCGCCCTGCACCATGCGCACCATGCGCACCATGCGAGCCGGAGCCGCCGTGCGCTTCGCTGCCGTGGCCGTGCTTGTTCGTCTTGACGAACGGGTCGCCGCCCTTGAGCGCATACGGATCGTCGTAGTCCCCGGAGATCGTCGGCTCGTCATGCACGATGAATCCGCGCCCCTTGCACGTCGGGCACTCTTCGGAGAACGCTTCGACGAGTCCCTGACCTATGCGCTTGCGCGTCATCTGCACCAAGCCCAGCGACGTGACCTCGGCCACCTGATGCTTCGTGCGGTCGCGCGCCAGGCACTCGACCAAACGCCGCAGCACGAGGTCGCGGTTCGCCGGCATCACCATGTCCACGTAATCGATCATGACCATGCCGCCGATGTCACGCAGACGCAGCTGCCGTGCGATCTCCTCGCTCGCCTCGAGGTTGCAGCGCGTCACCGTCTCCTCGAGCGACTTGCCACGGCCGATGAACCGGCCGGTGTTCACATCGATCGTCGTCATCGCCTCGGTGCGGTCGATGACGATCGATCCGCCGGACGGCAGGTACACCTGACGTTCCATGCCCTTGCGCAGCTGCGAATCGATCTGCCACTTGTCGAACACGTCCTTGCCTTCGTGCTCGGCCGGATCCCACTTCTCCAGCTTTGCGCTCAGATCGGGCGCCATTGTATCCAGATACTGTTCGATGCGCTCATAGACGCTGTCGCCTTCGACGATCATCTTGCGGAAGTCGTCGTTGAAGATGTCGCGCACGACGCGGATCGCCATGTCCGGCTCGCCCTGCAACAGCTTCGGACGCTTGCCGTGGCGGAATTCCTCGAACTTCGTCTGGATCTGCTCCCACTGATGCGTGAGCTGTTCCATGTCCTTGACGATCGCCTCTTCGGTGGCGCCCTCCGCGGCCGTGCGGATGATGACGCCCATGTCCTTCGGCGCGACCTTCGACACAATCGACTTCAGGCGGCTGCGCTCACGGCTGCTCAGCTTGCGGCTGACGCCGGTCATGCCGCCCAACGGCACGAGCACGAGGAAGCGGCCGGCGAGCGTCACCTGACTCGTCAGACGCGCGCCCTTATGGCCGATCGGATCCTTCGTCACCTGCACAAGCACCGGATCGCCGGAGCGGAACGCGAGTTCGATGCGCCGCGGCTGCCCTTCGAGACGTGTCGTGTCCCAGTTGACCTCGCCCGCGTACAGCACGCCGTTGCGCGCCTGGCCGATGTCGACGAAGGCCGCCTCCATGCTCGGCAGCACGTTCTGCACACGGCCGATGTAGATGTTGCCGACCGTCGCGACCTCCTGGATGTCGGAGACGTAATGCTCGACGAGCACGTTGTCCTCGAGCACCGAGATCTGCGTATGGCGTTCGCGCTGACGCACGACCATCAGTCGGTCGACGTTTTCGCGGCGGGCGAGGAAGTCCTGCTCGAGCAGCTGGTTCTGCCGGCTGCGCTCGCGACGGTTGTCACGACGGCGCTGCTTCTTCGCCTCGAGACGCGTGGAGCCTTCGACGTCGGTGATCTCGTCGATGTACTGCTGCTTGCGCGAACGGTGCGTCGTCGTCTCCTCTTCGGCGTTCTTGCCGCCACGGCGACGACGGCGACGACGCGTGACCGTCGTCTCCTCGTCTTCCTCGTTGTTCTCTTCGTTGTCCTTGTCGGCGTTCTTGTCGTTCGACTTCGTCGACTCGGCGTCGGACTCCTGCGAGCGGCGACGGCGACGGCGACGCGTGCGCATCGACGTCTCCTCCTCCTCGTCCTCGTCCTCGCCGTGCTCGTCGTTCGCCTTCTTCTTCGCGTTGCGCGCGATCGCGTCGTCGATCGGCGCATACGTGATGTCGTCGAGCACGAGGTCCTCTTCGATCTGCTCGACTTCGGCCGCCGCGCGACGCTCCTGCGCGTTGAGACGACGGTTCGATCTGCGCGAACGGCGGCGCGTCGACGTCGTCTCCTCTTCGCCGTCGGGGTAGTCGCGAACGGTCGTCTCCTCGCTCGTCTCGGTCACGTCGTCGGCGTCGGACGACTCATGCGCGGCCGATGCACGACGCGAGCGGCGGCGGCTGCGCGGCGCCGGCTCCTCGTCATCGTCCTGCGACTTCGCGCGGCGCGAGCGACGCGACGTCGTCGGCTCCTCATCGTCCTCGTCAGCGGCGGACGACGCGCGACGCGAACGGCGGCGCGGCGCGGACTCGTTCTCATCGTCGGAGGCGGAGGCACGACGGCGACGGCTGCGCGGCGCCGGCTCCTCGTCATCGTCATCAGCGCCGTTGCGGCGGGAGCGGCGGTCGTCGTCCTCATCGCCCGGCAGCGGGATGACGGGCTCCTGGAACAGCAGCGACGTCATCGGACGCGAGGCGCGGCGGTGCGACGTGCGGCCGGATTCGCGATTGGCGTCACGGTCGGCGTCACGGTCGTCATTGTCGACGAAATCGTCGAGCGCGTCGACGACGTCGGCCGCGGAACGGCTGCGCGACGACGACGTCGCACGTGTACGGCGACGCTTCGGTTCGCCGTCAGCGGAATCTTTGTCGTCCTTCGACGACGTGATCGCCGCGGCCGGCTTCGACGCGGGCAATGCTGGCACGCTCGGCTCGCGGAACAGCGGCGCGTGCTCCTCCACCTTGAGCTCGACGGAGGCGTTCGCGGCGCCGGCGTCACGCACGACACGGCGGCCGCGACGACGCGGCGCCGGCTGCGCGGCAACGTTTTCGGGGGTCTTCTCTGTAGATGCGGAAGTTTCGTTCGCGACGAAACGATCAGTCAAATCGGGCACCATGCTCCTAACGGCGCGCCATGCTGCAATCACGGCGCAGACGTCCTGGCCCCATGCGTTCTCACGCCATACTCTCACTACGGCCGCGCGGGTCGCGCACGCTGGTGGCAATCCAAAAGTCGATTCAAGCGAAGGCGGACACCGGCGCTCGCGGTTTACGATCCCGTTCTTCCGGGTTCAACGCGAGGGGATCAACGCCATCGGTTGTTGGGCGATTTTTGCAGAAAACCGCCACGTCTCAGTATGACACAACTCATGGTCGAATGTGCGACGGCGTGGGTGGATGTGCGCGGCGGCGGTTCGCGGACCCCGCGTCCCGGAACGTCGACGGGGCCGATGAAACTGGACGGAAGCGGGCCTTTAGCGTCCCGACCCATCGAACCAGCCGACGAACCCACCCGCAGCGTCCCAACCCATCAGGCCAATCGACGAACCCACCCGCAAAACGGCCCTTTAGCGTCCCGACCTGTCGAACCAGCCGACGAACCCACCCGCGAATCAGCCTGTTAGCGTCCCAACTCATCGAACCGGCCGACGAAACGGGACGCAGCGTCCCGAACCATCGGCACAGTCGACGAAACCGGACGCACCCCAGTCCCCCAGCGTCCCGAACCATCGAACCAGCCGACGAACCCACCCGCAGCGTCCCGAACCATCCGGTCGGACGACGGAACCGGACGGAAACAGGCCCCACAGCATCCCAATCCGTCGGCGCGGCCGACGAATCGGGACGGAAACAGGTGGTTTTGCGGGTTGGGATATCGACTGCACCGACGAAACGGGACGCGCGGGTCAGTTCAGCCAGTCGGTGAGGATGCCGGCCATGAGCGTGAGGTCGGTTTCGGGCAGCTGCTCGTCATGCTTGTGCGCCAGCAGCGGACTGCCGGCGCCCAGATTCACGGCGGGGATGCCGAGTTGCGAGAAACGCGCCACATCGGTCCAACCGAGCTTCGCCAGCGGCTCACGGCCGGTACGCTCACGCACAAGCGCGACAAGCGACTGCACGAGCGGATCGTCCATGCCGGGACGCGCGGACGGCGACTCGTCCTTCATCTCGATGCCGAAACCCGCGAACACGCCGCCGGTCGCGACATGCTCGCCGTTGCCGAGTTCGGCGCCGCAATCGGCCCCCATCATCAATGCCTTCGCCTGTGGCAGCGTCTTGTTCGGAGCGAAACGGTAGTTCACATGGACACGGCATTCGCCGGGGATGACGTTCGTGCCGTTGCCGCCGGAGATCAGCGTCGCGTTGAGACCCTCCTGATACGTCAGGCCATCCACGTCGACCGCCTTGTTCTCATAGGCGTTCAACCGGTTGAGGATTTCGGCGGCCTTGTGGATCGCGTTGTCGCCCATCCACGCGCGCGCCGAATGCGCGGCCACGCCGTGCGCGACGACGTCGAAACGCATCGTGCCGTTGCAGCCGCCCTCGATGCCGCAGTCGGTGGGTTCGCCGATGATCGCGAAATCGCCGGTAATCCAGTCGGGATGCGCCTCGACGACCTTGCGCAGGCCGTTCTTCTCGGCGGCGACTTCCTCATGGTCGTAGAAAACGAAGGTCAGGTCGTACTTCGGGTCGGTCAATGTGGCCGCAAGGAACAGCAGCACGGCGTTGGAACCCTTCATGTCGGTCGCGCCGCGCCCCCACAGCACACGTTCGCCCGGATGGGCGGCGGCGACGTCCCCGCGGATCAGCGGATCGCCCGGTTCGAGCCACAACGGCGGGAAGTTGTCGATGACCGGCACCGTGTCCAGATGTCCGGCGAGCACGACGCGATGCTCCTTGCCGAAGTCCGTGGTCGCGACGAGCGTATCGCCGTGGCGGCGCACCGTCAGATGCGGCTGCGCGCGCAGGAACTCCTCGACCATATCGGTGAGCGGGCCTTCGTCATCACTCACCGAATACACGCTCATCACCTGCGCCATCAGATCGTTGAGGTTCCGCTGGTCGCCCGCGGACGGGTCGATAACGATGGAGGACGCCGGAGGAATCGGAGTCGCGGTGGTGGAGGAGGCGGGCGACGTGTTGGAGGCGGAAGCAGTAGGTGCGGAGTTAGCAGTCATTGAAATCTCCAGATACAGAACGATTCATAGTCGGTTTGCTCGCACATATCGTAACAGCTGGGTCAGCGACACGGTCGGCGCGACCGCAGTGCGGGCATACGGGCGGCGACACAGCGCGCCGGGTCTTCTGGCGTCCGCGATTGCCGGCGGCGGCGACGGAATGGGACGGAATCAGGTCCCTTCGCGTCCCGAACCGTCGACGCACACGACAAATCGGGACGCTACGGGACGGTTCATCGACACGGCCGATGGAACCACCCGCGGAACCGCCCGTTAGCGTCCCGGTTCATCGACAGCACCGACGGAACGGGACGGAAACAGACTCCCCAGCGTCTCGAAACATGGACGCGTGCGACGGATCGGGACGCAATCAGGCTCCCCAGCGGGACGGAACGTCGACGCGCACGACGGAGCGGGACGCTACGGGACGGGACATCGACACGGTCGACGAAACCACCCGCGAACCAGCCACTTCGCGTCCCGGCTCATCGGCGGCTCTGATGGAACGGGACGCAAACAGGCCCGTTTGCGGGACGGAACATCAACATGCCCGACGGAACGGGACGCTACGGGACGGTTCATCGACACAGCCGATGGAACGGGACGGAAACAGTCCCCTTCGCGGGACGGAACATCGACACGACCGACGGAACCACCCGCGGAACGACCCCTTAGCGTCCCGGCTCATCGACAGCACCGACGCTACGGGACGGTTCATCGACACGGCCGATGAGTCAGGACGCGAGCGCGCGCCCGTTTTGAAACAAATGACGCGCGATGTGGGAGGGAGGTGACACACTGAGTTGGGCATACGAGCATACGAGCATACGAGCATACGAAGCACAACAAAGCACAGCAAGGCACAAACGGAAACACACGAGTAAAGGAGCGTCATGGCGGGCTTGATCAGCGCGATGGAAGGTTTCTGCGTCATCGGCATCGTGATCGCGGTCGGCTATGTCGCCGCACGCATGCAGATTGGCGGCCCGCAGGCGCAGTACGTGCTCAACCGCTTGAGCTTCTTCGTCGCGAGCCCCTGCCTGATGTTCGATATCCTCGCCGACGAGAAGCTGGGCGAGATCTTCCATCCATCGATTTTCGTCGCGTTCTTCTCGGCGCTCGCGGTGGGCGTCATCTTCCTGATCCTCAACGCGTGCTTCTTCCATCTGAAGGCGCCCGACGCCACGATCGGCGTGCTCAACTCGCTCTACCTGAACTCGAACAACATCGGTCTGCCGATCGCCACCTACATCCTCGGCAACCCGGCGCTTGTCGCACCGATTCTCGTCATGCAGCAGGCCGTGTTCACGCCGATTGGCCTGACCGTGCTCGATGCGACGACGAAGGGCAAGGTCTCGGCGAAGACGATCCTCAAGCAGCCGCTGCATCAGCCGCTGCTCATCGGCACGATGCTCGGCATTCTCGTCTCGCTGCTCAACGCGAAGTTCGGTTTTGCAATCGTGCCGGACTACATCCGCAACCCGATCAGCATGATCGGCGCGTCGGCGGTCCCGATGATCCTGATGGCGTTCGGCATGTCGCTGCACGGCACGAAACCGATGCAGAACAAGAGCAACCGTCCGGCGATCGTCACCGTCGCCGTGCTGAAGAACGTCGTGATGCCGATCATCGCATTTCTGCTCGCCTACTTCGTGATGGGCTTCCGCGGCCCGGTGCTATACGCGTGCGTCGTGCTCGCCGCGCTGCCGACCGGCCAGAACGTCTACAATTACGCGGCCCGTTACAACGTGGGTCTCACCTTCGCGCGCGACGGCATCCTCGTCTCGACTGTGACGAGTCCGATCTTCATCGCGATCATCGCCGCGATCCTGAGCTGACAGCGGAGCGGCGTGCCGATACGCGCGTACTTGCGCGATCCTCGGCATGGAACCACGATTGGCGGCCGCGTCTTCCACGGCGTGGGGTCGGAAGGCCTCAGTACGGCCGACGCCACCGGTCATGCCCACGCGTTGTTCCGCAGCGGAAGCCGGAAGATCCCCATCCGAACCGACCATTCCGGAAAGTCTGCATTGAGGCCCCGAGGAGCATGAATGCGGGTCTTACGCAACTATCTCGGCTGAGGAGGAGCATTTTCTCCGAATAGGCCGAGTATCAAGCGGCAAAACGGCATGGCGCAGTGCCTTCGGACGCCGATACTCGTGACTAGCCGAGAAAATGCTCCTCCTCAGCCGAGATAGTCCCGCCGAAGCCGCAGATAGCGTCGCCAACGCCGTCACGATTCCCGTCAACGTCGATCCAGCCCTGCCGAAGCAGACTAGAAGTGCCGATTTTCTCCTCGAGCGCATGCGGCTCGAGCCCGGACCGCCATGCAACAGCAATGTTCGCCATCTTCCATACCCGTCGGCCTCCATTTCCACAAATGACAGCACCCCAGTGATCACGGACGGCTGCCAGCCGGCAGGACAGCGGTCACGCGGAGTCGTCGCCGTGCCGTATCCGGTTGCCCATCGCCGCAATGCCGGCAGCCCCACGGCCGCGTCCACTTCCGACCATTCCGCATCGGTGGGGCGCGTCCCCGTCGTCAGTCGTCGCGGCGACGGCTGACCGTATCGAGACGCGTCGCTGTCCGGTTCGCGCACACGGCGCCGACGCTGACGAGCGCATAGCACAGCGCGATGCCGAGCGCGAACCGCAGCAGCACCGCTGGCTCGGTAAGCGCGGAGCCGAGCAGCGGCAGCATCAGGAACATCGAACATCCGGCCGCCACGATGATGACGGTGTTGAGCGGCGTGAGCACTTCGCTGAATCGCGCACGGCGCAACGTGCGCGCGTCGGTGCCTTCGAGGATGAGCATGTGGTATTCGTCCGCCTGGTCGTACACGCTCGCCGACTGCATGATGCCCGAGCTGACGGCGGCGAGCACGGCCGCGAACAGGAGCGTGAGCGTGCCGCCGAGCGCGATGTCGTGCATCATCATCAGCGATTCGGGATCCGCGTCATCGCCGGCGACAAGTATGCCGCACACCGACGTGACGCCGGCGATGAACACGGCGAGCGCAATGCCGGAGACGTTGCGCCATGCGCGTTTCGGATTGTCGAGTATTCTGCGCATCGCGATCATGACGGCCGCGTTCTTCGGATGGCGGGCGCGTGTCTTCGCGACGGCTGTCACAATCCACGAACCGATGAGGTTGAGCAGCATGAAGCAGCCGCCGATGATGCCGAACACGATCGCATAGACGACGATCATGCCGGCCTGCGCGAACATTTGCAGACTGTTGAGCACGACGAATCCGCCGATGGGTACGACGACGAAGACGATGGCACGCCACCCGCTCGGCATCGCCGACCCCTGCCGTGCGCTGACGCCGAGCGGCGTGATCGCGACGCGGCGCAACGTGAGCAATGCGGAGACGAGCGCGAGCAATGCGACGCCGACGACGGTGCCGACAAGCGCATATGGGCCGACCCACAGCTGTGCAAAGCCAAACCGTCGGTTTTCGAAGGTGAGCGTCATGATGAGCGGCATGATCGCGAAGTAGCCGACGACGCCGATGAGTGCGCCGAGCACCGCCTGGCTGACCGCTTCAAGGGCCGTCAACCGTGTGACCTGCGCCGTCGTCGCGCCGATGAGCCGCAGCGCCGCGAGACGTTCGTCGCGTCGGGTCGCCGCCAATCTGGCCGCCGAACCGGCGAGCGTCGTGAACGGGACGATGAGCAGCACGCACGCGAAGATCGCAAGCGTGACATAGAACTCGCCGTTGGCGCTCATGTTGTCATGCGATGCGCAGCGCGCGGCGTCGAACATGCAGGCCACCGTATGGTCGGGCGACGCGCGCCAGATGAAGCCGTGCAGACCGCCGAGCACGGTGAGGAAGATCGCGGTCGCGGCGGCGAAGGCGATGACGGCGAGCATGCCAGTGAAGTCGCCGCCGCGACGTCCCGCGCACACCGGCTGTGTGGTGGCGGACGACGTGGGCTGTGCGAACGTGTGCGCTGCGGATGTATCAGCCGCCGGCGTAGTCGTCGGTTGCATATCCGCTGCAGCCGCGACCGTGGCGTCGGTGATCGCATCCGTGACCGCTCGCGATGCGTCCGCAGTCTTCGGCAATGCCATGTCCGACGTCGACGCCGCCATCGCCGCGACCATGTTCGATGTCGGCACAACCACCGCAGGCTGTGCGTTTGATTGCGCGTCCGACTGCGCGTCGCGCTGCACGGTGTGCAGCGACCGCGCGATGGCGGCCGGACTGCGGTGGAACAGTCTCCAGAGGGCAAACGTGTTCATCGTGCGACTCCTTGCGAAGGATTGCGCGAATGGTCAACCATTGCGGGCATCGTCGCGCCGCCGACAGCGCCGCCTCGCGGATCGGCTCCGTGCACGAAGTCACGCGCGCGGGCGTCGGCACGCTGTGAAACAGCCGTGCGGGCGCCGGCACCGTATTCCATGCCCCGGCCCCTTCCCCTGTCCCTTCCCCTGTACGGCGAATTGCCCATCCGCTGGTTCGCCGCGTCGAGTACGATGCCGTCGCGCATGTGGACGGTGCGTCCGCAGAAGGCGGCGATGTTCGGGTCGTGCGTGACGAGCACGACGGCGGCGTTGTTCGCGGCCGCCGCCTCCATCAGCAGCTGCATGACGTCATGCCCGGTGTTCTGGTCGAGCGCGCCGGTCGGTTCGTCGGCGAAGATGATCGCCGGGTTCACGCACAGCGCACGCGCAATCGCGACGCGCTGCATCTGGCCGCCGCTCATCTCGCCGGGCCGGCTGAACATCAGATGGCGCAGACCGATGCGATCGAGCCAGGAAAGCGCACGGTCGGTGGCCTCGCGATACGGCATGCCGGACAGCATCAGCGGCAGCGCAACGTTCTCGACGGCTGGCAGCTCCGGCAGCAGCTGTCCCGATTGGAAGACGAATCCGAAGGCCTGACGGCGCAAACGTGTGCGTTCGGCCTCGCTGATGCGATCGATGTCGGCGCCGCGGAATATCACACGGCCGATTGTCGGCTTCGTGATGCCGGCGAGCACGTGCAGCAGCGTCGACTTGCCCGAGCCCGACGGTCCCATGATCGCCACGCGCTCGCCTTCGCCGACGAGAAAATTCGCATGGTTGAGCGCCGGCGGCTGCCCCGGCTGGATTGTGCTGTGCGACGTCGCGTTGTAGTCCATGACGAGGTCGATGCCGTGCAGCACCGGCGTCGGCGCTCCTTGTTGCGTGCGTACGGCGCGCGCCAGGTTCACCGCCGGCGGATTATTCGTGCTGCTTTGCTGTGACGGATTCTGTGCGTTCATAGTTGCCACGGTATGCCCGCTTCTGCGGCGCGACCATCATGCATCGGGATGACTTCGTCTTCGGTCCCGCGCATTCGTCAGCCTTAAGGATGACGCATACGATTGCATCCCGCCCGCGAGCGCCGCGCGCGACTGCACGTACACCATGCGCTGACAACAAGTAAACCGCACAGCTGACAACAAGTAAACTATGCACTGAAACAAGACATGCTTTTTTGTGGACTATCGCTGTAGTTTCATCCCCACGCGTATCCCCCACATGTGGACCATCGGCGCCTTCCCCTGCGATTGCGGCACACCCACACGTTTCTCTCACTCCTGCGCAAAAGCCCGGAATTCCGACCATCTGCGCGGATCAGACTCACCAACCAACATGACATCCATCATCGTGCCCGCATGTGCACACCCGTATCCACTACCAATGTGGACTATCGCTGTACTTTTGTGGACTATCGGCGCTTTCCGTGGAATATCAACACTTTTGTGGACTATCGGCGCCTTTCCACACC
Organism: Bifidobacterium choerinum; assembly: GCF_000741135.1. Classification (GTDB taxonomy): domain Bacteria; phylum Actinomycetota; class Actinomycetes; order Actinomycetales; family Bifidobacteriaceae; genus Bifidobacterium; species Bifidobacterium choerinum. The sequence continues at coordinate 24,563 of NZ_JGYU01000003.1, read as the reverse complement.
GCATGTGGACAGTCGCCTCGCTTTCCCCACATGCGCATCCACATATGTGGACTATCGGCACTTTCCTCCGCTCACGGCGTGCGCGGCACGCACGGCGTCCGCACTGCGCATATCGCGCATACGGTGTGCATGCCATGCACACCGTCCGCATCGCTCATGTCAGATTCCAGCTGACACGATGCAGATCGCTCGGACCATATTCGGCGATCGCCACACGATGCGCCTTCGATCCGTAGCCCTTGTTGTGCGCCCATCCGTAGCGCGCATAGTCGGGGTTCTCCGCGAGCGCAACCATGAGCCGGTCACGCGTCACCTTCGCGAGCACGGCCGCGGCGGCGACCGAACAGCACCGCTGATCGCCTTTGACCTGGGTGATGACGTGTGCAGGCACCGGCACGAGCGGCGCCTCGAAGGTGCCAAGTGCCTTCGTGATGTAGTCGTTCGGCCCGTCGAGGATCGCACCGACGCGCGCATCACCGTGTCCATCGATGCCGAGTGCGCGCTCGACCTCATCGAGTGCGCGCAGTGCGGCCACACCGAGCGCGTGCGAGATGCCCCACTCGTCGATCTCCTGATTCGTCGCCGAACCGATGGCATACGCGTCCACCCATGTCTGCAGCGGTTCGTACAGCGCTTCGCGACGATGTTCGGTGAGCATCTTCGAATCCGCCAGATACTGCGGCACCGTCTGCTGCGCACGGTCGAGATCGGCGGCGCGGAACGCTGCGGCGCCGACCATGGCCGGTCCGGCGAGCGACCCTCGTCCCACTTCGTCGAATCCGACGATGACATCGCATCCATCCGCCGCGATACGTCTCTCGAGCTCAAACGTCGGCACTGCGGAAATGCTCATCCCATCCTCTTTTCTGATCGTTGTTCCGTTCGCCCGATGTTCCAGCCGCCACATTGCACGACCGTCCAGTGCAGCCGCCGCGCGCATCACTTTCACTCTACGCGACCGCCGTCGCGACCGCACGCATCACGCAGTCGGCCGGCATCATCACTGCACGCATCCACGCACCCACGCCGCATAGTCGCCCTGCATCACCGTGCGAGACCGCCTGCATCATCACCGCATGCGACACTCCATGCAATCGTTGCCATGACCGCGCCGTCACAACCGCCGCGCGCAGCCATTCGCCGTGGTTGTCATCACTCGTCGTGATTCACGTGAAACGTCAGTTCTTCGCTTCGCGGAACGGCACATCGGCGAAGACATCGTGATGCGCGCTCAGCCAACCGAGCCGGTTGAGCGGCCAGTAGCGCGCGAAGGCAACGCCGACGATGTCGCTGATCGGCACGAGTCCACTGTCGCCGTCGTTCTGATGGTATCGGGAATCCGCGGAATTCGAACGATTGTCGCCCATCACGAACACATGGCCCGGCTTGACGGTCACTTTGAACGGGAAGGCGCTCGGCTCGGTGCCCGGCTTGATGTACGACGATTCGTCGATGGCGACGCCGTTGATGACGACGGGCGCTCCGTTGCCGTCGCATTCGACGATGTCGCCCGGCAGGCCGATGAGTCGCTTGATGAGATAATCACTCGAGAACGTGTTCTGTTCGTCGGCGAGCCAGTTCGCGGGATCCTTGAAGACAACGATGTCACCTCGCTTGAGCTTGGTGACACGCGGCACGAGCTTCGTCGTCACGACGCGGTCGCCGGGAAGGATCGTGTCTTCCATCGACCTCGACGGAATGACGTACATGCCGAACAGGAACACGCGCAGCAGCACGACGATCGCGATCGGCAGCGCGCACCACAGCAGGAAATCGCGCACCGTGAACTTCGCGTCCGGCTTCGGCTGGTTGGCATGCCGCGCGCTGTACACGTCGTCGCGGCCGGCGCCGCCCTGCGTCTGCATGGATGCGCCTTCGCCACCCATCCGGCTGTCCTCGGCTGACGAATCGTTGCGCATGGATCTCCTGACTGTTGGCTGCCGTGCTCCCCGCATCCGCACAACGAACGCGCGGCTACGCTGTACGCCATTGTATGACATCGCTGGCATAACGGACGCCCGCATGCACAAGCTCGTCACATTCGGCCACGGACGGAATCTTCAATGCATCATCGACATGTCACCGACAGCGAACGATACGAAAAGAGGATCCGCGGAACACGGATCCTCTGACGACTATGCACACGCGCGATCGTCACTGCAGGATGACGTGCGCGGCCGCACTCACTTGGCGGAGTTGTCGCGGCGCTCGACGATGCGGGCGGCCTTACCGCGCAGGTTGCGCAGGTAGTAGAGCTTCGCGCGGCGCACGCGGCCACGACGGACGACCTTGATCGAGTCGATCGCCGGGGAGTGCAGCGGGAAGCGACGCTCAACGCCGGTGCCGAAGCTGATCTTGCGGACGATGAAGGTCTCGCGCACGCCCGAACCCTGACGGCCGATCACCACGCCGGTGAAGGTCTGGATACGGGAGTTGTTGCCTTCCTTGATCTTCACGTTCACGTCGACGGTGTCGCCCGGACGGAACGCCGGGATCTCGTCGGCCGGCTTCATGTGCTTGGCGTCGAATGCCTCAATAGCGTTAACCATGATGTTCCTCGCTCGCTGCCGCATATCAGCGCAGTGGTTGGGGCGGTCGTCTTCTGGACGCCGCCAGATTTTCGCGGACCGCTGCGGCCCGCGCTGCCGATCCGCCGAAAGTCACGTTCGGCTGGACCCGAAGATGCGCGGGGTTATGCGGCACCCCATGCATCGACACAACGTTCGGTATTGTACACACGGCCATGAACACAACCATGAGCAGCTTCGCGCGGCGATCGTTCCATCCCTGTATGCGGCAGTTGGTGATTGAGGTCAATCACCAACTACGATTTACATCCGTCGTGACGGCAGTATTTGAGTAAGTCCACCTATAAACTGCCATCAACGGCTGCCATCACGGCAATATTCAGGTGAGACCACACACAAACGGCCATCCCCCATCACCCCGACGGCATTCTGTGGGTGGCACACTCACAGGATGCCGTCCACGGCCGCCGAGACGGCATTCTGTGGGTAAGGCCACCAAAAAAGCGCCACCCGCAGCCGCAGGGATGGCATTCTGTGGGTGAGGTCACCAAAAAAGCACCGCCCGCAGCCGCCGAGACGGCATAATTTGGGTAAGTCGCCTACACACTGCCGGCTACAGCCGCATAGGCACAATAAACAGCAAAAGGGTGCACAGCCCGCAGCGGGGCCATGCACCCTATGTATGGATCACGGCTATCTCGGCGGCAACTACCTGACAGCAGACGCCGCCGCAGCAACCGCAACCGCTATCCAGCAGCAACAGCTACCTAAACGGCAGCAGCTAGCAGTAACAGCCGCAACAGCGTCAGCCACCAGCAATGACAGCCGCAGTCGCTAGCCGCACCAGCTGCCGCCGAGAAACCGCCGAGAATCAGAACTCGCGGACCTTGCGGTAGAAGTTGATCAGGCTGCGCGTGGACGCGTCCTGCGCGGCGAGCGCCTCGTCGTTCTGCGAGATCGCCGGCGTGATCTCCTTCGCGAGCTGCTTGCCGAGCTCGACGCCCCACTGGTCGTAGGAATCGAGGCCCCAGACGGTGCCCTCGACGAAGGTGATGTGCTCGTAGAGCGCGATCAGCTCGCCGAGCGCGAACGGATCGAGGCGGACGCCCATGATCGACGTCGTCGGACGGTTGCCGGTGAACACGCGGGCCGGGACGATGTCCTCCGGTGTGCCCTCGGCGCGCACTTCGTCGGCGGTCTTGCCGAAGGCGAGCGCCTTCGTCTGCGCGAAGTAGTTGCCGAGCAGCAGCTCGTGCATGTCCTGGTCGCCGTCCTTGAGCGGGTTCGGCGTGTTCGCGAACGCGATGAAGTCGGCCGGGATCAGCTGCGTGCCCTGGTGGATCAGCTGGAAGAACGCGTGCTGGCCGTTCGTGCCCGGCTCGCCCCAGAAGATCTCGCCGGTCTCGGTCGTCACCGGGGTGCCGTCCCAGCGCACGGACTTGCCGTTGGATTCCATCGTCAGCTGCTGCAGGTACGCCGGGAAGCGGTGCAGGTACTGGTCGTACGGGAGCACCGCGTGCGAGGCGACCTTGAAGAAGTTGCGGTACCAGACGTTGAGCATGCCCATGAGCACGACGACGTTCTTCTCGAACGGCGTGTTCTTGAAGTACTCGTCGATCTGGTGGAAGCCGTTGAGGAACTCCTCGAAGCGGGCCGGTCCGAAGACGATGGCCAGCGTCAGGCCGACGGCGGAATCGACGGAGTAGCGGCCGCCGACCCAATCCCAGAAGCCGAAGGCGTTCTTCGGGTCGATGCCGAATTCCTTGACGCGCTCGAGGTTCGTCGAGACGGCGACGAAGTGCTTCTCGACGGCGTCGGCCTTGGCCTCGCCGGTGCCGTCGATGGCGCCGGAGGCCTGCAGCTCCTCGAGGAGCCACGCACGCGCCTCACGCGCGTTCGTCAGCGTCTCGAGCGTGCCGAAGGTCTTGGAGACGACGACGAAGAGCGTCGTCTCCGGGTCGAGGTCGCGCGTCTTCTCGGCGATGTCGTTCGGGTCGATGTTGGAGACATAGCGCGCCTTGATGCCGGCGTCGGCGAACGGCTTGAGCGCTTCGTACGCCATGACGGGGCCCAGGTCGGAACCGCCGATGCCGATGTTGACGACGGTCTCGATCTCCTTGCCGGTGACGCCCTTCCATTCGCCGGAACGGACCTTGTCGGCGAAGGCGTACATGCGGTCGAGGGTCTCACGGACGTCCTTGACGGTGTCCTGGCCGTCGACGATGTACTTGCCCTCGTCCTCGGCCGGGCGGCGCAGCGCGGTGTGCAGCACGGCACGGTCCTCGGTGTTGTTGATGTGCACGCCGGTGTACATCTGTTCGGTGCGCTCGGCAAGCTTGACTTCCTTGGCGAGTTCGGCGAACAGCTGCAGCGTCTCCGGCTTGATCAGGTTCTTGGAAAGATCGAAATGCAGCGTGCCCGCGTCGAAGGACAGCGCATCCACACGGTTCTCGTCCTCGGCGAACCACTTCTTGAGGTCGACCCCTTCGGTCTGCATGTCGTCATAGTGGCGCTGCAGCTTGGCCCACGCCTCGGTTTGGGTGGCGTCGACTGGAGGATTGATTGCCATTGTTGGTCCTTTCATCATCATCTTCTGCAAAGCGCGCGTGCTGCGATGGCGCCGTCCGCGCCGCCGTCAGTCGGCATACGTTTGCAACGCTTCACAGAACACACACACTACTCACGAAATAAGACAGTGCCGCACGTCGCGCCGGGCGCGATGTGCGACCTCTCATTGCTTAACGACGTTAACCGAAAACGGCGGAACGTCGCCGCCGCCACACGCGCGCGGCGGCTACAGCAGCTCGTCCGCACCCGATTCCGCCAGATGCTTGACCATCGCCTTGACCTCCTGGCTGCGAGCGCGCGGCGCGACGAGCAGCGCGTCGGCGGTGTCGACGACGACCATGTCGTTGACGCCGAGCAGCGCGATCGTGCGGCCGCCGCCGGCGACGATGACGTCACCGGCCGAGTCGAGCGTCGAGACGTCGTCGAGCGAGCCGAGCACCTTGTTGTTGCGTTCGTCGACGCTCGGCAGCAGCGCGGCGACCGAATTGAAGTCGCCGATGTCATCCCATCCGAAGTCGCCGGGGATCATCGCGACGCCGCCTTCGACGGACAATGGTTCAGCGACGGCGTAGTCGAAGGCGATCTTCTCGATCGACGGCCAGTGCTTCGCCATCGCCGCATCGCGATGCGCGCGGAAGTCCTCACGGTGCACGCTCTCGCGCGGGTTCTCGCCCTGCGCGCGCGCCGTCTCGACGGCCGCCTCGTAGGCGCGGTCGTCGTCGACGATCGCGTCGGCGATCGCGTCGATCGCGCGCGCAAGCCGCGGCTTCTCCTTGTGCAGATGGTCCATCAGCACGCTCGCGCGCATGACGAACATGCCGGCGTTCCAACGGTATTCGCCTGTCGACAGATACGCCTGCGCGGTGACGGCGTTCGGCTTCTCGACGAAGCGTTCGACGAGCGTCGCGTCGGGCGCGTCGGGAATCTGCGCGGCGAGCGAACCGCCTTCGTGGATGTAGCCGAAGGCCGTCGACGGGCGCGACGCGGCAATGCCGATCGTCGTGACGTAGCCGACGCGCGCGGTCTGCACGGCCTGGCGCACCGCCTCGATGAACGCGAGCTTGCCGCGGATGACGTGGTCGGCGGCGAAGGATCCGACGATGATGTCGTCGCCGTGGCGGCGCATCAGCACGGCCGTCGCGAGCGCGATCGCCGCCGTCGAATCGCGCGGCGACGGCTCGGCGAAGATATGCTCGGCGCTGAGCTCCGGCAGTTGTTCGCGCACGGCGGCGACGTGGCGCTCGCCGGTGCTCACGCACACATGGTCGATGCCGCAGATCGCGGCGAGACGGTCGAAGGTCGTCTGGATGAGCGTGCGCCCCTGACCGAGCAGGTCGAAGAGGAACTTCGGCTTGCTTTCGCGGCTCAACGGCCACAGCCTCGTGCCGGTGCCGCCTGCGGGGATGATGGCGTAGAAATCGTCGAATCCGTTACTCATGCCGTTCATCTTACACAGTCGCGCAGGTCGCGCGAACGCGTGACGCCTTGCAACGCCTCGCCTCGCGCGGCCTCGCGCATCGCCTCACGCGGTGCCTCCTCGCCGTCCGCCCCCCACAAAAACCCCACGACCATCCCGACGATTTCCCCGCCGGCCACACCGTCCGCGACACGCGCGACACGCGCGTATTGCGCAATCGCCCGGCATCGACTATACTCACCATCTTGTGCACTAAGCACGCCACTTTAGCTCAGTCGGTAGAGCGGCTCACTCGTAATGAGCAGGTCGACAGTTCGATTCTGTCAAGTGGCTCCACTGCCCTAGGCTACACGGCCTAGGGTTTTTGTTTTCCGATCACTCGCGCGCCATCTGCACCGCGGGACGGCCGGAAGACGAAACGGTGCAGTGACGCGCGAGTGGCGTAATTGGTAGCCGCGCAGGATTTAGGTTCCTGTGTCTTCGACGTGTGGGTTCGAGTCCCATCTCGCGCACGCGGACCACCCATCCGTCCCTTTCGCGTATCCATCCGCCCATCCGCGACCGAGGCCACCATGCTCACGCTGCTCCAGCCCATCTCCCTGCTGTGCATCATCGTCGTCGGCTATCTGTTCAAGCGTCGTGGCCTGTTCGGCCCGCGCGACTACCGCATCATCCAGGTCGTGCTGTTCGACCTTGTCCTTCCCGGCGCGATCGTCTACTCGTTCGCGAGGAACCCGCACGACCTGTCGCTGCTGTGGCTGTCCGCCTACGGCTTCGTCGTCGCGCTGATCCCGGTCGTCGTCATCTATCTGGCGACGTCGCGCCACCCGATCGCGTCCCGCGCGTTCCTGATGCTCAACGCCTCCGGCCTGAACATCGGCTGCTTCTGCTTCCCGGTCGTGCAGGCCTTCCTCGGTTCCGCCGCCGTCGTGCCGGCCGCGATGTTCGACATCGGCAACTGCATCATGGTGGCCGCCGGCACGAACGTGATGACGCAGACGCTGCTGCACATCCGCCCCGGGCGCACGCTCGCCGAGCAGGGCGCCGGCGACACGCCGACGCTGCCGTATGAGAAGCCGACCGACCCCGACGCCAGACGCCTCGCGTGCCGTTCGCTGCGCCGCACGATCCTCAAGGGCTTCGTCGGCTCCGTCCCCTTCGATGTCTACGTCGTCATGATCGTGCTGACGGCGATCGGCGTGACGTTGCCCGTCTGGTTCGCCGACCTGTTCGCGCCGCTGGCGAATGCGAACGCCTCCGTCGCGATGCTGATGGTCGGCATGCTGATGGACGTACCCTCCGACCGACGCGACGTCCTCGCCGTGCTGCGCGTCATCGCCTGGCGACTGCCCTTCGGCCTGCTGTTCGCGGCCGCCGCGTGGTTCCTGCTGCCCTTCGACCCGATGATCCGCGAGGCGACGATGATGTGCTGCCTCGCGCCGATCGCCGTGTTCTCGACGTTGTTCACCGACGAGGTGCTCGGCAACGCGAGGCTCGCCGGCTTCTCGCTCGCCGTGACCGCCGCCATCAGCATCCTGCTGATGACCGGCGCCCACATGCTGATCGCCGCCGGAATGCTGTGAGATCATGTGCGGATATGTGCCGACATGTGCGGCCTGACATGCATGCGGCGCCGCAGCGCCCTGGCGTACAGGCCCGGCGCCCCCATCTGCGCTGAGGGAGAGCAACTTCTCCCGAAACGGCAAGTATGGCCTTCGGCAACCGCGGATTTCCAACGCCGATGAGGCCGGATACCCGCCTACATCGAGGAAGTTGCTCCCCCTCAGCGCAGATAGGCGTCACAGCCGCCGCGCAACGGTCAGCCGAGGACCTTCTTCAGCGTGCGCCTGAGCGCCATGCGCGCACGGCTCACCGGCAGCACGAACTCGCCGACGAGCTCCTCAACATGGCCGTTGAAGCCCTGCTTGAACTCGAGCACGCCGTGGCCTTCGCTGTCCGGATCGTCGAAGACGCCGTCGATGCCGTAGAAGTTGTAGCGCGTGATGCCCTTGTCGAGGCACAGCTTGACCATCGCCTCGTGCTGGATCAATGCGCTCGCATAGAACGGCTTGTACTCCTCGACGCTGCCCGAGTACAGGTAGACGGTCTCGTTCGGATGCGTCACGAACAGCGAGCATGCGGCCGGCAGCATCGCGCCGCGCGCCTTGAGTTCGCGTGCGGCGTCGAGCCGCTTGTGCGCGGCCTTGAGATTGCTCGACTCCTCGTTGTGGCGGCGGCGCAGCTTCGTCGTCTCGCGCTGCGCGAGCTTTTCCCCGAGGCCGGCGACGAGCTCCTCGAGCCGCTGCGCCTTGCGCTGCATCGACGCCTCGTAGGCGGCCGTGTCGATGTAGGCGATGAGGAAATGCGCGCGGTCGCCGAAGGCGTCGGCGAAATCATGGAAGTACTGTTCGCCGCGGTAGGCGAAATGGCGGCGCTGCGCCGTCTGCCGTTCGATGTCGGCGAAGACGTGCAGTTCGTCGGCGCCGACCTCCCTGACGACGACGCCCATCGACCGCGCGCGCTCGATGCTCCACTGCGTGCGCTTCTCATACGACTTGAGCAATGCGTCGGCCGTGTCGTAGGGCGTGAGGTCCTTGACGTACACCCAGCGGTTGATGACGCTGTCGTAGCCGCGGGTGAAGGGCTGATGCTGCCAGCCGAGCCGTTCGAAGGCGCGCAGGTACTCGTCGTGCGGCTCCTCGGTCGGCGTGCCGTCCGAAGCGCGCAGCCGGTAGACGAGGTTCGGCCAGCAGGAGACGCTGATCGCATGGCGGCGCTTCGCGTCGGCGCGGATCGCGTCGCTCATCGCGGCCATCATCGCCGCGTCGTCGGGGTCGCAGACCGGGCCGAGCCAGATCGATCCGGCCATGCCGAAGCGGCTCGGCGTGTAGGCGATCATCGCGCCTGCGACGATATGGCCGTCGGCGTCCCTGAGGCCGACCTGCGAGCAGACGGAGCCGTGCTTCGCCGCGAGCGCCGCCATCTGCGAAGTCTGCTGGAAGTCGCCGAGCGGATCGCTGCCGGACAATGCGTCCATCTCCTGCGCCGTCAGCTGCGTCGCCGTCCATCGTCCTTCGTTCGCCTGCGCCGTCTTCCGTGTCGCCATCGTCGTTCCGTCTCCCCTGTGCTGATCCGTGTGCCCATCTGCTGCCATGATTGCCTGTCCGCTGCGCTCGCCGCGTGTCTGCCGCGCGCCGCCGCTCATCCGCGGATGCGGTGCGCGAGCCGTTCGAGCTTGTACACGGCCGGCCGCAGCACGCGCATGAACTCGCCGGGCAGCTCCTCGACGTAGCCGTCGAAGCCCTGCTTGAACTCGAGCACGCCGCGTCCCTCGCTGTCCGGATCATCGAAGACGCCGTCGATGCCGTAGAAGTTGTAGCGCGGCACGCCGCGTTCGACGCACAGGTGCAGCATCGCCTCGTACTGGATCAGGGCGCTCGCGTAGAACGGCTTGTACTCTTCGACGCTGCCGGAGAACAGGTAGACGGTCTCCTGCGGCACCGTCACGAACATCGACGCGGCGACCGGGATGAATCGGCCGCGTTCGAGCAATGTGGCCGCCTCCTCGTAGCGTTTCGTCGCCGCGGCGAGGTTGTTCGACTCCTCGTTGTGCCGACGGCGCAGCTTCGTCGTCTCGCGCTGCGCGAGCTTCGCGTCGAGATCGTCGACGAGCTTCTGCAGATCGTCGCGCTTGCGCTGCATCGCGTCATGGTAGGCCTGCGTGTTGATCTGCGCGACGAGGAAATGCACGTCGTCGCCGAAGGCCTTCGCGAACTTGCGGAAGTACTGTTCGCCGCGGTATTCGAAATGGCGGCGTTCCGCCGTCTGCTGCTCGATCGACGCGAAGACGCCGAGTTCGTCGGGGCCGACGCGGCGCACTTCGACGCCCATCGACTGCGCGCGCTTGACGCTCCACTGCGTGCGTTTGCTGAAGGTCTTCAGCAGCGCCGCACCGTCGGCGACGCCGTCGAGGTCCTTGAGGAAACGCCAGCGCGGCACCGCCGTGTAGCCGCGCGTGAAGCCGCCGTGCGCCATGCCGGCGGCCTTGAGGTCGGCCATCATCGCCGTGTCGGGCTCGCCGGTCTGTCCCGGCAGCGGCTCGCCCTGCGCGTCGCGCAGACGGTACGGCTGTTCGGGCGTGATGTCGAGATGCACGGCGTGGCGGCGGCGCTTCGCCATCGCGGCGATGTGGTCGATGAGGAAGACGGTCAGTTCGCGGTCGTCGAGGTCGCACAGCGGGCCGTCGGCGATCGTGCTGAAGGCGGTCAGGCCGGAGCCGTGCGTGGCGACGAGCGCCGCCGCGACGACCGCGCCGTGCTCGCGCACGCCGACGTAGTCGATCGTCTGCCCTTGGGCGACCCTGAGGTCGGCCATCATCACGGTCTGCTGGAAATTGCCGTGCCGGGCGTGCGCCGCGAAACCGGCGAACTCGTCACGGGTCAGATCGGCGAACACGAACTGCCGCATCACAAAACCTCCACTCATCGGCGCCTGTGGGCGCCGTACTGCAGCGCGCGCTGCACCATCGGAATCATCGAAATCATCGGACGGACGAGCGGCGTACGACGCCGCCGCGACCGGACTACAGCAGCGCCTCGATCGCCGGCACGAGCGCGCGCAGCGCCTTGCCGCGGTGCGAGATCGCGTTCTTCTGCTCGGGCGTCATCTGCGCGCTCGTCAGCAGCTCGCCGCTCGCGACCGCCTCGGCCGGCTGGTCGTCGGGCATGAAGATCGGGTCGTAGCCGAAGCCGTTCGTGCCGTGCGGCGCGCGCACGATCGTGCCGGCCATCTCGCCGAGCACGACGGTCTCCTGCGCGTCCTCGAGGCCGTCGCCGTCATCGATGTCGTCGCCGGATGCGGCGTCGAAGTCAGCCGTGTCCTCCTCGTCGGCCACCGGCGCGACGAGCGCGGCGGCGCAGCGGAAGCGCGCGGTGCGGTCGTCGTCCTGGATGTCCTCGATCTGCGCGAGCAGCAGACGGTTGTTGGCCTCGTCGTTGCCGTGCTCGCCGCTCCAACGCGCCGACAGGATGCCCGGCGCGTTGCCCATGACGTCGACGATCAGCCCCGAGTCGTCGGCGATCGCCGGCAAGCCGGTGCGCAGCGCGACGAAGCGCGCCTTGAGCAGCGCGTTCGCCTCGAAGGTGACGCCGGTCTCCACCGGGTCGGACAGTCCGAGGCTGCCTGCGGACACCAGTTCGATCTCGTCGGCGCGATCGCCGAGCCGTTCGGCGAGAATGGCGCGGATCTCCACGAGTTTGCCTTCGTTATGCGTCGCCACGACGATCTTCATGGCGCTCCTTTCCTGCGGTATCTGCGGTATTCAAACGATGGTGGTCAAGCACGGGCGGCGGCTGCGGCGCAGCCGCTCACTCAGCGTCGAGCTCCTCGAGCGCGGCGCGCTGCGCGGCCTGCAGCTCGCGGTTGCCCTTCGTCGCCAGGTCGAGCAACACATTAAGTTCGTCGCGGGAGAACGGACGGTGCTCGGCGGTGCCCTGGATCTCGATGAACTCGCCCGAGCCGGTCATCGCGACGTTCATGTCGGTCATCGCGCGGCTGTCCTCGAGATACGGCAGGTCGAGCATCGGACGGCCGTCGATGACGCCGACCGACACTGCGGAGACGCTGTCCTTGAGCACGCGCTTCGCGCTGCGGATGCGGCGGTTCTTCTGCGCCCAGCGCAACGCGTCGACCATCGCGACGTACGCGCCGGTGATCGACGCGGTGCGCGTGCCGCCGTCGGCCTGCAGCACGTCGCAGTCGAGCTGGATCTGGTTCTCGCCGAGCGCCTTCATGTCGACGACGCCGCGCAGGCAGCGGCCGATCAGGCGACTGATCTCGTGCGTGCGGCCGCCGACCTTGCCGCGCACCGATTCGCGGTCGGTGCGTTCGGCGGTGGCGCGCGGCAGCATCGAATACTCGGCCGTCACCCAGCCGAGACCGCTGTCCTTGCGCCAGCGCGGCACGCCCTGCGTGAACGTGGCCGTGCACATGACGCGCGTGTTGCCGCATTCGATGAGCACCGAGCCCTCCGGGACGTCGGTGAACGCGCGCGTGATGCGTACCGGCCGCAGCTCATCGCTCTGCCGCCCGTCGGGGCGGATGACGGTGGTCGAACTGATCATGTCCTTGATTTCCATGCTGTGGCTTCCTTCGGATTGCCTGTGCGGCGGCGGCGCGCGACGGCGCGACGACGTGTTCGCTGTACTTCGTTACCGATGATAGCCGCATATGCGGCCGCCGCCATGCTCGCGGCTACGCCGTTTTGCCGCCGGCGGGCGCGCGCGCCGGCATCGCGCGGTCGATGATGCACACGAGCGCGCCGACGACGAGGAACGCGGCGACGATCTTGAGGCATGCGACGCCGAAGTTCACCCAGCCGATCGACGGCAGATCGAGGAACGCATACGGATACGGGCTGCCGCCGACGCCGGGGCCGACGCCGTGCGGCCACCACCATGCGCGTGCGAGCACGAAGACCAGATACAGCGGCGGGTAGATGAGCCACAGCAGCGGATAGGTCGGCTTGTAGCGGCGGTGGACGTCGAAGACGATGAAATCGATGACGACCATGACCGGCACGATGCGGTGCAGCATCGTGTTCGTCATGATGCCGAGGATCTGCGGCACATAACGAGGATCGTCGGGTGGCATCATGAAGAACGCGACAAGCGCGACGACGATCGCATAGGTCGTCGCCATCCCCTTGAGCCACGCCGGCGGCTGTTCGCCGTGCACGAGCGATGCGGCGCCCGCCCACAGCATGACGAAGGCGATGAGCGCGCCGGTCTGGAACGTGAAGTACACCCAACGGTTCGGTATCGTCCACGCTTCGGACGTGCCCATGATACATAGCGCGGCGATCGCCAGCCGCCAGATTCCCGCAATGAAACGCATGTCCCCAGCATACCGGCAGCGCCGTGCACCGCGGGCGCGCGCCGGACGCCTCACGATATGGGCGCATGCCGCCCGTTGCCGCGGCGCCCGACTACTGTGGTGCGCAACATGCGCCCGTTCGCGCCATCCGCGCGGGGCACCCTGAAGGATCCAAGGAGAGAGTTCCCATGGTCGACTACAACCCGGTCCTGATGACCGACATGTACGAGTACACGATGCTCGACGCGACGCTGCAGGATGGCACCGCGTCTCGCGACTGCGTGTTCGAGGTCTTCACGCGCCACCTTCCCGAAGGCCGCCGCTACGGCGTCGTCGCCGGCACCGGCCGGCTGCTCGACGCGCTCGCCGACTTCCACTTCGCCGACGAGGACCTGAAGTTCCTGCGCGACCGCCATATCGTCAACAAGGAGACAGTCGACTGGCTCGAACATTTCGCATTCCACGGCTCGATCCGCGGCTACCGCGAAGGCGAGATGTACTTCCCGAACTCGCCGATCCTGCAGGTCGAGGGTTCGTTCGGCGAATGCACATTGCTCGAGACGCTGATCCTGTCGATCCTCAACTACGATTCGGCGGTCGCGGCCGCCGCGTCGCGCATGACGTCGGCCGCGAAGAACCGCCCGTGCATGGACATGGGCGGACGACGCACGAACGAGTGGGCGGCCGTCGCCGCCGCACGCGCGTCGATCGTCGGCGGATTCCAGGGCACCGCGAATCTGCTCGCCGCGAAACTCTACGACCTGACGGCGATCGGCACGGCCGCGCACTGCTTCACGCTCGTGCACGACAGCGAGCGCGCCGCGTTCGAATCGCAGATCGCCGCGCTCGGCAGGAACACGACGCTGCTCGTCGACACCTACAACATCGAGGAGGCGGTCAAGACCGCCGTCGAGGTCGCCGGCCCCGAGCTCGGCGGCGTGCGCATCGACTCGGGCGACCTCGCGTCGCTCGCGCAGCGCGTACGCAACCAGCTCGACGCGCTCGGCGCCGTCAACACGAAGATCACGGTCACGAACGACCTCGACGAGTACGCGATCGCGTCGCTGCAGACGGCGCCGGTCGACTCGTACGGCGTCGGCACGCAGCTCGTCACCGGCTCCGGCGCGCCGACCTGCGCGATGGTGTACAAGCTCACCGAACGCGCCGGCGACGACGGCACGATGGTGCCGGTCGCGAAGAAGTCGACAAACAAGGCGACGGTGCCCGGCCGCAAGCTCGCGTTCCGCTCCTACGAATACTCGCTCGCCGACTGCGAGCACGTCATCTCCGGCACGAAGGAGCAGCTCGACACGTTCACGCCCGAGGAGGGCTGGCAGGACCTGCTCGTCGACTTCGTCGACCACGGCCAGATCGACGACCAGTGGCGCGGCCATGACGCGATCATCAACGCGCGCACGCACCACGAGGAGGCGCTCAAATCGCTGCCGATCACCGCGCAGTCGCTGATGCGCGGCGACCCGGTGATCCCGACGCAGACGATCGTCCTGCCGCAGTAGGCGGCTGTAGTGGCAATGGGTGTGGCGGCGATTTATGGGTGAGGCACCTGCAGACTGCCGCCGCAGCAGCCACCAACGGCATTCCATGGGTGACACACCTACAGACTGCCGCCGCAGCAGCCACCAACGGCATTCCATGGGTGACACACCTACAGACTGCCGCCGCAGCAACCACCAGCGGCATTCCATGGGTGACACACCTGCAGACTGCCGCCGCAGCAGCCACCAGCGGCAGTATCGGGGCACCGTTACAATGGGGGCAGCCATTACCAACCATCCAAGACAGCGAGGTCACGATGTTCGAAGCCACCGACAGCTACACACCCGATCCGACGCGCTACGAGTCGATGGAGTACCGGCGCTGCGGCGTCAGCGGCCTCAGACTGCCGCGCATCGCGCTCGGCCTGTGGCACAACTTCGGCGACGACACGCCGCCGGCGAACATGCGCGCGACGATTCGCACGGCCTTCGACAACGGCGTCACCTACTTCGACCTCGCCAACAACTACGGCCCCGAACCCGGCGCCGCCGAGCGCAACTTCGGCCGCATCCTGCGCGCCGACCTGGCCGCGCACCGCGACGAACTCGTCGTCGCGACGAAGGCCGGCTTTGAGATGTGGGACGGCCCCTACGGCCGCGGCGGCAGCCGCAAATACCTGCTGAACAGCCTCGACGACTCGCTCACCCGCCTCGGCCTCGACTACGTCGACGTCTTCTACCACCACTGCATGGATCCGGACACGCCGCTCGAGGAGTCGATGGGCGCGCTCGCGACCGCCGTGAGCAGCGGCAAGGCGCTCTACGTGGGCCTGTCGAACTACGACGGCGCGACGATGGAGCGTGCGATGGGCATCCTCGCCGACCTGCATGTGCCGTTCATCGTCAACCAGAACCGCTACAACATCTTCGACCGCACAATCGAGCACAACGGACTCAAGGAGACCGGCGCGCGTCTCGGCCGCGGCCTCGTCACGTTCTCGCCGCTCGACCAGGGCCTGCTCACCGACCGCTACCTCCACGGCATCCCCGCCGACAGCCGCATCGCGCGCGACGGTCGCTTCCTGCAGGCGAGCGCGCTCACCGACGAACGCATGCGGCAGATCCGCGGCCTCAACGAGCTCGCCGCGCAGCGCGGCCAGTCGCTTGCCGAGATGTCGCTCGCGTGGCTGCTGCACGATCCGGCGGTGACGACGGTGCTCGTCGGAGCGTCGCGTCCCGCCCAGCTGCTCGACGACATCGCCGCGCTCGACAACACCGATTTCACCGACGACGAGCTCGCGCGCATCGATGCGCTATCCCTCTGAACGAAGGAAAACGCTCCTCCTCAGCGGCGAATACCACGGCGACACGCCAATGGTTTTGCGCTGAGGAGGAGCGTTTTCCTTGAGAATCGGGTTTAGAACTTGTTGCCGTACTCCGCGTAGATGCGCTTGCACTCGGGGCAGATCGGGTAGTCCGCCGGGTTGCGCTTCGGCACCCACACCTTGCCGCACAGCGCGACGACCGGCCGTCCGGTCAGCCTCGATTCCTCGATGCGTTCCCGGGAGACGTAGTGCGCGAAGCGGTCGGCGTCTCCGTTGTCGCTGCGTTGCGCCTGCTCCTCCTCGGCCGGCCGTTCGAGCACCGTCGTGCCGGTGCTCGTGTCCGGCTCGGTCTGCGTGAGCGGATCGGCCTCGTCGAGCGCCCCCGCGTTCCTCCACTGTCCGAGCTGTTCGAACTGTTCGATTAATGCTTCCATGATTGTTCTCCGTTCCGCGGCGCACCCCGCGCGGCGCGTCCAGTGCGTTGGTGCGTCCATGATATCGCACGCGCCCGCGCGCATCGCGGACATGCGCCCCGTCTGACCAACCGCGCGCCGCCGATGCGCATTCCCGCGGCTTTTTCGCGAAACGCGGCTCGAAAACCCCACGTGTCGCTACTCTTGTACATATGACTATTGCTGTATGCCCCGGATCGTACGATCCGATCACCGACGGCCACCTTGACGTCATCCGGCGCTGCGCGCGCCTGTTCGACGTCGTGCATGTCGTCGTCGCCGTGAACGCCGCGAAGACGCCGCTGTTCACCGAGGAGGAGCGCGTCGACATCATCCGCCACACATTGGGGCCCGACGACACGAACATCGTCGTCAGTTCCACCGACGGCCTGATCACCGACTACTGCGAGAAGGTCGGCGCGACCGTCATCGTCAAGGGTCTGCGGCAGAACGGCGACTACGAGGCCGAGCTGGGCATGGCGCTCGTCAACCGCAAGCTCGCCGGCATCGAGACGATGTTCCTGCCGGCCGACCCGGTGCTCGAGCACATCTCGAGCTCCGTCGTCAAGGACGTCGCACGCCACGGCGGCGACGTGCGCGGCATGGTCCCCGACTACGTCGCCGAAAAGCTCAACGTCGCGCTCGGGGCGGCGCACGACTGACGATGGCTGCACACCCACGCATGGAAGAAGGACGACAATGACGGACGAGACACCGGTCGACGACACCGACGAGCACATTCCCGCGAACGCGCGCGGCCGCGCGACCTTCAACATGAGCGACCTGCCCGACCTGCGCGACCATCAGGACGGCGACGCGCAGCAGCCGACGCGCGAGCAGGAGGAGTTCACGACCGTCTACGACACGATCGACGCGATGGAACGCACGCTCAACGAGGCGAAGGGCACGATGTTCTCGCCGACGCTCGTGAAGATCGACCGCGAGGACTTCCTCGACCAGCTGCAGTCGCTCAAGGCGATGCTGCCGGTGCAGCTCGAACGCGCGTCCGCGCTGATGCGCGAGGCGGAGCGCCGCCTCGAAGGCGCGCAGTCGCAAGCGAACGTGATCATCACCTCCGCGCAGAGCCGCGCCGCCGACATGATCCGCGACGCGAACGACCAGGTGCAGTTCCTGACGAGCCAGGAGAACATCACGCAGCTGGCGCGCGAGAAGGCGACGCAGATGCTCAACAAGGCGCAGCACACCTCCGACCGGCTCACGCAGGGCGCCGACCGCTATTGCATCGGCGTCATGAACGATCTGCAGGAGCAGCTCGACAAGCTCAAGCGTGACGTCGCCGGCGGCCTGCAGGTGCTCGAGGACCGTCAGCAGAAGGCCGCGCAGAACGTGCCGCACGTCTCCGACGACGACTACCCGGAGGCGTGACGCGCCGTCGCGCGCGGCGGCGGACGCCGGGAATCGCGCGGCGACCGACGGAGGAATAAACGTTTCCGATCGGCGATTGGTCGAAGCGGATACGTCTGCGCCGACGTGCGGCGACGCGACCGTGCGCGGACGACGCAGACGACGAGAACGACAGACACAGCAATCAGAAAAGAGGAACGCATGGCACGTGTGCAGTACACGGATTGGACGGTGCCGGTCGCACAGGTCGGCTCGCATGCGGGGCAGCAGATGCCGCTCGACCGCGTCTTCCCGGCGCCGTCGGGCATCGGCGACAACATCGTCGGCGTCACCGAGGGCGCCGACGTCCACGTCAACGGACAATTCGACTCGATCGTCGACGGACTGATCTTCACCGGCACCTTCACGGCGCCGGTGCACGCCGTGTGCTCACGCTGCGACACGCCGCTCGACGACGACTGGAGCGAACAGGTGACGGCGTTCTTCCCCTACGAGGAGGAACAGTCGGAATCGAAGGGCGGCAAGGGTAGGAAGCAGGACGAGGACGTCGAGATCATCGCCGGCGAGGACGAGGCCGAGGACGTCTATCCGCTGATGGACAACGGATCCTTCGCCGACCTCGAGGCGCTGATCCGCGACACCTTCGTCGACGCGCTGCCGCTGCAGCCGCTGTGCCGCCCCGACTGCAGGGGCCTGTGCCCGCAGTGCGGCATCGACCTCAACGAGTATCCCGACCACCATCACGAGACGACCGACATCCGCTTCGCCGGCCTCGAGGCGCTCAAGGCGCGGCTCGAGGCGGCCGAAGGCAGCGCGGACGGCGAGTAGGCGGGGCACTGCGTCGTCCATGGCCGGCGTGCGGCGCAGACGACACGCGTCGCAGTCGCCACGCGGTACGCATGCGCAGCCGCGTGCGTCGCACTTGTACAACCAATGCGTTAGACTGCTGAACGCTTAAGCTCAATTGTTCGATCGAATAGAGGAAACAAACTATGGCACTGCCAAAGTACAAGATGTCGCGCGCCAACACGCGTACGCGTCGCGCTAACTGGAAGACCAAGGCCGTCCCGACGATCAGCTGCCCGAACTGCGGCGCTCCGACGATGGCTCACATGGCCTGCCCGACCTGCGGTTCCTACCGCGGCCGCGTCTATCGCGAGGCCATCCGCAGCACCTACTCGCGCTGAGTCAAGGATCGCCGACTAAACGCATAACACGAAAAACGCTCTGCCATCGACGGGTGGCAGGGCGTTTTTCGTTCCCCTAGCCTGCGCACGGCGCCGACTACTATGGCGGACATGACCAACCATGTGACCGTAACCATCGACGACACCAATCCCGCGCATCCGCTACTGGAGGCGCTCGGCACGACGCTGCAGCCGGATCTGCTCGTCGAGGCACTCACCCACCGTTCCTTCTCCCATGAGCATCCGGACGCGAAGAACTACGAACGTCTCGAGTTCCTCGGCGACGCCGTTCTCGAACTCGTCGTCACCGAGACGCTGTTCACCGCGCATCCGGACATGACCGAAGGCCAGCTCGCGAAGATCCGCGCGAAGGCCGTCTCCGAGGACGCGCTGTCCGCGATCGCCCGCACGAAGCTCAACGCGAGCCCGTACATCCTGCTCGGCCACGGCGAGCTCGAGCAGGGCGGCGCCGAGAAAAGCTCGATCCTGTGCGACATCGTCGAATCGCTGATCGGCGCGACCTTCGTCGAATACGGCATCGACGGCGCGCGCGAGGTCGTCCACCGTCTCGTCGACGGCACGCTCGCCGAAGTCGCGAGCGAGGGACCCGCGCTCGACTGGAAGACGTCGCTCACCGTGAAGGCGCATCAGCTGGGCTTGGGCGAGCCGCGCTACCAGATGTCGGTCGGCGGCCCCGAATACGCGCAGCAGTTCACGGCGCGCGCGATGCTCGGCGACAGCGACGACGTCGTCGGCATCGGCCACGGCACGAGCAAGCGCAAGGCGCAGCTCGCCGCCGCCGAACAGGCATGGAAGAACCTCGACGCCGCGCAGACGGCCGTCGACGACGACGCGGCGAACGGCGACTGATCGGCGCGGACGGCCGGACGTCGCATCGCGAACGGAATCGGCGCAGGCTGCACCCGTCACGTTCGCAAACGGTACCGTTTGCGAACGTGACGGGTGCGCTATTGGTCCCATGACAGTCGCCAAGCGGCAACCTCGTGAACGCTGCGGGTGCGATCCGCGCCGATTCCGTTCGCGTAGGCACGATGTTGCGAACGTGACGGGTGCAGTCCGCGCATGCGACGGTCGCGGATGGACGCCGCCATCGGCCGGCTGTCCGAAAAAACATTCATCATTCGGTCATGACCGCGGCCATACGACCCTTTTCCATTAGGATGACGTGGACAACCAGCAGACACAACCTAGGAAAAGGGAGGGATCAGCAGTGTCACCTACACCCCTGCAGGCGTTCAGCGGCGTGACGAAACCCGCCGCGGCCCATCACAAGCATGCGGTCACTGAAGGCGAGAAGATGACGGGTGCGCAGGCGCTCGTCCGCGCTCTTGAGGATCTGGGTGTCAAGGACGTCTTCGGCGTCCCCGGTGGCGCGATCCTGCCCGTCTACGACGCCATCAACGAGGACACGCGCTTCCGCTTCATCCTCGCACGCCACGAACAGGCAGCAGGACACGCGGCCGAAGGATACGCCGTCGCCACCGGCGAGGTCGGCGTGTGCATCGTCACATCGGGCCCCGGCGCGACGAACGTCATCACGGCGATCGCCGACGCGAACATGGACTCGATCCCGATGATCGTCATCACCGGGCAGGTCGGCGTCAACTCGATCGGCACCGACGCGTTCCAGGAGGCGGACATCGTCGGCGCGACGTACCCGGTCTCCAAGCATTCGTACCTCGTCACGAGCGCGCAGGACGTGCCGCGCGTGCTCGCCGAAGCGCACTACATCGCGCGTTCCGGCCGCCCCGGACCGGTCGTCGTCGACCTGACGAAGACCGCGCAGAACGAGGAGATGTACTACACGTGGCCGCAGCGTATGATCCTGCCCGGCTACAATCCGACGACCGAGGCGCACGGCCGCGTGCTGACGACGGCCGCCGAGCTGTTCCAGCGTTCGTTCCGCCCGGTGCTCTACGTCGGCGGCGGCGCCGTGCGTTCCGACGCCGGCGACGAGATCAAGGCGCTCGCCGACCTCACCGGCGCGCCGATCGTCACGACGCTGCCGGCGCGCGGCATCGTCTCCGACGACGACCCCGCCGTGCTCGGCATGCTCGGCATGCACGGCACGATCGCGGCGACCGGCGCCGTGCAGCGCTCCGACCTGCTCGTCGCGATCGGCGCGCGCTTCGACGACCGCGTCACCGGCAAGCTCGAGGCCTTCGCCCCCGGCGCACGCGTCATCCACATCGACATCGATCCGGCGGAGATCGGCAAGAACCGCGTCGCCGACGTGCCGATCGTCGGCGACGTCAAGACGGTGCTCCAGGCGCTGATCCCGCAGATCGAACAGCTGCACTCCGAATACGGCAAGCCGGATCTGAGCACATGGTGGAAGCTGCTCAACAAGTGGGTCGAGCAGTATCCGGTGCGCTACGACGAGCCGACGGATGGCACGCTCGCGCCGCAGTGGGTCGTCGAGCAGCTCTCCGAAGCGGCCGACCCAGACACGATCTGGGTCTCCGGCGTCGGTCAGCATCAGATGTGGGCGACGCAGTTCATCAAATTCCGCAAGCCGCACCAGTGGATCTCCTCGGGCGGTCTCGGCACGATGGGCTTCGGTCTGCCGGCGGCGATTGGCGCGGCGGTCGGCTCGCAGCGCTACTTCGACGGCAAGAAGCCGGTGTGGCTCATCGACGGCGACGGCTCGTTCCAGATGACGAGCGAGGAGCTCGCGACGGCCTTCCTCGAAGGCACGCCGGTCAAGATCGCGCTGCTCAACAATTCGGTGTACGGCATGGTGCGCCAGTGGCAGACGCTGTTCTACGACAAGCACTATTCGGCGACGATCCTGCACGAGGAGGACAAGACCGGTCTCGTCGGCTGCCCCGACTTCGTCAAGCTCGCCGAGGCCTACGGCTGCGTCGGCCTGCGTGCACGCACGAAGGAAGAGGCCGTCGAATGCATCCGCAAGGCCAACGAGATCAACGACCGTCCGGTGCTCATCGACTTCCACGTCTGGAAGGACGCGATGGTGTGGCCGATGGTCGCCGCCGGCGATTCGAACAACAACGTCACGTACATGCCGGGCGTCAAGCCGCTGCTCAACCCAACCGGCGACGTGAGGCTGGACGACGCGGATGACATGTCCGCGGCCGACGAGAACGAAGAGAACTGAGAGGAGCACCGTCATGGCATCGTATCCTGCATCCCAGCCGGGAGCCAAGCGCCACACACTGTCCGTGCTCGTGGAGAACCGCCCGGGCGTGCTCGCACGCATCGCCGGCCTGTTCGCGCGGCGCGCGTTCAACATCAACTCGCTGTCCGTCTCGCCGACCGAACGTCCCGATATCTCCCGCGTCACCGTGACGGCGGAGGTGGATGAGGTGCCGCTCGAGCAGATCATCAAGCAGCTCAACAAGCTGTTGCATGTGCTCAAGATCGTCGACCTCGACCCGGAGACGACGGTCGAACGCGAACTCGTGCTCATCAAGGTCGCCGCCGACGAATCCAACCGCTCCGACGTCCTCGAGATCGTGCGCCTCTTCCGCGTGCGCGTCGTCGACGTCAACCCGGAGTCGCTGACGATCGAGGCCACCGGCGCGGGCGGCAAGATCGACGCGCTGCTCGGTCTGCTCGACCACTACGGCATCATCGAGCTCGTGCGTTCCGGCGCCGTCGCGATGAGCCGCGGCCCGCGCGCGCTGAGCGAAAAGGTCATCGGCTCGGAGATCACCGGCCGCTGACGTACCAGCTTCCCGATGTGGGGGTGGCGATTCATGCGAATCGCCACCCCCACATCGCGTATTGCGCACACGTACGCTGCACGGGTCGCCAACGCACCGCTCCGCGTCCCGCACAGCGCACACGTACGCACCACAGGTCGCCGGCACGTTGCTCCGCGTCGCGCGCCCCGCCGCACGCTACGCGCTGAGGAAAAATCAGCGCACAGCCATCGTCGAAGGCGCCAAGTCAGGGCGGATGGCACAATGGGAGGCATGACACAACCGGAAGTCCTTATTCTGCAGCACGCCGCTTGGGAGAAGCCAGGACGTATCCAGACCGAACTTGAAGAGATCAATCTGCCTATTCAGACGCTGAACATCGCGAAGAAAAAGAAGCCGGATATGCCGGACTTCGACGAGGTCGCCGGCGTCGTCGTCATGGGCGGGCCGATGTCCGCGACCGACTACGACAACTACCCCGGGCTGAAGGCGGAGGGCAAGCTCGTGCGTGCCGCGATCAGCGTCGGCAAGCCGGTGCTCGGCGTATGCCTCGGCCACCAGATCATCGCGACCGCACTCGGCGCGAAGCTCAAGACGAACGGCGACCCAGAGATCGGCGTGCTGCCGATCAAACGCGTCGAGCGTCACGACTACTTCGCGATGTGGAGCAAGGAACTCGACGTGCTGCAATGGCACACCGACTGCGTCACGCTGCCCGACGGCGCCACATTGCTCGCCCGCTCCGGCGCCGCGAAGGTGCAGGCCTTCCGCTTCGGTTCCGCCCTCGGCATGCAGTTCCATCTCGAAGTGACGCCGCAGCTGCTCGAGGAATGGCTCGAGGAGCCGCTGATGGTCAAGCAGCTCAAGGCCGCTGGCGGCTCGAAGTCGCAGCTGCGCGAACAGTACGCGGCCTGCAATCCGCAGCTGCAGCCGCTCGCCGAACAGGTCTTCTCCGGTTTCGCCGCGCGCTGCAGCACCTACGCGAAGACGATCATGCGCTGAGCGCGCATCGATACGCCGAACGCATACGACAATCGGCGGTGCGCGGTGACGCCGACGGCTGATCCGCGCACCGCCGATTTACCGCGCCACCATTACAGTGTTCCCTATGCCGACTTTTGATCTTGGATTGGAACACGTCTCCCTCGCCTTCGCCACGAAAACCATCTTCACCGACGTCACGCAGGGCGTTTTCGAAGGCGACCGCATCGGCATCGTCGGCCGCAACGGCGACGGCAAATCGACGCTGCTGCGTCTGCTCGACGGCGAGCAGACGCCCGACTCGGGACGCGTGAGCCGCCGTAACGGCCTCACCTTCGGCGTCCTCGGGCAGCGCGACGAACTCGACGACGACGCGACGCTGCGGCAGGCCGCGCTCGAAGGCCGCGAAGACTACGAATGGGCGGCGCAGACGCAGTCGCGCGAAATCGTCGAGGCGCTGCTCGGCGGCCTCAACCTCGACTCGAAGATCGGCACGCTCTCCGGCGGCCAGCGCCGCCGCGCCGACCTCGCACGGCTGCTGCTCAAGGACTGGGACATCCTCGCGCTCGACGAGCCGACGAACCACCTCGACGTCGTGACGATCCACTGGCTCGCCGAACATCTCAAGAACCGCTGGCCGAAAGGCACCGGCGCGCTGCTGCTCGTCACGCACGACCGCTGGTTC
>NZ_JGYU01000002.1 GCF_000741135.1 Bifidobacterium choerinum | reverse complement strand
CGCTGCGCGAGGCGCTTGACGCGCGCGGCGCG
Organism: Bifidobacterium choerinum; assembly: GCF_000741135.1. GTDB lineage: Bacteria > Actinomycetota > Actinomycetes > Actinomycetales > Bifidobacteriaceae > Bifidobacterium > Bifidobacterium choerinum. The sequence goes on along the minus strand of NZ_JGYU01000002.1, from coordinate 501,847 downwards.
CGCGGCGTGCATGTGCGTGCCGGGCACGACGAGGTCGACGCGATCGCCGCAAGCGGCGCCGACGTCGTGCTCAACGGCATCACCGGATCGATCGGCCTGACGCCGTCGATCGCCGCGCTCAGGGCCGGCTCGCAGCTCGCGCTCGCGAACAAGGAGTCGGTCGTCGCCGGCGGCCATCTGCTCTTCGACGCGCAGACGCGCCCCGACCAGATCAATCCGGTCGACTCCGAGCATTCGGCGATCTGGCAGTCGCTGCGCTCCGGCACGCACGCCGAGGTCTCCCGCCTCGTCGTGACCGCGTCGGGCGGCCCGTTCCGTGGCCGGACGCGCGAACGGATGCGGGACATCACGCCCGAGCAGGCGCTCAACCATCCCACCTGGCATATGGGTCCGGTCGTCACGATCAACTCGTCGACGCTGATGAACAAGGGACTCGAGGTCATCGAGGCGAGCCGCCTGTTCGACATCCCTCCCGAACGCATCGCCGTCACCGTCCATCCGCAGTCGATCGTCCATTCGATGGTCGAGTTCCGCGACGGCGCGACGATCTGCCAGGCCTCGCCGCCCGACATGCGGCTGCCGATCGCGCTCGGCCTGTCCGCGCCCGACCGTCTCGACGACGTCGCCGCGGCCTGCGACTGGAGCACGGCCGCCAGCTGGACCTTCGAGCCGCTTGACGACGAGGCCTTCCCGGCCGTCGACCTCGCGCGCCGCTGCCTGAACGCCTCGGAGAAGCACACGGCCGTGCTCAACGCGGCGAACGAGCAGGCCGTGCATGCGTTCCTCGACCGCCGATTGCCGTATCTGGGCATCGTCGACACCGTCGGGCGGGTGCTTGACGCGATGGACGGCGAACTGCGCGGCGCGCCGCGCTTCACATCGGTCGACGACATGCTCGCCTGCGAGCACGAGGCGCGCGCACGCGCCGACGCGATCATCGCCGCGCGCTGAGGGCCGTCGCGTCCATGTGCGGCCCGCGTCCGCGGGTGCGGACATGGGCGCGGCGTTGACGCGCTGGTGTATCCTGTGATGGATTCGCCGCCCGCAGGCGGCATAGCCAGCATCATGGTTGTCTGAACGAACGAATGGATGGATTGACGATGGACAAACCGTTCCGCAAAACCGGGGAACAGGCGATCAGCGAAAGCCCGCTGCACCCGAGGCGCAAGTCGCGCCGCATCATGGTCGGGCCGGTCCCGGTCGGCGGCGGCGCGCCGATCTCGGTGCAGTCGATGACGAACACGAGGACCGCCGACGTCGGCGCGACGCTGCAGCAGATCGCCGAACTGACGGCCGCCGGCTGCGACATCGTGCGCGTCGCCGTGCCGACGCAGGAGGACGCCGACGCGCTGCCGAAGATCGTCGCGAAGTCGCCGATCCCGGTCATCGCCGACATCCATTTCCAGAGCAACTACGTGTTCGAGGCGATCGACGCCGGCTGCGCGGCCGTGCGAGTCAACCCCGGCAACATCCGCAAGTTCGACGAGGTCGGCCCGGCAATCTGCCGTGCCGCGACCGACGCCGGCATCTCGCTGCGCATCGGCGTCAACGCCGGCTCGCTCGACAAGGCGCTCTACGAACGCTACGGCGGCCCGACGCCGGAGGCGCTCGTCGCCTCCGCGCTCAAGGAGGCGCGCATGTTCGAGGACGTCGGCTTCCACGACTTCAAGATCTCGGTCAAGCACCACGACCCGGTCACGATGGTCGAGACCTACCGTCTGCTCGCGCAGCAGGGCGACTGGCCGCTGCATCTGGGCGTCACCGAGGCCGGACCGGCCTGGCAGGGCACAATCAAGTCATGCCTCGCCTTCGGCGCATTGCTCGCCGAAGGCATCGGCGACACGATCCGCGTCTCGCTGTCCGCGCCTCCGGTCGAGGAGGTCAAGGTCGGCTGCAAGATCCTCGAATACCTCGGACTGCGCGCACGCAAGTTCGACATCATCAGCTGCCCGAGCTGCGGACGCGCGCAGGTCGACGTCATCCAGCTCGCGAACGCCGTCACCGAGGGGCTCAAGGACGTCACGGCGCCGATCCGCGTCGCCGTCATGGGCTGCATCGTCAACGGCCCCGGCGAGGCGCGCGAGGCCGACCTCGGCGTCGCCTCCGGCAACGGCAAGGGACAGATCTTCATCAAGGGCAAGGTCGTCGAGACGGTCCCCGAGGACCGCATCGTCGAGACGCTGCTCAAGCACGCGAACGCCATCGCCGAGCAGATGCAGGCCGACGGCGTCGACACGGCGTCGGCGACGGGCCCCGTCGTCATCCCGGTCGTCGGCGAGGGACACGGCGAGGACGAGTGAGCGGAAAGGACGGTGACGTGACGGACAGCGGACGGCACGGCGACGAGACCCAGGAGCAGCGCCCCACCGGGTTCAGCCGCACGAAGCGGCTCATGGTCACGCTGCCGATCTTCATCATCCTGCTCGGCATCCTTGTGACCGTCTCGACGAACACGAGGATCCCGGTCGAGGACGAGCCGCGCGCGATGAGCTTCGCGACGCTCACGCCGGACACGGCCGTCACCTTCGACACGAAGGAGCGGCTGCCCGGCAACGGCACCTACAAGGTGCGCAAGCAGTACCTGACGATCGACGCGAAACGGCCGTCGAACGGCGAGATCCAGAAGATCCGCGTCCTGATACGCATGCCCGAGGGCGCGCCGTCGAAGGGACTGCCCGGCATGGTGTTCATGCACGGCGCCGGCTACGGCACCTGCGACAACTCCTTCGGCGACATCGCCACGAGCATGGCGTCCGCCGGCTTCGTCACCGCCGTCCTCGACAAGCCGGTGTGGTCGACGACCGACCTCAACCGCGACTATCAGGGCTCCGCCGTCATCTACGATCAGGTCATCGACATTCTGCGCGGCATGGACGCCGTCGACGAGCACAAGGTCGGCATCTACGCGACGAGCGAGGCGACGTGGATCTCGTCGTACCTGCTCGACCTCGACGAGGGCATCGCATTCCAGATCCTGCTGTCGCCGATGGTGTTCTCGCCGCGCCACTCGCTCGCGTTCCTCGCCGTGCAGAACTTCGCGCTCGCCGGCGCGAACGACGGCTACCAGTCGATCGTGCGGCGCGTGTTCTCCTTCGACCTGGCGATGTTCCATCTGGACAACATCGACATCCACACGTCGACGCCGAAGGCATACTCGGTGCCGACGATGGTCGCCTACGGCTCGAAGGACGTCATGACGGCGCAGGTGCAGGGATTCAAGGAGATCCTCGCGCTCGCGCACCGCGCCGGCAACTGGGACGTCTCGCTGCGCAGCTATCCGATCGCGAACCATGTGCTGCGCCTGGGCGACGAGTCGATGAGCGGCACACCGTTCGCCGACGACTACGTCGACGACATGGTCTCGTGGGCCGTCGGCACGTCGCGCGGCCTGAAACAGACGAGCGAGCATATCGCCGGCACGCCGCTCTACCAGTCGATCCCGGTGCCGCGCGGCCTGCACGGCCACCGCGTCATGACCATCTACGGCACGATCGTGCTCGCGCTGATGGCCGTCATGATGCTCGTCTCGCTCGTGCTCGCGCTCGTCGCGCTCGTCATGCACATCCGCAACCGCAGCAAGGGGCTCGGCCCCGCGCTCGGCTTCCGCGAACGCTTCGGCGGCGCGCTGCTCATGCTCACGATCGTGACGCTCGTCGCGCTGTTCGTGTTCCTCGGCGGCTTCGCCGAGGTCGTCCTCGCCGTCGTGCACATGGCGTGGGGCAGCGCGCCGCCCGACAACAGCGGCATGATGTACTGGAGCTGGCCGTTCATCCAGATCGTGTGCATCGTGCTGCTGTGGGCATGGTCGCGCGTCTTCGCCGGCATCATCGAATCGCTGTCGGTACGCGGCGTGCTGCAGTGGCCGATGCGCCGCGGCGCGCTCAGACAGATCACGAGCGGCGCGCAGCCGGTCGTCGCGACGACGAGGCTCGGGCGCGTCCTGTTCTGGACCGTCGCCTTCACGATGCTGCTCATCCTGCTGAGCTTCTCGTTCTGGGGCCTGTTCCTGTTCTGATCCGGACGCCGATGCGGCGCCGGCACGGCCGTACGATGTCCGTCGTGCTTTCGTTTGTTGTGCTTTCCGATGTGACGATGTGAGAAAGGAGCGGCGCGTGGCGCTGTACCGTGACGAAGGCGTCGTGCTCAGGACGACGAAGCTCGGCGAGGCCGACCGCATCATCACGCTGTTCACGCGCGGCCATGGCAAGGTGCGCGCCGTCGCGAAGGGCGTGCGCCGCACGAAGTCGCGCTTCGGCGGCCGCGTCGAACCGTTCATGCGCGTCGATCTGCTGCTGGGCGAGGGGCGCACCTTCGACACGATCAGCCAGGCCGAGTCGATCGCCGCCTACGCCGCCCCGATCGGCGCCGACTACGAGGCGTACCGCGCCGCGAACGTCATCGTCGAGACGCTCAACGACCTCGTCACGAGCGAGCACGAGCCGGCGCCGGCGCAGTACCGGCTGCTCGTCGGCGCGCTCAACGCGCTCGCGCAGGGCCGCCACGACGCGCAGATGACCGCCGAATCCTATGTGCTGCGCGCGCTCGCGCTCGCCGGCTGGCGACAGCGGCTCGACTCGTGCGTCGTGTGCGGACGCACCGACCGGCTCACGCATCTGTCGGCGGCCGCCGGCGGCGTCATGTGCCAGGCCGACCATACGCCCGAGGCGAAACCGGTCGACCCGTTCACGCTGCGCCAGCTTCGCGCGCTCGCCGACGGCGACTGGAAGGCGCTCGACGGCACGCGGCTCGACCCATGCACCTCGCGTGCCGTCGAGGAATGGGCACAGTACTATCTCGAACGGCCGATTCGTTCGATGCGCTTGCTAGATTGAACGTATGGCTTTTGACTGCGTCGACTACACATCCCTCAACGTCCCGGCTGCGCCCTTCTCCGATCCGACGATCGTGCCGGACTTCCCGAAGAACAAGGTGCCGCGCCATGTGGGCGTCATCATGGACGGCAACGGAAGGTGGGCGCAGCAGCGCGGCCTGATCCGCACCGAAGGCCATCAGGCCGCCGAGCCGGTCGTCTTCGACACGATCGCCGGCGCGATCGAGGCCGGCGTGCGTTATCTGAGCCTGTACACGTTCTCGACCGAGAACTGGAAGCGCTCGCCACAGGAGGTGCGCTTCCTGATGGGCTTCTCGCGCGACATCATCCGCCGCCGCGTCGCGCAGATGGACGAATGGGGCGTGCGCGTGCGCTGGTCGGGACGCCGCCCGAAGCTGTGGAAGTCGGTCATCGACGAACTCGAATCGGCGATGGAGCGCACGAAGCACAACAAGGTCATCGACGTCGTCTTCTGCATCAACTACGGCGGCCGCGCCGAGATCGCCGACGCCGCCGCGGCGATCGCGCGCGAGGTGCGCGAGGGACGCATCAAGGGCGATCGTGTCACCGAGAAGATGGTCGCCGAGCATCTGTACAACCCGGACATCCCGGACTGCGACCTCGTCATCCGCACCTCCGGCGAGCAGCGCACGAGCAACTTCCTGCCATGGGAGGCCGCCTACGCCGAACTCGACTTCGTGCCCGAGCTGTTCCCCGACTGCGGCCGCGAGGTGCTGTGGGGCTCGATCGACCGCTACATCCACCGCGATCGCCGATTCGGCGGCGTCAAGCAGGCGTGAGCGCAGCCGCCATCGCGGCCCGTTAGCCGAGCGAGGCGAGGAAGCCGGCGATCGTGTCGGTGAAGCGGCGCACGAATCCGGCGCCGTCGACGCCGAGCGCGACATGCGTATCCGTCGCGTCATCGAGCGCGGCGCGCGGGTCTCCGATTGTGCGGCCGCGCACGCCGACGCCGTCGCCGGTGCGCGTCTCGACGATCATCGGCAGGGCGAAGGTCGTCACGAGCGTCGGGTCGAGCGCGACGGCCGCGGCGAGCGGATCGTGCAGCGGCATGCCGGCGGCGAAGATCGGGTCGCTCGCGCGGTTCGCGCGGATCGAGAAGTTCGCGAGGCTCGCGAGCAGGAACGCGACGTGGCGCTGGCTGCGCATGCCCGCCCTGCCCGCGTCGCCGTTGGCGGCATCGTCGCCGTCATTGCCGTTGCCTTCGCCGACGACGGAGAGCCACCGGGCTACGTCAGCCGGGCCGAGCAGGCAGCGGTGTGTGACGTCGAGGCCGACCATCGTCGTGTCGGCGTGCGCGCGCAGCACGCGGTCGGCCGCTTCGGGATCCTGCAGGACGTTCGTCTCGCAGACGAGGTCGTAGCAGTTGCCCTCCTGCGTAAGCGCGCCGCCCATGAAGACGATGCGCGCGCGGCGCACGGTGGCCGGGTCGGCGCGCAGCGCGACGTCGACGTCGGTGAGCGGACCGGTCGCGACGATCGTCAGGTCATGGCCGTAGCGTCGCGCGGCGTCGACGATGAGCCGCGCGCCGTCGGTCATCGTCGCGCAGTCCTCGTCGGGGAAGCCGAGCTTCTCCGACGTCGCGAGGCCGGCGCGTGCGAAGAACTCGGGGATCGTCGGCAGTTCGGCGTGCGGGTCGCCGACCGGGTAGCCGCCGACCGAGATCGCGTGGCCCTGCCGGATGTGGTTCCTGACGTCCGCCGTCGACAACGTGACGATGCCGTCGGCGGACGAGGCGATGACACGCCCGGGGCGTTCCTTGGGCGTCGCCGACGTGCCGATGCGCAGGTCGGCCAGGCCGTTGCGGCCGTGGAAGCGCGCGCAGCCGGCGTCGGCGACGAACAGCGGCGCCCACGACGGGTGGCGTGCGCCGTCGGCGACCGGCACGTCGGCGTGGCCGAGCACGTCGAGCATGACGCGCGTGTTGCGCGCCGCCTGCTGCTGCAATACGTTGCCATAGGTCGCGCTGATGCCGACGATATGCGCGCCGGAGGCGATCAGGTAGGCGAGCGCGAGCGCGTCGTCGACGCCGGTGTCCATGCTCAGGACGAAATGCGATGAAGAGGTCATACGGTCATTGTTTCACGAATGGTTTCACTGCGCGTGATTTCACTGTGTGTGGATTTCACTGTGTGTTGTGTGCCGCGTCCGCGCGCCGCCTGCGAGGAACTCGTCGGTCGCGAGGTCGTGCGAGCGCGGCGCCTCGTGCACGACGCGGCCGTTCGCGTCGGCGTAGGCGTCCGATTCGGCGAGGAAGTCGAAGTAGCGCTGCGTGCCGTCGTAGTCGATCGAGCCGAGGACGAAGTCGCCGTCGTCGATCTGCTTGCGGTCGCCCCAGTACTGGCCGTCGACGATCGTCCGCATCGATTCGGCGACGAAGGCCTCGTCGAGGTTCGCCTCGGGCGCGTCGTGCACGAGGATGGAGGCGGCTTCGTCGCCGTGTTCGTAGGCGTAGCGGTAGCCGCGCTGCGTAGCCTGGACGAAGGCGCGCACGAGTTCGGGGTCGTCGTCGACGAGACGGTCGCTCGTGATGATGCCGATCGAGTCGGCGTTGCCGGGCACGCCGTAGTCGGGTTCGGTGAAGCAGCGCAGCTCGGGACCGTTCATCTTCGCCTGCACGCCCTCCCAGGTGGCGTAGAAGCCGCCGAAGTCGGCGCGTCCCGACGCGAGCGTCGCGAAGGTCGACGTGCCGACCGTGACCTTGTCGAAATCGCCTTTGCCGCCGTCGGTCTCGATCATGCGGCGCACGACGGCGTCCGATTCGCTCGAGCCGAAGGTCGCGAAGGTCCTGCCGTCGAAGTCGCGCGGACGCTCGATCGCCTTGTTCGACGCGAGCGCGCACCAGATCGCGCTCGTTTTCTGCTGCACCTGCATGACCTGCTTGAGCTGCGCGCCCTTCGTCGCGTAGACGCCGACGTTCGTCAGGTTCGACAGCGCGAAGTCGGCGACGCCGTTGTTGACGGCCTGTTCGGCGCCGGACTGCGCGACGGCGACGATGTCGACGTCGAGGCCGGCGTCCCGGTAGTAGCCCTTGTTGCGGGCGACGTAGACGCCGATGTGGTTCGTGTCGGGCGCCCACGACAGCATGAACGTGACGTGGCGCAGGCCATCGACGCCGGCGTGGCGGTCGGCGCCGCATGCGGCGAAGGCGAGGACGGAGCACAGCGCGGCGGCTGCCGCGGCGGCGCGCGTGAGGAATCGGCGGAAGGTCATGAGTCTCTCCTGACAACTGATGACGGGTCGGCGATGGGGATCGGCGACGGATGACGGGGATGAGGATGGGGAGGTCGAAATGGCCGGCGATGGCGGCGCCGGGGAGCGCGGCTGCTTACGCGTCCGGGTCCTCGTCGTCGCCGGGTGCGCCGATCGTCAGCCGTTCGACGGCGTGCACGGCGAGCAGCAGCAGCGCCGTCATGACGATGATGACGAAGGTCGCCGCGAAGATCAGCGGCGTCTGGAACGAGTTGTAGGCGGCCTGCAGCCAGATGCCGAGGCCGCGGCGCGCGCCGAGGTACTCGGCGGTCGCCGCCGTCGCGAAGACGTAGGCGGCGGCGACGCGCACGCCGCCGAAGATCTGGCGCGCCGCGACGCGCAGGTCGACGTGAAACAGCGTCCATGCGCGCGACGCGCCGCAGGTCGTCGCGACGTCGTCGTAGAAGGCGGGCACCGCCTCGAGGCCGCGCATCGTCTGCACGACGATCGGGAAGAGCGCGAACACGGCGACGATGACGACCTTGCCGACCGGCTCGAAGCCGAACCAGATGAGGAACAGCGGCGCGATCGAGATGAGCGGCAATGTCTGCGCGGCCGCGAGCAGCGGGAACAGCGCCGCGTACGCCGTGCGCGAGCAGTGGATGCCGACGCCGAGCAGCACGCCGATGATGCAGGCGATCAGGAAGCCGCACACGCCCTCGGCGAAGGTGACGAGCGTCGCCGGCCACAGCGTCGGCCACGCCTGCGCCGCCGCGACGACGATCCGGCTCGGCGAGGCGATCGCCGTGACCGGGGGATGGGCGGCGTCGACCCAGATCTGCCAGATCGCGAGGATCGCGACGACGACGGCCGCCGTCGGCCAGTGCCGGCGCAGCGCGCGCAGCGTCGGGGATTCGTGGCGGACGGGTTCATGTCGACGATCTGGGAAGGCCATGGGCACCTTGCTTTCTGCGCGCCGTGCGCGCTGGAAGGCCGCCGGCTTGCTGTGGCAAGGTGAGGAGTCCACCGCCGCACGACCAGAAAAGGTAATCGCCCGCCGGCTGGCGGCGGACGCAACGTATCGTAACGGATACGTCAGTGTAGTCCACGGTGTGGGCATCGGCGCGTTCGGCGGCGCCCGCAGGCGACGGCGGCGACGACGGGCGTGGCGATTATCCGCGCGGCAATTATCGTGGAGATATGACGACGATGAAGCAGATCGCACAGCGCGTCGGGGTCTCGGTCTCCACGGTCTCGCTCGTGCTCAACGGCAGGGACGGCGGCCGCGTCAAGCCGCAGGTCGCGCGGCGCGTGCGCGAGGCGGCCGACGCGATGGGCTACCAGCCGAACGCGCTCGCGCGCTCGCTGCGCACGAGCCGCACGCACATCGTCGGCTTCATCAGCGTCGAGGTCGCGACGACGCCGTACGCGGGCGGCATGATCCAGGGCGCGCAGGACGCGCTCAGCGCGCTCGGCTACGTGCTGCTCACCGTCAGCGGCGACGACGCGCAGGCGATCGACGGCGAGGTCGACGCGCTGCGCCGCTACGGCGTCGACGGCTTCCTCTATTCGGCGATGTCGAACCGCGTCGTCGACGTGCCGCGGTCACTGACGCGCTTGCCGCTCGTGCTCGTCGACGCGACCGACGCCGCGCACCGCTTCCCGTCGATCGAGCCGGACGAGTTCCGCATCGGCTACGACGCGACGACGCGGCTCATCGACGCCGGCTGCCGGCGCATCGCCTACGTCGGCTGCGCCGAGCCGATGATCGCGCAGACCGGGCGTCTCGAAGGATACCGGCAGGCGCTTGTCGACCACGGGATCGACGTCGACGAACGGCTGCGCCGCGACGTGCTCAACAACGGCCCCGCGTTGCGCGCCGTCGAGGAGCTGTTCGACGCCGAACGGCCCGACGGCTTCTTCTGCTTCAACGACGCACGCGCCTGGTACGTCTACGAGGCCGCCGCGCGCAGGGGACTGGCGATCGGCGACGACGTCTCGGTCGTCGGCGTCGACAACCACCGAGTCTTCGCCGAGACGCTCGAGCCGCAGCTGACGACGATCGAGCTGCCGCACTACGAGATGGGATACTGGGCCGCGAACCGCCTCGTCGCGTGGATCGAGGGGCGGGCGATCAACGAATCGACATGGCCGCGCACGACGGCCGTCATGCCGCTGCTCGACACGCCGGCTCCGGCGAAGGTGCACTGCACGCTCATCGAGAAGGCGTCGGTGCGCGGCGCGCGCTGGGCGGCGCGCCGGTGCCCGACGTCCGCCGCTCGGCGCGACACGCCGTGACGACGCCCGTCCGCGCCATCGACGATGCCCCCAAAATCCGTCAAACGATTGACGTTATGTGCTTCAATGCTTCGACGTCGTTGTGTCGACGTTCGTCAATCGTTTGACGTCAATCGATTGACGAACTATGATGAAGCCATCCGGACATCACGAACGACACAGCCGACGGGAGTGATGCCCATACGGCGGATCCGCGGAAGCGGGCCGCCCGGGGCCGCCGCACGGGCGGGCCCGGGCGTCATGCATACGGCTTTCCCAAGCCCTGACAACGAGGTTCATCATGGCAACATCAACAACCGCGAAGGTGTGGAGGAACCCCTCCTATCTGCAAAGCTCGACGGGCATCTTCCTGTTCTTCTGCTCGTGGGGCATCTGGTGGTCGTTCTTCCAGCGCTGGCTCAACTCGATGGGACTCAACGGCGCCGAGGTCGGCACGATCTACTCGATCAACTCGCTCGCCACGCTCGTGCTCATGTTCTGCTACGGGCTCATCCAGGACAACCTCGGATTGAAGCGCCGGCTCGTCATCGTCATCTCGGTCATCGCCGCGCTCGTCGGCCCCTTCGTGCAGTTCATCTACGCGCCGCTGATGAAGACGAACATGATGGCGGCCGCGTTCATCGGCTCGATCGTGCTGTCGGCCGGATTCATGGCGGGCTGCTCGCTCATCGAGGCCGTGGCCGAACGCTACAGCCGCCGCTTCGGCTTCGAATACGGCCAGTCGCGCGCCTGGGGCTCCTTCGGCTACGCGATCGTCGCGCTCGTCGCCGGCTTCGTGTTCAACGTCAACCCGATGATCAACTTCTGGATCGGCTCCGCCTTCGGCGTCGGCATGCTCATCGTGTACCTGACGTGGTACCCGGCCGAGCAGCGCGAGGCGCTCAAGGAGGCCGCCGACCCGAACGCCGCGCCGTCGAACCCGACGCTCAAGGAGATGGCGCACGTCCTGAAGATGCCGGCGCTGTGGGTGCTCATCGTCTTCATGCTGCTGACGAACACGTTCTACACGGTCTTCGACCAGCAGATGTTCCCGACCTACTACGCGTCGCTGTTCCCGAGCGAGGCGACCGGCAACGCCGTCTACGGCACGCTCAACTCGGTGCAGGTGTTCTGCGAATCGGCGATGATGGGCGTCGTGCCGATCATCATGCGCAAGATCGGCGTGCGCAACGCGCTGCTGCTCGGCTCGACCGTCATGTTCCTGCGCATCGGCCTGTGCGGCGTCTTCCACGACCCGGTCGCGGTCTCGATCGTCAAGATGTTCCACGCGATCGAAGTGCCGCTGTTCTGCCTGCCGGCCTTCCGCTACTTCACGCTCCACTTCAACCCGAAGCTCTCGGCGACGCTGTACATGGTCGGCTTCCAGATCGCCTCGCAGATCGGCCAGGTCGTCTTCTCGACGCCGCTCGGCATGCTGCACGACCGCATGGGCGACCGCGCGACGTTCCTGTCGATCTCCGGCATCGTGCTGGCGGCGACGATCTACGGGTTCTTCGTCATCAAGCGCGACGACGAGCAGGTCGACGGCGACCCGTTCATCCGCGACTCGAAGAAGACGCCGTCGCTCGCGGCCGACGAGGCCGTGCTGTCCGCCGACTCCGAGGACATGTGACCTCCCGGCCAGACCCGTTCCCGATAGTTTCCGATAGCGCGTTCCGAGTGAACGCACGAGAGAAAGACCCATCATGACCAACGCAACCTTCACGCCATCCGCCGCGACGTCCGCCGATCCGCAGCTCACGCCGATCGCCGACCACGCCGAGCAGCTCAGGCTCGCCGAAGCCGGCGTCGCCGCGCTCGCCGCGACGCGCAACGACCGCTGGTACCCGAAGTTCCACATCGCCTCGAACGGCGGCTGGATCAACGATCCGAACGGCCTGTGCCGCTACGACGGCCGCTGGCACGTGTTCTACCAGCTGCACCCCTACGGCACGCAGTGGGGTCCGATGCACTGGGGCCACGTCTCGTCACCGGACATGCTGCACTGGCGCCGCGAGCCGATCGCCTTCGCGCCGAGCCTCGAGCAGGAACGCCACGGCGTCTTCTCCGGCTCGGCCGTCATCGGCGACGACGGCAGGCCGTGGATATACTACACCGGCCACCGCTGGGCCAACGGCAAGGACAACACCGGCGGCGACTGGCAGGTGCAGATGCTCGCGAGGCCGGACGACGACGACATGACGACGTTCACGAAGCAGGGCATGATCATCGACTGCCCGACCGACGAGATCGACCACCACTTCCGCGACCCGAAGGTGTGGAAGACCGGCGACACATGGTACATGACCTTCGGCGTCTCGTCGAAGGAGCACCGCGGCCAGATGTGGCTGTACACCTCCGACGACATGACGCACTGGAGCTTCGAGCGCGTGCTGTTCGAGCATCCGGACCCGGATGTCTTCATGCTCGAATGCCCCGACTTCTTCCCGATCCGCGACGCCGCAGGCGACGAGAAGTGGGTCATCGGCTTCTCGGCGATGGGCGCGAAGCCGTCCGGCTTCATGAACCGCAACGTCAACAACGCCGGCTACATGATCGGCGCCTGGCGCCCGGGGGAGGCCTTCGAGCCCGAGACGGAGTTCCGCCTGTGGGACGAGGGGCACAACTTCTATGCGCCGCAGTCCTTCCACGCCGACGGACGGCAGATCATGGTCGGCTGGATGAGCCCCTTCGTCGCGCCGATCCCGATGGAGGAGGACGGCTGGTGCGGCAACCTCACGCTGCCGCGCGAGATCACGATGGACGCCGACGGCGACCTCGTCACCGCGCCGGTCGCCGAGATGCGCGGCCTGCGCGCCGGCACGATCGGCCTCGGCCCGCTCGACCTGGGCGTCAACGAATGCGCGACGGTCGTCGAGGACGACGGCGGCGCCGTCGAGATCGAGATGAGCATCGACCTCGCGCGCACCGACGCCGAACGCGCCGGGCTGCACGTGCACATGACCGGCGACGGCCACTACACGGCGGTCGTCTACGATGCGCAGATCGGCGGCGTCATCATCGACCGCCAGAACGTCGCCAACGGCGACCGCGGCTACCGCGTCGCGCCGCTGTCCGAAGGCGAGCTCGCCTCCGGCACGCTCGACCTGCGCGTCTTCGTCGACCGCGGCTGCGTCGAGGTCTACGTCAACGGCGGCAAGCACGCGATGAGCTCGTACTCGTTCCCGTCCGAGGGGCCGCGCGCGATCGGACTCGTCAGCGAATCCGGCGCGGCGCATCTCAACGATCTGACGATGCACACGCTCGCGTCGATCGGCCTCGACTGATCCGGCCGGCGACGATATGTGAAGCCCCGGGGATGACGGACCGTCATCCCCGGGGCTTCACCGCGTCCGCTGCGGCTGCGCGGCGTATCCGCGCGCTCAGTCGTTCTGGCCGGCCGCGATGATCTCGTCGACGAGCGCCGGCTTCTCGGCCATCTGCCCGCTGAATCCGGGGCGGATGTCGAGCTTGAGGCTCACGCCGGTGCGGTAGCCCTGCTCGGCGAGCTTCATCGTCGCGTCGCGCACGACGCGCAGCACGTCGTCGAGATCGCCCTCGATGTTCGTGAACATCGCGTTCGTCTCGTTCGGCAGCCCCGAGTCGCGGATGACGGCGACGGCCTGCGAGACGTACTCGCTCAGCTCGGCGCCGACGCCGCTCGGCGCGATCGCGACGGCGGCGACGGTGTTGATGATCGGCTTGCCGTCCTTGTCGGTCGGCACCTGCTGGCGGACGGCGTTGCGGTCCGGCGTCTGTGGCATGGCGGTTCCTTTCGCGTTGGTGATGGTCGGGGATATGCGCTCAGTGGCGCGCCCAGCCGTGGTCCATCGGGCCGGCGCCGCGCCGAGGTCGAGCTGTGCGCGCAGCGCGCCGCCCAGATACGCCTTCGCGTTCGCGACGGCGTCGCCGAGCGTGTCGCCGAGTGCGAGCCGCGAGGCGATCGCCGACGACAACGTGCAGCCGGTGCCGTGCGTGTTCGTGTTCGCGATGCGCTCGCCCTCGAACCAGCGCACGTCGCCGCCGGGCCAGACGAGCACGTCGCTCGCGTCGTTCGTGCCGTGGCCGCCCTTGACGAGCGCCGCGCAGCCGTAGCGTTCGGCGAGCGTGCGCGCGGCGCGCTCCATCGCGTCGCGGCCGTCGATCGCCTCGCCGACGAGCGTGGACGTCTCCGGGATGTTCGGCGTGATGACCTCGGCGAGCGGGAACAGCTCGCGCGTCATCGTGACGACCGATTCGTCGTCGGCGAGCGACGAGCCGCTCGTCGCGACCATGACCGGGTCGACGACGACATGTTTCGCGCCGTGCGCGCGCAGCTTCGCGGCGACCGTCTCGATCGCCTCGCGGCCGACGACGACGCCGATCTTGACGGCCGTCGGGCGGATGTCGTCGAAGACCGAGTCGATCTGCGCTCCGATGAGCGCCGCGTCGACCGACGCGATCGCCTGCACTCCGGTCGTGTTCTGCGCGGTGATGCCGGCAATGACGCATTCGCCGTAGACGTCGTTGGCGAGCATCGTCTTGAGGTCGGCGGCGATGCCCGCGCCGCCGGAGGAGTCGGTCGTCGCGATCGACAGCACTGCCGGCAGCTTCACCGGCGTGCCGACCGTCTCCTCGTAGCCGTGGCGCGCGTCGCCGCGCACGGCCGTCCACGCGTCGACGAGCCGTTGCGTGGCGACCTCGGGGTCGTCGGCCGCGGCGATCGCCGAGACGACGAACCAGCCGTCGGCGTAGGTGTCGGCGAGCATCGGCACGTCGTCGACGTGCACGCCGCCGCCGACGACGAGCGGGTAGAGGCTCTTGTCGCACAGCGCGTTGATCTGCTCGGCGTCGAGCGTCTTGGCCTTGCCGGCGACGCCCGCCTCGGGCTTCGTCGCCGTCGCGTGCAGCGGGCCGGCGCCGATGTAGTCGATCGTACCGGCCGGCAGCGCGTTCGCGGCCTCGACCTGCTCGGGCGTGTTCGCCGACAGGCCGACGATCGCGTCGTTGCCGAGCAGGCGCCGCGCCTCCTCGGGGGAGAGGTCGTCCTGGCCGATGTGGACGCCGTCGACCTTGATGCCGCGGTGGCGCGCCTCGATCGCGGCGTCGACGCGGTCGTCGATGACGAAGGCGACGCGGTCGTCGAGATGGTGGCCGCGGATCTCCTCGGCGATGTCGGCGGCCATCGAGACGATGTCGGCGACATCGGCGTGCTTCGCGCGCAGCTGGACGAAGCTCGCGCCGCCGTCGAGCGCCTTCGAGACGACGTCGAGGAGCGTGCGCCCCTTGCAGTCGTCGGGGCCGATGACGAAGTAGAACCGCAGGTCGAAGGACCTGCGCATGGATGGATACGGGAATGCAGCGGTCATCGATTCGCCTCCAGAATCGTGGACGTCGACACGGTGTCGGCGTCGATTGCCCATAGGGCGTCGAGGAACTCGGTCTGGAACGAGCCGGGTCCGTGGGACTCGGCCGCCGCGCGCTCCCCGGCGCGGTCGAACAGCAGGGATGCGGCGAGCGCCGCGACGAGCGGCTCCGCGACGCACAGATAGGTGGCGGCCACGCCGCCGAGCGCGCAGCCGGCGCCGGTGATCTTCGTCATCATCATGTCGCCGCCGGGCAGACGGAACACCCGTTCGCCGTCGGTGACGAGGTCGGTCTCGCCGGAGACGGCGACGGCGCCGAGGCCGTCGGGGTCGCCCGCGCGCAGATGTTTCGCGACGCGCTTCGCGGCGCCGAGCGCGGTGTCGACGTCGTCGGTCGACTCGACGCCGGCCGGGCCGTCGGTCACGTCGGAGCCGTCGGACAGCCCCCACAGCGCGTCGAGCGCGATGACCTCGGACGCGTTCGCGCGCACGAGCGACGGCGGCGTGTCGCGCATCGCCTTGAGGATCGCCGTGCGCGTCGCGCCGAGTCCGGCGGCGACCGGGTCGAGCACCCAGCGGTGGCCGGCCTCGTGCAGCGAGGCCGTGATCTCGCCGAGCGCGTCCTTGTAGAACGGCAGCAGCGTGCCGACGTTGATGTAGGTGGCGCCGCACATCGCGGCGATGTCGATGACGTCGTCGGGCAGGTAGCTCATCGCGGCGGTGCCGCCTGCGGCGAGCTGCGCGTTCGCGACAAGGTTGATCGTGACGAAGTTCGTGAAGGACTGCGCGAGCGGCGTGCGTGCGCGCACGTCGAGCACGGCCCGGCGGATCGACATGCGCAGCGCGTCGTCGGCTGCGAGATCGTGATGGTCGGCTGTCGTTGCCTTGGACATATGTTGACTCCCTACGATGGCGTTACCCAAACAGGTTCAAAGGGTCAGGCGCGTGGCCTCTCTCAACTTCCCGCACGTTCCCATGCGGAAGTTCCCCTGCACATCACGAACGTATCGGCGGCTTGGGACAGTGCCGCGCCGGCCGCGGCGTGTCACGATATGACGGTAGGATGCGGACGTTGACGTAAGTCCCCAAACCGTTCAAACCAGAAGGTGCATTGTGGCTAATTCCAAACTTGATGAAGTCGTCTCCCTCGCCAAGCGTCGCGGCTTCGTATTCCCGGCAGGCGAAATCTACGGCGGCACGCGCTCCGCATGGGACTACGGTCCGCTCGGCGTGGCGCTCAAGGACAACATCAAGCGCGAATGGTGGCGCGCGATGGTCGTCACGCGCCCCGACGTCGTCGGCGTCGACACGTCGATCATCCTGCCGTCGGCCGTCTGGGTCGCCTCCGGTCACGTCTCGGTCTTCAACGACCCGCTCATCGAATGCCTCACCTGCCACAAGCGCCACCGCGCCGACAAGCTCGAGGAGTCCTACGCCGAGAAGCACGACGACCAGATGCCGCCGAACGGCCTCAAGGACATCGTGTGCCCCGACTGCGGCACCCGCGGCAACTGGACCGAGCCGCGCGACTTCAACATGATGCTGCGCACGCATCTGGGACCGGTCGAGGACGACAACTCGCTGCACTACCTGCGTCCGGAGACGGCGCAGGGCATCTTCGTCGACTTCAAGAACGTCATGACGAGCTCGCGTTCGAAGCCGCCGTTCGGCATCGCGAACACCGGCAAGAGCTTCCGCAACGAGATCACGCCGGGCAACTTCATCTTCCGCACGCGCGAGTTCGAGCAGATGGAGATGGAGTTCTTCGTCGAGCCGGGCACCGACGAGGCGTGGCAGCAGTACTGGATCGACGCGCGCACGCAGTGGTACCTCGACCTCGGCGTCAAGCCGGAGAACCTGCGCCACTACGAGCATCCGAAGGAGAAGCTCGCGCACTATTCGAAGCGCACCGTCGACATCGAGTACCGCTTCGGCTTCCAGGGCTCCGACTGGGGCGAGCTCGAGGGCATCGCGAACCGCACCGACTTCGACCTCGGCGCGCATTCCGAGCATTCCGGCGAGGACCTGAGCTACTTCAACCAGGCGACCGGCGAGAAGTACATCCCGTACGTCATCGAGCCGGCGGCCGGCCTGTCACGCTCGCTGATGGCCTTCCTTGTCGACGCCTACGACGTCGACGAGGCGCCGAACACGAAGGGCGGCGTCGACAAGCGCACCGTGCTGCGCCTCGACCCGCGCCTCGCGCCGATGAAGGCCGCCGTGCTGCCGCTGAGCAAGAAGCCCGATCTGCAGAAGATCGCGCAGGACCTCGCCTCCGATCTGCGTCTCAACGACTGGATGATCGACTACGACGAGTCCGGCGCGATCGGACGCCGCTACCGCCGTCAGGACGAGATCGGCACGCCGCTGTGCATCACCGTCGACTTCGACACGCTCGACGATCAGGCCGTGACGATCCGCGAGCGCGACTCGATGCGCCAGGAGCGCGTCGCACTGACGCAGGTCGCCGACTACGTGGCCGCGCGCATCAACGACAAGCGCACGCGCGTGCCGATGAAGCCGGTCGAGATGGGCGGCGAGGCGTGGCCCGACAGCGTCCACATCGCCCAGGCCGGAGGCCTGTACTGATAGCGCAGCCCGGAGGCCTGTACTGAGTGCTGCCCGGGAGGGCTGAACTCAGTACGCCGAGCGTGGCCTGACCGCCGTCTGAAGGCCTGCGCCGCGACCGATGCCTGCCGGACCCCGGGGTCCGGCAGGCATTTTGTCAGGAATCTTTCAGCGCGATGCCCTATCGTGTCCGCTGCCATCCGTTTATCCATCCGCCGATGTCCGAGCAAGGAACCATGACCGCTTCACAGGAACCACCGCTGACGGCCTTCGAGGCCGATGTGCCGGAGCTCGACCCGAGCGTCGACCCTGCGCCCGTACGGCTCGAGCACGCCCTCGATCCGCTGCGGCTCGGGCCGATCGACGTGCCGACGCCCGTCATGCTTTCGCCGATGGCCGGCGTGACGAACTGGCCGTTCCGCGTCCTGTGCGAGGAATATGGCCCCGACGGCCTGTACGTCGCCGAGATGATCACGGCGCGCGCGCTCGTGGCGCGCAACCCGAAGGCGCTGCGGCTGTGCCGCTTCGCGCCGCAGGAGGGGCCGCGCTCGCTGCAGCTGTATGGCGTCAACCCGTCGATCGTCGAGCAGGCGGCGCGCATCGTCGTCGACGAGCACATGGCCGACCATGTCGACCTCAACTTCGGATGCCCGGTGCCGAAGGTCACGCGCCGCGGCGGCGGCTCCGCGCTGCCGTGGAAGACTGACCTGTTCGCCGACATCGTCCGCCGCGTCGTGCATGTGTGCGAGCCGGCCGGCATCCCGGTCACCGCGAAGTTCCGCGTCGGCATCGACGACGAGCATGTGACCTTCCACGAGGCGGGGCACATCGCGCAGGAGGAGGGCTGCGCGGCCGTCACGCTGCATGCGCGCACGACCGCCGAGTACTACGGCGGCCACTCCGACTGGTCACGGATCGGCGAACTCGTCGCCGAACTCGGCATCCCGGTCTTCGGCAACGGCGACATCTGGGGCGCCGACGATGCCGTGCGCATGGTCAACGAGACCGGCTGCGCCGGCGTCGCGATCGGACGCGGCTGCCAGGGCCGCCCGTGGATCTTCGCCGACATCCGCCACGCCTTCGCCGGCAGCGACGAACGCGCCGACCCGACGCTCGGCGAGGTCGGTGCGATCATCGTGCGCCACGCCGAACTGCTCACGCGCTTCTACGACGGCGACGAACGCATGGCCGTGCACGACCTGCGCAAGCACGTGGCCTGGTATCTCAAGGGATTCCCGGTCGGAGGGAGGATGCGCCGCGCGTTCATGGAATGCGAGGGGCTCGACGACGTGCGCCGCCTCGTCGCGACGCTCGACCCGGATGCGCGGATCCCGGCGCGCGTCGTCGACAAGCCACGAGGCCGTGTTCGCTTTGCGAAAAAGGTGCATCTTCCCTACGGATGGTTGGATTCCCGGCATACGACGCGTGAGGAGCGCGAGCGTCTGTTCGGCGACGACCCGATGGATGCCGGATATTAGTCGCCGGTCCGTCGCAAAAACGGCCGGCGGCAATGCAATAAGGAAAAAACGAGAGCAATCGCGTGGTATTCCATGAAGCGTTTCACATGGCGACTTGTCGGGCGCGGAATATCGAGCGGTTTGCGATACAGTAGAGACCAGTATCGTAAGTGACAGGAGAACATCGTGAGCGAGATTGCCCAGAATGACAATTTCAACGACAAAACCAACATCAAAGTCGTCGGCGTGGGTGGAGCCGGCGGCAACGCCGTCAACCGCATGATCGCCGAAGGCCTGCAGAACGTCGAGTTCGTCGCGATCAACACCGACGCGAAGGACCTGATGCGTTCGGACGCCGACGTCAAGATCTCGCTCTCCGACGCCTCGAGCCGCGGCCTGGGCGC
This sequence comes from Bifidobacterium choerinum, assembly GCF_000741135.1. GTDB lineage: Bacteria > Actinomycetota > Actinomycetes > Actinomycetales > Bifidobacteriaceae > Bifidobacterium > Bifidobacterium choerinum. The sequence goes on along the minus strand of NZ_JGYU01000002.1, from coordinate 481,755 downwards.
CGGCGCCGATCCCGAGAAGGGCGCGAAGGCGGCGCAGGACCACCAGTCCGACATCGAGGAGGCCGTCAAGGGCGCCGACATGGTCTTCGTCACCGCAGGCGAGGGCGGCGGCACCGGCACCGGCGCGAGCCCGCTCGTCGCGCGCGCCGCGCGCCAGCAGGGCGCGCTGACGATCGCGGTCGTCACCCGTCCGTTCTCTTTCGAGGGTCCGCAGCGCGCCGCGTCGGCCGCGCTCGGCATCGACAACCTGCGCAAGGAGGTCGATGCCCTCATCGTCATCCCGAACGACCGCCTGCTCGAGCTCGCCGACCGTTCGATCGGCATCGTCGACGCGTTCAAGACCGCCGACACGGCGCTGCTCGCCGGCGTGCAGGGCATCACCGACCTGATCACGATGAACTCGTACATCCACGTCGACTTCTCCGACGTGACGTCGATCCTGCGCGACTCGGGCACCGCGATGTTCGGCATCGGCTCGGCGCGGGGCGACGACCGCGCGACGCAGGCCGCCGAGATCGCGATCAGCTCGCCGCTGCTCGAGGAGAGCATCGACGGCGCGAACGGCGTGCTCATCAACATCGCCGCGTCGACCGACCTCAAGCTGCAGGAGGCCTACGCCGCGACCGAGCTCGTGCGCCGCTCCGCGCATCCGGAGGCGCAGATCATCTGGGGTCTGGCGCTCGACGACGCCTACGGCGACGAGATCCGCGTCACCGTCATCGCCGCCGGCTTCGACTCGAAGCACGAGAGCACCGGCAAGGCCGCGCAGGGCGCCGCCGCATCGGACGTCTACGCCGCGCCGGACATCAACCTCCCCTCGCCGCAGCACGCGGAGCCGGCCAAGCCGGCCGAGCACGCGGGCGGCCTGCCGCGGATCATGACGTCTCCGGCACCGAACGCGACTCCGATCTTCCAGACGAAGGTCGAGCCGGAGCAGCCGGTCACGCCGGTCGTGCCGGACACGCCGGCCACGCCGATCTTCGATCCGAGCACCACGCCGGACCAGTACTCGCAGAACGATTCGGGCGATCTCGACATCCCGGATTTCCTGCGCTGAATGAACCGCGAGAGCCAGAAAGGAAACACCAATGCCCGGCTTTCTCAAGCAGACGATGTCGTATCTCGGCATGAGCGACGTCGCCGAGGACGATGACGCCGAATTCGACGAGGAGGAGGACGAACCGGCCTCGTCCTTCGACTCCGACCGTTCGGTGACGCCGATGCCGGCCGCGACCGCGCAGCCGGCCGCCGCGCGCAAGCCGGCCGTCCCGTTCCAGGGGCGCGTCAGCCGCATCACGACGATCCATCCGCATTCGTACGAGGACGCGCAGCTCGTCGGCCGCGCGCTGCGCGACGGCGTGCCGGTCGTGCTCAACCTCACCGGCGTCTCCGAGGCCGTCGCCTACCGCATCGTCGACTTCTCGTCGGGCGTCGTCTTCGGCGTGTCCGGATCGATCGAGCGTGTCACGCCGCGCGTGTTCCTGCTGAGCCCGGCGCGCGTCGACATCGTCGCCGAGGACGCCGAGCAGAACGCGACGCACGACCTGTTCGCGCAGTGAGCGGGGCAGGACCCGGCGCGGGCATGCCCGGAAGAGGAAGATAGGGGAGAGGCATGCTTTCGACGTTGATGACGATGGTGTTCAGGCTCGTCGATTGGCTCATCGACGCCTATATGCTCGTATTGTTCGCGCGCATGATCCTTGACTGGGTCTTCGTATTGGCGCGCGGATGGCGGCCGCGCGGCTTCGCGTCGACGCTCGTGACGATCGTCTACGCGCTCACCGAGCCGCCGCTGCGGTGGCTGCGCCGCTACATCAGGCCGATCCCGATGGGTCCGGTCTCCTTCGACACGAGCTTCCTCGTGCTGTATTTCGCGCTCATCGTGCTGCGCGTGCTCATCTGAGAAGGGCGTGGACGGCGGCGTCCGAACAGCGGGAAATACGCAGAAACGTGATTGTTTGCACGCAACCCGTGCTAGCATCAACAAATAAGTCCAACTAAGCCGGGTGGTAACCCAAAGCGAGGTGCAAGATATATGGCTCTTTTGACGCCTAAGGATATTAGGGAGCACACCTTCCAGACGGTGCGCTTCAAAGAAGGGTATGACGTTGACGAGGTCGACGACTTCCTCGATCAGGTCACCGAGACCGTCGAAGCTTTGGGCAAGCAGGCCGTCGCCGGCAGCCAGTCGACCCAAGCGCTCGGCCCGGACGTTTCCGAACTCAACACGAAGATCTCCGATCTGACGAACCAGGTCCAGCAGCTGCAGAACGAGAACCAGTCGCTGCGCGCCGCGGCCGCCCAGGGCGCCGGCGAGCAGGCGCAGGCGCAGATCGCGCAGGCCAATCAGGCCGTGCAGGCCGCGCAGGGCAAGCTCGCCGAGGCCGAGGACACGAACCGCACGCTCGCCTCGCAGAACGAGCAGCTCAAGGCCCAGGTCGAGCGTCTGAGCGCACAGATCGACCAGCTCACCGCGCAGGCCGCGCAGAACTCCGAGCAGCCGGATCTGGCGGCGCAGCTCGCCGAGGTCACCAAGCAGCGCGACCAGTTCCGCGCCGACAGCGAGAACCTGCGTCGCGAGCTGTCCACCGCGCATCAGCAGACGATCCGCGCGCAGCAGCAGGACGCGCAGATCGCCGAGCTCAGCAAGCAGCTCGAGGAGTCGAAGCAGCGCGAGGAGCAGCTGCGCGACCAGGTCGCCAAGGTCGAGCCGAACACCGAGACCGGCAGCCTGCAGAAGATCAAGAGCGCCGCGGCGGCCGCCAACAGCGAGCCGGAGCGCGCGACAGCGATGCTCACGCTCGCGATGCAGCTGCACGACCAGTACGTCGACAAGGGCAAGGCCACGGCGAAGGAAATCACCGAGCAGAGCCAGCGCAAGTACGAGGAGCTCATCGGCAAGGCCAACGACTATTCGAACCGCACGCGCACCGAGGCCGACGACTACAACAAGCGCGTCCACGATGAGGCGGACGCCTACAGCAAGCGCACGCGCGACGACGCCGACGCCTACGGCCAGAGCGTGCACGAGCAGGCCGAGGCCTACTCGACGAAGACGCGCACCGAGGCCGACGAGTACAGCGCGAAGACGCGTCAGGACGCCGACACCTACATGCAGAACAAGCACACCGAAGCCGACCAGTACGTCGCCGACAAGACCGCGGAGGCCAACAACTACGCGGAAACGAAGACGAACGAGGCGAACACCTACGCCGACGCGAAGGCGAACGAGGCCGACGAATACGCCCAGAAGAAGCAGGACGAAGGCAACACCTACGCCCAGCAGAAGAAGAGCGAGGCCGACCAGTACGTCGTCGACCGCCACGCCGAACTCGACGAGTACGAGAAGGAAGTGCAGCAGCGTGCCCAGGCCTACGACGAGAAGACCCGCACGGCGGCCGACGACTACGCGACGCAGGTGCGCACGAACCTCGAGACGCAGTCGAAGGTCATCGAAGGCAACATCCAGGGCCTCAAGCAGTTCGAGACCGAGTACCGCGCACGCCTGACCGAGTTCCTCACCCAGCTGCAGGCGCAGGTTTCGGACACGAACAACTACAACAGCATGGACAAGAACAACTGAGGGACGCAGTGACCCATCAGTCGAACAGCGAGCAAAGACGGCCGCGTATCCGCGTGGCCGTCTTTGCGTGTATCGCCATCATCGCCATCGTCGTCGACCAGCTGACGAAGTGGATCGCGCAGGCGCGGCTCGCCGACGGCGAATCCGTCGTCGTCATCCCCGGTTTGCTCAGGTTCACGCTCGTGCACAACCCCGGCGCCTCGCTCGGCATGGGGTCGAACATGACGTGGCTCATCGCGCTGCTGGCCGTCGTCGCCTGCGCCGTACTGCTCGTGCTCGGGCTGCGCACGCGGTCGATGGCGTGGACGGTGTTCCTTGCGCTGGCCTTCGCCGGCGCGTTCGGCAACCTCATCGACCGCGTCGTCCACGCCGACGGCTTCCTCAACGGCCGCGTCGTCGATTTCCTCGACTACGGATGGTCGGTCGGCAACGTCGCGGACGTCTTCCTGATGGTCGCCGGCTTCGGCATCGTCGTGCTGATCCTGTGCAACGTGCCGTTCCGCATGGACGGCGGCAAGATCGGCGACGGCAAGGACGACGTGGCCTCGCAGGGAAAGGGAAAGGACGCAGGGACATGCTGAAGGTCGTGCCGGCGCCGGACACGCTGATCGGCCGGCGCTTCGACGTCGCCGTCGCGAAGATGCTCGGCATCTCGCGCGCGAAGGCGGCCGATCTGATCGAGACCGACCAGGCGCGCATCGCAGGGCGCCAGGGGGAGCACGGCAGCAAGTCGGCGACGTTGCAGGACGGCGATCTCGTCGAATTCGACCTCGTCGACGAGCAGCGCGCGCCCGAACCGATCGCCGAGGGCATGCCGATCGTCTACGAGGACGAGGACATCGTCGTCGTGGACAAGCCGGTCGGCGTCGCGGCGCACGCATCGGTCGGCTGGGCCGGGCCGACCGTGCTCGGCTCGCTGCTCAAGCGCGGCGTGCGGATCACGGCGCTCGGCGTGCCGGGACGCCAGGGCATCGTCTCGCGACTCGACGTCGGCACGTCGGGGCTCATGCTCGTGTGCAAGTCCGACCTCGCGTACAAGGAGATGCGCCGGCAGTTCTCCGAGCACGAGGTCATCAAGACCTACCATGCAGTCGCCCAGGGCAACCTCAAGGAGGACAAGGCCACGATCGAGGCGCCGATCGGGCGTGCGAAGGTCTCCGACTTCCGCTTCTGCGTGACGCCGGGCGGCAAGGACGCGGTCACGCACTGGGACGTGCTCGAACGCTTCGGCGAGGCGACGCTCGCGAAGATCAACCTCGAGACCGGGCGCACCCACCAGATCCGCGTGCACTTCTCGTCGATCGGCCATCCGCTCGTCGGCGACGCGATGTACGGGGCGAACCCGAAGCTCTCGGCCGAGCTCGGGCTCGAACGCCAGTGGCTGCACGCGATGCAGCTCGAGTTCCGCCACCCGCGCACGCATCTGAACACCGTCGTCACCTCGCACTATCCGGCCGATCTCGAGCATGCGCTCGACGTGCTGCGCGCACGCCATGCCGAGGCCGAGGGAGACTGAGCGAGAGGCCCTGCACGGGGGCGTTCCGGAGTGTCGCGGAGTGTCGCGTGCAGGGACGGTGAATTGCCTCACAGACCCTTGAGACGCGTCACCGAAGTTCGCTAGATTGGTGGATATGGCTCAATCCGCGAACTTCGTCCATCTGCACAACCACACGCATTATTCGCTGCTCGACGGCGCCTCGAAGATCCCCGATCTCGTCGCGCGCGCCAAGGAGTTGGGGATGCCGGCCGTCGGCATCACCGACCACGGCAACATGCACGGCGCCTATGAGATGTGGAGCACGGCGATCGGCCAGGGCGTCAAGCCGATCATCGGCATCGAGGCGTATGTGACGCCGGAAACGGCTCGCGGCGACAAGACCCGCGTGCATTGGGGCACCGAGGACCAGAAGCGCGACGATGTCTCCGGCGGCGGCCTGATCACCCACCTGACGCTGTGGGCCGAGAACGACGAGGGCCTCGTCAACCTGACGAAGGCGTCGTCGGTCGCCAACCTCGAGGGCCGCGTCATGCGCTACCCGCGCATGGACAAGGACGTGCTGGCCACCTACAGTAAGGGCGTCATCTGCGGCTCCGGCTGCCCGTCGGGCATCATCCAGACGCGTCTGCGCCTCGGACAGTTCGACGAGGCGCTGCGCGCCGCCGGCGAGCTGCAGGACATCTACGGCAGGGACAACTTCTTCATCGAGCTGATGGACCACAACATCGAGATCGAGCACAAGGTCACTGAGGACCTGCTCGAGATCGCGCGCCGGCTCGACGCGCCGCTGCTCGCGACGAACGACTCGCACTACGTGCTCGAGAAGGACGCGGCCACGCAGGACGCGATGCTGTGCATCAACTCCGGCTCGCGGCTCGACGACCCCGACCGCTTCAAGTTCGACGGCGAAGGCTACTACCTGCGCACGGCCGAGCAGATGCGCGCATTGTTCCATGACCTGCCGCAGGCCTGCGACAACACGCTCGAGGTGGCCGAACGCTGCAACGTGATGTTCGACGACCACGAGGACGGCGCGTTCATGCCGAAGTTCCCGTGCCCGGAGGGCTGGGACGAGACCTCGCTGTTCCTCAAGAAGGTCGAGGAGGGCCTCGAGCGGCGCTACGACGGCAATGTGCCGGCGCGCGTGCTCGCGCAGGCCGACTACGAATGCGGCGTGATCTGCCAGATGCAGTTCCCGGGCTACTTCCTCGTCGTGGCCGACTACATCCAGTGGGCGAAGGACCATGACATCATGGTCGGTCCGGGTCGTGGTTCGGCCGCAGGCTCGATGGTCGCCTACGCGATGGGCATCACCGAGCTCGACCCGCTCGAGCACGGCCTGATCTTCGAACGGTTCCTCAACCCCGAACGCGTGAGCCTGCCGGATATCGACGTCGACTTCGACCCGGAGGGCCGTCTGAAGGTGATCGAGTACTGCGGCGAGAAATACGGGCACGACAAGGTCGCGCAGTGCGTGATCTACGGCACGATCAAGACGAAGCAGGCGATCAAGGACTCGGCGCGCATCATGGGCTACGAGTTCGCGATGGGCGAGAAGGTCACGAAGGCGCTGCCGCCGGCTGCCACCGGCGGCAAGGACATCTCGGTGCACGACATCTTCGACCCGAAGTCGAAGCGCTACGCCGAGGCGCGCGAATACCGCGAGCTGTGCGAATCCGATCCGGACGCCAAGGCGATCACCAAGAAGGCGATGGGCCTCGAGGGCCTGATCCGCCAGACGGGCGTGCACGCGTGCGCGACGATCATGGGCTCGGCGCCGATCACCGACACGTCGCCGCTGCTGGAACGCACCGACGGCACGATCACGACGACCTTCGAGTACCACACCTGCGAGACGCTGGGCCTCGTGAAGATGGACTTCCTCGGCCTGTCCAACCTCACGGTGATCAGCGACACGCTGAAGAACATCGCGGCCAACGGCAAGGAGCCGATCGACTACACGAAGATCCCGCTCGACGACAAGGAGACCTACGAGCTGCTGTCGCGCGGCGACACGCTCGGCGTCTTCCAGCTCGATTCGGACGGCATGCGCGCACTGCTCAAGCAGCTCAAGCCGGACAACTTCAACGACATCTCGGCACTGATCGCGCTGTACCGCCCGGGTCCGATGGATATGAACTCGCACACGAACTACGCCAAGCGCAAGAACGGGCAGCAGAAGATCGAGCCGATCCATCCGGAGCTCGCCGAGCCGCTCAAGGAGGTGCTCGACGAGACCTACGGCCTGATCGTCTACCAGGAGCAGGTGCAGTCGGCGGCGCGCATCCTGGCCGGCTACTCGCTCGGTAAGGCGGACGTGCTGCGACGCGCGATGGGCAAGAAGAAGCCCGAGGTGCTGGCCAAGGAGAAAGTGCCGTTCTTCGAGGGCATGAAGGAGCACGGCTATTCCGAGGAGGCCGCGCAGGCCGTCTGGGACGTGCTCGTGCCGTTCTCGGGCTACGCGTTCAACAAGGCGCATTCGGCCGCCTACGGCCTGATCTCGTACTGGACCGCGTACTTGAAGACGCACTACCCGGTCGAGTTCATGGCCGCGCTGCTGCAGGGCGCCGTGAGCAACAAGGACAAGACGGCGCTGTACCTCGGCGAGGCGCGGCGCATGGGCATCAAGGTGCTGCTGCCGGACATCAACGAATCGGTGTTCGAATACTCGGCCGTCGGCGACGTCGTGCGCTTCGGCCTCGGCGCGATCAGGAACGTCGGCGAAACGGCCGTCAAGGAGATCATCGCCGAACGCAACGGCCCGCGCGGCAAGTACGTCGACTTCATGGACTATATCCGCCGTGCGCCGCTCGCCGCGCTCAACAAGCGCCTCGTCGAATCGTTGATCAAGGGCGGCGCCTTCGACTCGGTCAACCCGAACCGCCGCGCGCTGTGCACGATCCACGAGGCCGCGATCGACTCGGTCATCGACCTCAAGCGCCGGCAGGCGAACGGCCAGTTCGACCTGTTCGCAGACCTCGACGGCGGCGAGGACGACGATCCGTCGCTGCTCGGCGACGCGACCGTCACGGTCCCCGACATCGAGGAATGGGACAAGAAGACGAAGCTGCAGTACGAGCGCGACATGCTCGGCCTGTACGTCTCCGACCACCCGCTCTCGGGCATGCAGAGCATCCTGACGGCGCTGCGCGAGATGTCGATCGCGCATCTGATCGACCGCGCGCCGACGATGCCCGAACGCACGCAGGTCACTGTCGCGGGCCTGATCACGAACGTCGACCGGCGCATGTCGAAGAAGGGCAACCCGTGGGCGATCGTGACGATCGAGGACATGGAGAGCTCGATCCAGTGCATGCTCTTCGGCAAGGTCTACGAATCGGCGGCCGCCGAACTCGCCGTCGACACCGTTGTGCAGATGCGCGGCATGGTCGAGGTGCGCGACGAGACCGTCACATTGCGCGCCACCGAGATGCAGGTGCCGTCGCTCGAGGCGGAGGACTCGCGTCCGGTGCTCATCGCGCTGCCGGCCGGCGCGCTGCAGCGCGACCGCCTCGAGCAGCTCGGCGCCGTGCTGTCGAACCATCCCGGCTACTGCGAGGTCAAGCTCGTCGTTTTCGACGACCGCGGCGACGCGCAGGTGCTGACGATGGGCGACCGCTTCCGCGTCACGCGCGACACGAGCCTGTTCGCCGACGTCAAGATCATCTTCGGCCCGGCGGCGCTGATGTCCGCGTGAGCGCCGCGTGCCGCCGCCTTCCGCGGGCGGCGGCGGGAACGGTAGTCACATCGTGAGACATGGCGGCGCGCGAATCATGCTCGTGACAGGCCGTTGTTACGATAGTGGCTTATGAGCGAAGAAAACTACATGCGCATCATTGATCTGCGCGGAAAAGAACTCAACCGTGCCCAGATGCTCGAGGCGATGCCGCGTGCCGAGATGGGCACCGACGAGGCCACCGAGCTCGTCCAGCCGATCCTCGACAACGTCAAGGCGCACGGGGCGAAGGCGCTGCGCGAATACGCCGAGAAGTTCGACCACGTCGTACCGAAGTCGCTGCGCGTGCCGACCGACGTCATGGATGCCGCCGTCGCCGAGCTCGACCCCGAAGTGCGCGCCGCGATCGAGGAGTCGATCCGTCGTGCCCGCGCCGTCGCGAAGAACCAGGTCCCCGAGGACTTCCACACCGACCTCGCCGACGGCGCCCGCGTCGCCGAACGCTGGATCCCGGTGCAGCGCGTCGGCCTGTACGTGCCCGGCGGCAAGGCCGTCTACCCGAGCTCGGTCATCATGAACGCCGTCCCGGCGCAGGCCGCCGGCGTCGAATCGCTCGCGATCGCGACGCCGCCGAACCGCAACGATCCGGACGGTTGGCCGAACAAGACGATCCTCGCGACCTGCGCGATGCTCGGCGTCGACGAGGTCTACGCGGTCGGCGGCGCCCAGGCGATCGCGATGTTCGCGTACGGCGCGACCGACGTCGACGACCCGACGAATCCGGTGCTGTGCGAGCCGGTCGACAAGATCACCGGCCCGGGCAACATCTTCGTCGCCACGGCCAAGCGTCTCGTCTCCGGCATCGTCGGCATCGACGCCGTCGCCGGCCCGACCGAGATCGCGATCATCGCCGACAAGGACGCGAACCCCGAATGGGTCGCCGCCGACCTCATCGGCCAGGCTGAGCACGACGAGCTCGCCGGCTCCGTGCTCATCACCGACAGCCCCGAGCTCGCCGACGCCGTGCAGGCCTCGCTGCTCAGGCGCGTGCCGCGCACCGAGCACGCCGAACGCGTCGCCACGTCGCTTTCCGGCCGCCAGTCCGGCATCATCCTGACCGATTCGCTCGACCAGTCGATCGACGCCGCGAACGCCTACGCCGCCGAACACCTCGAAGTGCAGACCGCCGACCCGGACGCCGTCATCGCGAGGATCCGCAACGCCGGCGCGATCTTCCGCGGCCCATATTCGCCGGTGCCGCTCGGCGACTACATGTCCGGTTCGAACCATGTGCTGCCGACCTCCGGCACGGCGCGCTTCGCCGCCGGCCTCGGCGTGCACACCTTCATGAAGCCGGTCGAGGTCATCGAATACGACGAGCAGGGCCTCAAGGAGCTCGCCTCGCGCGTCAACGCCTTCGCCGTCTCCGAGGACCTGCCGGCGCACGGCGAAAGCGTGCTGAGCCGTTTCGTCGCCGATCCGTATGACAAGACGACGCTCAAGGACCAGGAGAAGGAGGCGGGCCTTCGATGAGCGAGGGGACGATCCCTGCGAGCCTGCCGCTGCGCAACGACCTGATCGGCGAGGAACCCTACGGCGCCCCGCAGCTCGACGTGCCGGTGTGCCTCAACGTCAACGAGAACCCGTATCCGCCGAGCCACGCCGTCGTGCGCAGCATCGAGAAGCGCGTGCGCGAGGCGGCCGCCGACCTCAACCGCTATCCCGACCGTGAGCACAAGGAGCTGCGGCAGGCCTTCGTCGACTATCTGGCGAAGGAGTCGCAGGCCGAGCTGACGACCGACGAGGTGTGGGGTGCGAACGGCTCGAACGAGATCATGCTGCAGCTGTTCCAGGCCTTCGGCGGCCCGGGACGCAACGCGCTCGGCTGCGACCCGACCTATTCGATGTACCCGGAGTACGCGCGCGACACGTTCACGACGTGGAACACGGCGCCGCGCCGCGCCGACTTCACACTCGACGTCGACGCGACGATCGCTGCGATCGACGCGCTCGAACCGTCGATGGTCGTGCTGACGAGCCCGAACAACCCGACCGGCACGCCGCTGCCGATGCCCGACCTCGAGCGCATCCTCGACCACTGCCAGAACGCGCGCGTCGCCGGTGCCGCCGACGGCGTGCACCCGATCGTCGTCGTCGACGAGGCCTACATCGAGTTCCGCGACCCGGGCATGCCGTCGGCGACGACGCTCGTCGGCACCTACGCGAACCTCGCCGTGAGCCGCACGATGAGCAAGGCCTTCGCCTTCGCCGGCGCGCGCGTCGGCTACATCGCCGCGAACAAGGGCATCATCGACTGCCTGCGCATCGTGCGCATGCCGTACCATCTGTCCGCCGTCACACAGGCCGCAGCCCTCGCGGGCTTCGACCACACCGACGAGCAGCTGTCGCAGGTCGGCCATCTGCGCGCCACGCGCGAGGCGACGGCCGCATGGCTCAAAGAGCAGACCTACGCCGGCAAGCCGGTCGAGGTGGCGCCGTCGCAGTCGAACTTCCTGATGTTCGGCGGCCATTTCGACGACCGCGGCGCGATCTTCGACGAGATGCTCAAGCGCGGCGTGCTCATCCGCGTCGTCGGCCCCGAAGGCTGGATGCGCGTGTGCATGGGCACCGACGAGGAGATGAAGGTCTTCCGCAAGGCCCTCGTCGAATCGATGCGCGTCGTCGAGACGCGCGCGGCGGCACGGCAGTGACCGTCCGCCAGACAGACAGCATCGACAACATCAACAGCACAGAATACAGGCAGGAGGAACGCGACGATGGCACGTACCGCGACGATCGTGCGTGAAACGAGCGAATCGAGGGTCGAACTGAGCCTCGACCTCGACGGCACCGGCAAGACCGAGATCAACACGTCGGTGCCGTTCTACAACCATATGATGACGGCGCTCGGCAAGCACTCGCTCATCGATCTGAGGATCGACGCGCACGGCGACACCGACATCGACGCGCACCACACCGTCGAGGACACGGCGATCGTCTTCGGCGAGGCGCTCAAGCAGGCGCTCGGCGACAAGCGCGGCATCCGCCGCTTCGCTGACGCGACGGTGCCGCTCGACGAGGCGCTCGCGAAGGCCGTCGTCGATGTCTCCGGACGCCCGTACTGCGTGTGCACCGGCGAGCCGGAGGGCTTCCAGTACGCGATGATCGGCGGCCACTTCACCGGCTCGCTCGTGCGCCACGTCATGGAGTCGATCGCGTTCCACGCCGACATCTGCCTGCATCTGCAGCTCATCGCCGGCCGTGACCCGCACCACATCGCCGAAGCCGAGTTCAAGGCCTTCGCGCGCGCGCTGCGCTTCGCGATTGAGCCGGACCCGCGCGTCGACGGCATCCCGAGCACGAAGGGCGCGCTGTGATGGCCGCGGACGATGGCAAGGCCAAGGACGGCGACGGCTTCGACCCCGACGACGCCCACTTCGACGACGCCGACCTCGAGGCCGCGCTCGAAGGATTCGAAAAGGAGTTCGCCGACGCCGAAACGCACGCCGGCGCCGCGCAGCCGCACACGGACGGCGACGCCGGCGACGGCATTCTCGGCGCCGACTTCGAGGACGAGCTGCAGGGCATCCTCGGCAACAAGGCGAAATGCGCGGTGCTGTGCTCGCATCTGGCGAGCGCCGAGCTCTTCGCCGCGATCTGCCGCCTCGCCGACGTCGATGCGCTGTGCGTCGACGACAGCTACGGCGCCGTCGCGATCCTGCGTGACCTTGAAGGCAACGCGCCGGAGACGGCCGCCCACGACCTGACGACCGTCATCTCCGGCATGGACGCGCTGCTCGTCGTCAACCGCGCCGACAAGATCGAGGCGTCCGTCTACGCGGATGGCGAGGCGGTCGAGCAGATCCCGCCGCCCTTCGTGTTCCCGACGCTCGCGCCCTTCGTCGAGGACTACATGATCGGCCTCGTCGACGTCGCCGGCATCGAGGCGCAGGCCGGCGAGACCGTCGACACGGCGTCTATCGCGACGAAACGGGACGCCGAACGGCGCATCCGCTCCTTCATGCGCGCCCATCCGATGCCGTCCGACGACGGCGACGGCGACGGCGGACGGCGCTGAGCGCGGCATCCACGAACAAGAACATCCGAACAGCGGAAGGCAGACAAATCAACATGAAGACGGTGGTCGTTTTCGATTACGGATTCGGCAACGTGCGCTCGATGGTGCGTGCGCTCGCCGACCAGGGGCTCGACGTGACGCTGACCTCGAACTACCGGCAGGCGCTCGAGGCGGACGGCCTCGTCGTGCCCGGTGTCGGCGCGTTCGGCGCATGCATGGAGGGACTGCGCAAGGTCAGCGGCGACCGTGTCATCTACGACCGGCTGCGCGCCGAACGCCCGGTGCTCGGCGTGTGCGTCGGCGAGCAGATCATGTTCGAGGAGGGCGACGAGCACGGCGAGGAGAGCGAGGGCCTCGGCCTGATCGGCGGCTCCGTCACGAAGATCGACGCCGACGTCGTGCCGCATATGGGCTGGGACACCGTCGACGCGCCGGTCGACTCGATCCTGCTCGACGGCATCGAGGACGAACGTTTCTACTACGTGCACTCCTACGCGGCGCACGAGGTGCGTCCGGTCGACACGAGCGAATACATGATCGACTTCGCCGACAGCCCCGAACGCGTCGCCTGGTGCGACTACGGCCGCGACCGCTTCGTCGCCGCCTACGAGCACGGCCCGCTGTTCGTCACGCAGTTCCATCCCGAGAAGTCGGCGCAGGCCGGCGCCAAGCTGCTGCGCAACTGGGCGGCCGTGCTGTGACCTGACGGCCCCGCGCCGACCATCATCCCCGACAACCATCCGACCAATCGATTCGAAGGAAGCAAACCCATGCCATTGACCCTTCTTCCCGCCGTCGACGTGCGCGACGGCAAGGCCGTGCGCCTGCGTCAGGGCGAATCCGGATCCGAGACTGACTACGGCTCGCCGCTCGAGGCCGCCCGCACCTGGGTGGACGCCGGCGCGCAGTGGATCCATCTCGTCGACCTCGACGCCGCCTTCGGCACCGGCGACAACCGCGCGCAGCTGCGCGCGATCGTCCACGAGCTCGGCGACCGCGTCAACATCGAGATGTCCGGCGGCGTGCGCGACGACGACTCGCTGCGCGCCGCGCTCGACGCCGGCGCGCGCGCGCGTCAACATCGGCACGGCCGCGCTCGAGAACCCCGACTGGACGGCACGCGTCATCGCCGAGTTCGGCGACCGCGTCGCCGTCGGCCTCGACGTGCGCGGCCACACGCTCGCCGCGCGCGGCTGGGTCAAGGAGGGCGGCGACCTCTTCGAGACGATGAAGTTCCTCGACGACGCCGGCTGCTCGCGCTACGTCGTCACCGACGTGACACGCGACGGCATGATGAGCGGCCCGAACATCGACCTGCTGCGCGAGGTCGGCGGACGCACCGACGCGAAGGTGACCGCCTCGGGCGGCATCGCCAGGCTCGACGACCTGCGCGCGATCGCCGCGCTCGCCGACTGTGGCGTCGACTCGGCGATCCTCGGCAAGTCGCTCTACGCTGGTGCTTTCACGCTTCAGGAGGCGCTCGCCGTCGCGAACGGCGAGTGACGCGAAGCCATATGCAGGCGTCGGCGGCCGGCTGCGGGGGATCGTTTCCGCAGCCGGCCGCCGACGCTTATATATATGTACGACGTCAGTCCTTCGCGCAGGGCAGCTCGCCGTCCTTGATCATCTGCTTGAAGACGCGGTAGTCCTCCTCGTTCTGGTCGGCGTAGGAGTCGGCGAAGCTCGTCATCGCGACGTCGAAGGCGTCGGTGCCGCCCAGATAGTTCGCGATCGCGATGCTGTCGCCGCTGCGCGCGTGCGCGTGCGCGAGGCACCACGCGCACATGCGGCCGAGGTCGTTCAGTGACACGGCGTTCAGATGGTTGATGTCGATCGAACCCTTGCCGTTCCACAGCTGGCGCACATAGTAGTCGCGCGGGTTGCCGTCGTTGGCGACGAACTTCGTCCAGCCGAGCATGATGTCGGCCGTCGTCTGGATCAGCTTCTGGCCCTGCACGACGCGCTCGCCGTGCGACGGGTAGCGCGAGCGGCCGACGAAACGCTCGAGTACGGAATCGGTGGCCTCCTTCATCTGCAGCATCAGCGGATCGTCGATGTCGCGGCCGGTGAGCACCGACACCCACGCGCGCGTGCCGACCGAACCGACGCCGACGACCTTGCGCGCCGTGTCCTGGTAGTGGTACTGGCTGAGCACATGGCGGCGGTCCTCGTACAGCGAATCGTGGTAGGACGCGAACAGCTGGTCGAGGCGCTGCTGCAGCGCGTCGATGTCGTCGTAGCCTTCGAGTTCGTTGATCGGCACGAGCTCGGGCGGCATCGAACGGAATCGCAGACGGTCGCCGTCGAGATAGGTGAGTTTCGCCGTCGCGCTCGCCGAATCCTTCGACTTCGCCTTCATGACGGCCGCGCGCAATGTGCGGTTGCGTTTGCCGTGCGCCGACGACTCGAACTGGTCGAGCGTGTTCTCGATGTCGAGATGGTCGTACCACATGTCGAGGTAGCGCATCTTCGAGAACTGGTCGATGTAGTCGCGGTAGGTCTTCACACAGTCGCGCACCGCCTTGTGGCGGTCCTTCGAATAGATGTCGTTCGCGCGTCCGCAGATCTCGATGGAGACGGCGAGGCGTTTGATGTCCCACTCCCACGGTCCGGTCGTCGTCTCGTCGAAGTCGTTGATGTCGAAGACGAGATGCATCGTCGGCGAATAGAAGATGCCGAAGTTGCCGATGTGCGCGTCGCCGACGGCCTGCACAGGGATGCCGGTGACCGGCGTGCGCGCGAGGTCGTTCGCCATGATGAGCGCGGTGCCGCGGTAGAACGTGAACGCCGAATCGCTCATCCGGTGGTAGCGCAGCGGGATGAGGCTGCGCAGACGCGTCTTCGACTGCTCCTCGAGCAGACCGATGACGTCGCGCCGTCCCTTGACGACCTTCCACACGGCGTGCGCGTCGAGCGGCGCCTTCTGGCGCGCCTCGATGCCGGCGCGCGCACGCGAGCGCGGCGTCGGCGACTGCCGCCATGTGGTGATGTCGACGACCGGGTCGTCGGGGCTGGATACGACGATGTTTCCGTTCATATGCGTCATACCCGCAACGATAGCGCGCAGGCGCGCCGCCGGGCGCGCGGCGACCATGCGACGCGTCGGTGGCGGGGGAGTGAGGCGCCCACGGTGGCCGCGCCGCACATCCGCCTCGCGCCCGTCGGCGCGTCCGTCCGCCATATGATTGTTAACATCTGCCGTAACATCGGCATGGAACGATGAACGGCATGGACAAACAGCAAGAGTTCGCGCTCAGGACCGTGGAAGAGCGCGATGTACGTTTCATTCGCCTGTGGTTCACGGACGTGTTGGGAACGCTCAAATCGGTCGCGATCGCGCCTGCGGAGCTGGAGGCCGCGTTCGAGGAGGGCATCGGGTTCGACGGTTCGGCGATCGAGGGCATGACGCGCGTCTCCGAGGACGACATGATCGTCAAGCCCGATCCGAGCACCTTCCAGATCCTGCCGTGGCGCGGCGGCCCGCAGGGCACGGCGCGCATGTTCTGCGACATCCTCTCGCCGGAGGGCGAGCCGTCGCTCGCCGATCCGCGGCATGTGCTCAAGCGTGCGCTGTCGAAGGCGAAGGAGAAGGGCTTCACGTTCTATGTGCACCCGGAGATCGAGTTCTACCTGTTCGAGAAGCAGGACGACTGGTCGCTCACACCGGTGCCGATCGATCAGGGCGGCTACTTCGACCATGTGCCGCGCAGCCCCGGCATGGACTTCCGCCGCGCGACCGTGAACATGCTCGAGCAGATGGGCATCTCGGTCGAGTACTCGCACCATGAGGCAGGTCCGGGTCAGAACGAGATCGACCTGCGCTATGCGGACGCGCTGACGATCGCCGACAACATCATGACGTTCCGCACCGTCGTCAAGGAGATCTCGCTTGAACGCGGCATCCATGCGAGCTTCATGCCCAAGCCGCTCGCCGACGCGCCGGGCTCGGGCATGCACACGCATCTGAGCCTGTTCGAAGGCGACACGAACGCATTCTACGAGGCGGGCCAGGAGTTCAACATGTCGCTGACGGCGCGCCAGTTCGCCGCCGGCATCCTGCACCATGCGGCCGAGATCTGCGCGGTCACCGACCAGTTCGTCAACTCGTACAAGCGCCTGTGGGGCGGCAACGAGGCGCCGAGCTACATCTGCTGGGGCCACAACAACCGCTCCGCACTACTGCGCATCCCGCAGTACAAGCCGGGCAAGGGCAATTCGGCGCGCATCGAGTTCCGTGCGCTCGACCCGGGCGCGAACCCGTATCTGGCGTATTCGGTGCTGCTCGCCGCCGGCCTCGACGGCATCGAGAAGAAGATGCAACTCGGCGAGCCGACGAGCGACGACGTCTGGGAGCTCACCGACGCCGAACGTCAGGCGATGGGCATCCAGCCGCTGCCCGAATCGCTCGATGAGGCGCTGCGCATCATGGAGAAGTCCGATTTCGTGGCCGACGTGCTCGGCGAACACGCCTTCGAGTACTTCATCCGCAACAAGCGCAAGGAGTGGGAGGAGTACCGCAGCCAGGTGACGCCGTTCGAGCTGCGCAAGTACCTCGCGAAGCTCTGATCGACGCCCGCCGCCGATGCATTGCGGCGGTCCGTGCCGGGTCTTCTATGACCGGTCACGGACCGCCGCTTTTTGCATGCCGCTACGGCATGCTGTGCGTAAGCTCACCCAATGGAATGCCGTTTGAGCCGTCATCCGTGGTCTTCTGTGCGTGGATATACCCACATACTGCCGCCGGCGGCCGTTCACTATGCCTTTCTTGGGTCGCCGAACCAGTTCGAGTAGATGATCGAGAAGTTGCGGTTGCCGTAGGTCGAGCAGGCGTCGCCCTCGCCTGCGCCGGCGGCGAGCGCCGCGTCGTTCGGCTGGTAGGGCGTGTAGATGTACAGCAGCGCCGTCGCCTTGTTCTCGATGTACACGTTCGCGCCGCCGCACGAGACGTCCGGGCTGAAGCGGACGAAGTTGAGCCGCCCGGCGTGGAAGTCGTAGCGGTCCTCATGGTGCACGTAGTACTGGTAGCGTTCCGCCGAGCCGAAGACCTGCCTGAAGAAGCCGGCGTATTCGGGGTCGCAGTGGTCGTCGTCGGGGCAGCTCAGTCCCATCGCCGACCTGAACTGGAAGTCCTTCGGATTCGTCTCGGTGACGAGCTGCTGCTCCTTCTGCAGCATTGTGAGCAGCACCTTCGGCGAGACGTCGCAGGCCTTCGACGCCGCCGTGATGATCGCGGCCGCCGACTGTCCGTGCCTCGCGCCCGGATATTCGCGGCAATAGTCGTTCGCCGCGCGCCGCTCGACCTTGAATCGCCGCGCGCGCAGGCACGAGTCCTTCGTGCATGCGGCGCCCTGCTCGTCGAGGAAGGCCTGCACCTGCGCCTCGTCCATCGCGTCGCCGTCGAAGAACTGCTCGTCCGAGATGATGTCGCCGGGGTCGAAGTCGTAGGTCTCGGTGAGCTCGACCTGCCTCGCCTTCGCCTCGGACAGCTCGACGCGTCCGGAGACGACATGGACGACGGCGACGACGAGCGCGATCGCGACGGCGGCCGCGAGCACGCCGACCGTCGCCATCGCCACGCGTTCGACGACCGATCCGCCCTTCCAGCGCGCGGTGAGCCGCGCCAAGGAGCGCTGCGCGCGCGACAGCTGACGACGGTCGGCGATGCGCGCCGCGAAGGTGCCGGCCCGCGGCGTCCGCTTCGCCGACGGTTTCTTCGCCGGCTTCCGCCTAATCGACGTGGACTTCGCCGCGGCGGACTTCGCGGACGATTGCTTCGCCGCCGACGTCTTCTTCGCCGACGACGATTTCGCCGCGGCGCCGCCGCCCTTCGCCGCCGCCGATCCCGGCTTCGCCGGCTTCGTCCTGCGCTGCGCCGCCGGACGCGTCGATCCCGACGTCGGCTGCGACGGCCTCGTGCGCCGCGGCTTGTGCGGTCCCTGCTTCGGCGTGCCCTTCGATGCTGCCATCGTCCTTCCTTTCCGCCGCCGCTCAGCGCAGCGCCTTCGCGATGCGCTGCATGCTCACCGGCTGGTTCGTGCCGAGCTCCTGCGCCCACAGCGAGACGCAGAATTCCTCGAGCAGCCACCGTGCGCGCGTCGCCTTCGCCTGGGCCTCGTCGCGCGCGGCGCCGGCGGGCATCGCGTCCGCCTTGGCCGTCGCGTCGTCGACGAGCTGTTTCGCCTCGTCGGCCTGCCACGCCCAGCGCACGTCGCGGTTCTTGTCGGCCTTCGCCTTGTCGAGCCGCATCAGGTCGGCGCGCAGATAGACGCCGATCCTCGGCAGCGCGAGCGGCGGCGTGCGTCCGATGAACCCGGGGTTGACGAGCGTCGCGATGTGCTCGCGGATCGACTGGAGCACCGACAGCATCGGCAGGTCCGCCGGCCCGCTCACCGCCTTGTCGACCTTCGCGTACTGTTCGAGGATCGCGACGACGTCCTTCGCGACGGCGTAGACGGTGTCCTCGTAGACCTGTTCGACGCCGGCGACGGCCTGCGCAAGCGCCGCGTCGTCCTTGAGCTCGCCGATGTCCGGCAGCAGCCGCTTGACGGCGGCGCGCTGCAGGTCCTCGACGAGCTGCTTCGTGTCGTCGTAGGGCGCGGCCGCCAGGCGCAGCGCCTCGGCGCCGAGCCAGCGCGACGAGATGCGTTCTGCCGGCAGCCGCAGACGGTCGAGCGCGCCGTCCCACAGCATCTGCTCGCGCGAACGCGTCGTGGCGCCGGCGTTGCGCAGCAGGTCCGCCTGCTTGACGATCGCGCCGGCGTCGGCGGCCTGCTGGGCCTGACGCTTGACGACCTGCCGCGCCGAGACCTGCGCCTCGGCGGCGAAGCGGCGCTGCAGCTCGGCGAGCGACTTGCCGCTCGCGACGACCTTCGGCATGACGCGCTCGCGTCGCCGTCCGTGCTTCGGGCGCGGCATCGGCTGCTCGATGACGAAGGTCATGCGCAGATACGGAGGCAGCTTTGCGGCGAGATCGTCGAGGACCTCGGGATGGATCTGCGCGCCGACGACGGCGATCGCCGCCTTCGTGAACACATGGAGGAAGTCGGGCCACTGGCCGTCGGGGGCCTCGGCCGGCCGTTCGCATGTGCCGGAGCCCGGCTGCTCGGGGTAGTGCGCGCCGATCCAGTCGTCGATCTTCGCGGCCGTGTCCGGCGCGGGCACGAACTGCACGCGCAGCGTCTTCGGCAGCGCCTTGATGAGCGCGACGATGAGTTCGCGGCGCAGACCGGGCACGTTCCAGCTGAACTCCTCGGGCGAGACGCGCGACAGCGCCGTCATCGGGATGTGGACGCTGACGCCGTCGGCCTCGTCGTTCGTGTCGTAGACGTAGCTCAGTCGCAGCTCGATCGCGCGGCCGTCGGAGCCGACGGTGACCCAATGGTCGGGGAAGTCGCCCGGATCGTAGGATTCGGCGTCGAGCAGATGCTCGACCTTCGACGGGTCGAAGTCGAGCAGATGCGGATTGGTCTCGTGTTCGGCCCTCCACCATTTGCCCAGGTCGGCGACGCTCGTCACGTCCTGCGGGATCGACGCGTTGTAGAAGTCGAAGAGGTCCTCGTCGTTGACGCTCTGCGCGAGCTGGCGCGTGCGGCTCGCATCGTCCTGCGCGTCGGCGACGATCTGCCGGTTGCGCTCGACGAATCCGTCGTAGGCGAAACGCTGCTGGATCTCGCCTTCAACGAGACCCTGGCGGATCAGGAAGTCGCGCGCCTCGAGCGGGTTGATGCGCCCCCACTGCACCTGACGGCCCTGCACGATCGGCAGGCCGTAGAGCAGCACTTTCGCCTCGGCGACGGCGCTGCCGCGCGACGCCGACCAATGCGGCTGCGCGTAGGTCGTGCGCGTCAGCCCCTTGGCGAGCGGCTCGGCCCACGCCGGGTCGATCTGCGCGCTGTAGCGCGCCCACAGCCGGCTCGTCTCGACGAGTTCGGTGCTCATGACCCACGGCGGCGTCGACTTGGCGACGGCCGAGGCCGGAAACAGCGCGAAATGCGTGCCGCGCGCGCCCTGATAGTCGTTCTTCGCCATCTTCTGGGCACGTTTGAGCGCACGTGCGCGCGCGGCGCCCTTGAGGTTCGCGTAGTCGGAGGCCTTCGGCTCGCGCACGACCTGCATGCCGATCATCGACAGCAGGCCGGCGAGCATCGCGCGGTGGATGCCCTGGCCGTCCCACGAGCAGCACAGCGCATGCGCGGCCTGCTGGTTGATTGGCAGTGCGCGCACCGCCTCGTCGGGGCGTGAGACCGGGATCGGCTCGCCGACCTTGAACTTGAGCTCGCGGCACAGTTCGCGCAGCTGCGTGACGAGGTCGCGCCACTGGCGCATGCGCAGATAGTGGAGGAACTCGTGCTTGCACAGGCGGCGCAGCGCGTTGCCGCTGCGTTCGCCGTCGGCGCCGAACGCACGATCCCAGATGTTGAGCGCCGTCAGGAAGTCGCTCGTCGGGTCGGCGTAGCGGTTGTGGATGCGGTCGGCCTCCTCGCGCGCCTCCTCGGGACGTTCGCGCGGATCCTGCAGGCTCAGGAACGCGACGACGACGATGAGCGCGGCGAGCGTGTTCGGCGTCGTCGAACGCGCCGCCTCGATGAGCATGCGTCCCAGACGCACGTCGATCGGGATGCGCGCGAGCTGGCGGCCGGTGTGCGTCAGGCGGATGTCGCCGCGCGTGCGCGAGATCGCCTGCAGCTCGGTCAGCTCGTTGATGCCGTCGGAGACCGATTTCATGTCCGGCGGGTCGATGAAGCCGAAGTCGGTGATGTCGCGCGCCGTGTGCGCGACGCCGACCGACAGCATGTGCAATACGACGGCGCCGAGCGACGTGCGCAGGATCTCCGGTTCGGTGAATCGCGGGCGGCTCTCGTAGTCCTCGGCGGAATACAGGCGGATCGCGATGCCGTCGGCGATGCGGCCGCATCGGCCCGAACGCTGGTCGGCGCTCGCCTGCGAGATCGGCTCGATCGGCAGACGCTGCACCTTCGCGCTCTTCGAATAGCGAGAGATGCGCGCGAGGCCGGGGTCGACGACGTAACGGATGCCCGGCACCGTCAGCGACGTCTCGGCGACGTTCGTCGCGATGACGATGCGCTGGTGGCTGTGCGATTCGAAGACGCGATGCTGGTCCTTCGCGCTCAGGCGCGCGAACAGCGGCACGATCTCGATCGCGTCCGGGCGGCGCATGTCGGCGCAGCGCGGGCCGAAGGCATGGCGGATCGCCTGCTCATAGTCGCGGATGTCGCGCTCGCCGGCCGCGAACACGAGGATGTCGCGCGGGCCGCGGTCGTGCGCCGAGACCGTCACGAGTTCGACGCAGGCGCGCGCGACGGCGGTCGGCACGTCGGCGTCGGCGTCGCGTTCGCCGCCGGCCGCGTCCATATGGACGTCGGCGAAGCCGGGCACATGGCTCATCAGCGCCGGCGCGCCGCCGAGCGGCTCGTAGCAGATCGTTACCGGATAGGTGCGTCCGGAGACCTCGATGACCGGCACCGGCTTCTTCAGCGCGTCCTCGAAATGCTTCTGGAACTTGACCGAATCGATTGTCGCCGACGTGATGATGAGCTTGAGGTCGGGCCGTTCGGGCAGCAGCGCCGTCAGATAGCCGAGCAGGAAGTCGATGTTGAGCGTGCGCTCGTGCGCCTCGTCGATGACGATCGTGTCGTAGCGTGTGAGCTTCGGGTCGCGCTGGATCTGCGCGAGCAGGATGCCGTCGGTGACGACGCGCAGCCGCGTCTTCGGCGACGACTCGTCGGTGAAGCGCACCTGGTAGCCGACCTCGTCGCCCAGATGCACGCCAAGCTCGCTCGCGATGCGTTCGGCGACGGTGCGCGCCGCGAGACGACGCGGCTGCGTGTGCACGATCTGACGGCCGTGCGCGCCGCGGCCGAGTTCGAGCAGGATCTTCGGCAGCTGCGTCGTCTTGCCCGAGCCGGTCTGGCCGGAGACGATGACGACCTGCGCGTGGCGCACGGCTTCGGCGATCGCGTCACGCGCGCCGCTGACCGGCAGTTCTTCTGGATATGAGAATTTCATATGATGCTGTGCGTTGTGCTTTCCGTGGTACTGAATGCTGAATTACTGATGTGTTCCCGTCGGCGTATCGCCGTGGCGCCGATGCGACCGCATGGGCGGGGGAGGGCATCCGCGGCGATCCGCACGCGATGCCCCTGCGGCGTGCGGCCTCCGTCCGCGTTGCCGTCCATGCGCCGCGTAATGCCGTCAGGGCAGGCGGTGCACCTCGATGACGCGGTAGCCCTTCGAGCTGGCGTACTTGCCGACCGTGTAGGCGTCGGACAGCGCGTCGGCGAGCCAGCGCATCAGCGAATCGGAGCCGAGGTTCCTCTGCACGACGAGATAGGCGTGGCCGTCGGCGGCCAGCCGGGGCAGCCATGTCATCAGCAGCGTGTGCAGCTCCTCCTTGCCGATGCGGATCGGCGGGTTCGACCAGATGAGCTCGAACTCGAGCCCGTCGGGCACGTCGTCGGCCTCGCCGACGTGGATGTTCGTGCAGCCGTTGAGCTCGGCGTTGCGCTCGGTCAGTTCGATCGCGCGTTCGTTGACGTCGATTGCGTAGACCTCGGCCTCGGGGGACTCGAGCGCGAGCGCGAGGCTGATCGCGCCCCATCCGCAGCCGATGTCGAGGAAGTCGCCGTGTGCGGGCGGCTGCGGCGCGTGGCGCAGCAGCACCGACGTGCCGAGGTCGACGCGGTGCGCCGAGAAGACGCCGTTCGACGTCTCGACGCGGACGTCATGGCCGCGCAGCGTCACCCGCATCTCGCGCCGCACGTCCTTCGACGACGGCGCGGCCGAGAAGTACTGTTCGTTCACCTGTGGGGATTCGATGTGCGCCATGGTGCTCCGCTTCGCTCTGCTGTATACTGGCATGTCTGCTTATCCGATGATAATCAGGGCTCAGTAAGTTTCCAAGCAAGGACGAGGTAGTATTTGACCACATTGAACACCTTCGACGACGAAGACAAGGCGGCCTTCGGGCCGCAGGCGGGCCGTGACGTGCTCGCTGACCAGTCCGACGTGCTGCTCGAGGAGGGGCATGCGGACGGCGCCGAAAGCGAAATCTGGCGCGAAAGGGAATCGCGCAACGAACTCAAGCACGTCATCGGCCTCGGCGAGCTCGAGGACGTCACCGAAGTCGAATACCGCAAGGTGCGCCTCGAACGCGTCGTGCTCGTCGGCGTCTGGTCGGCGCGCACCGGCACGCAGCGCGAGGCCGAGGAATCGATGCGCGAGCTCGCCGCGCTCGCGCAGACGGCCGGCGCCGTCGTGTGCGACGCCGTGCTGCAGCAGCGTTCGCGTCCCGACCCGGCCACCTATGTGGGCGCAGGCAAGGCCAAGCAGATCGCCGACATCGTCGCGGTCAACGAGGCCGACACGATCATCGTCGACGACGACCTGCCGCCGAGCCAGCGTCGCGCGCTCGAGGACGCGACGAAGGTCAAGGTCGTCGACAGGACGGCCGTCATCCTCGACATCTTCGCGCAGCACGCGACGTCGCGCGAAGGCAAGGCGCAGGTCGAGCTCGCGCAGCTGCAGTACATGCTGCCGCGACTGCGCGGCTGGGGCGCGGCGCTGTCGCGCCAGGCCGGCGGACGCGCCGCCGGCGCCGACGGCGGCATCGGCTCGCGCGGCCCGGGCGAGACGAAGATCGAGCTCGACCGCCGCGTCATCCGCACGCGCATCGCGCATCTGCGCCGCCAGATCGCGCAGATGGCGCCGTCGCGCGAGGTCAAGCGCGGCTCGAGGCGCAAGTACGGACTGCCGACGATCGCCGTCGTCGGCTACACGAACGCCGGCAAGTCGTCGCTGACGAACAGGCTCACCGGCTCCGACGAGCTCGTCGAGAACGCATTGTTCGCGACGCTTGACACGGCCGTGCGCCGTGCGCGCGCGAAGGACGGGCGCCTGTACGCATACGTCGACACGGTCGGCTTCGTGCGCCGGCTGCCGACGCAGCTCGTCGAAGCCTTCAAGTCGACGCTCGAGGAGATCGCCGACGCCGACCTCATCGTCCACGTCGTCGACGCGTCGCATCCCGACCCCTTCGGGCAGATCGACGCCGTCAACGAGGTGCTGCGTACGATCGACGGCGTCGAGCGGTTGCCGGTCGTCACCGTGTTCAACAAGACCGACCTCATCGACGACGTGACGCGCGAACGGCTGCACCGCCTCGCGCCGGACGCGTTCCTCGTCTCGTCGGCGAGCGGCGACGGCGTCGACGCGCTGCGCGCGCACGTCGAGGGGATGCTGCCGAAGCCGAACGTGCACGTCGAGGCGCTGCTGCCGTACGCGGCCGGTTCGCTGTTGTCGAGGATCCGCGAATACGGCAACGTCGAATCGGTCGAATACCGCGACGACGGCGTCATGCTGCAGGCGGACGTCGACGAGCATCTCGCCGCGCAGGTCATGGACCAGGCCGTCGACGGGGACTGACGGCGCGCGTCGGCGGCCGCCGACGACACGCAACGATCCCCGGCTGCACACGTTTGCGCGGCCGGGGATCTCGTATAGCCATGATGGAAGCCCCGAAGGTCGCCGACGGCGCTGTCGGCATCGGGGTACGAAAGCAGCGGGGGAGCGGCCCCGGCACCGTTTTTTTCGAACCGTGAACACGGGACCCGTCTGATACAGTGAACAGCGAATGAAGTACGCATCCGCCACAAGCGGATCGTCGGTGATTATTATTGAGAGGTTTTATCATGGTGGATTCACCCATTAAGCCCACAAAGCTCGCGATCGTCGGCGCAGGAGCCGTCGGCTCCACACTCGCCTTCGCCGCCGCCGAGCGCGGCATCGCCCGCGAGATCGTCCTGCAGGACATCGCCAAGGAGCGCGTCGAGGCCGAGGTGCTCGACATGCAGCACGGCTCGAGTTTCTTCCCGACCGTCTCGATCGACGGCTCCGACGATCCGGAGATCTGCCGCGACGCGGACATGGTCGTCATCACCGCAGGCGCACGCCAGAAGCCGGGCCAGTCCCGCCTCGACCTGGCTGGCGCGACGATCAACATCATGAAGTCGATCATCCCGAACATGGTCAAGGTCGCCCCGAATGCGATCTACATGCTCATCACGAACCCGGTCGACGTCGTCACCCATGTCTCGATGAAGCTCTCGGGCCTGCCGTCGAACCAGATCTTCGGCTCGGGCACGAACCTCGATTCCGCGCGTCTGCGCTTCCTGATCGCGCAGCAGACCGGCGTCAACGTCAAGAACGTCCACGCCTATATCGCCGGCGAGCACGGCGACTCCGAGGTCCCGCTGTGGGCCTCGGCGACGATCGGTGGCGTCCCGATGTGCGACTGGCAGCCGCTGCCGGGCCACGCCCCGCTCGACGCCGCGATGCGCGAGCAGATCCATCAGGAGGTCAAGAACGCCGCGTACAAGATCATCAACGGCAAGGGCGCGACGAACTACGCGATCGCGATGTCCGGCGTCGACATCGTCGACGCGATCCTCAAGGACTCGAACCGCATCCTGCCGGTGTCCTCGCTGCTGACCAACTTCCACGGCATCTCCGACGTGTGCATGTCGGTGCCGACGCTGCTCAACCGCAACGGCGTGAACTCGCGCATCAACACGCCGGTCTCCGAGCATGAGCTCGCCGAGCTCAAGCGCTCCGCCGAGACGCTCAAGGAGACGGCCGCGCAGTTCGGCTTCTGATCCGGCCATGACGGCGGATCCGTATGGATCCGCGAATGACGGCTTTCGAGGGTCGGCCTTCCGATCGAGCGATCGATCGGAAGGCCGACCCTCGGCGTTGTGGGGCGGAAGGGCCGCTCCGCCAACGCGCCGCCCGCATCCTCGGCTATTGCCACGCCGGGGACGGCGTCCTAGGATGTGCAACAGCGGCGGCGCCGGACGGCAAGGGCCGATCCGGCGCGCCGGATCGGCATCGAGGATGGAAGACGACAGGGAGATGACATGGCGCGCACGCACACACACACGGACACGGACATGGCGGGCAAGGGGATGGACCATGCCGGCAGACTGACGACGACATTGATCCTGACCGGCACGATCTTCGTGGCCGAGGTCGTCGGCGCCGTCGTCACCGGCTCGCTCGCGCTGCTCGTCGACGCCGGCCATATGATGACCGACGTCTCGGTGCTCGCCGCGTCGACGCTCACCGCCTATCTGATGCGCCGCCGGCCGAACAACGCGCGCACATGGGGATGGGCGCGCCTCGAGGTCATCACGGCCGCCGGCGGTGGCGTGCTGCTGCTGTTCGTCGGCCTGTATGCGCTCGTCGAGGCCGGCATGCGTCTGTTCGGCGCTGAATCGGACACGATCCACGACGTGCGGCTGCTGCTGTTCTTCGGCATCCTCGGCCTGGCCGCGAACGTCGGCTCGATCCTCGTGCTGCGCGCACGGTCGGGCGACAACATGAACATGCGCGCCGCGTTCCTCGAGGTGTGCAACGACGCGCTCGGCTCGGTGGCCGTCATCGTCTCGGCCGTCGTCATGATGACGACCGGCTGGGACGGCTTCGACGCGATCGCCGGCGCGTTCATCGCGCTGCTGATGATCCCGCGCGCCTTCATCCTCGTGCGCGACGCGATGCGCGTGCTGCTCGAGGAGACGCCCGAAGGGCTCGACCTGGACAAGGTACGCGAGCATCTGCAGCAGGTGCCGCATGTGATCGCCGTGCACGACCTGCATGCGAGCGTCGTCGCGACCGGCATGCCGATCCTCACCGCGCACGTCGTCGTCGACCGCGACATGACGATGGAGCAGGCCGGCGAGGTGCTGCACCGGATGCAGGACTGCCTGCGCGAGCATTTCCCGGTCTCGATCCCGCACACGACCTTCCAGCTCGAACCGGAGGGCTACACGAACGAAAGCGCCTCGCGCATCCATTCGTGAATCGGCGTGGATCGTGACCGGCGGGGACGCGGCTACAGCCTGCGCAGCACAGTGACGACCTTGCCCATGATCTGGGCGTGCGTGCCGTCGATCGGCGAATAGTTCGGGTTGTGGGGGATGAGCCAGATGTGGCCGTGCTCCTGGCGGAAGGTCTTGACGGTCGCCTCGTCGCCGAGCAGGGCGGCGACGATGTCGCCATTCTCGGCGTCCTGCTGCTCGCGGACGACGACGAAGTCGCCGTCGCAGATCGCGGCGTCGATCATCGAATCGCCGTGCACCTCGAGCATGAACAGGTTGCCGGTGCCGGTGAGCCGCACCGGTAGGCGCATGACGTCCTCGACATGCTGCTCGGCCGTGATCGGTGTGCCGGCGGCGATCGCGCCGACGAGCGGCACGTCGCGCGAGGCCAGATAGGCGTCGCCCTCGGGCTGCAGCTCGGCGCCGAAGGAGACCGGCACGTCCTGCGGCCCGATGATCTCGATCGCGCGGCCCTTGTTTGCGTCGCGGCGGATGTAGCCCTTGAGTTCGAGCACCTGCAGCTGATGCTGGACCGACGACGTGCTCTTGAGTCCCGCGGCCTGGCCGATCTCGCGCAGCGAAGGCGCGAATCCCTGACGGGAGATCAGGTCGCGGATCGCGTCGTACACGCGCCGTTGGCGTTCGGTGAGTGGCTCCTGCGGGCCGGCGTTGCCCGTCTGCTCCCGCTGTGGTTCGGTGCTGTGCATGGCATGTCCTTTCGTTGCTAGCCACGATACCGCGAAACGCCGAGGAAATCAAACAGATGTTCGAATCCGGCTTGACGAAATCGAACATCCGTGCGAACATCGAAGCCACGGAGAGAACAGATGTTCGAAAGGTGGCTCGTATGGAGACTCGTGGGATGCGGACGATGGCGACCGGCTGTGACATGGGCCGAAGCTGCGTGGTCCTCGATGTGCCGGCGCCCGAACGGGCGGATCGCATCCGTCTGCGCAGCGGCGAGCACGCCGTCGCGGCGCCGGTGCGCGGCTGGTTCGCGCGCCATATGCGCATGCTCGTCATCGTGCTGCTGGCGTGCGCGACGTCCTTCGCGCTGTGGGGCAGCGGCGCCTGGTCCGGCGGGCGCTCGCCTGCAGCCGCCGGAACGCAGGCGACGGCTTCCGATGCCGCCGATGCCGCCGTCGTGCACTATACGGTGCGCTCCGGCGACACGTTGTGGTCGATCGCGCGTTGGTGCGGCTATGCGAACGCGCAGGACGGCGTGGCCGAACTGATGGCGCTGAACGACCTGGACTCGGCCGCGCTCAGCCCCGGCCAGCACCTCGTCCTGCCGATGGGCATGTGACGATGACCGTCGCGACGATGCGCGCACGGCCATCGAGCTTGGCTGTCCGGGACTTGGAGTTACTCAGGAGCTTGAGGAGGAATTGTCAAAAGTCGGATTCTTGCGTATGGGTGGATTTCCGTAGTATGTCGGATAATCGAAAGGCACTCGGTAGCCTTCGGCGTATAGAGACCAACTGACGTTTGCTCCCACCTTCTTTATGCTGCCGACAAGGTTGCCTGGCATGTTGAGCATTCCCGCATCGACTTTTTCGTCTTCAGTGGCGACTGAATTCCAAATAAGTGATGCGAAAGTCGAACAGTTGTTGTTGACTAATCCCCATGTTGTATGCGCGGTGATGTTCTGATTCACGATGGTGAGATCTTCCTGTCTCAGGGGTCTTTGGATAGAAACAGCATCTCCCCAGCACACGCCGGTGCTCTGCGCGTATCCTTCTGCGTTGTGCCAAAGTCCTGTGAGGGTTTGTG
Organism: Bifidobacterium choerinum; assembly: GCF_000741135.1. GTDB lineage: Bacteria > Actinomycetota > Actinomycetes > Actinomycetales > Bifidobacteriaceae > Bifidobacterium > Bifidobacterium choerinum. Next base: position 452,256 of record NZ_JGYU01000002.1, on the reverse strand, counting down.
TTGCCCCATGTGCCTACGGTGATGGATTTGCCGTCGGCTACGGTCAATCCTCCTATTTTCAAGGGGGGGGATCCGTTGTAATTGGTAATGGATATCCAAGCGTGGCCGGCGTTGTTTAATGAGGAGAAACCGCCGTCGCCTAATGCGTAGATCCGCATTAGGCGACGCTCATGGCGGCACGTGAAGTTGAGAGCTCTTCAATTGTGCTTTTCTGGTTCTCCGGCAGCTCGATTATTGGTGCAGGAGGTGGATCGATGCTGTCTGAGGTGCTCGTGATGTCACTTGGGAAACTTGTAGGGTTTTCAGTGTGCTCGCGGATGTGGAGGCGCCTACGTCGGATGCGTTGGCGGATACGGGGACGAACGGACTGGCGAGAATTGTCAGGATTACACTATGAAAGTGATAATTTTCTTTTTCATTTCCAGGGTTCTTTCGTGAGTTGGAGCACGGCGGCGACGATTAGGGTGAAAATCGGGTAGAGGGCGAGGCGAATCCATACCATAGCCAGACCTGAGCTCTGCTCGATATGCGAACTGAAGAATCGATAAGCCATGTATGTCTCTACCGCGCCGAAGCTGAGAATGCCTAGAATGGTAATGATCTGTGCAATGGTGAGTATTGAGCCATAATCCGTGTATAGCTGCTCATGTGAAATAGGATGACGCAATCTTCCCTCCCCTTTCGCTTCTTTGCTTTTCTTGATTATATTTTAACCAGCGAGGCTTCTATGTTGCGTGCCGCAAGATGGAGAGCATGTGGCAAAGAATCTCATTCAGAATCTGAGGTCTTTGTAATCCAATCGTCTCTTCGATATGAATGACACAGATTCCGTGATATACGTGTATGATTCGGCGTCGCTGATTAATGTGGAAAACTGCGTATGGACCCGATCTCGACAAGTGTGTGGGGAAGGAGAAACGAAACCTTCATCTCATATCGCATGCAGGAGTCGGCGTGCGCGGCGGCGCGCGGTCGGGCGCAAAGGGAGCGCTTGCCGCTATTGTTGCAGATATGTATTGTCCTTTCTGCCAGAACCCCGATACCAAGGTGATCGACACGCGCATCAGCGACGACGGCCATTCGATCCGGCGACGGCGCGAATGCCCCAAATGCGGGCGCCGCTTCAGCACCGTCGAGACGGCGACGCTGCTCGTGAGGAAACGCTCGGGCAACGTCGAGCAGTTCGACCGCAACAAGGTCGTCGCCGGCGTGCGCAAGGCCTGCCAGGGCCGGCCGATCAACGAGGACGACCTCAAGCAGCTTGGCCAGAAGGTCGAGGAGAGCCTGCGCGCGCAGGGCATCGCCGAAGTGCCGTCCGAACAGGTCGGCAAGGCGATCCTCAAGCCGCTGCGCGAGCTCGACGAGGTGGCGTATCTGCGCTTCGCGAGCGTCTACCAGAACTTCGAGGACCTCAATGACTTCCAGCGCGCGATCGACGATCTGCGCGAGGCGGAGTGACCATGTGCCGGCGACGGTGCACTGATGACGGCGACCGTCCGCCGGGCGACGACCATGCGGCCTCCTTCCGTATGTCTGTGTTTCCTGTATGACAAGCGCGCGTGCGGCGTCCGTCAGTGCTCGAGGACGCGCATGCGGATCGTGCCGGGGATCGCGGCGAGCGCGTCGAGCGCCTGCTCGTCGGGGACCGTCGCGACGTCGGTGACGACGTAGCCGATCTCGCCTTCGGTGCCGAGCGCCTGCGCCGAGATGTTGATGTCCTGTTCGCCGAGCACATGGTTGACGGCGGCGAGGATGCCCGGCAGGTTGTCGTGCAGATGCGCGATGCGTGCCGCGCCCTTGCATGGGCCGGTCGTGATCTGCGGCAGGTTGACCGACAGCATCGTCGACGCCTTCGTCCAGTAGTCCTCGAGACGCTGGGAGACGAACTGGCCGATCGACTCCTGCGCTTCGAGCGTCGAACCGCCGATGTGCGGCGTGAGGATCATGTTGTCCTCGTCGGCGAGCACCGTATGGAACTCGTCGCCGCTCTTCTTCGGCTCGGTCTGGAACACGTCGATTGCCGCGCCGGACAGGTGGCCGCAGTCGAGATGGCGCTTGAGCGCATCGAGGTCGACGACGAAGCCGCGCGAGCAGTTGATGAAGATCGCGTCCTGCTTCATGTGCGCGAACTGGTCCTCGCCGAAGAAGCCGACGTTCGTCTTCCTGCCGTCCACATGGATCGTGACGGCGTCGGAGCGTTCGAGCAGCTCGTCGAGCGTCTCGCAGCGTTCGGCGTTGCCGAGGGCGAGCTTCTCCTCGATGTCGTAGAACAGCACGTGCATGCCGAGCGCCTCGGCGAGCACCGACAGCTGCGAGCCGATGTTGCCGTAGCCGATGATGCCGAGCGTCTTGCCGCGCACCTCGTGCGAGCCGGCGGCCGACTTGTCCCACAGGCCGTGCTTCATATGGTGCGTGTGCGCGGGGATGCGGCGCATCAGGCAGATGATGTCGCAGACGACGAGCTCGACGACGGAACGCGTGTTCGAATACGGCGCGTTGAACACGGCGACGCCGGCCTTCGCCGCGGCGGCAAGGTCGACCTGGTTCGTGCCGATGCAGAAGCATCCGATGGCCGTCAGCGTCGGGCGCGCGTCGAGCACGCGCCTCGTCACCGTCGTCTTGGATCGGATGCCGAGCAGGTCGACGCCGTCGAGCGCGTCGATGAGCTCGTCCTCGGAGAGGGCGCCCTTCATCGTCTCGACTTCGAAGCCATGGTCGCGCAGCGCCTGCGCGGCGAGCGGATGGATGTTTTCCAGTAACAGTGCTTTCGGCATGGAATCCACCTTAGAGGTTGAGCAGCGTTTCATCATCGTTTGTCCGTAGTATAAGCAGACGCTGCGTCGGACGCGTCAGCGCGACGTACAGGTCGGCCGCCGCGCTCAGCCGCGACGGCGCCTCCTGGGCGATCGCGCCGGGCTCGACGACGACGACCGCGTCGTATTCGAGGCCCTTGACCGCCTGCGTGCCGACGACGACGACCTCGTCGTCGACGAGACCGGGACGGGCGTCCAGCCCGTCGGCGACGGCGGCGTGCACGGCGTCGGCGATCTCGTCAGGCGTGATGACGGCGACGCGTCCGCTGCCGCCGTCATCGACGAACTCGTCGGCGAGCGCGCGCACCCGTTCGCCGACGGCGCGGTAGAGCGTCTCGCGGTCGGCGAAGGCGGCGCGCTCGACGGCGTCGGGCACCGAGCGGATCGCCTTGACCGTCGAGATGTACAGGCCTTCGCCCTGGGCGAAATCGGACGCGAGGTCGGAGACCTCGCGCGGGTTGCGGTAGTTGATCGTCAGTTCCTTGAGGTCCCAGTTCTTCGGGCCGAACAGCGCGTTCATCGACTTCGTCCAGTCGCGCGTGCCGCCGAGCGCCGAGGTCTGGGCGACGTCGCCGACGATCGTGAACGAGCGCGACGGGCAGCGGCGCATCAGCATCCGCCAGTCCATCGGCGTGAGCTCCTGCGCCTCGTCGACGACGACGTGGCCGTAGGTCCATTCGCGGTCGGCGGCGGCGCGCGTCGCGACGAGCTCGACGTCGTCGGCGCTCATCTCGTCGGCGAGCATTTTCGACGTGACGATGCCCGAGCCGATGCCGGCCTGCGCGAGCGTGTCGCGCGCGTACTGCTCCTCCTCGGCGCGCCGGGCGTCGCGCGCGGCGCGCCGGGCGGCCTCGTGCGGGTCGGGGCCGAGCAGCTCGAGCGCCTCGTCGAGCAGCGGGATGTCCGAACGCGTCAGCGGCGCGCCCGGCTCGCGCGTGAGCATCCGCACCTGCTCGTCGGTCAGCCACGGCGCGAAGCGGCGGATCTGCACCGGCTTCGAGAACATCTGGTCGATCATCCACGCGCCGTTCATCGGCAGCCACGCGAGGTTGAGCGTGACGCGCAGACGGTCGTTCATGCGCAGCTGCGCGAGGATGTCGCCCATCTCGGCGGCGTCGGGCGTGTAGTCGAGCTGTTCGGCGACGCGCGTGCGCATCGCCTCAAGCATCGACGTGACGAAGGTCTCGCGCGCCTTGTTGTGCGGCTGGCGCGTGCGGCGCGCGTCGGCGATCGCCTGTTCGATGTCTCCGGCGCGCATCGTCACGCTGACGCCGTTGACGGTGATTGTCGGCAGCTTCGAGGGCACGCGCTCGCGCGCGGCGACGGCGTTCGCGACCATCTGCGCCATGCGGCGCTGCCCCTTGAGGCGCGCGACGTGCGGCTCGTCCTCGCGTTCGGCGACGACGCCGGGGACGAGCTCGCCGATCGTGCGGCTGACGACGCCGGTCTCGCCCAGCGACGGCAGCACCTGGTCGATGTAGTGCAGGAAGTCCTCGCTCGGGCCGACGACGAGCACGCCGGAACGTTCGAGACGACGGCGGTGCGTGTACAGCAGGTAGGCGGCGCGGTGCAGCGCGACGGCCGTCTTGCCGGTGCCGGGGCCGCCCTGCACGACGAGCGCGCCGCGCATGTCGGCGCGGATGATGCGGTCCTGCTCGGCCTGGATCGTCGCGACGATGTCGGTCATCTTGCCGGTGCGCCGCGAGCCGAGCGAGGCGAGCAGCGCGCCCTCGCCGGTGAGCGTGCCCTGTTCGGAGGCGGCGTTGACGTGTTCGGAGTGCACGTCGAGCACCTCGTCCTCGATGCCGACGACGTCGCGGAAGTGCAGCGTGATGTGGCGGCGCATGACGATGTCGCCGTGATGCGACGGCGTCGCCTCGTAGAACGGCCGCGCCGCCTCGGCGCGCCAGTCGGTGAGGATCGGCTCGTGGTCGGCGTCCGACAGGCCGATGCGCCCGATGTAGCGGCGGCGGCCGGCCGTGTCGTCGAGGCGGCCGAAGACGAGGCGGTCCTCGACGGCGCGCAGCTGCGCGAGGCGGTCCTCGTACATCGTCGCGAAGGAGTCGCGTTCGGTGCGCTGCGTCGGCGAGCCGTGCGACCCTGCCGCGCGCACGTCGCTCAGGCGCTTGCGCACCTGCGCGCGCAGGTCGTCGAGACGCCCGTAGGCGCGGTCGACGGCTCCCTGTTCCTCTTCCAGCTGCGATGAATACTGTGACATGCTCTTGTGCGTCCCCTCGATGGAAAGTTAAGCCGTACAAGTGTAGCAAACACGCGCAACAGCGCCGCGTCGACGGGCGCGATGTGCGGATTTCGTGCACGAAACGGGGGCGTGGGTCACGCTCACGGCGTGTTTAGCCGCGCGGTGGGGAGTTTAGGGGAACAGTGGGGTAGAGTGGTGGTCTGAGCAAGTGGTCGGAGTCCGGTCGAGAGCGTGCGGAGGTGAGCGATGACGGATCACACCGACGCGCACCCCACGCACGAGACGACCGACGCGCCGGCCGAGGCGGCCTTCGGGCCGTTCGGCGACGCGCCGCTGCTGCTTGGAACCTACACGCCGAAGATCGATGCCAAAGGAAGGGTCGCGTTGCCTGCGAAAATGCGTACGCAGCTGGGGGAGGGCATGGTGCTCGCGCGCGGTCAGGAACGCTGCGTGACGATTCTGCCACGCCGCGAGTTCCGCCGCATCGCCGCCCGCATCCAGCGCACGTCGATGGGCGATCGCGCCGCGCGCCAGTACCTGCGCATCTTCCTGTCCGGCGCCGTCGACACGCAGATCGACCGGCAGGGACGCATCAGCGTGCCGCCGATGCTGCGCGACTACGCCGGCCTGGGCGAGCGCATCGTCGTCATCGGCGTCGGCACGCGCGCCGAGATCTGGAACGCCGACGCGTGGGACGACTATCTCGCGCAGAACGAACAGGGATACGCCGACATCACCGACGACGTGCTCCCGGACATGGAGTTCTGATGACCGATTTGACCGATTACGCACATATCCACCAGCCGGTGCTGCTGCGCGACTGCGTCGAGCTCGTCTCGCCGGCGCTCGCCGCCCCCGGCTCGATCGCCGTCGACTGCACGCTCGGCCTGGCCGGCCACGCGATCGCGTTCCTCAAGGCGAACCCCGAGGCGCGGCTCATCGGCATCGATCGCGACGCCGAGGCGCTCGCGATGGCGGGCGCGCGCATCGCCTCCGAAGGCCTGGCCGACCGCTTCACGCCGGTGCACGCCGCCTTCGACGCCTTCGACGAGGTCCTCGCGGACATGGACGTCGCCCGGGTCGACGCCGTGTTCATGGACCTGGGCCTGTCGAGCCTGCAGATCGACGAACGCGAGCGCGGCTTCTCCTATTCCCATGACGCGCCGCTCGACATGCGCATGGACGTGACGCAGCCGCTGACGGCGCGCGACGTGCTCGCCGACTACGACGAGCGCGCGCTCGCCCATATCTTCAAGGAGTACGGCGAGGAGCGCTTCGCGCGCCAGATCGCGCGCCGCATCGTCGCCGTGCGCGAACGCGGGCCGCTCGAGACCTCGGCGCAGCTCAACGCGCTCGTCGACGCCGTGATCCCGCAGGCGCACCGCGCGAGCGGCAACCCGGCCAAGCGCGTCTTCCAGGCGTTGCGCATCGAGGTCAACGGCGAGCTCGACAAGCTCGCGCGCACGTTGCCGCAGATCGCGAACCGCCTTGCCGTCGGCGGCCGCCTCGTCGTCGAGTCGTACCATTCGCTCGAGGACCGCACCGTCAAGACCTTCATGAACCAGGGCCTGCACGCCGACGTCCCCGCCGGCATGCCGGTCGTCCCCGACGACATGCAGCCGTTCTTCAAGGCCGTCACGAAGGGCGCCGTCATGGCCGACGCCGCCGAGCGCGAGCGCAACCCGCGCGCCGCCTCGGTGCGTCTGCGCGGCGTCGAGCTGATCAGGCCGCTGCCCGAACGCTGGCGCCGTCGCTTCGCCGAACAGGCGCGGGGCGACGACGACGTCCGCGACGGCCGCGGACCGCACGGCGCACATGGCGCCCACGGCCGCCGCGGCCACCGCACGAAGGCGAGGGGATGACCATGGGATCGTCAATGCGTTCATCGCGTTCGTCGGCGGCGCCGGCCGGACGCCAGGGCCAGGAGCCGGCTGTCGGCCATGTCCGGAAGCGCCCGCAGCTGCACGTCGTCGAGAACCGCCGCGCCTCGTCGTCGAAGGTCAGCCGTGGCATGCAGCGGCTGCTCGACTGGACGCGCACGCGCCGCTCGCCGGCCGTGCACATCGTCGTCGCCGTGCTGTTCCTCGGCGCGTGCCTGCTCGGCGCGCTGCTGCTGCGCACGCAGATGAGCTCGAACTCCTTCGAGGCCTCCACGATCGAGCAGCACATCACGATGCTGCAGCAGGACGTCGAGGAGGACCAGACGAAGCTCTCGCAGCTCGAGGCCACATTGCCCGAGCGCGCGCAGAAGATGAAGATGGTCCCCGCGCAAGGCTCGCTGTCGATCGACCTTGAAGGCTACACCCCGTCACAGGAAGGCACCCACTAAGCCATGATGCATCCCATCCGTTCGTTCAAGGCGCTCGCGAAGCCGATGCGCAGCGCCGTCATCCTCGGCGTCGTGCTCGCGTTGCTCGCCTCGGCGTGCCTCGTGCAGCTCGGCGTGCTCCAGCTCGTCGAGGGCGCGCGCACCGCGCAGGCGGCCACGCGCGCACGCACCGTGCAGGTCACGCTCGGCGCCAAGCGCGGCAGGATCATGGACGCCAACGGCGTCGTGCTCGCGCAGAGCGTTGAACGCTACACGATCGTCGGCAACCCGGAAGCCGCGCAGGACTTCACGCCGCTCGACTGCACGCCGCGTACGAAGGACTACTGCCAGCAGCTCGACGGCAAGCCGCTCAAGACGACCGGCGTCGCCGCCGTCGCGCAGCTGCTCGCGCCGCTGCTCGACATGAGCGCCGCCGAGATCGGCGGCAAGCTCGCCGGCACCGGCCAATACGCGGTGCTCAAGAAGGACGTGACGCCCGAGGTCAGGCGCAAGATCGCCGCGCTGCATCTGGGCGGCATCGTCTACGGCGAGCTGAGCTCCGAACGCGTCTACTCGAACGGCTCGCTGCTCGGCGTCTTCCTCGGCGGCGTCGACGACGAGGGAAAGGGCGTCGCCGGCGTCGAACAGCTCGAGGACAAGGCGCTCACCGGCACCGACGGCTACGAGATCTACCAGCAGGGCAACGGCGGCGAGCAGATCCCCGGCACGATGACCGAATCGAAGCCCGCCGTCGACGGCGCCGACGTGCAGCTGACGATCGACCGCGACGTGCAGTGGGGCGTCGAGCAGATCCTCAGGCAGAGCAAGGAGAAGTACAAGGCCGGATGGGGCATCGCCGTCGTGCAGAACGTGCGCAACGGGCAGATCGTCGCGCTCGCCGACACCGACGACGTCAAGGCCGGCAGCGACGAGGCGAAGCTCAGCGTCGCGCGTTCGGTCAACGAGACCTTCGAACCCGGCTCGATCGGCAAGGTGTTCACGATGTCCGGCGTCATCCAGGAGGGCCTGCACACGATGGGCGACCGGTTCACGGTGCCCGGCACGCTCACGCTCGACGGACAGAAGTACAAGGACTCCTTCGAGCACGGCGACGAGCGGTGGACGATGGCCGGCATCCTCGAGCAGTCGTCGAACATCGGCACGATCCTCGCCTCCGAGAACCTCAGCGACGACAAGCGCTACGACTACCTGCGCCGCTTCGGCATCGGACAGCCGACCGGGCTGGGGCTGCCGGGCGAGTCGCAGGGCCTGCTCGCGCAGGCCTCGCAGTGGGACGGCCGCACGCGCAACACCGTATTGTTCGGTCAGGGCTACACCGTCAACGCGCTGCAGCTGACGAACGCCGTGGGTGTCATCGCGAACAACGGCGTCAGGAAGCCGCAGTCGATCATCAAATCGGTCACCGGCGCCGACGGCAGGACGCGCGGGAGCGAGACCGGCGAGTCGACGCGCGTCATCGACGAGGCGGTCTCCAAGCAGGTGCTCAACGCGATGGAATCGGTCTCCGAGCACTACGCGTCGCAAGGCTTCGCCGGCGTCGACGGCTACCGCGTCGCCTCGAAGTCCGGCACCGCCGAGGTCGCCGGCGCCGACGGCAGGCTCTCGTCGCTGATCAGCGACTACGCGGGCATCATCCCGGCCGACGACCCGCGCTTCGTCATCACCGTCATCCTCAAGGACCCGGAGGGCGCCTACGGCGGCCTGACGGCGGGCCCGGTCTTCGCCGAGATCGGCAAGTTCCTGATGCAGAAGTACGAGGTGCCGAACTCGCAGCCGCGCAAGGACGCCATCCCGGTGGAATGGTGAGCGCGCGGGATACGGGTAGGCACAAGAAAAGGAAGCAACGATGAGCGCAATCAACGAAACGACGTCCCAGCGCCTGACGCTCGGCATGCTGCAGGACCGCTACGGCTACGAGCTCGTGCCGGACTTCGCGCGCGACGTGACCGTCACGTCGCTCGCCAACGACGTCGACTCGGTCACGCCGGGCGCGCTGTACATGCCCGGCATCCGCATCGACAAGGGCCGGATCGCGCTCGCCGTGCGCCGCGGCGCCTACGCCGTCATGCTGCCGACGTCGATGCGCAACGCCGTCGACGACCCGCAGGTGCCGGTGCTGTTCGCCGACCCGTCGCCGCGCCAGATCGGCGAGCTCGCCGCCTCGATCGCCGGCAGGCCGTCCGAGTCGATCGCCGTCTTCGCAATCGCCGGCAGCGACGTCGACCGCGTGCGCGAGGACGTCGACGTGCTCGCGCAGTTCCTGCACATGCTCGGCAACCCGGTCGGCACCGTGTGCGAAGGCGACTCGCAGTCGCTCGAACGCTTCCTCGACCTGAGCTACCCGGTCGACGCCTTCGCGATGCAGCGCGTCTTCTCGGTGTGCGTCGAGGACGGCGCCGCCGCGATCATCCTCGCGCTCAACGCCCGCACGATCGCCCCCGGCGCGCTCGAATCGGTCGGCGTCGACGTGCTCGGCTACGACGACGCCGGCGGCCACGTCGACGAGATGATCGCGCACGTGGGCGAGCAGTACGGCTGCACGCTCGACGCGAACACGCATCTGGCGCAGCGCGACGCGGAGACCGACGCGATGGCCGAGCAGGCCGACTTCGGCGACGGCCATGCGCGCGCGCTGTCGCTCGCGATCGCGATGACGCTCGCCGCCGGCGTGCGCAAGACGAACATCCGCAACGCGCTGCGCGTGTCCAAGGAGCTGCGCTGAGCGCCGCGGGAAGAGACCCACCAGGGACGGAAGACGAAACAGGACATAAGGAGAGACACACGATGATGAGGATGATGCTGGCCCAGGCGGCCCGGACGGTCGACGGCCGCCTGATCAACGCGGACGACGCGACGGCCGAACGGGTCGTGGCCGACGTCGTCACCGATTCGAGGAAGGTACGCGCCGGCTCGCTGTTCGTCGCGATCGCCGGCGAGCACGTCGACGGCCATGATTTTGTCAGCTCGATCGGCGAACAGGGCGCGCTCGGCGCGATCGTCGACCACGAGATCACGGACGCGCCGTGTCCGCAGATCGTCGTCAAGGACACCGTCGAGGCTCTCGGACTGCTCGCCAAGGCCAATCTGCGGCTGCGCCGCGAAAGCCGTGAGCCGTTCACCGTCGTCGGCATCACCGGATCGGTCGGTAAGACGACGACGAAGGACCTGCTCAAGGCGCTGCTGTCGACGCTCGGGCCGACCGTCGCGCCGGTCGGCTCGTTCAACAACGAGATCGGACTGCCGCTGACGGCGCTCGAGGTCGGCGACGGCACGCGCTATCTGATCGCTGAGATGGGTGCGAACCATCTGGGCGAGATCGCGCATCTGACGACGATAGCGCCGCCGGACGTCGCCGTCGTGCTCAAGGTCGGCGTCGCCCACCTCGGCGAGTTCGGCTCGGTCGAGCACATCGCGCAGGCGAAGAGCGAGATCGTGCGCGGCCTGCTCGACGACGGCGTCAGCGTGCTCAACGCCGACGACCCGCGCGTCGCCGCGATGAGCCCGATCGCGCCCGGCAGAGTCGTCTGGTTCGGCCTCGAACACGCGCAGGCGCACGACGAGGACGGCTACGTTGCCGCCGACGACGTCACGCTCGACGATCTGGGACGTCCGGTGTTCACGATCGTCGACGACGGCGGCGTCGAACAGCGCGTCACGCTCGGCATCGGCGGCGCGCACAACGTCATGAACGCGCTCGCCGCGGCCGCCGTCGCGCGCCTCGAGGGGATGCCGCTCGAACGGATCGCCGACGTGCTCTCCCACGTCACGTCCGTCAGCCCGCACCGCATGGCCGTGAGCGAGGTCGAACGCGACGGCGAGCGCTTCACGCTCATCGACGACTCGTTCAACGCGAACCCCGACTCGATGCGCGCCGGACTCGACGGCCTCGCCGCATGGCGCGCCAAGGAGGACGCGCAGCCGTTCCGCGTCGCCGTGCTCGGCGCGATGCTCGAGCTCGGCGCCGACGAGGCGCGCGCGCACCACGATGTCGGCGCCTACGCGGCGAAGGCCGGCGCCGACGCCGTCGTCGCGGTCGGCGCGGCCGGCGACGAGCATCTCAACGCATTGGCGCAGGCAATCGCCGACGGCGCGCGCGAGGCGTTCGGCGACGGCGATGCGAACCCCGTCGCCGCCGTCACGAACACCGACGACGCCGACGAGGCGGTGCGCCGATTCAACGCCGCGCACGCCGACATGGTCGTGCTGCTCAAAGGCTCCCACGCCTCCGGACTGAGCGCGCTCGCGACGCGCTGGACTGGCGGCGCGCAGTGAGGCCACGCAACCCACGGCAACCACGCAACCGAATGGAGAACCTCAGGTGATCGCACTCATCATTGGCATCTTGGTCTCGCTGATCGTGACGATGGTCGGCACGCCGCTGCTCATCCGCATCGTGCACAGGCTCAACTACGGGCAGTACATCCGCCAGGACGGCCCGCAGTCGCATCTCGTCAAGCGCGGCACGCCGACGCTCGGCGGCGTCGTCATCGTGCTCGCCGTGCTGCTCGGCTGGGGCGCGAGCGCGCTGTACCGCTACTGCTGCCACGGCGTCGTGCCGTCCTGGTCGGCCGTCCTCGCATTGTTCGCGATGGCGTCGATGGGCCTGCTCGGCTTCATCGACGACTTCGCGAAGGTGCGCAAGAAGCAGAACGAGGGTCTGACCGTCGGCGGCAAGTTCCTCGGCCAGATCATCTTCGCGACGTTGTTCGCCGTGCTTGCGCTCGTATTGCCGACGAAGTCCGGGTTCCCGAGCGCGCAGGCCGGCATGAGCTTCATTGAGAAGCCCTTCGTCAGCTTCGACTTCGCGGGCCGCGCGCTCGCGATCATCCTCTTCGTCATCTGGGTCAACTTCCTGATGGCCGCGTGGACGAACGCCGTCAACCTCTCCGACGGCCTCGACGGCCTGTGCGCGGGCTCGTCGATGGTCGCCTTCGTCGGCTATGCGATCATCGCGATCTGGGAGAGCTACCATCTGGCCGGCGCCGGCCACTCCGGCTTCGCCTACGCCGTCTCCGACCCGCTTGACCTGGCGATCATCGCCTGCTGCGCGGCGATGGCGTGCCTCGGCTTCCTGTGGTACAACTGCAATCCGGCGTCGATCTTCATGGGCGACACCGGCTCGCTCGCGCTCGGCGGCCTGTTCGCGGCGCTGTCGATCGAGACGCACACCGAGTTCCTCGCGATCATCATCGGCGGCCTGTTCGTCATCGAGGCGATGAGCGACGTCATCCAAGTCGGCTACTTCAAGGCGACCGGCAGGCGCGTGTTCAAGATGGCGCCGATCCACCACCACTTCGAACTCGAGGGATGGACCGAAAGCAAGGTCGTCGTGCGCTTCTGGATGGTCGAGCTCATGTTCGTCATGGTCGGCCTCGTCATCTTCTACGGCGACTGGGTGGCCCGCTCGGGCCTGTGGCACGCCTGACGGCGGCCACGCGCGTCCGCACGCCGCCGGCGGGCGCGCGCCATCACCGGCGGCATGCATGCGCGACGCGGACCCGGGACGATCCGTGCCACGGGACGGAAGGACAGCAACAATGGAACTCGATCTTGAACATATGACGGTGGTGGTGGCCGGACTCGGCATCTCCGGACGCAGCATCGTGGACATCCTGCGCCCGCGCGCCAAGGAGGTCATCGGCGTCGACGAGCACAAGGAGGACGCCGACCTCAACTCCTTCGACGACATCCCGTGGGACCGCGTCGACCTCGTCTGCACGTCTCCGGTGTTCAACCCGCGCACGCCGTTCATCCTCGAGGCGCGCCGCCGCGGCATTCCGGTCATCAGCGAGGTCGAGCTCGCCTGGCTCATGCGCGTGGACAACGCGCGCACCGGCCTCCCCGCGCCGTGGATCGGCATCACCGGCACGAACGGCAAGACGAGCACGACCGAGATGACCTCGGCGATGCTCACCGCATGCGGTCTGACGGCGCCGGCCGTCGGCAACATCGGCAAGGCCGTCTCGCATGCCGCGCTCGACCCGGACAACGACGTGCTGTGCGTCGAACTGAGCTCGTTCCAGCTGCACTTCACGTATTCGCTCGCGCTCGCCGGCGCCGCGATCACGAACATCGCCGCCGACCACCTTGACTGGCACGGCGGCATCGAGGCCTACGCCGAGGACAAGTCGAAGGTCTTCGACGGCGCGCGCCGCGTCATCGCCTACAACGCGCAGGACGAACGCGTCAGCGAACTGGCGCGCGAGGCGAAGACGGCCGAAGGATGCGTCGCCGTCGGCTTCACGCTCGCCGAACCGGTCGCCGGCCAGATCGGCGTCAAGGACGGCTGGATCGTCGACATGGCCGGCGTCACCGGCATGCCGGTCGGCGTCGAGCACCGCCTCGCCGCGCTCGCCGACTTCCCGCACCTGATGGAGCCGGACGGCACGCTCTACCCGCATCTGGTCGCCGACGCGCTCACCGCGCTCATCCTCGTGACGGCGATGGACGTCGACGTCGACGTCGCACTCGACGCGCTCAAGCGCTTCAGGCCCGGCGGCCACCGCATCGAGGAGGTCGCCCGGCTGACGCTGCCCGACGGCTCCGCGATCCGCTTCGTCGACGATTCGAAGGCGACGAACGCGCATGCGGCGCGCGCCTCGCTGAGCAGCTTCGCGCCGGGCAGCGTCGTGTGGATCGCCGGCGGCCTGGCGAAGGGCGGTCGTTTCGAACAGCTCGTCGCCGACATGCGCGACCGGCTCAGGGGAGCCGTCGTCATCGGCGTCGACCAGCGGCCGATGCTCGACGCGCTGCGCACAAACGCGCCCGACCTGCCGGTCGCCGTCATCGACCCGAAGGATGCCGACGACGTCATGGCGCACGCCGTCACGGCAGCCGCGTCGATGGCGCAGGGCGGCGACGTCGTGCTGCTCGCGCCCGCCTGCGCGTCGATGGACCAGTTCCGCTCCTACGCGCAACGCGGCGACCGTTTCGCCGACGAGGCACGGCGGTGGGTGAGCGAGTATGGCCGAGACTGAACGCAAGCGGCGCAAGCCGCGCACGACGTCGTCGAACGGCGCGATCGAGGCGCCGCGCCGGCAGTACGCGGTACGCAAACGCTCGCAGGCCACGGCGCGCGACGGCGGCGTGCAGCCGCGCCGCGCCACATCGGGCAAGAACAGGGACGAGTCGCTCGACTTCGCCCAGTACCGCGGCTGGCGCATGTTCCTCAACCCGCTGTGGTGCTACCACGGCTTCTTCGCGAGTGTGCTCGCGCTGACGTTCTTCGGCCTTGTCATGGTGTTCTCGAGCTCGTCGGTCACGATGGTCGCCGCCGGCGCCTCGCCGTGGGCGCAGTTCGTCAGCCAGATGGTCTTCGCGCTCATCGGCTTCGTGTTCATGGCCATAGGCCGGTTCCTGCCGCTGAGAGTCTTCGAGACGCCCAGGTTCATGTATGGGCTGTACGGGGTCTGCATGGTGATGCAGCTGCTCACGTTCTCGCCGTTCGGCGTCGAGGTGTACGGCAACCGCGGATGGATCAAGCTCGGCCCGATCCAGCTGCAGCCGGCCGAATCGCTCAAGCTCATGCTGTGCATCGTGCTGCCGCTCGCGCTGCAGCGCGTGCGGGCCATCCACCGCAGGAGCGGCAGGCAGCCGACGCTGAAGGACTACCTGCTGCCGCTCGCGTTGTTCGTCGCCGCCGTCGGCCTCGTCATCTGCGGCAAGGACCTCGGCACCTGCATGATCCTCGTGTTCATCGGCCTCGTCGCCTTCGCGACGAGCGACTTCCCGAAGAAATGGCTCGTCGCCGGCGGCCTCGTCGCGCTCGCGTTCATCACCGTGTTCGTCGTGACGAGCTCCAACCGCATGAACCGCATCCTCGCAACCTACCGCGGCTGCGAGGACGGCGCGCAGACCGTGTGCTACCAGTCGACGCACGCGCGCTACGCGATCGCCTCCGGCGGCATGTTCGGCGTCGGCATCGGCAACTCGCGCGAGAAATGGAACTATCTGCCGGCCGCGCACAACGACTTCATCTACGCGATCATCTGCGAGGAGCTCGGCTTCGTCGGCGGCCTGCTCGTGCTGCTGCTGTTCGTCGTCATCGGCTGGTGCATGCTCGTCGTGGCCGTGAAGACGCCGAACAGGTTCGCGTCGTCGCTCATCATGTGCATGACGATCTGGATCGTCGGCCAGGCATTGGTCAACATCGCCGTCGTGCTCGGCCTGCTGCCGGTCATGGGACTGCCGATGCCCTTCGTCTCGGCGGGCGGCACGTCGCTGATCATGTGCCTGGCGGCGGCCGGCGTGTGCATGAACGCGATGCGCAGCCAGCCGCAGATCCGCGCCGAGCGGGCGAAGGCCTGAGCTCGGGCGCGTCGACTACAGTGAAGGCATGAACGAAGGCAGGAACGAAGGCAATATGAGCAGCACGAAGAGCGCGGCGACGCCGCATCGCATCATCCTCGCCGGCGGCGGCACCGCCGGCCATGTCAACCCGTTGCTGGCGGTCGCCGACGCGATCCGCCGCAGGGAGCCGGACGCGGACATCATCGCGCTCGGCACCGAGAAAGGCCTCGAGGCCGACCTCGTGCCGGCCGCCGGCTACCGTCTCGCGACGATCGAGAAGGTGCCGTTCCCGCGCCGACCCGGCGCGTACATGTTCCAGTTCCCGGCGAAATGGCGCCGCGAGACGGCGAAGGTCAGGGAACTCATCGGCACGCAGGGCTCGCAGGTCGTCGTCGGCTTCGGCGGTTACGCGTCGGCGCCGGCGTACGCGGCCGCGCACAAGCTCGGCGTCCCCATCGTCATCCACGAGCAGAACGCGCGCGCCGGCATGGCGAACAAGCTCGGCTCGCGCTGGGCGCAGTTCATCGGCACCGCCTACGACGGCACCGGACTCAAGCCGGCGAAGGACGGCAGCGTCGAACGCGTCGGCCTGCCGCTGCGCCCGGCGATCGCCGCGCTCGCCGAACAGCTGCGGCACGACCGCGCCGGCGCCCGCGAATGCAACGCGCGCGAGCTCGGCCTCGACCCCGAGCGCCCCCGTCATCGTCGTCACCGGCGGCTCGCTCGGCGCGGCGAACCTCAACCGCGCCGTCGCCGGCACCGCCGGCACGCTCGTGCGGCACGCGCAGATCGTCCACCTGACCGGCAAAGGCAAGATCGACGAGGTGCGCGACCGCGTCGTGCAGTCGGCCGGTGCGCAGGTGCTCACCGGACTCGGCGAGGACTCGCAGCCGGGACGCGACTACCACGTCGCGCAGTACCTCGAACGGATCGACAAGGCCTTCGCCTGCGCCGACCTCGTCATCTGCCGCTCCGGCGCGGGCACGGTGAGCGAGCTGACGGCGCTCGGACTGCCCGCCGTCTACGTGCCGCTGCCAATCGGCAACGGCGAACAGCGCTTCAACGCGAAACCGGTCGTCGACGCCGGCGGCGGCCTGCTCGTCGACGATCACGACTTCACGACGACATGGGTCGAGGAGCACATCCCGGCGCTGCTCGCCGACCCGGCGACGCTGCGCGGCTACGGCGAGCGCGCATGGCGCTACGGCATCCGCGACGCCGCCGATCGCATGGCGAGCCATATCCTCGACATCGCCGACGTGCAGGCCGACGCCGCATAGGCACCCGCACGGCATCATCCGCATCGCACGACACGGCATCATCCATCACAACGAATAGGAGCGTGTTTCCCAGTGAACGAACAGACCCCGCAGACCCCGCAGCCTACCGACCTCGACCCGACGGCCGCGCGTTTCGCGCCGACGGCGCAGGTGGCCGACCTCGGACGGACGCATTTCATCGGCATCGGCGGCGCCGGCATGTCCGTCCTCGCCGAGATGCTGCACCAGCAGGGCGTCGACGTCGACGGTTCGGACATGCAGCAGGGCGCGAAGACCGAGCGTCTCGCCGCGCTCGGCATCCCGGTGCGCATCGGCCAGCAGGCGGATAACGTGCGCGACGCGCAGGTCGTCGTCTACTCGAGCGCGATCAAGGCGGATAACCCGGAGATCGTCGCCGCCGCCGCGCAAGGTTCGCGGATCGTGCACCGCAGCGACATCCTCGCGCTGCTCATGCACGGCCGCCGCGCCGTCACCGTCGCCGGCGCGCACGGCAAGACGACGACGAGCTCGATGCTCGCGCACATCCTCACGCACGCCGGCGACGGCGCGCTCGCCGACCCGAGCTACGCGATCGGCGGATCGATTCAGGGACCCGACGGCACGACGATCGACGGCGGCCACGCCGGCGAAGGCGACGTGCTCGTCGCCGAAGCCGACGAATCCGACGGCAGCTTCGCGAAGTACACGCCGCAGATCGCGATCGTCACGAACGCCGAACCCGACCATCTCGACCACTACGGCGACGCCGACACCTACCGCGCCGCCTTCGTCGACCACCTCGGACACGCGCGCGGCGCGATCGTCGTGTGCACCGACGACGCGAGCGCGCTCGCCGTGCTCCGTCGGCTCGACGCGACGAGCGCGGCGCATGCGATCGCCTACGGCACGACGCCGCGCGAGGACGTCGGCGAACTCAACGGCGCACGCTACGTGCACATCGCCGCCGAGCGCGAGCATGCCGGCGACGGCGCCGAAAGCTTCATGCTCGAGATGCCGGCGAGCGTCGCCGAAGGACGGACGGACGCCGCCGGCGACGACGGGACGGTTGTGCGGGTGCCGGTGACGCTCGCCGTGCCGGGACTGCACAACGCGAGGAACGCGACGGCGGCGATCGTCGCTGCGACGCTGCTTGGCATGGACCCGCACGTCGCCGCGCAGGCCGTCTCGACCTTCCGCGGCGCCGCGCGCCGCTTCCAGATCCGCGCGACGGCGAACGGCGTGACCGTCGTCGACGACTATGCGCACCATCCGACCGAGATCGGCGCGCTGCTCGACGCGGCGCGCCGACGCTACCCGGGCGCGACGATCCATGTGCTCTTCCAGCCGCATCTGTTCTCCCGCACGAAGTTCTTCGCGAGGGAGTTCGCCGACGCGCTCGCCAAGGCGGACGACGTCATCGTCACCGGCGTGTTCCCGGCGCGCGAGAAGCAGCAGGACTTCCCGGACGTGGACGCGTCGACGATCGCCGACGAGGCCGGCGACGATGCGTCGATCGACGTCGAGGAACGTATGGAGACGGCGGCGCAGATGATCGCGATGCGCGCGAAGCCCGGCGACGTGATCTTCACGGTCGGCGCCGGCGACGTCACGAAGATGGCGCCGGTCATCGCGCATGTGCTCGAGGCGCACGCCGGCAAGGACGACTGATGGCCGGGCGCAGCGTCAGATCATCGGGTGCGGCCGGCTCGCGCGGCGGCGGCAAGAACGTCGGCGGGGGCGCCGGCGGCGGCACACGCAGGAAGGCGTCGGGCGGCGGCGCCGGCGAGCCGCGCATGACCCGCGGCGGCCGGACCATCTCGTCGGGCGCGGGCGGCTCGCATGACGGCGCCCACGGCGCATCAGACGGCGGTCGACGCGGACGGACGATTTCGTCGCATCGGGACGGGACGGCGGACACGTCACAGCACGGCCGCGTCCGTAGGTCGGCGGCAGGCACTGCCTCCGCTTCGGCGTCGCAGCGCACCGGCGATGTGAAACGGTCCGTGAAACCGAAAGCGTCGTCGGCGTCCGGGCGGCGTCGCGCCGCGGCGTCGCCGCCGACGGGGGAGCATCGCTTCCCGCTCGAGACGACGTCGTCGCGTCCGCGCGTCGCATCGAACGCGGGCGCGCGGCATGACGGCGCGCGCACCGTGTCGTCGGGCAAGTCGGCGTCTTCGTCGTCGAAGAAGAACGCGGTCGCGATGCGTCCGGCAGCGAAGACGCCAGGGAAGACGAAGTCCGGTGGACCGTCGTTCGTCGCGCGGATGCGCGACCTGCTGCCGAAGCGCGGCAGGCAGACGAACCAGGTGCGCCGCACGCGCATCATCGACGAACCGATTAGCCGCAGCGAACCGGGATCCTTCGTCGACGCGAACAACATGCGCAGCGAGGACATCGTCGCGAAGACGCTCAGACAGACCGCCGGCACCGTCGGCGTGGCGACGCGTCCGAAGGTCGTCGACTTCACGAAACGGCAGAAGGAACGCCGCCGCGCGAACCTGCGGCAGACGGTGACGCATGTCGCGGCGGCCGTCGGCGCGATCGCCGTCGTCGCGGCCATCGTCTGGCTGCTGTTCTTCTCGCCGGTGCTGCGGCTCAACCAGGACAAGATCAGCGTGTCCGGCGCGAACCAATGGGTGAGCGACCAGCAGATCATGGCGATCGCGCGCGGACAGGCGGGCAAGTCGCTGCTGCTCGTCTCCGACGCGGCCGTCGAGGAGCAGCTCTCGCAGATCCCGGGCGTCTCGTCGGCGCAGGCGACGAAGCGCTTCCCGAACGGGTTCGACGTGCACGTCGAGGCGCAGCGGCCGGCGGCGATGCTGCGCGTCAAGGGCGCCGACACGCTCACGGCCGTCGACAATAAGGCGCGCGTGCTCAACGCCGTCGACGCGAAGTCGGCGAAGGGCATCCCCGTCATCGACGTGACGTCGGTCGACGGCGCCGTCAGCAGCCGCGCGCTGCGTTCGGCCGTCGTCATCCTCGACGCGTTCCCCGAAGGGTGGCGCAAGGACGTCACCGCCGTGAGCGCGCCGACGCAGGATTCGATCACGACGACCTTCGCGAACGGCATCACCGTCGTCTGGGGCGACGACACCGACCTCAAGCTCAAGATGGCGATCGCCGACAAGGTCATGAACGACCCGAAGGTGATCGGCGACAAGAAGCAGATCAACGTCTCCGCCCCGAACCGTCCGATCATCAAGTAGCGGGGCGCGTGCGTGCTGCGTGCGTGCTGCGTGCGTGCTGCGTATGCGTACGCGGGGCGGGACGTTGGAGCGCGTGTGCGCGACCCGGATTGCGTATACGCACGCGGCGCGAGACGCTGGGAAGCGTGTGCGCGACCCGGGCTGCGTAGGCGTACGCAGAATGTGATGCCGGGAAAGCTGCATGCGTCACGGATGGCGCATAGGTGTGCGGATTGGGACGTTGGGGGAGACGTGCACGTTGCTGAGTGTGTGCAAGGCGCTGGAAGGGGCGTTGGACGTGGATGAGGCGCGTTTTCGAGTCTCCTCAGGGTGCGTATGCACCTTATCGTGTACTTAGAACATCGATTTTGCGCCGATTTCCGCAGATGGGGATGCTGAGCTGATGCGACTGGCGACCGGTTATGGAACTGATGGTAATCGAAACGGTTTCGAGCTCCGGGGGAATCGCATATGCGGACACGGACAAGCGACGAGGAGGGACGGCTGAACAGGAGCGGATTGCGCTGACGGCATCGCGGGGCTTGCCGATTCGGGGCGGTCGTGTTATATTGAGAAGTCCGGTTCGAGAAGGCCGTAAGGTCTCATCGCCGGGGCTTGATAATTCAAAAGGGGCCGATATGGTTTCGACGGTGATCTGTTCGCTTCGGAGAAGCGTGCCGAGAATGTAGAGTCCGCTCGTGATGTGCTCTGCAATTTAAATTAAGTGCTAAATCTAACCGCACTGAGTTCGCTCTCGCTGCCTGATTTTAAACGTAATCAGATCTAATCCAGCGAGCGTGGCTCCGTCCGCTCTTCCGGGTCTTCGGGAAGAGGTCGGGCGTCGTTAGAGGACTTGCCTACGTCACTGAACCGCAGGGTGACGTAGGGACTTTGACTGTGGCTAGGCTCGCCATCAGTCGTCTGCGACATTGATGGGGGCCGAAAAACCACCCCAGTGGTCAGCAGACTACGCACGTAGAAGTACGAGGGTACGGTCACCGGACCGGGGTTCAATTCCCCGCGGCTCCACGAATGAAAACCCGCCGGAAACGGCGGGTTTTCTTGTATCTGCGGCGTGTTCCGGACATGTCGGGCATGGGTGGCCTGACCGAATCCGGCGTATTCCAGCGCGAGATGTGGGCAGGATGTGGTCACGGCGGACCGCAGATCATCCAAGCCGAACACGCGCCATACGGGCGGCACGGAGAACGGTCTCAGCATGTGACTCTGGATGCAGACGCCGCCAATCGCTGGAACCGCAAAGGTTTTGAGGATAATCACCGTGCGTTCGCGTTGGTCGGATGCTGAGATGAAACGTGCCGGTAATGCATGAAACTAACAATGTGCTGTGAACGATGCCCCGAAGAGAGCGGGGCAAAACGCACAGAGCGAAGGTGCACTGTGAACGCAAAGAAGATCATCGCAGCCGCGGCAGCCGTGGCGGCGCTCGCCTCGGTGAGCGCATGCGGAGGCGTGAAGGATGACGTGGCCGACGCCGCCAACGAGAACACCGTGCTGGTGGGCGCCACCGACAAGGTGACCTCGCTCGATCCCGCAGGATCATACGACAACGGTTCGTACGCCGTGCAGATCCAGGTGTTCCCGTTCCTGTACGCGCAGGACTACAACACGTCGGAGCTGTCCCCGGACATTGCGACGGACGACGGCACATGGAGCGATGATGGCAAGCAGTTCACCGTCAAGATCAAGGAAGGACTCAAGTTTGCGAACGGCCACACGCTCGACGCGAAGGATGTGAAGTTCTCCTACGACCGCATCAACACGATCAACGATCCGAATGGTCCGAGCTCGCTGCTCGCCAACATCGATTCCATCGAGACGCCGGATGACACGACCGTTGTCTTCAACGCGAAGGTGCCGTTCGACGTCACACTCAAGCAGGTCATGAGCTCGCCGGCCGGTCCGATCGTCGACGAGGAGGTGTTCGACACGGACAAGGTCACCGATGCGGACGCAATCGTGAACGGCAAGGCTTTCGCAGGCCCGTACCAAATTGACTCGTTCAAGCTCAACGAGGCCGTCAGCTACGCGAAGAACGCCAATTACCAAGGCTTGACGCCAGTGAAGAACTCCGGCGTGCAGGTGAAGTACTTCGCCGACGTGTCGAACCTCAAGATGGCGGTCGAGCAGGGGCAGGTCGATGTCGCGTACCGTTCGCTGTCGCCGACCGACATTGAGGATCTCGGCAAGAACGACAAGGTGAAGGTCGTCAAGGGACCCGGTGGCGAAGTGCGCATGCTCGCCTTCAACTTCAAGCTGCAGCCCTACGGCGAATCGCAGAAGGACGCCGACGCGGACAAGGCGAAGGCCGTGCGTCAGGCGGTGGCGAGCCTCATCGACCGCGACGAGCTCTCCGAGAAGGTCTACAAGGGCACGTGTATTCGTTCATCCCGGACGGACTCTCCGGCCATGAGGACACGCTCAAGGCGTACACGAAGGACGGCAAGCCGGATACGGCCAAGGCCAAGAAGACCCCTCGCGGACGCCGGCGTGAGCCTTCCGGTCGACCTCAAGCTCCAGTACAACGGCAACCACTACGGTTCGAGCTCCGCCGACGAATATGCGGCGATCGAGAGCCAGCTCGAATCCGATGGCCTGTTCAAGGTGGATCTGCAGCAAACCGAATGGACGCAGTACAACAAGGAACGCGTCGTCACCGACGAATCCGACGGCAGCTATCCGGTCTACCAGCTCGGCTGGTTCCCGGACTATTCTGATCCGGACAACTATCTGTCCCCGTTCTTCCGCGACGGCAACTTCGTCAACAACGGCTACGCCAACAAGGACGTCAACGATGCCATCGTCGCGCAAGCCGGCGAGAAGGACGCGGCCAAGCGCGAGCAGATGCTCAAGGACATCCAGAAGACCGAGACGGACGATCTTTCGACGCTGCCGATGCTGCAGGGCAATCAGGTGGCTGTCACCGGCAGCAACATTTCCGGTGTCGTGCTCGACCCTTCGTTCCGCTTCCGCTACGCCTCGGTCATCAAGAACTGAGACAACGCACCGTCGTCGACCTGATGCGTCCCCATGGGAACGCATCAGGTCGACCCTCTGCGTTCCCGCGGCGCCCTAGGCCGCGCATTCCCCATATCCATAAGCACCAAGGAGCTCCGGTGTCCCAAGCAACAGCATCGCCGGCCGATTCCACCTCGTCGAAGCCGACCGTCAGCGCGCATAAGAACAGACTTTCCGCAGGATTCTTCCGTTTCATCCTCGGTCGTTTCCTGCTCATCATTCCCACCGTATTCATTCTCGTCACGATCGTGTTCTTCGTCATGCGTGCTACCGGCGACCCGATCTCGGCCGCCATGGGCGGACGACTCACACCCGAGGAGCTGCAGCGTCGCATCCACGAGGCCGGCTACGACCGTCCGCTCCTCGTACAGTACTTCGATTACCTCGGCGGTCTGCTGCACGGTGACCTCGGTCGTACGCTCACCGACAACCAACCGGTCATCTCGGTGCTGACACGATACGGTGCCGCCACGCTCGAGCTCGCGCTGCTATCGCTCGTCGTCGCATTGCTCGTCGGCATCGGCTTCGGACGCATCGCCGCCAGACACCGCGACCGCGCGCAGGACGCCGGCATCCGCCTGTTCGCGATCCTGTGCTACGCGACGCCGGTGTTCTTTCTCGGCCTTGTGCTCAAGCTCGTGTTCTCCGTCGGCCTCGGCATCCTGCCGAGTTCCGGTCGCTCGTCGCTGCAGTCGGAGATGCAGTTCTCCCGACTCGTCTCGCCCACTGGCCTGTACATCGTCGACGCGCTGCAGCTCGGCGACATGAAGGTACTCGGTGACGTCCTCAGGCATGCGGTGCTGCCGGCGCTTGCGCTCGGTCTGCTGACGGCTGGCGTCTTCATCCGGCTTGTGCGCACGAACGTCATCTCCACTTTCAACGCCGGCTACATCGATGCGGCCCGTTCCCGCGGCGTCAGTGAGAAACGCCTGATGTCCAAGCATGCGTGGCGACCGGCGCTCATCCCGATCATCACGGTCATGGGCATGCAGATCGCGCTGCTGCTCGCCGGCGCCGTGCTCACCGAGACGACCTTCGAATGGAAGGGACTGGGCTTCATGCTCTCCAACTATCTCAAGGCGCGCGATTTCGTCGCGGTGCAGGGCATCGTCATCCTGATCGCGATCATCGTCTCCGTCGTCAATTTCATCGTCGACGTGATCAGCGCGTTGATTGATCCGCGAGTGAGGTACTGGACATGAGCGAGAGCACGGAACTGAAAGTCGGCGTGCCGGGGGACACGCGTCTGGAGAAGCTCAACGTCGAACCCCCGAAATCCTGGTTTGCGAAGCTGCCGGTCGTGCGTGACCTGAAGATCGCCGTCGGCTGGCAGAAGGGCATGCTCGTCACCGGCCTCGTCCTGACGGCATTCTTCCTGATTGTGGCCGTGCTGCTGTCGATCTTCGCCGGCGTGTTCCTTGGTCTCGTCTCGGGTTATTTCGGCGGCTGGATCGACCGTGTGCTCGTCGTCATCGCCGGCGCGGTCTATTCGTTCCCGTCGCTGCTGCTGGCGATCCTGATGGCGATTATGATCTCCGGCGGCCAGCGTCAGCGCGCATCGCTCGCGCGCGCGATCGCGTTGAAGCCGAGCCTGCTCATCGCCGACGAGCCCACCTCCGCATTGGACGTCTCGGTGCAGGCGAAGGTGCTCGAACTGTTCAAGGTGCTGCAGGCGGAGATTGGCTTCGCATGCCTGTTCGTCACCCATGACCTCGCCGTCGTCGACATGCTCGCCGACCGCATCATGGTCATGCACAAGGGACGCATCGTCGAGCACGGCGATGCATCGCAGATCATGCGCCACCCGTCCGATCCATACACGAAGAAGCTGCTGGCCTCGCTGCCGGTGCTCGATCCGCGTGAGCAGGCCGTGCACCGCGAGGAGCTGCGCGCGCTGCTCGCCAAGGAGGCGTGAGCTCGGTCCGCGCGGCACGAGCACCCGTTCATCGGGGTCGCCATCTGCGCCGCGCGGACGGCTTTGCTCACTTCGCGTTGATGCGCTGCCGGTTCGCCATCGCCAGCTCGCCCAGATAGCGGTAGACCGGCGCGATGTCGAACTTGCGCGGGAACTCGAACGTGACCTCGCCGAGCGTCTCAGCGCCGGTCTTGCGCTGGTAGACGTCCTTGAGATACGTGATGTTGATCTCGCTGTCGTCGGCGATCGCGCCGGCCGTCTCCACCTCCACGTCGACGATCGAGTCGAGATGGATCGTCTTGTAGCGGGCCTTCGCGCCGGTTGCGCCCTGTTTGTCGATGAAGATGATGCGCATGTTCGTGAACACGACGGCGTCACGGATCAGCTGATACCCGTTCGTGATCTGCTCGCCGCTGAACAGGAACGGTCCGTACTGCTGCATGAGCTGGTCGTTGCTGACCTGCTGCAGATTACCGGCGAATGCATTGAAAAGTCCCATGGTCACCTCATATGATGGTCGATTGTTTCGTCAATCCGCGCCCCGGCGCTCACCGTCGAACGACGATGGCGCCGGTGGGCGCGAGCGTCGTTCGCGTCGCGTGCGACATGATGATGACGTCGCCGTCGATGTCGGGGACGGCCACGTCGTGGTCGCGTCTATTGAACAGGAATTCGAAGACCGCGCCGTCCTCATGCTCGCGCACGACGCGCAGCACGTCGCCCGCGGCGTCGTCGTCGGCGAGCGGCAGCCCGAGCGCGTCGAAGAGACACGGCAGGCTGCGCGCGATGCCGTCGGCGCCGAGCTTGCCTGCGACGACGTAGGCGGCCGTGCCGTCGCCGTAACGGTGCGCGGTCAGCGCGGGCAGGCCGTCCGTGCCACTCGTCGGCGGCGCCGTGAACGTCGCGAGCACCTGCGTGTCATCGTCGACGGACGTGACGACGTCGGCGAGGTCATGCGCGCATGCGCCGTTGCTCAGGTCGAGATGGTCGAGCGCGCCCGGATACATCGACGTGAGAGGGCAGTGCTCCTCGACGCGCACGCCGACGACGTCGCCGATCAGCCCTGGCCAGCCGCCGAGGAACAGACGGTCGTTCATGTCGGCGATCGCGCTGTAGTAGGTGACGATTGCGCGTACGCCGCCGCGCACATGCTTGCGCAGACGGTCGGCGACATCCTCGTCGAACAGGTAGACGCAGGGGATGACGATGGTGCCGTAGTCGTCCCACGTCGTATGCACCGGCGTCACGTCGGTGGTGACGTCGTGCTCGGCGAACGCGACGAACCAGTCGAGCGGCTCCGTCCATTCGCGCACGTCCCGCGACGGCGTCGTCGGATGCTCGCTCGCCCACTGCGACTGCACGTCGTAGACGATCGCGACCGACGAACGACGCAGTCGCGAGCCGAGGACGCCGGCCTGCGCGAGCGCGCGCAGATCGGCGCCGAGCTCGCACACGTCGTAGAAGATCCGCGAATCCTCGCCGGCGGCCGGCAGCATCGCCGAATGGAACTTCTCGGCGCCGGCGCGCGACTGCCGCCACTGGAAGTAGCAGATCGCGTCCGCGCCCATCGCCGTGTGCAGCAGCGAGTCGCGGATCAGCTCGCCCGGCTGCTTGCGCGGGTTCACGCCGCGCCAGTTGACGGCCGACGTCGACTGCTCCATCAGGAACCACGGTCGCCTGCGCGCGAAGCCGCCGACGAGCGAGCCCGAATAGGCGAGTTCGTCGATATGCTGCGCGCCGGGCGTGAAATAGTGGTCGTTCGAGACGAAATCGACCTCGCGCGCCCAGTCGTCGTAGTCGAGGGCGCTCTGGTTCGCGCTGATCATGAAATTCGTCGTGATCGGGATGTCCGGTGTGATCTCGGCGAGCACGTCGCGTTCCGCGCAGTAGAAGCGCTTGAGCATGTCGGAGGAGAAGCGCTTGAAGTCGAGCAGACGGCCGGGATTCGGGAAGTTGCCCTCGCCGATGAAGCGCGGCGGCAGGATCTGGCCGAAATCCGTCAGCCGCTGCGACCAGAAGCTCGTGCCCCACGCCTCGTTGACGGCGTCGATCGTGCCGTAGCGCTCACGGCACCAGTCCTGGAACGCATGCATCGCGTCGTCGGAATAGTCGAAGCGGTTGTGGCAGCCGTACTCGTTGCCGACATGCCATGAGACGATCGCCGGATGGCCGCGGTAATGCTCGGTCATCGCGCGGCACAGCCGCAGCGCGTGCTCGCGGAAGACCGGGCTCGTGGCACGCCAATGCTGGCGTGCGCCCGGCCAGACGACGTCGCCGCGTTCATCGCGCGGCAGCACCTCCGGGTGCGCCTGCGTCAGCCACATCGGCGGCGAGGCGGTCGCCGACGCGAGGTCGACGGCGATGCCGGCGTCGAAGAGCTTGTCGATGATGCGGTCGAGCCAGTCGAATTCGAAACGGCCGTCGGCGACCTCGATGTTGCCCCACGAGAAGATCGCGAGGGGAGACGATGTTGACGCCGGCCTTCGTCATCAG
Source organism: Bifidobacterium choerinum (assembly GCF_000741135.1). Taxonomy (GTDB): domain Bacteria; phylum Actinomycetota; class Actinomycetes; order Actinomycetales; family Bifidobacteriaceae; genus Bifidobacterium; species Bifidobacterium choerinum. Next base: position 424,734 of record NZ_JGYU01000002.1, on the reverse strand, counting down.
GCGCACGTCCTCGTCCCAGAACTCTTCGGGCCACTGGTCGGGGTTGTAGTCGGCGCCGTACCAGATCGCGGGACCATGGCCGGCGAGCGGCTGCGGCCAGCGGTGGGGACGGCGTGCGGGGATGTCGGTCATGCGGGGCTTCGTTTCGTGGGGATGCGTGAGATATGAGTCGGCGGGCGCCGCGCGCGACGGCGTCAGATCTGGTAGCCGTTCGTCTCGTAGTACTGCGGCGAATAGCCGAAGGTCGCGTAGAGCAGGCCGGGCAAGGTGACGGCGGCCGCGCGCTGCACGGCCTCGTCCTTGACGTCGCCGCCTTCGGGGCCGACGACGTCCCAGCGGAAGACGCTCGCGTCGTTCGCGTAGCGCGTGCGCACGTACGCCTTGAGCCACGGCTTCGAGACGAACATGACCAGATAGGGGACCTCGCTTTCGAGCAGCGCATGCACGTCGGCGTCGGGCATCTCGTCGCCCTTCTGCGTGAAGACGATCGTGCCGCCGCCGTCATAGGCCCTGAGCGAGACGTTGAGCTTGACGAGATCCCAAGCGCGTGCGCCCGCGTAGGCCAGCGACGTCAGGCAGTCGTCCTTCTTGAAATCATCGAGCATGTCCGTCAGTCGCGTCATAGTCAGTCCTTCCATGTGACGTCGGGCGCGCGGGGACACGCACCTGCGCACCACGATACACCGATGCGCCGCGCCGAACCATGCCCGCCCGCGCGGCCGCGCGCGATACCAGCATCGATGTTTCCAAACGATGTGCGCCGGCAAATGGTCGACGGCCGTCGAAACCGTTTCGTAACCGCGAGGGAGCGCGACGGAAACCTGACGGTCGGCTGCGCGAAACCCGGCGTCCCTAGCGTGGTCGTCGTCCGCAGCTCACCCATGGCCGTTTCCGGCATGTCGTAGATGGGGTCCGTTGAGCGAAGTCGTTTCGGTGCGGACGTGAAGAGAGAGGCAACCGTATGCTTGTGCATGGCAAGACCGCGAATCCGATGCGTTCCGACGGCGGCGTCCGCCGCGCTGCGATATGGCGGCGCATGGCGGCGGGCGTCGGTGCGATGGCGATGTGCGCGTCGTTCGGCGCGTTCGGCGTCCCGCCGCGTTCGCCGACACCACCTCCAGCACGGCCGTGGCTACGGCGCCGAGCGTCGTGACGAACGGCGTCATCCCCGCAGGCGCGCTGAGCGTCGTCAACTTCCACCCGACGTGGGGAGACAAGGAGACGAACAAGGCGAGCATGCTCAGGTACATCGACGAGGCGCACGCCGCCGGCGTCAGGATGATCGTGTTCCCGGAGATGGCGCTCACCGGCTACGTCTCGTCGAGCGACCCGGAATCGGCCGCATACAGGATGGCCGTGTCCCAGGCCGAGACGATCTCCAGTCCGATCACCCGCGAGCTCGCCGACAAGGCCGCCGCAACCGGCATGTGGGTCATCTTCGGCACGTCCGAACGCATCCCGGGCGATGCCGAGCACGCATACAACTCCGCGTTCGCCGCATCCCCGGACGGCAAGGTCATCAGCTACCAGAAGATCGCGCCGGTCGAAGGGTCGTGAGCGACCCCGGGCACGACGTCGGTGCTGCTGCAGACCGAATGGGGGCTCGCCGGCTTGAGCATCTGCTACGACACCTACGCGAATCCGGAGATCGAACGCTACTACGCCGCGCAGGGCGCGGGCATCCTCATCAATCCGACCGCGACCTCCCGCAGCTACCGCGACATCGACGGCGACGGCGTCAAGGACGGCAAGGGATGGGAATGGTACTACCGCAACCGCCTCGAATCGATAGCGTCGCGCGACGGCCTTGCCATCGCCTCCGCCGACCTCGTCGGCGCCGACGGATGCGCGGACAAGGACGGCAAACAACCCTGCGACTTCCCGGGCGGCAGCGTCATCGTGCGCGGCTCCGCCGACTACTCTGCGGGACAGAACGCCGACGGCACGCTCGTCGTCGGCACCGAAGGCGCATTGTCGAATACGAAGGACCTGCGGGTGAGTTATCCGTCGACGACGCGCGTCGCCAACGACTTCCATCCCGACTACTACGCCAAGTGGTACGCCGAACTCGCCGACAGGCAGGAATCGGACATGTCGCTCAACAACCGCTACGGTTCGGCGGACGGTCCGCGCGTCGCCGTCGCCAACGTCGCCGGCGTATGGGCGGACAAGCAGGCGAACGTCGACATGATGGTCCGCTACGCCGAACAGGCCGCGGCCGACGACGTCGACCTGCTCGTGTTCCCGGAGACCGTGCTCACCGGTTACGACAGCACCGATCCGAAGGGCGATGCGGACGCGCACAGCGTGAACGCCGACGTCAACCGCGCGCTCGCGGCAAGCGACGACTACATGCAGGTGCTGCTCGCCGAAAAGGTCAAGGGCGCCGACGGCGACGCCACGCGCGCCGCGTCGGTGAAGGCGATGGCGGACACGGCGAAGCGGCTCGGCATGTACATCGTGTTCGGCCTGCCGGAAATGCCCGACGGCGGACCGATCGTCGACGCCGACGGCGTGCGGAAGGTCTACAATTCGGCCGCCGTCGCCTTCCCGGACGGCCACACCGAATCGTTCCAGAAGATGCACCGCGCCGGACAGGAGGAGAAGGTCTGGTTGGTGCCGGGGAACACGCCGCTCATCTTCGAGATGCCCGAGCTCACCGGAGCCGACGGCGGCGCGCTCAAGGCCGGCGTCAGCATCTGCCGCGACGGCCACTTCTATCCCGAACTCGGCCGCTACTACGCGGCGAGCGGCGCCGAACTGCTCATCCACCCGACCGCCACGACGGGCGACCCGTGGTACCGCGAATCGCGCATCGGCAGCTACACCGACCGCGACGGCCTCGCCGCCGTCACCGCGAACCTGTGGGGGCAGGACGGTTATCCGCTCGATGCGGACGGCAAGCCGATTTATTCGGTCGACGCGGACGGCGACACGGTCAGCTCCGGCAAGGAGATCAAGGGTTACAACTACATGGGCGTCGGACGCGACGCGTTCCGCTCGACGAGCCTGATCATCACCGCATGGAACGGCAAGGACGGCACGCCGTTCGACTACGCGACCGGTTCGGCGCCCGACACCTCCGGCACCGGCGGCGGCGCGACGCCGCAGATCACGAAGGACTGGGCGTTCGGCGAGGGCCTCTACGATCCCGACAACCTCGAAACGCGCACGATGAACCTCAGGAGCGCCGGCTTCCGCATCACGAACTCCCAGGCGAGGCTGTACTCGAAGATGTACGACGCGCTCGCGGCGCGCACGATCGACGGCTACACGCCGATGTACACGGCCGGCGGCGCGCTCGACGTCAGCGCACTTGCCGAACCGATCATGAAGGCCCGGGAGGTCATGGACGCAGCCGACGGTGCGAACCCCTCCTACACCGAGGAGTCGGTGGCCGCGCTCGCCGACGCGTTGCTCACGGCGCAGGCGCTCGCGGACAACACGACGTTCAGCGCCGAGCAGCAGCCGCTCGTGACCGCGGCGAAGGACATGCTCGATCGGACTATGCCGCGCTCGTGCCGGTAGGCGCAGAGCCGGAGCCCGGCGACGGGCCGGCCGACGGCACGGACAACGCGGAAGCCAAGAATCCCGTCAAGGATCCGGACGACGGCGCGACGACGTCGGACCGGCCCGCCACTTCCGATAAGCCGGGCGCCGACGGCATGGGCTCGAACGATGCGGCCACCGCCGCGTGGGATGGTGACGCGACGCAGGCGCTGCTGTCCTACACCGGCTCGTCGGCCGGGGCCGTCGCGGCGCTCGCGCTCGCCGCCTCCGGCGCCGGCGTGACGCTGTTGATGATCCGACGTCGCACGCAACGAGGCTGAAAGGCGCTTGATGGCTGAGGTGCGGAAGGCGCATCGGCGACTGACGGCAGGGACCGGTCTCCAGGATGATGTTTCCGGAAACCGGTTCCTGCCGTCCGTGCATGCCCATCGTTGTCACTCCGCTGGGGGATGGGTCAGGGCGTATCTGCGATTGTGGGGTGGGTGCTCCTTGAGAATACCTACCGTTCTGTTCGGCTCTTATCGGTTTTGTGCGCTAACCGCACAGATTGGGTCTTCAGGAAGGGCGGTGTCCGGGGATACCCACCCCACAATCGCAGATAGGGCTCCGGAATGCCTTGGGGGATACGCGATTGGGGTAGAAAAAGAGGACGATACGACGAAGTCGCCGGTAAGATGCAAGGCGCGTCGAGCAGTGGAGGAGGTCCGTATGAGGGCAGGGGAATCGCAGGAGACGTGTCCGCGTTGCGGGGCGTATGTCGCGTTGCGGTCGCTTGTCTGCCCCGGCTAACGGACTACGCTTGAGGACCTATGGGACATGACATGCCGGTCGAGGGAACGACGCCCGAACCCGTCGAGGAAGCGCAGTGGATCGCGTGGATGCTGCAACGACTGTCCGGTTCGCCGTTCCGCGCGAAGTTCCGGCTGGCCGACGCCGACCGCGCCTATGCGCGCGCGAAGGGCAGAGCGACGATCTACCGCCACGCCCATGAGATGCTGCGCGCTCGCATCGGCGCCGCCCATCCGCTCAAGGACGGCAAGCAGACACCGTGGAAAGGCCATCCGGTGTTCACGGCGCAGCATGCGACGGCCACCTGCTGCCGCGGCTGCATCATGCGCTGGCACCACATCCCCAAAGGCCGCGCGCTCACCGATGCCGAAGTGAACCGTCTCGCCGCGCTCGTCATGGCGTGGATCGACCGTGACCTGCGCGACCATCCCGCGCAGCCGGAACTGCCGATCGAGACCGAGAAAACCGCTGCGCCGCCGCAGCAGAAGGCGACGCCGACCGCGACGATGGAGCCGCTGTTCTGATTCGTGCCCGACCGGTGCGCCATGCCGCTGCTACGATGACGGTTGTGTCCAACGAATCCCAGCACAGCGAACTTCGTGAACCTCCACTCACGGCCGTCGTCTTCGATTACTTCGGCGCGCTTGTCGATTGGCGTCCCGAACGCATCGTCGGCATGTTCTATCCGGACGGCGTGACCGCGATGTTCTTCGATCCCGACGATCCGCACGGCTACGACTACTATCGCCGCCGTGCCATCGAAGGCTGGGACGACAAGCGGATCATCGACGCATACTCACTCGAACATGGCCCAGCCGTCGGCTGGATCATGCGGCTGCTGCTCGAGAACCGCACATTGGGCTTCTACGACATGCCCGAAGGCGTCCCGACGCGGCTTCGCGAACTGCACCGCGCCGGCGTGCGTCTGTACGGTTTCGCGAACTGCTCAGGCCGCGCCGTCGACCTCATGCATGCGAAATACCCCTGGCTGAGCCTGCTCGACGGCACGATCGACGGCCGCCTGACGCCCGAGGAGACCATCACCGCCTTCGAACTCGATCCCGCCTCCACCACATTCGTCACTGCCGACCCCTCCCGTGCCGACGCCCTCGCGCACGCCGGGCTGACTGCCGGTGACACCGCCCGATTCCTCGCACAGACGGGGAAGGGACGAACAGGGGGATTCGTGGGACTGGCGTAGGAAACCCGTCTCAACCGCCTACTCTGCGGCCATGCGCTCCTCGAGGTAGTCGCGCAGCAGGCGGGCGTGGTTGACGTCGGGGTCGCGCGCGCCGTAGACGAGCGTGACCTTCGGATGGTCGCGGATGATTTGCTCGAGCTCCTCGACCGCCGGGTTCTCGTCGAGCTCGCGCCGGTAGCTTTCCGCGAACTCGAGAATCCGGTTCGGATCGTGGTTCCACGCCTTGCGCAGCTCGGCGCTCGGCGCGATCTGCTTCATCCACAGGTCGAGATGCTCGCGTTCCTTGGACATGCCGCGCGGCCACAGCCGGTCCACGAGGATCCGAAAGCCGTCGTTCTCATCTGCCGGCGCATATGCGCGCTTGATCGTCAGTTCAGTCATACCCACCCAGTCTAGGAACCGCATCCGGCCGCGCAACCGATGTTCGCCTGCCACGCAACGGCCCACCCCCCTCTCCCGTATTCCAACGCCGCCACGGACCGCGCATCGCCGTTTCGCTACAATGGAAGGCGGTACGCCCGCAGGTGAACGGGCGGACGGGACGACTCGAGAAAGGCGGCCGATGGCGGATGTGAGGACCGAGCTCGCGCAGCTGCGGCCGGTGTACGAGACCGGCGTGCTGCGCATGCTGCTGCATAAGTACGCGGACGTCTACATCGCGATGCTGCGCTCCTGCTTCGACCCGCTGACCGCTGAAGTGCCGCAGGAACGTCTGCTGTCGCGGATGCGCGAGGCGATCGGCGAGCTGGCCACCGCCGGCGAATACGCGCCGCGCGAAGGCGAGGACGACATGATGGCCGCCCGCCGCATCCTCAAGGAGCTCAAATCCGAGGACGCCGGCGACTACGCGTGGATCGCCGACTCGCTGGACCGCCGCCAGCACCGCATCATGTGCCGGCTCACGCAGCGCGCGCACCGTGCGATCGAGGCGCTCGCGACGCTGCAGCAGCGCACCGTCTCGATGTCCGGCGCGCAGGTCAACTCGATCATCATGGAGATCGAGAACGCGCGCAAGCAGCTCACCGTGAACGTCGGCGAGCGCATCGAGCTGCTGGAGCATGAGATCGCGCAGCGCCAGCGGCAGATCGACGAGCTCAGGGCGCACGGCATCGAGGACCGTCCGACGCGCGAACAGGTCTCCGACATCATCAACGTCGTCTACAACACGTTGCGCGGCGTGCCGGTGGACCTGCGCGAGCTCGTCATCGCCGAACGCGACAGCGGCGACGCGCTGCGCCGTCGCATCGACGACGGCACGATGAGCGGCGACGAGATGCTCACGTTCTACCATGAGCAGTTCGGCCGCATCTACAACCTCAGCGACGAGGGTCGCCGTTTCAACGACGCGTTCCAGGTGATGTACGCGCCGGAGAGCCGCGCCGAACTCAACGAGGCGTTGCAGGACATCTCGAACAGCGAATGGCTGCACGGCGAGGCCGACGACCTGATGAGCGTCGTCAACCGCGAATTCGACGACATCTACCGCGGTATCGACGACGTGCGCCGCCAGATCCGCGTCACCGACGAAAGCATCCGCCTGATCGTGCGCCAGCAGACCGACATGCAGTTCCGCACGATGTCGCGCAGCCTCGCGAAACTGTTCACCCGGCTGAGCGACGAGGCTCGCACGAAATCGAAACGCCGTTTCGACGCCGGCATCGCCGAGGCGTCGCTGCCGACGCTGCGCCGCCGCCCGAGGCAGACGCCGGCGCGCGTCGTCGCGCCCGCGCTCGCCGAGACGACGGTCGCGCCCGCCGCCGACCTGGCCGCAATCGTCGCGGCCGGCGGCCCGCGCGTGCGCCACATGGTCGGCCTCATCGCCGCGAATCCGGTGCGCCGCGGCGACGACGTGGACATGGCGGCGAGCTTCAACGCGCTGCCCGCCGACGAGCGCAGGGAAAGCGAGGTCGTCGGCTTCCTCAGCTACTTCGGCGGCGACGACGACGCGACGAAGTCCGATGGCGTCGGCGAGCATGTATGGTGCTGCGTCGGCTCCGACGGTCGGGAGCGCCGCTGGCGCACGCGCGCGCTGCTCGTGCCGTGCGGGGCGCTCGACGAATTCCTCAAGGAGACGGCCGCGGCGCCGATGACGGCGGCTGTGCGCGGGCGGACGGCATGATGGGCGGCGACATGAACGACGATGACCGATACGACGAAAGGTCGGCTGACAGGGCCGACGATGATGGACGGAAAGGTGGCAGGACGATGACGAAGCCGAACGATGCCGACACGGACGCCGGCGTCGTCTCCGCGGCGAGCGGCGACGACTGGCGTGAGGGGGTCGAGGACGGGGCCGGCGTCGCCGACCTCGCGAACGTGCACGCGCTGTTCGACGGCGACATCGGCGACATGCCGGCGCCGGCGCGCGAGGCGGCGATCGCGCTCAAGCGCAACCGCGCGATCAGCGGCGACCTGTACCGGCAGGCGCGCGACTACATGGACGACGTGCGCCGTTCGCTCAACAACGACATGCTCGTGCCGGTCGTCGACGAATACTACGAGGTCATGTACGCCGAGCCTATCCGCGCCGACGAATACGGGCTGCGCTCGCTCAAGACGCGCGTGACGCTCAGCGCCGAGGAGGCCGTCGTCGTCGCGATGCTGCGCCGCAAGGTGCTCGAATACGAGAACGTGGGCGTCGACGCGGCCTCGTGGATCGTCTCGCGTGAGGAGATCGTGCAGGCGCTGAGCGTCGGCGGCGGTCCCTTCGCCGGCCGCAACAGCGAGGAGGCGGTCGTGCAGCGCGCCGACCGGCTCATCGGCGCGATGCGCACCTACGGGTTCCTCGAGGACGGCGACGACGACGCGATGTACGTGATTACGAAGCTCGTGCCGGTCGTGCTCAACGCCGATCGCATCAACCGTTGGCTCGGCCTGGACGACGAACACGGCGATGGCGTGGATGGACACGGCGACGCGGATGGCGGTGCCGTCAACGGCGACGCCGACCGCGACGCCGTTGACGTCGGCGGCGACGGACATGTCGACGCGCAAGCCGCGGCGCCGGACATGGTCGCCGACATGGCCGCGACGCGCGCGTCGCGGGCGTCGTCGCATGCGGATTACGTGGACGCCGACGGCAATTTCGGTGACATCCTCGGTATCATCGGCGCGTCCGACGTCGCACTCGACGAGCGCGGCGAGGACGATGAGGACGATGATACGACCGGCGCGGCCGGCGCCGGCGGCATCGCCATCGGCACGGCCGAGATCGGCGATGACGAGATCGACGATGCCGCAGCCGACAATGAGACGACCGCGGAAACCACTGCGGACGACGGCGCCGCGGACATCGTCGTTGCGGACGACGACTCCGACGCCGGCGGCGGAGCGGATGGAGGAACCGCCGCCGGCGACGGCAAATCCGCAAACGACGGGAGCGACATGACGGAGGAGGTGCTGTTTTGAACATGACGACCGATGACCTGTACTCGCCGATCGAGCTGCTGCCGAGGCATTGGATGCTCAAGGAACGCCAGCTCGTCAACTGGGGGTCGTACGACGGCCGCCACATCTTCCGGCCGTCGATGGCCGAGGACGGCACGGTGACGCTGCTGACCGGACAGAGCGAATCGGGCAAGTCGACGCTCGTCGACGCGCAGGTCTCGCTGCTGTACCCAGCGAACGCGGCGTTCAACAAGGCGTCGAACGCCGGCCGCTCCGACCGTTCCGACTATTCGTACCTGCTCGGCCTGCGCGGCATCCGCAACAACAACGGCCATGACGAGCCGCTGTATCTGCGCGGACACGACGCGAACGGCGACCCCTATGCCGTCTGGGGCGCGATCGTCGACGAATACGAGGACACGGCGAACAGCGGCTCGCTGTGGATCGCGAAGTTCATGTGGCTGCCGGCGGATGGCGCGTCGGAGTCGATGACGAAGCTGTACGCCGTGCGCGAGGCGCCGATCGACCCGGGACTGCTCGATGCGCGGCGCGATGAGAAGTTCACGATCCCGATGCTCAGGCAGCTCTATCCGGGCATCGTCGCCTACAATTCCGCCCGGCAGTTCCACGAGGACGTCTGGAAACGCTTCGGGCTGACCGAGGCCGCGTGCAGGTTGCTGCACCGCATGCAGGCGTCGGACGCGCCGTCGCAGCTCGACGACATCTTCCGCAAGGGCGTGCTCGACGAGCCGCGCGCGATCCGCTCCGGCCGCGACGCCGTCGACGACTACGAGCAGTACGCGCAGAACTTCTCGAGCATGGAACGCAATCGCACGCGCGTGCGCCAGCTCGAGGCGATCGTCGACGAATACGACCAGTACGAGGCCGCCGACTCCGGCGTGCGCGCATTGCGCGCGATCGACCCGGAACGCGACGAGGCCGCCGATCTGCGCGCGCAGTGGCTCGACATGCGCCTGACGCAGGACGTCGTCGACGTGTTGCCGGCGCACGAGGCCCTCGCCGAACGCAGCGCCGAAGCCGTCGACACGACGCAGGCACGCGTCGCGCGGCTCGAGGACGAGGTCGCCTCGCTCACCCGTCAGCTCAACGGTTCCGGCGGCGACGAGATCGAAGGGCTCGAACACGACCTCGCGCAGGCGAAGCAGGACATGGGACGCGTCGTCGAACGCGCCGAGAGGCTCGCGCCGTACTTCACGAAGGCCGGCGAGAAGCTGCCCGCGACGGGCGACGAATGGCGGCGGCTCGCCGACGACTACATGGCGCGCGACCGCGAATACGAGACGTGCCGCGAGACGCTCAAACGGCGGCAGTACGAGGCCTTCGACGCGCACAAGCAGGCGCAGGGACGGCTCGACGAGCTCAACAGGGACTACACGCGCAAGGAACGCTCGCGCACGCGCATCACGAAGGAGATGGACGAGACGCGTGCGATGATCGCGCGCGCCACCGGACTCAAGGTGTCCGAACTGCCGTACGTGGCCGAGCTGATGGACGTCGCCGACGACGCCGAGGACTGGCGTGCCGCGATGAACGTCGTCTACGCGTCGATCGCGCCGATCCTGCTCGTCGACCGCCGCCACGAGGACGGCTTCGCGGCGAAGGTCTCGACGATCCCGCGCGAGGCGATGCCGCGGCGCAACTGGCAGTTCGTCGACGTCGACGACGACGCGGACGCCGCGCCGCGCGAAGGCTGGCTCTCCGGCAGACTCACGTTCAACGACGAGTCGCCGTTCGCCGCATGGGTGCGCCGGCGCGTCGCCGACCCGCGCACCGACGCGCGCTGCGTCGAGGCTATCGACGACCTCGACGAGGACGGACGCCAGGTGCAGCGCGACGGCCAGATCAAGGACGGCCGGCGTGGCAGCCACGGCACGAAGGGCATGGCGGCGGTCATCGGATTCGTCACCGAACGCTACCTCGCCGAACTGCGCCATGAGATCGTGCAGGCCGGCGACGCGCTCGCGCACGCGGATGCCCGCGTCGGGGAACTCGACGCCGAGGCGCGCGGACTCGACGCCGCCCACGCGCTCGCCGAACGACTGCGCGACTACGACTGGCAGGACGTCGACGCGAACGGCGTGCAGCTGCGGATTGAGGAGCTGCTCGCGAGGATCGACGAACTGAAGAGCGACCCTCAGATCGCGCAGATCAGCGCAGCGCTCGGCGCCGCCAACAAGGAGCTCGCGGCGGCGCGCGCCGCCGCATACGGCGCCGAGGACGACCGGCGATGCGCGCAGGCGGCGCTCGCCACGTCACGCCAGTGGATCGCCGACCGCAGGCAGCGGGGGAGCGACGCCCCGGCCGTCGACGAGGCGTGCGCGACGCTGCTCGAACGCTGCTACCTCGCCTATTTCGGCGATGGCACGAAGGAGGCGGGCGAACGCGTGCGCCGTCTGCTCGCCCTCGACGACCAGGCGAACGGCTCGCACGGCGGCCATGCACGCGCGAACGCGACGTCGGCGCGGCGATTCATGGAACTCAAGACGTCGGTCGCCGACGGCGTGCGCGCCAGGCTCGGCGAACTAGCCGGGCAGCGCGACGCCCGCCGCCGCTCGTGCGAGGCGAGCATGCGCGCCTACCTCGACCAGTACGCGGCCGGCGATACGCGCATCGACGCCGACGTCGAGAACGCGCAGTACTTCATGCACGACCTCGACGAGCTCAAGCCGAACATGATCAGCGACGAGGCGGTGCACGTCGAATACTTCAACTCGCTCAACAAGATCTATCAGGACCTCGCCGAGCTGCAGCAGATGCTCAAGGTCGACACGCAGCGCATCCGCGAGCAGACCAACAAGATCAACCGGCTGCTCGAACGCTATCCCTTCGGCGCGCGGCGCGGCAGGCTGTCGATCGTCGTGCAGGTGCGCAACCCGGACGCCGCGTTCATCGCCGCACTTGGCAGGCAGGTCGAGCAGATGAGCGCGTTCCGCGAAAGCGGCAGCCGCGACGTCGAACGCTGCAAGCGGCTGTTCACCGGATGCGCGTCGTTCATCGCGCAGCTCAAGGGCAGCTTCGACGACTACGCCGGCGTCGGACGCGGCAACACGAACCTCGACCCGCGCCGCCGTTCGCGCTTCTTCGGATCGGTCGCGCACCCCGACGGCCAGATCGAGCACATCAACTCGACCGGCGGCGGCTCCGGCGGCTATCTGCAGGAGCTCACGTCCTTCGCCTACGGCGCGGCGCTGATGTATCTGCTCGCCAACGACAACGCGACGAAGCCGTCCTACGCGACCGTCTTCCTCGACGAGGCGCTCATCAAGGCCGACGGCCAGTACACACGCCGCGCGCTGAGCGTGCTGCCCGGCCTCGGATTCCAGGTCATCGTCTCGGCGCCCGAATCGAAGACGAACGAGATCATGGGATCGGCGTCGAAGGTCGTCGTCGCGCGGAAGGACCCGGACAGTGGCCGCACCGTGCTCGAGATCGCGCGCATCGACGGCGACGGCAACGGCGGCGATGGCGACAGTGACGACGGCAGCGGCGGCGATGGCGAGACGGTCGCGCACGACGTTGCTGCCGCCGAAGTCGACGATGCCGACGCTGCCGCCGCACACGACGGGGACGACGCGTAGTGGGCGCCGCGCGCGTCGCGCATCCGCGGGGCACGGCGACGCCCGACGAGCTGCGCGCATGGGTCGCGGGGATCGTCGAACGCGAGATGTTCGCCGCCGACGACCCGTGGCCGCGCACGAAGGCGGTGCATTGGCCGAAGGAATCGGAGCTCCTCGCCGACGTCAACGCCGTGCACGACGCGAACAACGCGCTCAAGGACTTCGCGGCGCGCCACGGCTGCGGTGTGACGTGCACGGCGCGCCGGGTCGGCGCGCGCGTCATGCTCGTCGACCATGTCACCGTGCCGGACGAGCGCGTCGCACTCGCGATCGCCGGTCATCGGCTGCGTCGCGAACGCGAACGGACGCTCGCACGCGCGGCGCAGCTCGAGGAGACGTGCGGCGTGACGCCGGAGGTCGCGATGCCGGCGGTGCGTCGGCTGCGTGACGAGACGGACGTCGATTTCGCGTTGTTCACGGCGGCGGCCGCATGGTTCGGCGCGCATCGCGGCGACATCGCGGCGATGACGGCGCGCGAGGTGCCGCTTGAGGGATTCTCGGCGAAATGGCTCGGCGGCGCGCGCTCGCAGCGGCGGTCGGCGATCTGCACGGTGCTCGGCGTCGACGCGCTGCCGCTGCGCGAACGTCCCGAGGAGCTGCGCTATCGCCATCTCGACCCGGCGGCGGCCGGCGACCCCGACCGCATCGCCGTGACGCCGCAGCACGAGCCGGAACGGCCGGTGCGACGCGCGATCATCGTCGAGAACAAGGACACCTATCAGGCGATGCCGGCCTTCGTCGGCGCGGTGTGCGTGTTCGGCTCCGGCTTCGCGGCGACGCGCGTCGCGCGGCTGCTGCCGTTCCTCGCCGACTGCGACGTCGTCTACTGGGGCGATGTCGACGCGGCCGGCTTCGAGATCCTCTCGGCCGTGCGCGCATCGGGTATCGACTGCACGAGCATCCTGATGGATCGGGCAACCTATATGCGCTTCATGCGCTTTGGCACGAGGCTCGACGCGCGCAGCCACATGATCGGCGCGCATGAGCCGCTTGCGCGCACGGCGATGCGGCTCGATGACGACGAATACGCGCTGTATCGCACATTGTGTGCAGCGGGGGAGTCGCAGGTGCCGCGCATCGAGCAGGAGCGCATCCCGATCGCGCACGCCGTCGCCGCGCTGCGGGCGATTGGCTGGTAAACGTCGGAGAGGGCTGCCCGCCGCGGACCGCCGCGCTCGACGGAGGCGCGGGCTATGAGTGAATCGTGCGGAACGGCGGATTGCGCGGAATCGACGGATTGTGCGGGTCGTGCACGGGATTCGTACGGCATGTCATCGGATTCGCGGCGGTCCTCTAGGATGGGGGATATGGCAAACGAGAACGAACCCACGCCGATGGACGTGGCGGGCGGCGACGCCCAGCTCCCCTACGGCGATGCGGCGAACGGACAGCAGACGAACAACGCGGATGCGGGCGATGCAGCCGGCATGACGAGCGCGCAGGGACAGCCGGAATACGGCGCCTACGCCGATCCGGGGATGAGCGACGACGAACGCTATCCCTTCGGCAAACCGGACGAACCGCAGCCGGACATGTCGGCGCAGCCCGGACAATTCGGCCAGCCTGGACAGCCGGGAGCGTACCCGTCGGCGCCGTATCCCGGCATGCGGTACCCGTCGGGCGACAACCCTTACGGGCAGCAACAGGGCGCGCCCTACGGCCAGCAGCAGCCCGGCGGTTACTACGGGCAGCTGAATCCGTACGGCACGAACCGCCAGCGCTACCAGGAGTACGAGCAGCGCACCGGGACGCCGGAGGGCAACGGCTACGACGGCATGTGCATCGCCGGATTCGTGATGTCGCTGATCATTCCGCTGTTCGGCCTCATCTTCTCGATCGTCGGACTCGTGAACGTGCAGCGCACCGGCAAGCGCGGCCGCGGATTCGCGATCGCCGGCATCATCATCAGCGTGCTGTCGTTCCTTATGTCGTTCATGATGCTGAGCACCGGCATGCTGCAGCATATGATGAACGCCCTGATGTGATTCGCCGCGTCATGCGTCGCGCTGTGTGCGTCACGGTCTGCGCATGTGTACGCTGTGTGGGACGCTGAAGTGCGTGATTGCGTGCCGCACAGCGTATGCGTACGCAATGTGGGACGCTGAGGTGCCGGAACGTGTCACGGTCTGCGCATGTGTACGCTGCGTGGGACGCTGAAGTGCGAGGCAGCGTTCTGGATTGCGCATGCGTGCGCTGTCTGGGACGCATACGGGGCTGCGACGGTGTACAATGGCGGGCATCCGCGTTCCCGCGGGCGACCGCGGGAAGAAGTACGGGAATTCGGGCGGCAACCGGCGACGGTCGCCGCCCGAATTGCATCAGATGCCGAGTTCCTCGGTGTCGAAGAGGATCGTGACGGGGCCGTCGTTCGTCAGTGAGACGTTCATATGCGCGCCGAAGCGGCCGGTCTTCACGTCGAGTCCCTGCGCGCGCAGCGCGTCGTTGAACGCGAGCCAGACGCGCTCGGCGTGTTCGGGCGCGCCGGCGGTGACGAAGCTCGGACGGTTGCCCTTGCGCACGTTGCCGTAGAGCGTGAACTGCGAGATCGACAGGATCGCGCCGCCGACGTCGTGGATCGAACGGTTCATTTTGCCGTCCTCGTCCTCGAAGACGCGCAGGCTCGCGATCTTATGGGCGAGCCATGCGACCTGCCGTTCGCCGTCCGCATCGCCGACGCCGACGAGCAGCATGTAGCCGACGCCGATCTGCTGTTCGGGGAAGGTCGGGTCGAGTTCGCCGGTCGTCTCGTCGGTCACGGTCACGGCCGCCCGACTCGTTCTCTGCAGTACAACGCGCATGCCTGCACTGTAGCGCGCGTTGCGGAACGACGATGGCGTCCGCGGCCGGAGGTGCCGCGGACGCCATCGTGCGGATGAGAGTACGTCGCACGCGATGCACGCGGACGGTTCACTGGCCGAGGATGTCCCTGAGGTAGTCGGGCATCGTCGCCGGGTAGGTCGGCCATGCGCCTTCCTGCGTGCACACGAACGCGGCCGTGTTGACGGCGGCGCGGTGCGCCAGACCGAGTGACTCGCCCGAGAGGATGCGGCCGGTGAAGGTGCCGGAGAACGAGTCGCCGGCGCCGACCGTGTCGACGACGGTCACGCGCGGCGTGTTCAGCGTCGAGATCTCGCCGTCGTTAGACATGATCGTCGAGAACGTCGCGCCGCCGGTCAGGATCAGGTAGCGCAGGTCGTACTGGTCGATGAACCACTTGCAGGCCTCCTCGTCGGAGGTGTTCTCGATGCCGAACATGCCGCGCAGCAGCAGCAGTTCCTCGTCGTTGATCTTGAAGACGTTCGCGTAGCCGAGCATCTCCTCGATGAGCTCCTTCGAATACATGTCGCCGCGCAGGTTGATGTCGAAGAACTTGAGCGCGCCTTCCTTCGTGTGCTTGAGCAGCTCGATGATCGTGTCATGCGATTCGGGGGAGCGCAGCGCGAGTGTGCCGAAGCACACGGCATCGGCCTGCTCGACGATGTCGATGAGCTGACGCGTATAGGAGATGTGGTCCCAGGCGACGTTCTCGACGATCGTGTACTCGGGGATGCCGTTCTTGAGCGCGACCTCGACGGTGCCGGTCGGCCAGGCGTTGCGCTGCAGGACGGCGTGGATGCCGGACTTCTCGGCGGCGATCGCGAGCTCGTCGCCGAGGTCGTCCTCGCCGACCGCGCTGATCGAGTACGCTTCGGCGCCGTTCATCATCGCATGGTAGGCGAAGTTGACCGGCGCGCCGCCCGCGCGCTTGCCGGTGGGGAACATGTCCCACAGGAGCTCACCGAGGGAGACGACGATTGGCTTGGCCATGATGACCCTTCTTTCTGCTGTTGGTTGATGTTGGTTTGGTTGGAGATTGGTTGGTTGGTTGAGTTGGTCGGTTGGTTGAATCGGCCGATCGGTGCGTCCGCGTCAGTCCCCGCGTCTTCGCCGCGCGACGTCGGCGAAGCGCGACGGCTGGTCGAGGAACGCGGTGATCGCGACGGCCGCCGCACCGGTGACGGCGGCGTCGGTCGGCAGGTCGGACAGGGTGACCGTCGTCGTCGCGGCAAGTTCGGGGAGCACACGGTTTTCGACGACATGCATCGCCGCGTCGAGCAGCGGTACGCCGGCGTGCGCGACGATGTCGCCGATGATGATGCGCCGCGGATTGAAGGCGTTGATGATCGTGACGAGCCCGTAGCCGACGTAGGTGCCGACATGGCGCACGAGTTCGAGTGCGCGCGCGTCGCCGTGCGCTGCGAGCGCGAACAGCGCCTCGCACGCCTCGATGTGCGTCATCCGGTCGGAGTCCGCGACGATGCCGCCGTCCTCGTCGAGCGTCGCGTCGAGCGCCTCGTGTATCGCGACGGCCGAGCAGTAGCGCTCGAGGCAGCCGTGGTTGCCGCAGTCGCAGCGCCTGCCGTTGACGTCGATGCTCACGTGGCCGATCTCGGTGGCGGTGCCGCGCGTGCCGTCGATCGTGTGTCCGCGTTCGATGACGCCGAGGCCGACGCCCTCGCCGATCAGATAGTAGGCGAGGTCGTCCTGCGCGCCGTCGTCGCCGAACAGCTGCTGTGCGAGCGCGCCTGCGCGCGCGTCCTGCTCGATGAACACCGGCACGTCGAAGGCATCGGCGAACTCGGCGGGGAAGTCGACGTCGCGCCACTGCTGCATCGACGAGACGACGGCCGTATGCCCGTCGTCGCGCAGGTAAGGTCCGGGCACGGCCATGCCGATCGCGACGACGGTGCCGAAACGCGCCATGATTCGGTCGATGCGCGCTTTGAGCGAGGCGATCGCATCGTCGATCGACGGATGGTCGGTCGTTATGTCCACCCAGATCTGCTGCGCATCGCCGGCAAGGTCGAACAGGCCGACCTGGATGAGGCTGCGCGCGAACTTGACGCCGATGACGTGGAAGCGTTCCGGGTCGATCCGCAGTCCGATTGAACGGCGGTTGCGCGCGCCTTCGATCTCGCCGGTCTCGGCGATGAGGCCCTCCTCGATGAGCTTCGCCGTGATCTTCGTGATCGCGGCCGGCGTCAGCCCGAGCGCCTTCGCGATCTGCGCGCGCGAGGAGACGCCGTTGCCGTACAGGAAGCGCATGACGCGTGAACGGTTGTATTCCGACTGGCTGGTTTGTTCGTCCGCCATCACACCTCCCTGTGTCCATGCATCGAGTCCCCGTGGCTGCCGTAGTCGCGGGCATTGATTGATTAACTGCGTTAAATGTTAACGTCGTTAACTCATGATGGCAAATCGACACGCCGAAGTCGGGAAGGCATGAAAACGGCCGGCGTCACGCCCGCATTGCGCATGACGTGACACCGGCCGTTTTCTTCCGCCGGAGGATGATCGGAGGAACGAATCGCGCGAACCGCATGGATTCGCGTGGGATGTCCGGACTACTCGGACAGATGCTCGGTCGAATCCGACAGCATCCACGACGGGCGGTCGCCTTCGGTGCCCGGCTTGTCAAGGCCGATCGAGGAGCGAAGCTCCTCGCCCGGATGGAGCAGCAGCCTGACGACCTCGCTCGCGACGGACTTGCGCGACACCTCGGTGCCGCGGAACAGCTCGCCCTTCTCGGTGACCTCGAAGTCCACCTCGTCGTTGTCGGTCAGCCATGCCGGACGGATGATCGTGTACTCGAGGTCGCTCGCCTCGATGACGTCGGCGGCCTTGCGGTAGTTGGTCAGATAGTCGCCGAGCACCTTCGTGTTCCATGCGCCGAACTCGCCGGGCACCTCGCCGTAGATGCCGAGCGACGAGATCCAGATCAGGCGCCTGACGCCGGCCTTGTCCATCGCGGCCACCGTCGCCTGCGCCATCGGGATGATGTCCTCGCTGCTGCCGCGTCCGCCGGACAGATTCGCGTAGACGGCGTCGGCGCCTTCGATCGCCTGCGCCACGTCGGCCTCGGACTTCGCGTCGCCGGTGACGACGGTCACATGTTCATCGTCGAGGATGTCGGCGCCGAGCTCGTTGTCGCGATGGATGAACAGCGTCAGGTCGACGTCGCCCTACTTGAGCAGCATCCGCTCGGCGAGACGCGCAATGCGTCCGCTCGCTCCCAGAATCGTGATCTTCATATGTGCTCACCTCGGTTGTTGGTGGGACGCCCCGTCCGGGCGCCCGTGCGGCGCAGGCCCCCAGGGGCGCCTGCGCCTTGCGCCGTTCATCATAGGAAGATTCGCCGCCGCCGGCGTCGTGCTTGCTCTCGGCTCATTCGCTCCGGCGAAACCGGGGCGTTATGTGCGCGATGTCCGAAGAACACGCGGTCGGTTATGCCGAGGGGAGGAACCGGGAATATCGATGCGTATCCCCGGTTCCTGCCCTCGGGTGATGGGCGGTGCGCCGCTCAGCGGTGGATCGCCGTGCCGCGGAACGTGAACTGTGCACGGGCGTCGCCGTCGTCGCGGCGACGCAGGAAGTCGCGTGCGGCCGCGATGCGCTCGCGCGAGCTCGCCGTCATCGGTTCGGGCAGCTCGTCGGGGTCGAACCAGCCGACCGACAGCGACTCGTCGTCGGCGACATGCGGTTCGCTGCGGCCGTCGGGGTCGATCTCGGCGACGAACAGATGGTCGAGATACTGCGTCCGGTCTCCGTTGGCGTAGGTGATGACGCGGTCGTCGGCCTTGACGGCGACGAGGTCGGTGACGATGACGTCGATGCCGGTCTCCTCCTTCGTCTCGCGCGCGACGGTGTCCGCGGGCTGCTCGCCGGGCTCGATGATGCCGGAGACGAGCGCCCACTTGCCGGTGTCCGCACGCTGCTCGAGCAGCAGCAGGCCGCTGTCGTCGACGATGTACGCGGAGACGCCCATCAGCCACAGCGGCGCGTGGCCGATGTGCTCGCGCAGCTCGAGGATGAACCCGGGCGTCGTCATCGAGCGTCCTTCGCGCCTTCGGCGGCCATCTGCGCCATCCACGCCTCGACGTCGTCGATCTGCTTCGGGATGCCGGCGGAGATCCATTCGGGGCCGTCCTCGGTCATCAGCACGTCATCTTCGATGCGGATGCCGATGCCGCGGTACTCCGGCGGGATCATCAGGTCGTCCTCGCGGAAGTAGAGTCCCGGCTCGATCGTGAACACCATGCCCGGCGTGATCTTCGCGCCCTGATACGACTCGTAGCGGGCCTGCGCGCAGTCGTGCACGTCGAGGCCGAGATGGTGGGCGACGCCGCAGGCGAGCCAACGGCGGTGCTGCTGGCCTTCGGGCGACAGGCTCTCCTCGACGTCCACCGGCAGGATGCCCCAGTCATGCAGCCGTTCGGCGATGACGCGCATGCAGGCGTGGTGGATGTCCGAATAGGTCGCACCCGGCTTCGCGGCCTCGAAGCCGGCCTGCTGCGAGTCGAGCACGGCCTGGTACAGCTTCTTCTGGAAATCGGTGAACTTGCCGTTCGTCGGGAACGTGCGCGTGATGTCGGCCGTGTACAGGGAGTCGACCTCGACGCCGGCGTCGATGAGCAGCAGCTCGCCGGCGTTGACGGTGCCGGTGTTGCGGATCCAGTGCAGGATCGGCGCATGCGCGCCGGAGGCGATGATCGTGTCGTAACCGACCTCGTTGCCCTCCTCGCGCGAGATCGCATTGAACGCGCCTTCGAGGATGCGTTCGGAACGCGGCTTGCCGAGCGCGCCCGGCAGCTTGCGCAGGATGTTGTCGAAGCCGTGCTTCGTCGCGTCGACGGCGCGGCGGATCTCGCGCACCTCGAAGTCGTCCTTCTCCATGCGCGCCTCGGAGGCGAACTCGTGCAGCTTGTCGTCGCGCACCGTGTTGTCGGCTTCGTCGGGGAAGCCGTGCTCGGCGCGCAGCCCGTTCACCGTCGCCGTGATCTGCGGGTCGGTCTCGCGGATCACGCGCAGCTGAACGGCGCCGGCCTCGTCGCCGACGTCCTTGCCGAGCATGTCGGCCAGCTGTGCGATGTCATGCGTCTCGATGCCGGTCATCGCCTCGAGTTCCTTCAATCCCGCGCGCGGGCCCACCCAGTACTCGCCGTAGTGCGGGTCCTTGAAGAAGTCCTGCGTGTAGTGGTCGGCGCGGGGCGCCACGAACAGCATCGGCGTGTGCGTGCCGTCGGCGTTCGGATCGAGCACGAGCACGGCGCCCGCCTCGTAGTCCTGGCCGAGACCGGTGTAGTACGAGAACGCCGAATCCGGGCGGAATGCGTAATCGCAGTCGTTGTTGCGCACCTTCGGCTGGCCGGCCGGGATCACGAGGCGTTCGCCGGGGAACGCCTCGCTCAGCGCCTGCAGACGCGCCGGGATGTACGCGGCGGATTCGAGACGTTCGATCTTCGGCTCGTTGTCGTCCCAGCCGCTGCTCATGAACTCGACGAACGCCTCGGAGCGCGGACGCAGCGAACGGTTGTTGACGCGGTCTCCCATCGGCTGGTCGTCGCCGGGTGCGGCGGCCTGCTCGCACGCCTCGTATGCCTTGTCCTGGTCGGTGATCACTTCGCTCATATCGGTCCTTTCTGCGAAGTTCGCGAATGTTGTCGTCCTCGCCCCACATCGTAGTCGTCCGAGGAAACCTGTTTCGTCGGACGGAGGAACGACGCGCGGCGCGGCCGGCCGGTCCGGCGCGGCGGACGTGCGTCGCGTATGGCAGCGGGAGCGTGCTGCCGCATAGGTCGATAGTTCGTCCGTGCGGGCGGGTTATGCGGGGCGCGTTCCGTTCGGCCGTGCGTCGTCGGCGATTCGATGGTCGATATTGAATGATGATGCGCGATGATGTGCGTATGAGTCGATTTCATGTGCGTATCTGTTCGTTGGTGTGGGAAGGCGGAAAGGATTCCGTGGGAGCGCCGCGCATATGTCGAAAGAAGCGGCGTCGGATGCGGTTATGCGGACGCGCGCATTGCCGCGAGGATGTCGGCGTGCGCGTCTCCGGGGAAACACCAGCCGGTCCGTGCGTGAAAACGGCCGCCTACAATGGAACCATGACCATCTATGACAGCTGCCCGGAACTGTGCGACGATCTGTACCGCATCCGGCTGATCGAACCCGACGACGCCGAGGACCTGCTCGCCGTGTACGGCGACAGGCTTGCGCTGCCGTTCCTCAACTCCGACAACTGCCACGGAGCGAACTTCTATTGCCGTGACGTGCGCGACGTCGAGGAGAGCATCAGGTACTGGCTCGCCGAATACCACGAGCATCGTGCATTTGTGCGCTTCGCCGTGGAATCATTGGAAACGGGGGCCGTGATCGGCACCTTGGAGATGTTCCGCCGCGAAGCCGACGACTACTATGACGACTGCGGCATCCTGCGCATCGACCTCGCGGTCGACTATGAGCGCGAGGACGTCATCGAAGACATCCTCGAACTCGTCTCCGCGCCGTTCATGACGCTGTTCGGCTGCGCGAGGATCGCGACGAAGGCGCCGCTGTACGCGGTCGAGCGCCGCGCCGCGCTCGCGGACGCCGGATACGTCGCGACACGCCGGCCGCTGATCGGCCACGACGGCACGCACTACTACGACTACTGGGTGATGGAGTGAGCCATGCCATTCGCCAATAATGGTGCCTTGTTTCGGTAGCGGAGATTCGTGCCTCCTCTGCACCCGGAGCCGACGGTATCCGTCGGTCCGTACTTGCTCCTGCGTGCAGATTGCATCTGATTTCCGGCATGGCGCAATGGCTGCCAATACGATTTCGTGCATACTGTCGTGCCGCGACGCGGGCGTTGCTCGTGATCTGCATTCCATGCGGACTGATGACGGCCGATGGAAACGCACGGTCATGCGGTGTGCCATGATGATTGGCATCTGCTGACTTTGGCCGTGCCTTGCATGTATTGTGCGGTAATCGACCAGACTCGGCGACGGCATCGTCGTCTGGTCGCGAATCCGTTCGCAGGCCGACCGTCGGGAGACATCCGGGGATGGATTCATGATTCCGCGCAATCTATAATCGATGCACAGCGTGGTGCTCGGGAGGGGGTCGACATGAACACAAGAAGGGGTATCCGCGGGTCCTTGGCGATGGTGGTCGCATGGGCATGCCTGCTCGTCGGGCGTGCGGTGTACAGAAAATCGAGCCGAGCCAGGTGGATCTGAGTCAGGTGGTGATGGCGGTCGGTCTCAATCCGCCCGCGCAGAAATTCACGACGAACGAGCGCGGCATGGTGGCGCTCGTGCGCAAGGACGGCACCGCGCAGTTCATCGACACGGCAACGACAACCCCGCAGAACATGGCGTGGAATGAATCCGGGCTGTTCTTCGACGATAAGCGCAGCGATTTCCATATTGCGAACACCCCCCGGGCGCGGGTATGTGAGCAGGCGCGAGCAGCCGGATGTTCCGGGATTGCAGATGGTCGCAATCGACGACCACACGGTGATGGCCATGTACCAAAGCGCGTATTCGCAAGCGCAGCAGAGCGGTACGGTGCAGACCCAGTGGTTCACGCCGCAGCCGCAACAACCGGTGACGAGCCCCGCCGAGACACCGGTCGCCGTGGCGCACCGTGCGAGTGGTGTGTATGCGGTGGGCGGCGCCGGCAACGACTACACACTGTATTCGGTGAGTGAATCGAAGGGGATGAGGAAACTGGTCACAAAATCTGTGGATTCCCGGTTCACGCCGGCGTTCGCTTCCGGCTTGGTCCCCTGTGCGGACGACGGGATCACGCTGTTCGGCGACATGGACGACGAAGCCAAAGGCAACGGCTACGGTTCGCAGACGCTCGCACTGCTCACACGGAATGTGAAAACGCAGGAGTTGACACAGAACACGGTGACTACGGCGAGCGGCGAGGCGCAGCGGTACGTCGGCGAGGAGAGCTTCGTGTACGGGGAGCAGCTGACGTGGCGATCGGAGGACACGCATGAGATGATCGCGATGAGCATGGGAGGCGATGTCGAGATCATCGATATGCGCACGGCCCGGATCACCGATTCCGCAGAGCCGCCGCAGACGTTCGACGTGACGTTCGACGTGGGGAAGGGGCAGTATGGCATCGTGGGCGCCGGTGATTTCGCATATATGGTCTTCATGCCGGAGGGAGGCTCGAACGACGATGCGAAGATCTATGTCCACCGCAAGTCCCATTGGGAACTCGTGCATACGATTGCCGCCCAAGGCGCGCTCAATGATCTGCTGGGTAATCGCAAGGAGCTCTACCCGACGGTGTTCGCGGCTAATCCGAACATGCAGTGGAATTGACGGGCAACGTGACATAGGTCGTCCATTCGCCCTCGTCGATATATGTCCGTACAGCGCCGTGCGGTGGGGCCAGCTTTACCGTCGTCCAATGGAATGAGCAGGCGATCCTATGGGTGGTTAGCGAAAATTGACTATTTGGGGGACAACGATGGGTTGAATGCGTAATTCATTGGTTCTGAAATGGAATTATTCCGTTCATAAGAACGGAATAAAACACAGATCTCGAAAGAGGCTGCCATACGTCATATGCGATATGCAAACAGAATTTGTGTCGGTGTGTTGGCGGTTCTGGTGGCGATGTCGTTCGCTGGATGCGCGCAGCGCTCGACGGATTCGCCGGCGTCGACGACTTCGGTTGGTGTGGATACGCAGGAGGGTTCCTTGATGAACTCAGTGCGTACCGAGTTCACGCCCAAGGCGCTCCGTGCATACGTCGAGTATGTATATGGTGACGAAGCTGGAAGATTCCTTGGTTCCGCCGTGGTGGAGGGTCGCAAGACCGTTCCCATTGCTGAAGTCGATGGTGCTCCAGCCACCGCGTACGCTATCACCTATTATTGCGATCCTGCGCACGACGTGCCGTTTGACATCGGTATGCAGCAGGGGAGGCGGTATCGGCAGATGGTGCATGTGGAAGGCTGTCCGAAGTTGGGGGATTCAGGAACGGTTTCAATGGCCGAGAGCCAGCTTTCTGGAGCCACTGGCGTCACGGTCGATGCAGGGCGTGGACGTGTGCTTGTAGTCGTCTACGAAATCAAAGATGATCAGGAGAACTGAAATGAAAACGCTGCAGAAAGTGACATGCGTCATCGTCGCCTCGATGCTGGTGCTATTCCCGGCGACGGCATTTGCCGATGAGGACGATGGTATTATGCCGATGGCCTGTCCGGAAGTCGGGCATCATCAAAACGTCACAAATCACACCACTTTTTTCATGACGGGCAGTGCGCCTAAACATTGGGTGGCTCCCGGGATAGTCTTTACAGGACAGGCTAGTGAATCCACCACTGTGGCGGCGAGCGTCAGCGGCGGCGTCGATGCTGAGTTCTTGGCCTTTTGCCAACGCCAATGTGCATGCTTCCCTTGATGGTAGTCATACCGTTTATGGAAGTGCAAGTTGGAGTTGGAAGAATAATTCCAATACGACGAAGTGGGTTCAGTTGGGTGTTAATGGACATGAGTTTGATTACTTGCGATACGATGTTGTCGCACTGTGTAATGTGGTCAATAGCGTGAAAAAACATGCTAAAATGCCTACTGATCAACCTTGTTGCAATCATAATTGAGGTATGTAGAACTGCGCGTGCTTGAACCCATGTTGCGGTTTGGTTTTACCGTTTGACAGGATATGCGGTCGGTTACTGAGGTGAATGGACTGCATATCCTATCATTTCTGATTATCTGTAATAATTCTTTTGATTTATGGTTTTCAATCTTCTATTGAGGTGGGTGTGCTGATGAAATCGATTCTTTCCATTTTATTATCCATTGTGCTTATTGTTGGTCCGGTCCCATATGCTGTCAGCGAGGCTCTACAGGTAGATATGGAACACATTGACGGCGTCATTGCGTATATCGTTCCCTGTCCGCCGTTTCTTGAATGGTTGTGTGGCAAAATACTAGCCGGGATGGCGATGGTCGTTATCCAGATGTTGTCCTCGTCTACCATGGCAACAGCGCCACCGAGTGATTCCACGCGATTTTGTAGCATCGTCAAGCCATGGTTCGAGCACTGAGGCTCGTCGTGTTCTTCGATGCGCATATCGTTGATGGTGACGATTCTCACCGCGATGGCGGTCGTAAAGGTGATCTGCACCATGTATGAGTCACTTCCATGCTTCATTATGTTGTTACACAGTTCAGTGCGCATTGAATTGACGACGTTTGCCAATTGAGATTCGGGATTGCTGGTGCAAATAATGGATCCTTTGAAATGAGCAGTTTCGAGTCTATGCTGCTGTTTGATAATGTTTTGGCATAGTTGTGTATATCCATTGGTTGGATTATGCGAATCATCGCGTAAGGCGGCGGCTGTGTTTGCCGATAACGGCGTGATCACATGGTTTCGCAGTGTYGCGCGAAATCGTCGAGGCGCTGCTCGGCGGCCTCAACCTCGACTCGAAGATCGGCACGCTCTCCGGCGGCCAGCGCCGCCGCGCCGACCTCGCACGGCTGCTGCTCAAGGACTGGGACATCCTCGCGCTCGACGAGCCGACGAACCACCTCGACGTCGTGACGATCCACTGGCTCGCCGAACATCTCAAGAACCGCTGGCCGAAAGGCACCGGCGCGCTGCTGCTCGTCACGCACGACCGCTGGTTCCTCGACGAGGTCTGCGAATCGATGTGGGAGGTGCACGACGGCGAGATCGAACCCTTCGAAGGCGGCTACAGCGCCTACATGCTGCAGCGCGTCGAACGCGACCGCCAGGCCGACGTGCGCGAGACGAAGCGACGCAACCTCGCGCGCAAGGAGCTCGCATGGCTGTTGCGCGGCGCACGCGCACGCTCGACGAAGCAGAAGTTCCATGTGAAGGCCGCGCGCGAACTCATCGCCGACGTGCCGCCGATGCGTAACACGCTCGAGCTCAAGCAGATGGCGACGTCGCGGCTCGGCAAACAGGTCGTCGACCTCGTCGACGTCACGCAGATCTTCGACCGCGAACAGGGCTCGTATGCGGACATCGACCCGGACGCGGCCGCGCTCGCGGCGAACGCGAAGTCGGCGTCTACGGTCGACATCGTCGAGCCGATGGTGTCCGAGCCGCAGGCCTTCGGTGAAGTGACGATCGCCGTCGACGACGCCGACGATCCGCGGCTGAAATCGGCGTTCGGCTCGCGCGCAGAAGAGGTCGCCGCCGCGCATGGGCTCACGCACCGCGAGCCGGCCGGCGAGATCAACGCGCTGCGCGGCACGCGCGGCGAGGAGGATGGCGAGACGGCGTCGGACGAGACGTCGGCGGCCGTCGAACTGACGGTGCGCGGCCGCGAAATCCTCGACGACGTGACATGGCTGATCGGGCCGGGTGACCGTTTCGGCATCGTCGGCGCGAACGGCGCCGGCAAATCGACGCTGCTCAAGATCCTCGACGGCACGCTGACGCCGACGGCCGGGCATGTGAACATCGGCAAGACGGTGAAGTTCGCGGTGCTCTCGCAACGGCTCGACGAGCTCGAGAAGCTCGGCAAATACAAGGTCAAGGAAGTGCTCAGCCGCTACAAGCCGAGCTACATCGTCGACGGCAAGGAGGTCACGCCGGGGCAGCTGATGGAGCGGCTCGGATTCGAGGCGGCGCAGCTGATGACGCCGATCCGCGACCTGTCCGGCGGCCAGAAGCGCCGCATGCAGTTGCTGCTGATCCTGCTCGACGAGCCGAACGTGCTCATCATGGATGAGCCGGGCAACGATCTGGACACCGACATGCTCGCCGTCATGGAGGACCTGCTCGACACCTGGCCGGGCACGCTGGTCGTCGTCAGCCACGACCGCTATCTGCTCGAACGCGTCACCGACGAGCAGTTCGCATTGATCGGCGGCAAGATCCGGCATCTGCCCGGCGGCGTGCAGGATTATCTGGACATCGTCGACGCGCTGCGCCGCGGCGAGGATCCGCTCGGCATGAACAAGGCCGGAGGCGCGGCCGATTCGGCCGTCGACGCGGACACCGTCAAGGCCGAGGAAGCGGCGGCCGGTCTGGCTGACGGCTCGCCTGCCGAGGCGGCCGTGCCGAAGCTCAGCGGCAAGGCATATGCGGACGCATCGCGGCGCGTCTCGGCGATCGAACGCAAGCTCGAGAAGCTCGCGACGCAGAAGGACGAACTCGAGGAGCGGATGGCAGCGCACGATCCGAGCGACTACGCCGGCCTCAACGAACTCAACCGGCAGCTGCAGGTATTGACGGCCGAATCGGACGGCCTCGAGGCCGAATGGCTCGACCTGTCCGAGCAGATGGGCCAGTGACGGCGGTCCGTTGAGCACATGTTGAGCGTCTTCGAGCGTCTCGGGCGTCCCATCGAGCGCGTCCGGGCGTCCCAAGATGCCGCACGAACGCTCTTTCGGGCGCCGTCCGAGGGTATCTCGGCTTAGGAGGAGCATTTTCTCCGGCGGCACCGGGTATACCTGCCGGCGGCCGGCCCTGTTCGGTCGGTATACCTGCCCATAACGAAGAAAATGCTCCTTCCCAGCCGAGATACCTTCGCCGCAGGCTGTCTGACGCCCGCCCATGCCCGTTCGCACCCGTCTGATGCCCGTCCATATCCGCATGCCGCTTGTCTACAAAACGCAATACGCTCGAACCATGACCGAGCATTCCCACGAAGCAAGCAATGCCAACACTTCCGGCGTCTCCACGGACAAGCAGTTCGCCGAGACGCTGATGGCCGGCGACGGCGGCGTCGCGAACGCGGCCGTCGACCTGAAACTCTATGACACGGCGACGCATGCGATCAGCCGTTTCGAGCCGATCAAGCCTGGCAACGTGGGCATCTACGTGTGCGGCGCAACGGTGCAGAGCTCGCCGCATATCGGCCACATCCGCGCCGGCGTCGCCTTCGACATCATCCGCCGCTGGTTCCTCAAGCTCGGCTACCATGTCACGTTCATCCGCAACGTCACCGACATCGACGACAAGATTCTCGACAAGGCGGCCGCGGCCGGCCAGCGCTGGTGGGCACGCGCCTACCACTACGAGCAGGAGTTCACCGACGCGTACGACAGGCTCGGCGTGCTGCCGCCGACCTACGAACCGCGAGCGACCGGCCACATCATGGACATGATCCATCTGATCGAGCGCATCATCGACAACGGCCACGCCTACGTCATCCGCGACGAGCACGGCGAACTGACCGGCGACGTCTACTTCGACGTCACGTCATGGCCGCACTACGGCGAGCTGACGCATCAGAAGCAGACGACCGAGGTCGACGAGGCGGCCGCCGTCGCCGACCGCATGGGACCGTCGGTCGACATGACCGGCGAGGACAAGTACAACCCGACCGACCCGGCCGACCTGTCCGAAGACAAGCGCGACCCGCGCGACTTCGCGCTGTGGAAGCGCCCGAAGCCAACCGATCCGGCCGACGCGCGCTGGAAGACGCCGTTCGGCACCGGCCGCCCCGGCTGGCACATCGAATGCTCGGCGATGAGCTACCGCTACCTTGACGGCATGTTCGACATCCACGGCGGCGGCCTCGACCTGCGTTTCCCGCACCACGAGAACGAGATGGCGCAGACGCGCGCGGCCGGCTACCGCACGGCCAACCGCTGGATGCATTCGGCGTGGGTGACGGCGAAGGGCGAGAAGATGAGCAAGTCGCTCGGCAACGGCCTCGCGGTGCCGGTCGTGCTCGCCAAGCACTCCGCATGGGTCGTGCGTTACGCGCTCGGCGCAGTGCAGTACCGTTCGATGCTCGAATGGTCCGACCAGACGCTCGCCGAGGCGCAGGCCGCCTACGACCGCGTCATGAACTACATCGAACATGCCGGCGACGCGCTCGGCGAACAGCCGTCGCGTGACGAGATCACCGCCGTGACCGCCGACGAGCTGCCGGTGGACTTCGTCGCCGCGATGAACGACGACATCAATGTTTCACGTGCAACCGCCGCCATCTTCACGCAGCTGCGCGCCGGCAACACGTTGATCGCCGACCTCGACGACGACGCGGACGGCCGTAAGCACGCCGCGCTGCGCACGGCACTCGTCAACGTCCGCGCGATGCTCGACACGCTCGGCCTCGACCCGCTCGCCGAACCGTGGATCGACGGCGGCGATGCGAAAGGCGGCGAAGACAAGGCTCGCGCGACGCTCGGCGCACTGATCGACGCGCAGCTCGAGGCGCGCGCCGCCGCCCGCAAGGCGAAGGACTTCGCGACGGCCGACAAGATCCGCGACGGCCTCGCCAAGCTCGGCATCATGATCGAGGACGGACCGGCCGGCTCCTCGTGGACGCTCAACTGATGATCGCGCGGCCATCGCATCGCCGCACGCGCCCCGTCGTCCTCTGACACCGTTCGCCCATCCCCGGCGGATCTCGTCCGCCCTTGCGCGCAGACGACCATTCCCGACACCCCAAACGGTCGTCTGTGCGCAAGCCCACCTGCAGACGGCCTTACTCGAAGACGAAGTCGACGTTGACGATGTGCAGTTTCGGCTCGAGCGCCTGCTCGATCGTCTGCCGCGCGCCGACGAGTTCCTCCATCCGCACACTGCCCTGCGTGCTGCCGATGAAGATGTCGACGTCGAAGTTCATGCCGGTCTTGAACACGTGGAGCTTCTCCATGACAATCTGCTCCGGCAGATGCGCCTCGACCTCGCGCGTGACGAACGCGGAGATCTCCTCGTCGTCGTGCGTGCCGCCGACGAGTTCGACGAAGGCGTCGCGCAGCACGACGACCGGCTCCTTGATCGTCAATGCGACGATGATCGTCGTGATGAAGAAGTCGCCGGTGTAGTGCAGGAAGTCGAACGGCGTCCCGTCCGGAAGGAAGTACAGCAGCACGGCGACGACGCCGATGCCGAGCGAGATCATGCCGTCGATCCATGTGCCGTTCGCCTCCGCCTTGAGCATCAGGCTCGCGTTGCCGATCGAGCGGTTGCGCGCACGGTAGTACCACACGAGCACGAGGCATACGCTGACGGCGGCGATCTGGTAGATGATGACCGGCCCGAAGCTCAGCCGCTCGCCCTCGCCGTATGCGAAGTAGTCGATCGCGACGCGAAGCACGTCGAGGAACGAGAACAGCAGCAGGCAGATCGTGAAGATCGACTTGCAGATCGCGTAGATCGGCTCGAGCGCGAACATGCCGTTCGGGAACCGTTCGCTCACGCGAACCGTCTTCTTCGACAGATACGCCGCGACGCCGCCCGAGATGACCGAGATGACGGTGAACGACGCGTCGAGGAACATCGATTTGAGTCCGGTGACGAAAAACACGAAGAATCCGGCGACGACCATGACGATGTTGACGATGATGCCGACCTTCAACGCCTGCTGTTCGATTCTCTTCTGATGCATGCCGCCTCCTTGTGTACCTGTGTGCGCTTGTGTGCCTGTGCGCCCGTGCGCTTCCCACGCGCCATCCATCCGCCCGATGTTGTCCGTACGACCGCGTCCGTGCCCGCATGACGCCGCGCCGGCGTCGCGTGCGGATCCTCCCGCCATCGGTGCGCCTCATCCGCGCACTGCTCCGTGCGCTCCGTCGGCGCACTCCCACCAGTGTAGTGAACGCGCGCATCGTCGTGGAGTTCCGGTGCGCAAGCTGCACGATTTCCCCTCAACACGCTAGAATCGTACCCACTATGGCAGCATTCAGTTCTCTTACAGACAGGCTCTCGAACGCGTTCAAGCATCTCAAGAGCAAAGGCAAGCTTTCCGAAGCGGACATCGACGGCACGATCCGCGAGATCCGCCGCGCGCTGCTCGACGCGGACGTCTCGCTCGACGTCGTGCGTTCGTTCACGGCGCGTGTGCGCGAACGCGCGCTCGGCGCCGAGGTCTCCGAGGCGCTCAACCCGGCGCAGCAGGTCGTCAAGATCGTCAACGGCGAGCTCACCGACATCCTCGGTCAGGGCGTCGATCGTCCGCTGAATTTTGCGAAGACGCCGCCGACGATCATCATGCTCGCGGGCCTGCAGGGCGCCGGCAAGACGACGCTCGCCGGCAAGCTCGGCTACTGGCTCAAGGAGTCGGGCCACACGCCGCTGCTCGTCGCGGCCGATCTGCAGCGTCCGAACGCGGTGACGCAGCTTGAGGTCGTCGGCGAGCGCGCCGGCGTGCCGGTGTACGCACCCGAGAAGGGCGTGCAGTCCGCGGGCGGCGAAGCGGTTTCCGCCCCCGGCGAGACGCATGGCGATCCGGTCAAGGTCGCGCGTGATTCGATCGAATACGCGCGCCAGAAGCTCTACGACACCGTCATCATCGATACGGCGGGTCGTCTCGGCGTCGACGAGACGCTGATGAAGCAGGCGCGCGACATCCGCGATGCCGTGCAGCCGAACGAGATTCTTTTCGTCATCGACGCGATGATCGGCCAGGACGCGGTGCGCACCGCGCAGGCCTTCGACGAGGGCGTCGACTTCACCGGCGTCGTGCTCTCGAAGCTCGACGGCGACGCGCGTGGCGGCGCCGCGCTGTCGGTCGCGTCGGTGACCGGCAAGCCGATCCTGTTCGCGTCGAACGGCGAGGGCCTCAAGGACTTCGAGGTCTTCCATCCTGATCGTATGGCGTCGCGCATCCTCGACATGGGCGACATCCTGACGCTCATCGAGCAGGCGCAGCGCGAATTCGACGAGGAGCAGACGCGCAAGGCCGCCGAGAAGATGGCCGAAGGTGATTTCGGCCTCGATGACTTCCTCGCGCAGCTGCAGCAGGTGCGTAAGCTCGGCTCGATGAAGTCGCTGCTCGGCATGATTCCGGGCATGGCGCAGCATCGCAAGGAGCTTGAGCAGTTCGACGAGCGCGAGATCGACCGCACCGAGGCGATCATCCGTTCGATGACGCCCGAGGAGCGCCGCAACCCGAAGATCATCGACGGGTCGCGTCGTGCGCGCATCGCCTACGGCTCGGGCGTGACCGTCTCCGCCGTCAACGCGCTGCTGCAGCGCTTCGAACAGGCGTCGAAGATGATGAAGCGCATGAGCAACAAAGCCGGTTTCGGCGCGATGGGCGGCTTCGGCGGCGGCTCGAGCCGCAAGAACGCCAAGAAGGGCAAGAAAGGCAAGAAGGGCGGGTCGAAGTCCGGCAACCCGATGAAGCGCGAGGCCGAGGAGCAGGCGCTGCGCGCACGTCTGTCCGGCAAGCCGAGCGCCTCCGGTTCCGCCTTCGTCAAGAAGCCGAAGACGCCGCAGCTGCCCGACGAGCTGCAGGGGATGCTCGGCGGCGCCGACCTTCCGCCGAATCTCGGCGGCGGCCTCGGCGGCCTGCTCGGCGGCAACTGATCCGTCCGTTCCCGATGCGAGGGCGACTGCCGACAGCAGTCGCCCTCTGTTTGATTGACCGTTTGATTTGACCGTGCGCCGAACTCAGCGCGCTCTACAGAAAGGTTTCCCGATGCTCGTCGCGATGTGGATCGTGCTGATCGTGCTGGTCGCGTGGCTTGCGCTCACCGAGCTGCCCGCCGGCTGGGATGGCCACCGGCCGCTGCCCTATCTGATCGCGCTGACGCCGTTCCTGTGGATCCCCTTCACCGCGCTCGCGATCGTCGGCGTCTGCCTGCATGACTGGCCGTTCACGATCTGTGCCGCCGTCATGCTCATCGCGTCGCTGATGCGGCAGTCCGCCTATTGGCTCAACGACATCAAGGCGCCGAACACGGCGGCCGCGCTCGCGCGCCGTCTTGCCGCCCGCAAGGCGCGCGCGGCCGGCAAGACGGACGCTGCCTCCCGCCCGCGCAAATCGCATCCCGACCGCGGCCAGTTCCGCGTGCTGACGCTCAACTGCCGTTACGGCCGCGCCGACGCCGAGCAGATCATCGCCCTCGTGCGCGACGAGGACGTCGCCGTCCTCGCGCTGCAGGAGCTCAGTGGGGACCTCGTCGCGCGTCTCAAGGCCGCCGGGCTCGACGCGCTGCTGCCCTACCATGAGCTCGGCGAGGCGCTGCCGACCGACAACGGCGGCTTCAACGGCGTCTGGATGCGCGTCGAACCGTCGGCGAGCACACCGACCGGCGTGCCGATTCCGGCCGCCGACGTGCCGACGATGACGATCCCGTTCTCGTCGACGCGCGACATCACCTTCGCAGCCGCCCATCCGAAGTCGCCGATGCGCGGCTGCCGCGACTGGTCGGCGGGCATCATCGGCCTGCGCGCACTGATCCGCCATCCGAAGGACGAGCCGCGCGAGAAATACCCGACGCTCGCGGCGATCGACGCGGCGAACCGCGCAGCCGCGACCGCCGCAACCAAGGACGACTCCCATGACGATTCGTTCACGCAGGCCGGAATCTCCGCGCGCTCCGCGACGGCCGACCGCGCCGCGCGCCACGGCCACGCCGGCCACGCCGGCCACGCCGGCCACGCGGGCCACGCGGGCGACGCGGTCGACACAGCCAACGCAGCAGACACAGCCGCCGCGGCCGCCGCGCAGACGCCCGAACATGAGACGATCAACGTCGTCATGGGCGACTTCAACGCGAGCATCGCCCATCCGAGCTTCCGCAAGTTGCTCGCCGCCGGCTTCCACGACGCGGCGCTCACCGACGCGCGCGGCCTGCACCCGACCTATCCACGCTGGCTCAAGTGGCCGCGCATCGTGCTCGACCATGTGCTGTTCACCGACTATCTGACCGCCTCCGACGTACGCGCGATCGAGGTGCATGGCACCGACCATCTCGCGCTCGCCGCGACGTTGACGATCATCGACCATCCGACGCCGCTCAACGCCGGCGCCGGCGAGACGTGGCCGGATTCGCTGCCGCCGCTCGCCCGCGAGCGCGCCCGCGACCATATCCGCGCCGCGCAGCAGGACGGATCGGACGCCGACTGACGTCGCTCAAGCCGTCTGCGGCCGCAACGTGACGACGAAGCGGAAGCGCGCGTCGTCGAGCCGGTACTGCGGCAGCAGCTCGGGTCCGCAGCTGTTCGAGCCGATGCCCGACTGCATGTAGTCGACGCAGACGACGGTCATGTCGGCGCGGTCGAGTTCGAAGTCGTGCCGCGCGCATGTCATCTCCTCGGCCGTGTATTCGAGCGTCTGGAAGTCGAAGGCGCGCGCGTCGTCGGCGCCGTCGCCGCGCAGCACGACCAATGCGACGCCGTCGCCGCCGACGCTCGCCCAGTCGCAGTCATGGTGGTTGCCGTTCTCCTGCGGCCTGATCTCGTGTTCGGCCAACGTCGTCGGCGTCCCCTCGAAGATGCCGTGCCAACATGAGCGATGCTTGTCGACGTAGCTTTCGTTCGGCCCGTAGCCGCAGTAGACGACGTTCCTCATCGTCCTGGGCAGCATCATGCGGATGCCGAAGCGCGGCAGGAACGGGAACGCCGTGTCGCGCGCGACGTCCATCGCCAACGCGACCGAGCCGTCGGCGTGCACGGTCCAGACGGCGTCGACGTGCGCGATCGGCTGCACGCTCGGCGCGACGACGCCCATCGAGACGCGCAGTTCGACGGCGTTCGGCGCGAGGCACGCGTCGTCGGGGTCGACCTCGTTCGCGATCGCGCGGCCTTCCTCGGGCTGTGCGATGCCGCTCGACGCGACGGTGCGCACGGCGACGTCGTAGGCGCGTGCGCTCGCATGGTCGTACTGCGCGCGCTCCCAGTCGCGGCGGATGTACTGGTCGTTGTCGGTCGGCGCACGCCAGACGTAGATCTGCATCGGCCGCATGAGCAGCGCGCGGTTGCGGTAGCTCATCCGCGCGAACAGACCGGTGCGGGCATCGAGTTCGTAACGCCAGTCGGCGCCTTCGAGCACGATCGACGTGCCGGCGCGGCGCAGCTGGATCGTCGCGCCACGCTCGTCGCCGGCATGCATCTCCTCATGTTGGCGCACGACCCACTGGTTGCGGCCGTCGGCGCCGGCCACGGTGACGGCGACCTCGTCGAAGCCGAGTTCGAACAGCGGCGCCATCCCCCACATCGGCTCCTTCGTCAGATACCGCAGCACGATCGTGACGCTGCCGTCGACGTCGCGCAGATCGGGCATGCCGGGCAGGTCCACGACGCCCTCGTCGCCGGGCGCGATCGCCATCGCGGCGGCGCTCGCCTCGTCGTCGCACAGCGCGTAGCCCTGCATGACGCCGTCGACGTACAGCTCCCACATGAGCTGCACCCGGTCGGACAACGTCGTGAAGTCGAGATGGTTGTGCAGCGTCACCTGCACGTCGGCGCCGTCGACGGCGCATGTGACGACGCGCGCCGGGCGGAACACGTTCTTGAATTCATCGAGGCCGGAGTGCGGCGTGCGGTCGGGCGAGACCATGCCGTCGACGCAGAAGTTGCCGTCGTTGATGCGCTCGCCGAAGTCGCCGCCGTACAGGTATTCGCGGCGTCCCTGCGGCGTGCGGCCGGCGTCGACGGCGTGGTCGCACCACTCCCAGACGTAGCCGCCGGCGAGTCCCGGATGCCGTTCGATCGCCTGGAAGTAGTCCTCGAGGTCGCCCGGGCCGTTGCCCATCGCATGGCAGAACTCGCACATCAGATACGGTTTGACGGTGCCGCCGGGGCTGCTGCCGTCCTCGCCGTTCGCGCCGTCGCCGTGCGGTCCGTCGGCGGCGAAGTAGGCGTCGATCTCGGCGATCGACGGATACATGCGGCTGTGCACGTCGACCGCGTCGTAGTCGTGGGCGTCGTGGCCGCCGTGTTCGACATAGCGCGCGCTTTCGTAATGCGTCAGCCGCGACGTGTCGTACTGTTTGATCCATGCGACGGCGCGTTCGAAGCCGCGGCCGTACGCCGATTCGTTGCCGAGTGACCAGAACAGCACGCAGCCATGGTTCTTGTCGCGTTCGACGCAGCGGCGCACGCGGTCGAGGATGGCCGGCGCGAAGTCCTCGCTGTCGGCGATGTGCGTGTTCCATCCTTCGAGCGCGGCCGTGTCGTCGACGCCGCCGTCGTGCTCGTACTGCAGCATGTAGGCGCCGTGCGCCTCGATGTCGGCCTCGTCGACGACGAGGAAACCGAGTTCGGCGTACAGGTCGTAGCAGTACGGCGCGCTCGGGTAGTGGCTCGTGCGCACGCCGTTGACGTTGTGCTGCTTCATCAGCAGCAGATCCTCCCGGAAGCGCTGCGGCGTGACGGCGGCGCCGGTGACCGGGTCGGCGTCGTGGCGGTTCATGCCGTGGATCGTAATCGGACGGCGGTTGAGTTCGATCCGCTCGTGCACGCCGTCGTCGCCGAGCGCGGCGCGCACCTCGCACACGCTCAGCAGCGACGTGATCGTCTCGTCGTCGGTGACGATGACGAGACGGTAGCAGTAGGGTTCCTCGGGATTCCACAGCTGCGCGTCGGGAATCGTCAGCGTCGCGCGGGCGCGGACATCGAACACCGTGTCGTCGACGTTGACGTCGTCGCTGTCGGCGATGGCCTGCGCGCGGACGGTGTCGACGGCTTCGCCGTCGGCGGCGAGGATCGCGACGTCGACATGCTCGGGCAGCCCGGCGGCGCCGGCGTCGAAGTCGACGGTCACCGTCGTGCGCCGGCCGTCGTCGAAGTCGATCGCCGTGTGCACGAAGTAGTCGCGGATCATCCGCGTCGGCCGCTTGAGCAGGTAGACGTCGCGGAAGATGCCGCTCATGCGCAGCTTGTCCTGGTCCTCGAGGTAGCTGCCGTCGCACCATTTGAGCACGAGCACGGCGAGCGTGTTCTCGCCGTCCTCGATCAGGTCGGTCACGTCGAATTCGCTCGTCGCGTGCGAAACCTGCGAATAGCCGACGAAGACGCCGTTGAGCCACAGATAGAAGCAGCTGTCGACGCCCTCGAAGTTGAGGTACGCGCGCGGCGCCGCCTCGTCGCGCGCGTAGTCGAAGGTCGTGCGGTAGACGGCGCAGGGGTCGTCCTGCGGCACGAAGGGCGGGTCGAAGGGGAACGGATAGCGGATGTTCGTGTACTGGTTGTGGTCGAAGCCGTGCATCTGCCAGACCGACGGCACCGGGATCTGCGTGTAGTCGTCGCCGGGGTTGAAGGCGACGTCGGTGAAGATCGGGTCGTAGGCGGCGGCCGCGGCGGCGACCTCGGCGTCGAGGTCGTGGATGCTCGCGTAGTAGCGGAATGCCCAGTCGCCGTCGAGCAGCTGGAACCGATCGGAATGCACGCGCCGGTCGAAGCTCGTGTCAACCGCCTCGCTCGCCGGGATGAAATACGCGCGGTTCGGCTCGCAACCCACATGCAACGTGGACAGGTCCTCGTAGTAGCGCGGAATGAACATCGCAGGCCTCCTTGTGATCGATCCTCGTTGACGGCGGTTGACGGCGGTGGAGTGGCGGCGTGGGGCGCGTCGGCATCGGCCGCGCATACGGCGGCGCGGCGGTTCCATCTCACACTATAATCCGCCCACGTTGCCGGGCCTTGCGGCGCCGTTACGCCGTCGGCGGCCGCGGACGGCGGCGATGACCACGGGTTGATGTATCCTGACTTGGTTATTTGGCGATGCGGGACCCTCTCATCACCCGTAGGCGCCAAGGAACGCGCGTGCCGGTCGAGCCGTGCCCCACACGGCGAAGCGCGGCGCGCAACCCTAGTTACAAGGAGAGCCGTTTTGGCAACCAAGATTCGTCTCAAGCGCATGGGCAAGAAGTTCTATGCCGTGTACCGCGTCGTCGTCATGGATTCGCGCAACAAGCGTGACGGCCAGGCCATCGAGGAGATCGGTCTGTACAACCCGAACACGCAGCCTTCGACGATCGAGATCGATTCCGATCGCGCGCAGTACTGGCTCGGCGTCGGCGCCCAGCCGACCGACCAGGTCCGCAACCTCCTCAAGATCACCGGCGACTGGCAGAAGTTCAAGGGCCTCAAAGGTGCCGAGGGCACGCTGAAGACCGTCGCCGCGAAGCCGGATGCGGCCACGCTCATCGAAGAGGCCGACACGAAGGCGCAGAAGCTCAAGGCCGCGAAGGCCGAAGCCGAGCTCAAGGCCAACGAGGCCGCCACCGACGCCGACGCCGCTGCCGAGCAGAAGGCCGACGAGAAGGTCGAGTTCGCCGATCCTGAAGAGTCCGCGCCGGAAGCCGTCTGATCATGCTTGCTCAAGTCGTGGAACATCTGATTAAGAACATCGTCGATTTCCCTGACGACGTTTCGGTCAAGTCCCATGAGAACACGCGTGGTGAGCTGATTCGCGTGCGCGTCAATCCTGAGGACATCGGACGTGTGATCGGCCGCAACGGCCGCACCGCCAACGCGATCCGCACCGTGGTGCAGGCGATGGCCGACCACAAGGTGCGCGTCGACATCATGGATGTGCGCAAGTGAATCATGAATCTTCACCGATGGACCCTCAACAGCCCGAGCTGCTGAGGGTCTGTCGTATCGGACGCGCGCAGGGACTCAAAGGCGAAGTGAGCGTGCAGCTGTTCACCGACGAACCCGAGGAGCGTTTCGCCCCCGGCTCGCCGCTGTTCACGAAGGGCGCCGCCGACGAATACGTCGTCGAGGGCGCGCGCACGTTCAAGAACCGCTGGTACATCAAGCTTGAAGGCGTCGACGACCGCAACGCGGCCGAGGCGCTGGGCGGCACGGTCCTCTACGGCGAGCCGTGGGAGCTCGAGGAGGACGAGTTCTATCCGAAGGACATCGTCGGCCTCGAGGCGCGGCTCAAGTCGGACGGCCGTGTCCTCGGCAACGTCGTCGACATGATCGAGGGCGCGCAGTGGCTGCTCAAGATCCGCCTGGCCGAGCCGGTCGGCGACGAGAAGACCGCGCTCGTGCCCTTCGTCATCGACCTCGTGCCCGACGTGGACCTCGAGGAGGGTTATCTGACGATCGATCCTCCCGGCGGCCTGATCCCTGGCATCTGACGGCCGCCGCCGACCATCATCCGACCGTTTTCCCGAATGCCTCGGCCGCGCCACGTGGCCGGGGCATTCGGCTGCATCGACGGTGACACTGTGTCGTCATCGACACCGCGTTGCCATCAACGCCACTACTTCATCAACACTGCAAGGAGTCCTCATGGACATCGACATCGTCTCCGTGTTCCCGGAGTACTTCGACGTGCTCAACCTCAGCCTGTTCGGCAAGGCGATGGAACGTGGGCTCGTCACGGTCCGCGCGCACAATCTGCGCGACTGGACGCATGACGTGCACCAGTCGGTCGACGATACGCCGGTCGGCGGCGGCGCCGGCATGGTGATGAAGCCCGAGGTGTGGGCCGAATGCCTCGACGAGCTGCTCGACGTCCCGGCGGACGCCCCGGCGGACGCCGATGCGACGCCCTCCTCCGACTCCCCGATCCTGATCTTCCCGAATCCGTCGGCGCCGCTGTTCACGCAGCAGGACGCGACGGCATTATCGCACGCCGGGCATCTCGTCTTCGGCTGCGGCCGCTACGAGGGCTACGACGCGCGCATCCCGCAGTACTACCGCGAGCGCGGCATCGACGTGCGCGAGTACTCGATCGGCGATTACGTGCTCAACGGCGGCGAGGTCGCCGTCTCGGTGATGCTCGAGGCGATCACCAGGCTGCTGCCCGGCTTCATGGGCAACGCCGAGTCGATCGTCGAGGAATCATATACCGGCGCGAACGCATTGCTCGAGCACAGCCAGTACACGAAGCCGGCCACATGGCGCGGCATGGCGGTGCCGCCGGTGCTGATCTCCGGCGACCACGGCAAGGTCGACCGATTCCGGCGCGACGAGGCGCTCGAGAAGACGTCGAGGATCCGTCCCGACCTGATCGAACGTCTCGATTGCGCGGCGCTCGACAAGGCCGACCGCAAGACGCTGATGGCGCTCGGCTGGGAGGTCTCCGGCTCGCATCCGCGCCGGCTCGGCTGAGATGGTGCAGTGCTGAAGCGTTTCAGTGTTCTGCTATCTCAGTCGCCGCACTGCGCGTCTACACCTACCGTTCGTAGGCGTCCGAACGGTAGGTGTAGACGGTCGTCTCGCCGTAGTCGCGGCGGTCGTCCTCGATCCATCCCGCAGGCGGCGCCGGCGGCTTCGTGCGCTTCGAGCGTTCGAGGACGATCGCGCCGTGTTCCCCCACCAGTCCGCGCGTGACGAGGTCGTCGAGCAGCCGCGCGCAGTCGTCGGTCGCGAATATGTACGGCGGGTCGATGAGCACAAGGTCGAACGGCGCGTCGACCTTCGCCTTCGCCGCGTAGCGTTCGGCCTTCGCGCGCACGACATGCGCATCCATGCCTTCCTCCCAGCCGGCGTGCCGTTTGATCGCCGTCAATGTGCCGGCGATCAGTTTCGCCGCCTGCGCGTTCGCCTCGACGACGACGAGTTCACGCGCGCCGCGGCTCAGCGCCTCGATGCCGAGCGCGCCGGTGCCGCCGAAGAGGTCGAGCACCCGCGCGTCCTGCAGCAGGCCGTGCGATTCAAGGCGCGAGAACAGCGCCTCCTTCGTCCGGTCGGTCGTCGGTCGCGTCACGGAACGCGGCGTCGCGAGCGGCGCGCCTTTGAATCTGCCGGTGATGACATGCATACCTTCAGAGCCTAGCGCCTCACCCGCCCATCGTGACGCGGTTCAGGCGCAGCGCACAGCCGGCCGCGCCGAGCAGGAACACGATCGCGAGCGCCAATGTAATCATGCCCTGTTCGCGTCTGCCGCCGGTCGACGGCAGTTCGACGCCGGCCGTGTTGACGAAGGTGCCGTCGTCGACGGTCGTCGTCGCCGTCAGCTTGCCGTCGCCGTCATCGGTCACCGTGATCGTCAACGTCGCCGTATGCGTGTCGTAGTAGATGCCGCCCTGCGTCGCGGTGTCGTCGATCTCGCTGACATGGTAGACGTAGGTGCCGGCGTGGATGAACGTGAAGGTGCCGAAGCTGATCGGCGTGACGAAGCCGCTTTCCGGCTTGCCGACGCCCACCGTGCATGTGCGTTTCTCGACGTCGCAGCTGACCGGGCTCTGCGGCGTTTCGGCGGCGCCATCTGCGGTCGTCGCGCCGCCATCGGCCTGTCCGACCTTCCACTGTGGCAATGTCGGCTGCGGGTCGTCGGGCGCGTATTCGGTCACGTCCTGCAATGTGAAACGGAACCGCCAATCGTCGTCCCACGACGGCGCGCGCAGCTCCTTCTTGAGTTCGGCCGGGGTCGTCACCTGCACCGGAGTCGGCTCGTACACGTTGATGAAGGTCGTGCCGTTGATGCCGGTGACCGTCCATCCGACACTGTACGCGCCGAGGCCGTTGTCGATGACGCTGAAGGAGACGCGCGCCGGCTGCGCATAGTGC
The DNA here is from genome assembly GCF_000741135.1 of Bifidobacterium choerinum. Lineage (GTDB taxonomy): Bacteria > Actinomycetota > Actinomycetes > Actinomycetales > Bifidobacteriaceae > Bifidobacterium > Bifidobacterium choerinum. The sequence goes on along the minus strand of NZ_JGYU01000002.1, from coordinate 383,232 downwards.
AGACCGTCGATCGTCTTGCCGGCGTTGGCCTCGGTGACCGTGTAGACGTAGGTGCCCGGCTGGCTGAACGTGAAGTCGCCGAATCCGAAGCCGTTGGCGTTCTCGTGGGTCACCGTCACCTCACGGGTCTGCGGCATCGCCGCGTCGAGTGCCTCGCCGTCCACGGAGGAGGATTGCTCGTCGGCGGCGAGCGTGAACGTGAAGGACTCACCGTTCTTCCAGTCACGGCCCTGCAGCGCCTTCATGAACGTGACGGACTGCTTCGTCGGCTTGATCGCATAATGGTTCGTGAACTCCGCGACCGTTGTATCCGCACCATCCACCGTCGTCGTCGCCTCGAGCGTGCCTTTGCCGGTGTCCTTGACGGCGATGCACGCCCGGTGCCTGGCGGTGTCGTAGGTCACGCCGTTGGCGGCCGCCGGGATGATTTCGGAGATGTCGTAGCAGTAGGTCTTGCCGATGTCGTCCTTCGTGAAGGTCAGTCCGCCGAGCAATGTGCCGTTGACCGGCCAGACGAGCGCCTGACCGTCCGCCGCCGCATAGGGATTGGCCGTCTCGCCGGCGCCGTCGGGCAGCGGCGCGTCGTTGAGCGCGACGATGCGGAACGAGAATTCGCCTGCGCGCATCGTGCGTCCGGTGAGCGTCTTGCTGATGCGCAGCGCGCCGACGTCGCCGTAGTTGAGCGATTCGACGGCATAGGTGTTCGTGAACAGCTTCGTCGATTCATCAGAGCTCAGCACCGCCTGCAGCTTGCCGTGCTCATCCGTGACGACGACGGTCACCGTGTGCCGATGCGTGTCGTAGGTCCATCCTTCGGCCGTCGGCTGCAATGTGTCCGGCAGCACCGTCTCCGGCAGCTGCTCGTTGATCGTGAACGTGTAGGTGCCCGGCTTCGTGAAGGTCAGCTTCGGGAACGTCACATCGCCGGTGGCGTCCTCGGCGATCGCCGGCGTCATGGCCGTCAGCGTACCGGCCCATGGAGCATCGTTCACCATCACGTTCGCCGCTTCGCCGGCGAGCGAGGCTTCGAACGTGAACTTGCCTTCCGCGGCGGCGCCGCCGGTGACCTTCTTCCGCACGTCCAGCTGGACATCGACCGGCGTCGCCTCGTAGCGGTTGCGCAGCTCGACCTGCGTGCCGCCTTCGGGATATTCGACCGACGTGACGAGGTTAGCCTGCGCGTCGCGGCTCACTGTCACGACGACCGTGTAGTCGTTCAGGTCGTAGGTCATGCCGTCCTTCGTCGGATTCGCGGCGGTCACGTCTTCGGGGACGACTTCGCGCACATGGTAGGTGAACCGCTTCGCCTCGGTATCGTGGCCGAGCGCGCTGCCGGTGAATTGGAGGACCTGCCGCCAGCTGCCGTCGAGGCTGACGTTGACGATCGCGCCGTCGTCGGGCAGCACGGGGCCGCCTTCGGGATTGGCCGGATCGGCGGTGACGCGCACCTTGAACTTGCCGACCGTGTCGTTCGGGTTCGTGCCGGTGACGTCCTCGTAATGCTTGATGCCGTGGATGTCGGCCATCGCCTCGTCCACGCCGAGGAACCGGTTCTTGAACACGGCGGCCTCGACGGCCGGTTCGCCGTCGAGATGGGAACCGTCATCGGCGAAGGTGTTCGTCAGCTGTCGGCTGGCGATCGTCAACCTGCCCTCGCCATCGTCCTTGACGACGACGGTGAGCACATACCGCGCCGCCGAATAGCGCATATTGGGCTGCGCGTCGCCGGTGTCGGCGTTGTCGGACTCCCTGATGACGTACTGGTAGGTGCCCGGCATCGTGTAGACGATCGATCCGAAGGTGAACGGCACCCGCTCGTCCTCGTCATGCGCGCCGCTCAACGTGACGCTCGTCTGTTCGGGCATCGCGTCGGCCGGATTCGCATCACCGGCGCTGATCGTGAACGTGAAACGGTCGTTGTCGGTGTTCCAGTCTCGACCTTCAAGCACCTTGACGCCGCTGACCGACGGCTCCTCGAGCGTGACCGGCTCGAGCGTGTAGCGGTTCACATACGGCATCGTCAGCATGCCGCCGGAAGTCACCGTTCCCGCACGCGTCGGACCATCATCGACGCTCCAGCCGGGACCACCGGCATCCGTCTGCATACAGGTCGCCGTGACGCCAGCCGGGATGTCGTAGACGCTGATTGATTCGCCGTCCTTGAGCGAGAACGTCGAGCCGTTGCCGATCTTGACGGTCGTGCCGTCGCTTTTCTCGCCGCGCACGGTGCCGGTGAAGTCGGTGCCGTCCGCGTTCTTCAGCGTCAACGTGAACGGGAAGGACTTGTCCGGATCGGGCGTGACGCCTTGCGGCCAGACGACCGTCTCGGTCACCGTGAGCGCGCCGGGGATTTTGAGCCGCTGCACGCCGTTGTTGCCGAGACGCACATCGACCTGCGTGTCGACCCATTGCGGCGACGACGCATATTTCGCCGTATCGGTCGGATTCTCCGATTTCTCACGCGTGTACTGGTTCGCGAGCGCCGTGCGCGGCGTGCCGGCCGTCACATACCACTGACTGGTCGTCGGGTTCTGGGCGGCGGCGCGGACCGCCGCCTCGCCGGGCACGGCGATCCACTGTTCATGGCGCGCGTCGTCGGCGTAGAACACGCGCTGGTAGTAGTAGGTGCCGGCGTATTTGATCTCCGTCGCCGGGTCGTCGAGGCTCTGCGAGTTGTACAGCGGCGTGTCCTGCGTGAAATAGTAGAAGTCGTTCGTCGTCGCCGGCGTGAACACGGCGGTCGTGTCGCCGTAACCTTCGTTCGGCTGGCCGTCGTAACGGTTCGTCAAGAAGCGGATCGTGCCGTCGGCGTCCTTATTCGCGGCGATGTACTGGGTCATGTCGGCGTCCGGCTTCGAGACGAGCTCCTTGACGCCGTCCTTGAGCCCGACCTCGTAGAACAGGCGCATCGGATGGGTGCGGTTGATCTGCGTCTTGACGCTGCCGTCGGCGTTGACCTTCGCCGAATACAGGCGCAGCGGCAGCAGTTCCTCGGGCACGTCGACGGTCACGAGGTCGCCCCGACGCGCCGGCGTGGCGCCATCGTCGAAGCTCTGCACGGTGATCGTCATCGTGCTCAGATCGGCGGCTTTGTAGATCTCATTCGCTTCGACAGTGCCTTCAAAGACGTAGGTCGTCGTATTGCCCGATGTGGTCTTCGAGAACTGTGTGAACTGCTTGCCGGCGCAGACGATGCTGTTCATGTCGAGCACATGCATGTAGTCACCGAGCTGGTCGGTGAAACGCACGACGCCATGTGAGGAACCGGGCGTACTCGACTGGATCGGCGAGGTAGGCGCGCTCGACACCTCGTCCCAAATCGTCTCGAAGACGAGATTGAGCTTGTTGGCGTCGGAGGCCGCGAGATAGTGCTTGCCGCTCGCTTTCTGACCGAGTTGCACCGTCATGAAGCCGGTGGCCTTCGGATAGTTGCTTGAGACGCCCTGCATGAAGGCGTTCGCCTTCTGCGTCGAGTCGCTCGAATTGGTCACGTTCCCCATGTTGGCGCTGGGATCGGCGCCTGCGAAGACGCCGATCGAGTATACGCTCGCATCCGCTTCCTTCATCTGCTTCGCCTGCGCGATGGCGGCATTGGCCACAGTGCCGTCGAATCCGCTGTATCCCGGCTCACCGTCGGTGAAGAAGATGACGACTTTCTTCGCGTCGGCGCGGGCATTCTTCAGTACGTTGTTGGCCAGGCGGAGACCTTCATCGGCATAGGTCGCACCTTCGCCGTACAAACCGCTGACCGTCGTCTGCAACGCGGTGAAGTCGGCGGTCAGGCCGCTGCGAACCGAGGAACCCTGTTTGCATTGGCCATCCACGGTCTTGCAGGCGTAGGTGACCAGACCGATGCGGTTCTTCTTGTTCGGATCGCTCACGGAGGCGTTCGCTGTGGCCGTCTGGTCGATGAAGCCGTTCACCGCCTGCTGGAGCGCGAACATGCGAGAATCAGAGGAGTACTCGTAGAACTGCGTATGCCCATCAGCAGAATCATTGGCGCTCGTCTTGGGCGTCACCGAATTCCAGGAGCCCTGATTTCCGCTATACCCCCAAGATTTGCTGTTTTCGTCCCAAGTCACCTCTCGATACGACCACCAACCTTTAATGTAGTAGGTCTGCGTCCTGTCGAGATCGCCGGAATATACCTGCGTATAGGTGTCCGAAGCGGTGCCGCCATCCATCGCATTCTTCATCGAACCAGACGTGTCGAGCACGAGGACGATGTCGAGCGGCTTCGTCACGTTCACGACGCCGGTGATCCTCTGCGCGCTTGACATCGCCGAAAGCCCGACAAGGAACGCGTCCTTGTCGGTATGCTTCGGCGCCACCTCCACCGTGTCACCCTTGTAGGTCGTGAGCGTCACCGCGTCCGTCGACACCGATTTGTCGGTCCAGACGCGGCCGGTCGATTGCGGATCGGTCGGTTTGCCGATGCCTTGCTCCCATTGCGTGAAGGTCGTCGGATCGGCGACGCGTGCGGAGTCGGCCGCCTCCGCGCGCGTCGGCGCCACGGCGATCGCCATCGTCGCGATCATCGTCATGCCGATCACGGCCGCGACGATCCTCCTCGTCTGTGTACCGACTGGACCGAGGAATCGTTTCCCCCACTCCAGCACCTGCTGTCCGTTCATCACAGTGCCTTTGCATCTAGATTGTTCACTGTGGACAAACGCGCCGATGCGTACCCCACCCGCAGGAAATCAGGGCATGAAAGGCTGCGGATGCAATCCCTACCGGCGATGTCCCAGTTTTTTGTCTTTTAGCATACATGCTATCAGCATAATCTTCATACGTCGACGGCGTCTCATATGTGCGTCCACAACCGTCCATGTTCGCGGTTTCGGCGTCGTTCCCTCACGGACCATGGCGGATTCCACGGAAAGCGCACACGCGCCGCGCGCGATTCCATCGGTTGTTCGGCGTGTCGCCGCCGCAGGCGCCGTGCCCGGCTCAGTTGCTCGTCAGGAACTTCTCGTTGCCGCGCGTGAAATCAAGCACGGCGCCGGCGAGCTGCACATGTCCCGCAAGCCCCGGGTCGGCGTCGAGCACGGCCTGCGCACGGTCGCGCGCGTCGGCGATCATCGGCGCGTCCTTGACGACGCGCAGCAGCTTGAGACTCGATTTGCCGCCCGACTGCGCATCACCGAGCACGTCGCCGGCGCCGCGCAACTCGAGATCCTTGGCGGCGATGTCGGCGCCGTCGAGCGAATCGGCGATGACCTGCAGCCGCTCCTCGGCGATCGACGCCGGCTCGGCGCGCGAGACGAGGAACGCCCACGCGTCGGTGCCGCCTCGGCCGACGCGGCCACGCAGCTGATGCAGCTGCGAGAGCCCATAGCGGTCGGCGTCGAAGATGACGATGCAGCTCGCCTGCGGCACGTCGACACCGACCTCGATGACGGTCGTCGCGACCATGACCGGCGTCACGCCGCTCGCGAACTCCTCCATGACATGCTGCTTCGCCGCGTCGTCGTCACGGCCGGTGAGCGTGCAGATCGCGACGCCGCGGAACTGCGGCAGCGACTGCAGTCGTTCGCGGATCTCGACGACCGCATGCAGCGGCGGACGCGGATGCTCGGCGTCGTCGCCGAGTTCGACGAGCTGCATGTCGTCGTCGGCATCCGTGCCATCGTCCTTGGGCACGTCGATGCACGGGCAGACGATGTACGCGCGTTCGCCGGCGTCGATGCGCGCACGCAGATGCCAGAACATGTCCGACATCAGCTTGCCGTCGTCCTCCGGCACGATGAACGTGCGGATCGGGCGGCGACCTCCCGGCAGTTCGGTCAGCCACGAGATGTCGAGGTCGCCGAACCATGTCATCGCCGCCGTGCGCGGAATCGGCGTCGCCGTCATGACGAGCAGATGCGGGTCGCGTTCCGATTTGCCGCGCAGCGTCTCGCGCTGCTCGACGCCGAAGCGGTGCTGTTCGTCGATGACGGCGAGCGCGAGGTTCGGCGCCTGGAACGACTTCGAGAACGCTGCGTGCGTCGCGACGACGATGCAGGGTTCGCCGCTCGCGGCCTTCGCGAGGACGCGGCGGCGCGCGGCGAGCTTCATGCCGCCGGTGAGCAGCAGCACCGGCACGTCGGCGTCCAGCGCGCCGACCGATGCGGCGATCGACTGGTAATGCTGTTCGGCGAGCACCTGCGTCGGCGCGACGAGCACGGCCTGATGGCCGGAGCCGACGGCCTGCAGCATCGCGGCGACGGCGACGACGGTTTTGCCGGAGCCGACCTCGCCCTGCAGCAGCCGTTGCATCGGATGGTCGGCGCGCATGTCCTCGCCGATGCGGTCGATGACGTCGCGCTGGCCGTGGGTCAGCGGGAACGGCAGCGTGGCGATGTAGTCGTCGCGCAACGTGACGTCGTCGCAGCGGAAGGCTTCGCTCGCACTCGCCGCGTCGCGCGCCATCAGCAGCGCGCACTGGCAGACGAAGGCCTCCTCGTAGCGCATCGTCTGGATCGCATGGCGGAAGTCGGCGACGGTGTCGGGGTCGTGGATCGCGCAGAAGGCCTGCGCGCGGTGCATCAGATTGAGTTCGGCGCGCACCTGCTCCGGCAGCACGTCGGGAATCGCTTGTTCGAGCGCGGCATGCACGGCGTCGCCGTCGTCCCACAGCGAATGCGTCGGCGTGTCGGCGGCGGTCATGTCGGACGTCGCAGCGGCCTGCGGGTCGTCGCCGGCGAGCATATGCAGCAGCATCAGAATCGTCTCGTGGATGTGTTCGCTCGAGATGCGCGAGTTCGCATGGTAGACCGGGCGTGGGCGGCAGACACGGGCGAGGCCCTGCGCCACGGAGTCGACGTCGTAGCGCAATCTGCGGGCGGGCGTGTTGCGCGGCCGGTCGCCACCGCGCGCGGCGGACGGCTCGTCGAAGGCGAGCTGCGCCGGCGACGGCGTGGGCTCGGCGGGCGTGACGGTCAGGATCTCGGGATGCGTGAACTGCAGACGGTCGTTGAAGACGCTCGGGTCGCCGGCGATGACGATGCGCATGCCGGTGGCGAGCCGCGACGCCATCCAGTCGATGTACGACTTGCGGTGGGCGAAGAAGACGAGTTTCGCGGCGCCCGGACGCAGCCGGTGCTCGCGCGCGTAGTCGGCGTCGTCGACGAGCACTTCGAGGCGGTAGGAGCCGTGCGAGCTCATCGGCGCGACGCGTACGCCGCGCACTACGACCGGGCAGGCCATCTTCTCGCCGAAGCGCACATCACTGAGCGCGCGCACCGGAACCGGCTCGGTCACGCGGAATGGATAGTAGCTGAGCGCCTCACCGACCGTCGTGACGCCGAGCGCCTTGAGCGCGCTGACGCGCCGCTTGTTCGTCAGCAACGACGCCAGCGGCGATTCCACGGTCACGGTACTCATAGTCCCCCATTGTCCCACGTGCGCGGACGAGGCGCCACGGATGGCGGCTGCGGTGCGGCCTGCACGGCCCGCAACGGTGGCCGTCCGGCCCAGTCCCCGCGTCCTAAACCGTCGACCTGGTCGACGACCCCACCCGCAAAACAGCCCCTCAGCGTCCCAACCCATCGGTCCCACCGACAAACCCACCCGCAGAACAGCACCTTTGCGACCCGAACCATCGACGCGCCCGACGAACCCGACCGCAGCGTCCCAACCCATCGGCCCGATCGATGATCACGACCGCAAAACGGGCTGTCCGCGACCCGAACCGTCGAGCCGGTCGACGAAACCGGACGCAGGATGGATTCCGGCGGTCTGCCCGCAGACTGGTCCTCTGCATCTTCTGCGATCCGTCTCAACGCGGCCGTCGCCGGGCGGAGAACAGAAAAACCCCGCCGGATGAGATGGACTCCTCCGACGGGGTTGCTTCATGCGTTTCGCATGGTTCAATGCATATCAGTTGGCGCTCACACGCTGAACCTTGCCTGCCTTGAGGCATTTCGCGCACACGCGAAGGCGGACGTTCTGACCGTCCACGGTGGTGCGAACCGGCTGGAGGTTCGGCAGGAAGCGGCGCTTGTTACGAATATGCGAGTGCGACACGGAATAACCCGTACGCGGGCCCTTGCCACACACTGCACAACGAGCTGCCATAATGGACTCCCTATAAATTACTGTTGACTTGCAAGTCTGCGTGCGGCTGCGTGCATACAAGAACGTACGCCGTCACACACAACTTCCCAATGATACATCCAGATGCCGGACAACGCCACTTTCCCGTGCCCCCCTCACGATTTCGCCGACCGTTCGCCCCTGCATGCCTACCACCCGCCGCATACCCCCGTACGCCCCGCCCGCCTCACGCCGACGTCCCGCACGGCGGCGCAGTCGCTCGCACCCCCGGCACATCGCCAAAGCGCTCTGTGACGGTTCAGGCCCCGCGCACCTATCCCGAAGCCGCCGCAGTATTCGGGCATCCGCATCCCCGCACATCTCCCTACGCCCACCCGTCTATCTCACCACCGGGCCGGTTCGTGTCCCGTTCCCGCACACAGCGTCTACAATCGTAACCAGAGCGTCTTCTCTCTGGGGGCCGCCAACCGGTGCCGGGGAGTGCCGGACCATATCCGGAGTGGGTAAAGGAAGAGGTAGTGGAGCCTCGCGCGCATCGGCAGATGGCAATCGCGCCGGGTTCCGGTGAGAAAGGAACCGACCATGCTCAGTGACATCGTCAACAAGATCCGCGCGCAGCGCGACCATGAACCCACCGTGATCTCCCTCGGCCAGACCTGGGTGGACACGCTGATGCGCGTGCCCGAAATGCCGCAGGCCGGCCGTTTCGTCGAAGCGAGCACGGTGAGCCGTTCGATCGGCGGCAGCTTCCAGGTGCTCGAGGCGGCGGAACGCATGGGCGCGCGCACCGAGTTGGCGAGCATGATGGGCACCGGCCCGTGGGCCGACTGCATCGCGCATGCGCTGCGTCAGGCGCATATCGTCCACACCGGCCGCACGTTGCCCAATCAGGACAACGGCATGCGCATCATCCTGTCCGACGGTGACGTGAAATCCTATGTCGCGCACCACGGCGCCGAGTCGCGCGGCGACGCCGACGCCTTCAAGAACATCCACCCGAAGAAGGGCGATGTCGTCCACATCGGCAGCAACGCGCTGATGAACGACGGCGCCGTCGCCGTCCACCAGTTCCTGTCGCATCCCGCATGCCAGCCGCAGACGCGCACGTTCCGCATCGTGCTCAATTCGACGCGCGCGTTGCGTCTCGTCAACGCGCAGCTGCTCGAGACGCTGATCCTCGCACGCCCGGTCTGGTCGATGAACCGCCAGCAGGCGTATGCGCTCGCCGAACGACTGTCGATCAGCATCGACGAGACGCCGACGCTGCGCGTCTCCGGCGGCTTCGACGAGTCGATGCACGAACTGTGCACGGCGCTCAGCGAGGTGCTGCGCGCGCCGGTCGTGCTGCGCGCCGGCTCGCGCGGCGCCTGGATCCGCCAGCACGGCGAGGGCGTCATGCACATCGACGGCTTCCCGACGAAGGCGACGCATATCCGCTCGGCCGGCCCGGTGCACACCGGCGCACTGTGCGCGCTGCTCGCCGAGGGCTGGGACCTCGAGGCGAGCGTGCAGATCGCGAACGCGGCGGCCGCGCTGTCGATTGCGCACAATGTCGACGGCGTGCCCGTCTGCCCGTCCTACGACGAGGCGACCGCGTTCATCAAGGAACGCCTCGCCGAATGATCTTCCCCTGAAAATCCACCCATGCAACGGAAGGCGGGCCGTCATCGATCGGTCACCGCATATGCGACGCCGCCGTTCACTCCCCGCGTTCGGCCGCGAGCACATCGTCGGCGTTGAGCACGCCGTAGCGCAGGCACTGCCGCAGCAGCCGCAGCACGTCGCCGTCGATCGAGTTCGCGAGGATGTCGGCGGCCGCGTCGGCCGCGCACGGGAATCCGGCGTCGACGAGTCCCATCGCGGCTTCGGCGAGCACGTCGAGAGCGCGCGCCTGCGGGGCGACCGGAATGCCGACCTCGCGCAGCCTGGCGACGGCCCTGTCATGGTCGGGCAGCTCGTCCCAGCCGAGCTGCGCGAGCAGCTGCGCGACCTCGCGGCGCGCGGACGGCGCGTAGGAGGCGCTGTCGAGCGTGCGCATCGCATAGCAGGCGGCCGCCGATTCTCGGTCGCCGTTATTCCACAGCGCGTAGGCGAGGCGATAGTAGACGAAGTCGACGTCGTCGCGTGCGACGGCAATCGTCAACGCGAACTTGAGCACGCGCGCCGCATCCTCGTAATGTTCGTTGTCGGCGTGCACGACCGCCTCCTCGAAATACGCGGATGCGCAGGTCGGCGCGATGCGCTCCATCGCCTGCGCCTGCGCGACGGCGGCCTTGTAGTCGCCGTCGTCGCGGTAGATGTGCGTCAGCCCCACGCGCGCGTTGTACAGCGCGTCCGGCGCCTTCCAGTAGCGCGTGTCCGGACCGTCGTCGACGAGGGAGACGAGCAGGCGCTGCGTCGGGTTTTCGCAGTATAGCGGCCGCTGGTTCGCCGGCGCCTGGTCGCTCATCTCGATCTGCATGATGACCGATTCGAGTTCAATCGACGTGCCGATCGGCGTGTCCTCCTCGTTGTCGCGGCGCAGGTCCATGACCTCCGATCCCTTGATCGAGGCGTCGTCGTGCAGGATGTCGAGATCCCGCGCGCGGTCGGCGCGCAGCAGCGCGCCCAGCCGCGGCGGCAGCGGGCGCGCGTCCGCCCACAGCGGCGTGCGGTTCGCCAGCAGCGACTGCGGGATCGGCAGCGGCGTGATGACGTCGAGGCCGCGGCGCGCGTTGAAGGCGAGCGCGAAGTCCGTCGGTTCGAGCATCGGCACGACGCGCGCCGGATCGTCGTCGAGCGCCACGTCGTCGAAGGCGCCGTCGCGGTAGCGCGGCAGCACGTTCGTCGTGAAGCGTTCGCGCTCGAAGCGCAGCGAGAGCACAGGATCCTCGGTCTTGTACAGCGAGCCGCGGTAGCCGGTGACGGTGACGGCGTGGACGGACGGCCCGGCCGTGAACGCGATCTGCGCGAGCAGGCCGGCGAGTTCGAGTGAATACGTCGCGGCGTGGGCGGCGCGCATCGTGCGCACGTCGACGACGTGGCCGTCGTGCCAGTCGCTCGACTGGAACTGCGTTTCGTCGGGCGCCGAGAAGATGATCGCCATCTCGCCGGTCGCCGCGTTGACGTCGGCGCGGTATTCGAAGCGGTGCGGCAGGATCAGCGACTCGCCGATCGTGATGAAGCGCGTCAACGTGTCCCACATGCCGCCCGGCGCGGCGGCCGCGTCGTTGATGCGCGCGAAGCGGTTGTTGACGTTCGTGTAGTCGAGCACATGGTCGACGTGCTGCGACCAGATGTGGTCGCGGCGGTGCACCGCGTCGTAGCAGGCGGCCTCGTCGAGCGTCGTGACGAAGCCGTTCTCGTTGTCGCGCATGTCGGCGACGCGCCGCACGGCGCCGATGCGGTTGAGCGCCGATTCGATCGCGAGCACGACGTGCCGGTCCTCGGTCGGCAGGTCGCCATTGAACACGGCCCAGAACAGGTTCGTGCCCTCGACGATGATGAAGCGCACCGATTCGCGCGCGCTGACCGGGCGCAACGCGGCCGCGCCGGCCTCGATGAGCTCACGTGCGGCGAAACGGTCGGTCGGGGCCGCCGTCGCCGCGTTGACGGCGCCCTTCCAGACGATCGCGTCGACCGCGTCGGCGACCGGTTCGCGCGTCACCCGCATGAACTCGTCGAAGATGCGGCCGAGTCCGGCGCCGGGACGGCGGCCGGCGAGCGTCGGGACATGATACGCGAGCAGCCAGCTCGCCGCAAGCACGGCCGCCGTCGGATAGGTGCCGCGCGTGTAGGGGCCGAGATCCATCGCTGCGGCGAGGATCGTCGTCTCGTCGCCGTTGCGGCGGTATTCGCCGAAGCTGACGCCGCGGCCGGGTTCGAAGACGCTGCGCACGCGCATCGGGCCGGTATGGTCGTCGCCGTCCGTGTCCCATTCGTCGAAGTGCACATCGGCGCGGTTGCCGTGTAGCGCGTCGGCGGCGGCGGCGTCGAGGACGTTGGCGACCGAGAACACCTTCAGATCATCGCGGATCCATGCGAGCACATGCACGCCGCCGCCGGCCTCCTCGACGACGTAGCCGAGGCCGTGCGCCGGCTGCGGCAGCGCATCCGTCACCGCGTAGGTGTGGCCCGCCGGCAGTCCGGGCAGCGTCGGCAGCCGGTCGGTGCGCCCGCGTTCGTCGAGCTGACGGATCGGCCGCGCCGCGTGCCTCGCGCGCGACGGCTGCGTCGATTGTGTCGTCGGCGGCTGCTGTGCCGTCGTTTGCGCGGTCGCCTGCGACGTCGGCGTCGCGGCGCCGGATCCCGGCGCCGGCGGGATGGGTGGCACGATGAATCCGTCTGTGCCGTTCGTCTGCGTCATCGTTTCGTCCTTTGGTCGTGGTCTGTCGTGATCATCATGCGGTCGTCATCGGTCCGTCATCCGAACTCCGGTGCTCACTCGTCGCCGAGCTCGTCCTCGCCGTAGGTGCCGTAGAGCAATGTGCCGCCGAGCCAGTTGAGCGTGTCGTCGCGTTCGGCGGCCGCGAGCAGCCGCGTGCCGATGGCGGCGGCCTTCGGGAAGCCGGCGTCGACGAGGTCGATCGTGTTGCGCGCGAGCAGATGCATCAGGGCGTGCGACGGCACGATCGGGATGCCGTTCGCGCGCAGCAGCTGCTTGGCGTCGTCGATCGCCGGCGCGCGGCCCAGGTCGCCGTCGAGCAGTTCGCTCAGCTCCTCGAGCGCCGTGTCGCGCAGCCAGCGCACCGGCATCGTCAACGTCATCGCGTAGCAGGCGGCGGACAGGTCGAGCTTGCCGAGATTGCGCATCGCGTAGGCGAGGCGGTAGTAGAGCATGGCGACGTCGTTGGCCTCGACGGCGTACGGCAGCGCCTTCGTCAGCACGTCGGCGTCCTTCTGCCAGTCGGGCTCCTCGACATCCACATACATCGCCGATTCGCTGATGTACGGCGGAATCGACAGTTTGCCGATGTGGTGGATGCGCGCGAGCAGTTCGCGCGCCTTGTCGAACCGCCCGTTGGCGATGTTGATGCGCGCGAGCTCGATCAATGCGCGGAACAGCGCGTCCGGGACCTTGAAATAGCGGATCGTCGACGGGTCGACGCGCGGTTGGCCGTCCGCATGCGCCTGCGGATTGTCGTCGGCGAGCGCGACGAGTTCGCGCTCGCCCTGGTTGTTGCAGTACAGCGGTCGGAACGACGGCGTCTCCTGCGGCAGCGACTTCGACAGCTCCATGACGACCGATTCGAGTTCGATCGCGGCCGACACCGGCGACTCCTCGTTGTCCTCGATGATTTTCTCGACGTCGGCGATCGAGATCGGCGCGTCGTCGTGCAGTACATCGAGTTCGCATGCGCGTTCGGCGCGCAGACGCTCGCCGAGGTCGGCGGGCAGCTCGCGCATGTCCTTCCACAGCGGCACGCGGTGCGCCTTGATCGCCGGCGGCATCGGCAGCGGCGCGACGCCGCGAAGGCCGAGGTCGGCGCCGAGGTCGACGGCCTGCGCGGCCGGCGCGAGCAGCCGCAGCAGCGCGGCCGGATCGAAGTCGAGAACGGCGTCGCCTATGTCGTCGCCGAGGTAGCGCGGCAGCACGTCGCCGTAGAAGGCCATGCGTTCGAAACGCATCGACAGCACCGGCGTGCCGGTGATCATGCCGGCGCGCGCCGTAATCGTCACCGACGTCGTCGCGACGCTCGACGAGAAGCCGATGTAGGCGAGCAGGCCGGCGAGGCGCAGCGCGTAGACGGAGGCCTGCGCGCCGCGCGTGTCGCGCGCGTCGCGCCAGACGCCGTCGTCATCGACGCGCGAGGCCGGGAATCCCAACGCCGTCGGCGCGCCGAACGCGATCGCCATCGTGCCGGACGCGTTGTCGACGTCGACGCCGTACTGCAGACGCAACGGCAGACGCAGCTGTTCGGCGACGTTGCCGAAGCGCGTCAGCGACTCCCATGCGCCGCCGCGTCTGGCGCGCGCGTCGTAGAGCTCCATGAACGGGTTGCGCGCGTCGATTTCGCCACGCACGAAGCGCGCATGCTCGCCCCAGTGGCCGAAGGCGTCGCGGAACACGAATCCGGTCGTCCGTTCGTCGAGCGTCGCGAGCAATGCGACGTCGTTGTCGAGGCGCGCGGCGACGTTGCGCGCGTCGACGGCGCGGTTGAACGCGCCCTCGACGGCGATGACGAGGTCGCGCTGCAGACCCTGCACGGCCTCCTCGTCGAAGTTGATCCAGAACTGGCCGGTCGTGTCGAGCCGATGCATGCCGAGGTCGGTGTTCGCGGCGATCGCGCGGATCTGCGGCGCGCCGATCTCGACGAGCTGCCGCGCGAGCGCGCGTTCGACCGGCGTGACGCGGCCGCCGTTCGACATGCCGCGGTGGATGACCATGTCGATCGCGTCGGGCAGCGGCATCTTCTCGACCTGTTCGAAGAAGTCGGCGAAGCGTCCCGAGCTCGTCGTGATCTGTTCGCCGCGCACGGCGGGCAGACGGCATGCGAGCAGCCAGCAGGCGGCGATCGCCTCGGCGCGCGGATGCGGCGCGCGCCCGTAGACGCCGGCGTCGAACGAGCACTGGGCGATGAGGACGGCGCCGTCGGGGCCGACCGCGTATTCGCCGATGCAGATCGGCAGGTCGGGGTCGTCGCCGCGGAAACCGTGCACGGTGTCCCAGACGAAGATGCCGCCGATCACGTCGTTGCCGGCGTTCCATGCGTCGAACTTGAGTTCGACATCGGCCGTCGACGGCTCCTCGGTGAGCACCGTCGACGTCGGATGCACGGCGTCGTCGCCGGCGATCCACGCGAGGATGTTCATCTGGCCGGCCGGTGTCAGTTCGACGATGTATCCCTGGCCGCCGTCGGGCTGCTCGAGCGCCTGCACGACGCCGACGCGCATGTCCTGCGGCTGTTCGGGCACCGGGTCGATGAGCCTCACCGGGCCGTTCGTGTGCCCGCCCGCCGCGCCGGCGCCGGCGGCGGCACGGCGGCGGCCATGCCCGACGGCTGCTGCTCCATTGGCTGCTGCGGCTGCGCTGATTGCCGCTGCTGCGCCGCAGCTTCGGCGTCGCGCTGTGCCTTGTCCTTCTTCCTGCCGAATCCGAACACGTCGCGTATGCTCCTTCCCGACGGCGCCGCCAGGCTGTCGTCGTCTGCTGCGTCTGCGGCGCATATCGATGTCCGTCACCGGACCGATCGTCTGCGAGACCTCGGCGCCCGCAGCCTCAAGCCTTCCTCGGAGGGCATTGCGCCTGCGCCACCGTTGTGGCGCGCCTTTCCATGGTTTCGTCAGTGTAGCGCAGTCGCCGCGCGCCTTCACCGCCGTCCCAGCACGTGAGAACCGCGCGCGGGCGCGCGGGCGCAGCCGATGCGGTACCGTGGTGTCCATGCATGTGATCCTCGCCTTCGACAAGATCCTCCTGTGGTTCCTGCTGTACAGCTTCATCGGCTGGCTGTGGGAGACCTGCCTCAACATCGTCATGAAGAAACGCTTCGTCGACCGAGGCATCCTCAACGGCCCGCTGTGCCCGATCTACGGCTTCGGCGCGCTGCTCGCGATCTACGCGCTGCCCGGCGAGCATTCGTTCCTCGCGCTCTTCCTCAGCAGCGGCGTCCTCGCATGCACGCTCGAATACCTGACCTCGTGGGGCATCGAGAAGCTGTTCCACATGCGGCTGTGGGACTATACGAACAAGCCGTTCAACATCAACGGCCGCGTCTACCTCAACGGCTTCATCTTCTTCGGCCTCGGCTGCACCGTCATCAAACTGTGGGTGCAGCCGCACGTCGCCGAACTATGCGACGCGATCGACCCGACGACGCTGATCGCCGTCTCGACGACGCTGCTCGTCATCACGCTCGTCGACGCCGTCATCACCTTCGGCAGCCTGATCAGCATGAACAGCCGCCTCGGCCACGTCGAATCGGACATCAAGTCGCTCAAGCAGCGCGGCATCGCACACATCGACGTCGGCATCACGGCGGCCGACGCGCACGTCGAGGCCGCCGGCGCGCGCTTTAACGCGGCCACCGACGGCCTCGGCACGCGTGTCGGCGAGAAGGTGCACGACGCCGGCGAACGCGTCAGGGACGCGAGCGACCAGTTCTCGGCGCATGTGCATGACCTGTTCAGCCTGCAGCAGCGCCGCCTCATCGACGCCTACCCGCAGATGCGCACGACGCACGACCCGCATCTGCTCAAGGAGGTGCGCGCGCAGTTCGCGAAGTACCGCGAGCGCCGCGCGCCGCACACGTCGCACTGAGCCGTCCGCGAGCGCCGCGGCCGCAACGCATGCGACATCCCTTCGGCGTACGCTGGCCTCATCTCCGTCCCGTCGATCCGAAAGGCTCCCATGATCAACGACCGTTTCAAGGACATGCTCAACGAGAAATCCGTCATCCGTTCGATCAGCGAACGCGCGAGCGCACGCAAGCGCGAGATCGGCGCGGACCACGTCTTCGACTTCTCGATCGGCAACCCGAACGTCGCATGCCCGTCGCAGTTCACCGACGCGATGCTCGACCTCTACTCCACCGAGCCGCCGCATGCGCTGCACGGCTACAGCCCGTCGACGGGCATCCTGTCGGTGCGTCAGGCGATGGCCGACTCGCTCAACCGCCGTTTCGGCATGGACTACGAGGCCATGCATCTGTTCCCGACCTCCGGCGCCACCGGCGCGCTCGCGCACGCGTTCCGCGCCGTGACGAAGCCGGGCGACGAGATCGTCACCTTCGCGCCGTTCTTCCCCGAATACCAGCCGTATGTGGAGGGCACCGGCGCGACGCTGACCGTCGTGCCGCCGGACACCGAGCGTTTCCAGATCGATTTCGACGCGTTCGAGCGCACGCTCAACCCGAAGGTCGCGGCCGTGCTCATCAACACGCCGAACAACCCATCGGGCACCGTCTACTCGGCCGAGACGCTCGAGGCGCTCGCCGACATGCTGCGCGCCAAGCAGCGCGAGTTCGGCCATGACATCTTCCTGATCTCGGATGAGCCGTACCGCGAGATCGTCTTCGACGGCGCCGAGCAGCCGTATCCGGCGCGCTTCTACGACAACACGCTCACCTGCTATTCGTTCTCGAAGTCGCTGTCGCTGCCGGGCGAGCGCATCGGCTACGTCGCCGTCAATCCGCGCGCGACCGACGCCGATCTGCTCGTGCCGATGTTCGCGCAGATCAGCCGCACGATCGGCCACAACTGCCCGTCGTCGTCGATGCAGCTCGCCGTCGCGCGCGTGCTCGACGACACGAGCGACCTGTCGATCTACGAGACGAACATGAACATCATCTACGACGCGCTCGTCGACCTCGGCTTCACGGTGCAGCGTCCCGGCGGCACATTCTACATCTTCCCGAAGGCGCTCGAGGAGGACGCGAACGCCTTCGCGCGCAAGGCGATGGACTACGACCTGTACATGGTGCCCTCCGACTCCTTCGGCATGCCCGGCTATCTGCGCATCTCCTACTGCCTCGAGACCGACCAGGTGCGCCGCGGCGCCGAACGGCTGCGCGAGTTCGTGACCGAGGTCTACGGCGGCTGACTTCCGCCCGCCGCAATCGTCGGCCCCGCGCGAGGCCGTCCGTCCGTACAATGGGTCAGGGACGGCCGAGGCGGCGCCGACGCAGGATCGGCGCGCACGGGCACGTTCCGGGAAGGTCGGCATGGGTAACATTCTCGACTACGCGCATACGGAGACCCGGGATTTCTCCGAGTGGCCGTTCCATGTGGCCGACGCGCTCGTGTTCGCGCTGCTGAGCTACGACAAGATCCCCGACGACGTGCCGACGCTCGCGACGCTCGAACAGCGCTACGGCAGCTTCGGCAGGCGTGTGCGCTCCTTCGACTGGCATCGGCTCGCGCATTCGTTCCGCGCGCTCGCCCGTGCGCCCTTCGACGGCCCGGCGCTGCGCCGGATCGAGCATGAGCTCGGCGCCTACGAGGTCGACCATCCCTATATCGCGAAGCATTCGGGGTTCGGCGATCCGCGCGTCTCCCATGAGTTCTACCGTTCGATCGCCGCGAATCCGCGGTTCTCGGTCGTGCATGTCTCGGCGGCCGAGGAACGCTTCGACGAGGCCGCACAGACGCAGTTCGCCGCGTTGACGTTCCGGCTGCCGACCGGCGAGCTCGTCATCGCCTTCCGTGGCACCGACGATTCCCTCGTCGGATGGAAGGAGGACTTCAACATGGCCTACCGGTATCCGGTGCCGGCGCAGAAGCACGCCGCCGACTATCTCGAACAGGTGGCCGCGCTGTGGGACGGCGACATCATCCTCACCGGCCATTCGAAGGGCGGCAACGTCTCCGTGTACGCGGCGATGAACGCGCACGACGACGTCAAGGACCGCATCCGCCACATCTACTCCTTCGACGGCCCCGGTTTCCCGCCGGACGTCGTGCGCAGCTACGAGTACGGCACCATCGTCGATCGCGTCACGAAGGTCGTGCCCGATTCGTCGATCATCGGCATGCTGCTCAACGAGTCGCCGCGCGAACGGCTCGTCGTCGTCAAATCGGACGCCGACGGCCTCGGCCAGCATTCGTGCTACAGCTGGCAGATGCGCGGCGACGACTTCGAGATCGCGCCGGGAGGACTCTCGGACAGTTCGAAGACCTTCAACGACGCGCTCAACGATTGGCTCGGCGGCATGACGCAGCGGCAGCGCGAGCATGGCGTCGAGGCGCTGTTCCGCGTGCTGATGTCGAGCGGCTACAAGAGCACGACCGAGCTGATGAAGGCCGGCCCGCGCGTCATCCCGGGCATGCTCGGGCAGTATGTGGGCCTGACGAGCGAGGAGCGCAAATACATCAACCAGGCGTTGTGGATGCTCGCGACGGCCACGTTCCGCCACTGATCCGCCGGCGCCGCGCAGCCGGCCCGTCCATGCCGGGACCCGCTCCCGGTTTTCGCCAGCAGCCATCGAACGGCCTCGGCGCATCCTAGTGCCTATACACTGGTGAACAACGGCAGGAGCGCAGGGTTCCATCCCGCTCTCTTCTCTCGCGCGTGGCGCATGGTCCGAAGGGAATCCGGCACCCGTGCCGCCATCAACAATCGACCCAATCCGAAGGAGCGGAACGCATGTCTAGGCCTCGTCGTGATTCAGAGATTCTCCCGGCCAAGGAACGGCTTGAGAATGCATTCTGGACGCTGCTCGAGGAGCACGACTACGACAGGATCACGGTGACCGACGTCGTGCACGCGGCGCAGGTGAACCGCAACTCCTTCTACTACCATTACTCCGGCCTGCCCGAGCTGGCCGACTCATCGATCCTGCATGAGGTCGAGCGGCTGCCGATGCCGATCTATACGCGTCCGGATAGCGACCCGAACGTCGAATGGCGCCATTTCTGCGTCCGTCTGCTCAACGACCCCGAGCAGCTGCAGCATCTCAACCGCCTGTCGCTGCTCGTCGGTCCGCACAGCAACGAGGAGCTCGTCGAATCGCTGCGTGACTTCCTGCGCATGACGCTGTTGACGATCGTCGGCTCCGACATGGTCACGGTCGAGCCGAAGACGAAGATGCTCGTCGACTTCTGCGTCGGCGGTATCATATCGTCGCTGTACAACTGGCCGCAGCTGCGCAACCAGATCTCCGCCGACGACATGCTCGACAGCGACGTCGCAATCCTCGCGATGGGCCTGTTCCTGACGATGGCCGACGAGGATCCGATGTCCTACTGGCGTCGCATCGTGCTCGGCTACAACCGCGTGCACAACCATGTGCCGAGCTTCATCGCCCCCGGCGACCGCCACCGCTGAACGGCGCCCATACCTGTTCCGCGGCCCCCGATGGTTCGACGACCATCGGGGGCCGCGTCGTCCTCCACGGTTCCTTGCCGCCGGTATGATGGCGGTGCCGCCGACCGGCGGCCGTCGATTCGTTTTTCTTTTTCGGGAGCGTCATGGACTTCGTGCTGAACTGGCTGCGTGCGAACAGCGGCAAAATCATCCTCGTCGTCGTCGTGACCGTCGTCGCGATGATCGCGGCGCGCGTCGCGTCGCGCGTGCTCGACAAGGTGCTGCGCCGCTCGCAGATCCCGAACGCGTCGATCTTCATCAACCTCGCGCGCATCCTCATCTGGACGCTCGCCGTCACGATTGTGCTCAAGCCGGTCTTCGGCGTCAACCCGGTCACATTGTTCACGGCGCTCGGCATCGGCGGCTTCGCGATTTCGCTCGGTCTCAAGGATTCGATCGCGAACACGATCGGCGGCTTCCAGCTGATGTTCTCGCATGTGCTGCAGCCGGGCGACGTCGTCTCGATCTCCGGCGTGACCGGCACCGTCACCGACGTCACCTGGCGGCAGACCGTCGTGCGCGAGCGCAACGGCAACACGTTGATGATTCCGAACTCGGTGCTCAACACGACGGCGCTCGAGAAGTACCTGCCGACGAACGAATCGCAGGTGACGATCCCGTTCACGGCGAAGCCGGGCGTCGACATGGACGCATTGACCGACGAGCTGCTCGGCAAGATCGACGAATCGGCGCACGACCTGATCGGCGACGAGCCCAAGCCGATGATCCGCTTCACCGGCTTCTCGCCGTCCGGCACGACCGGCAACATCATCGCCTATGCGAAGCCGGGCGTCGCCCTGTCGGCCGTGACCGACGCGATCGCGCGTGACGTGAGCGCGTCGCCGATGTTCACCGACCTCGCCGCTTCCGGCTCGGTCGCCGCGAAGGACGCCGCCTCCCGCTGACGCACGCGTCTACAGCAGCGTCATCGCGAAAGTGCCGATGACGCCGACGGCGAGGAAGACGATGACGCCGGCGTTGCCGAAGAAAGCCGGCATCACGGCGCCGCGCGGCAGCTCGTCGGGCGCCGCGTAGAAACGGAAGCGCCGGCGCCTGCGGATCAGCAGCACGAAGCCGGCGATGACGCCGGCGAACATCAGCACGAGGTAGAGCGCCATCGCGACGATGAACAGGACGTCGCCGGTCTGCGGATGGCTCAGCAGGTCGGGCTTCGTGATGATCCGCTCATAGCGGTCCAGCATCGACGTGCCGACGATCGCACTGTTCGCGTTGATGACCATGTGCAGCGCGACGCTGTAGCGCAGCCGGCTCGTGCGCGTGTAGACGTAGCCGAACAGCAGTCCCAGACCGAAGGCGTAGAAGAACTGGTACAGGTTGAGGTGGAACAGGCCGAAGAACAGCGCGGACAGCACGATCGCCGGCTTTTCGCCGTAGCGGCGCAGACGGCCGATGATCTGCCTGCGGAACAGCCATTCCTCGACGAGCGGCGCGACGACGACGGTCGCGATCACCATGACGAACCAGTTCGATCCGCTCATCATCTCGTTGATGCGGTTGTCGGCCTTCCCCGACGACAGCAGCGCGGACAGGCCGGTGCCGAGCAGGTTGCCGACCCAGATGATCGGCAGGCACATCAGCAGATAGACGAACCACTGCGAGACGCGCAGCGCGAAACGGCGCGGCACGAGCAGCGGCGTGCCACGGAACAGCTGGTAGCCGATCGGGATCGCGCACACGCACAGCGCGAAATCGGAGATCGTGATCGCCATCCAGCCGGCCATGCTGCTGCGCAGCCACATGAAGGCCGACTGCAGCAGCAGCGAGATGGCGCACCAGATGACGATGATGAACGTGGATCCGGCGCCGATCGACGACGCGGCGCGGCGCGCCTTCGTGACGCGTTCGTCCATCCGCGGCTGCGGCCCCAGCGCATAGTACATCGGCTGCCGCGCCGGCGGCATCGGCATCGTCGGAACGCTCATCGGCGACCTCACAGCGCGACGGCGGCCGTGATGACGGTGCCGAAGAGCACGAAGAGCAGGATGATCGCGAGGATGCTCATCACGAGCGAGACGGCCGAGATGATGATGCCGGCGAGCGCGAAGTCGCCGCCGCGTTCACCGGTCTTCTTCGTCTGCGAATAGCCGATGATGCTCAGGATGAGGCCGATGAGCGAGAAGAAGAACGAGCAGACGAAGCCGGCGATCGACATGGCGTTCCATTTCGACGACGGCGCGGCATAGTACTGCGGCTGTGGCGGCTGGTAGTTCGGGTACTGCGGCGCGCCGCCGCCGGCGTACGGATTGTTCACATATGGGTTGTTCTGGCTCATCATGTCCTCTTTCCCGCGCGTGCGCGCGTGTCCTCGGCGCTCGGGCGGCGCCACGCATCGTCTCTACATTAGATGAGAACGCCGCGTGGTGCACGCGGCGTTCTCATGTCCGTCGACGTCAGTCGATTGTCAGTCGTCCGTCAGTCGTTGTCGAGCAGCGAATCGTAGCCGTCGCTCGTCACGTCGCATTCCGACAGCGGATCATAGGTCTCGTCGAGGATCGTCTTGCCCTTCGAGTTCTCGAGGACGAACTCGACCTTCGCGTCCGTCAGGTCGTACTGGTCCTCGAGCTGCTTGGCGAACTCGCTCATCGGCGAGCACATGATGCCGTCCAGCATCGTCGTGTAGACGCTGGAATACTCGTCGTAGCTCGAATCGGTGATGCGGATCAGGTAGATCAGCGTGTTGCCCTTCGCCGACACGTCGAACTTCATGCCTTCGGTGTCGCCGGAGGATTCCTCGATGGCCTGCTCGAGCTGCTTCTTGACCTGCGGGTTGTGGAAGGCCTGCTCGAGCGTCTTGCCGTCGCGCAGCTCCTGCTCAAGGACGTCGCTGCCGAGGCTGTTGCCGCCGAGCGGCTCGTCCGGGTCGTCGGTGGGCTCGTCGAAGGGATCGTCCGGATCGTCGGTCGACTTCGGCGACGTCGTCATGCTGTGCGTCGAGCTCGAGCTCGGCGACTCCGCCGGCTTGTTGCCGTCGCTCTTGTTGAGCGCGAAGACGGCGAAGACGATGCAGGCGATGAGCAGCACCGCGGCGATGATGCTGACGATGATGATCGGCGTCTTGCTGTTCTTCGGCGGCTGCTGGCCGTTGAACGGCGCATTGCCGTCCGGCGGGATCTGGCCGGGTCCGCCATAGGTGGCGGGCGCCTGCTGCTCGTAGCCGTAGCCGCCCGCCGGCGCATAGCCGTTGGCGTCGGGATAGCCGGCGGCCGGCTGCCGCATCGGCTGCGCGCCGCCATATGGCGTCTGCCGCATCTGGCCGTAGTCGAAGGCCTGCGTCGGCTGCGCCTGCGCGGCGCCGTCGAACTCGGTCGTGCGCGGCTGCTGCGGACCGCCGTACGGGTCCTGATAGGACGGCATCGGCTGCGTCTGGTTCATCTGCGGCGTGGACGGCGTGTAGGCCTGCGTCTCGTCATAGCCGCCATAGGCCGCCGGCGCGCCATAGGGCTGCGTCGGCTCCGGTCCCGCCGAACGCGTGTCCTCGTAGTTGGGATAGCCGGGAGCCTGCGGATAGCCCTCGCCCTGTGGTTGCCCAGCCGGATCATACGGCGCATTGGGGTTGCTCATTATGGTGTCTTCCCTTTCCTGGTCGGCCGGACGGCCGGCGTCGCATGACGCGGCATGGCCGTCCCGTCGCGATGCGGCAGGCATCATCGACGTCGTAGTTCGGCGGCGTTCGGCAATGGCCATGACGAGCACGTTACGTTCACGCGCGCGAATGGCACCAGTGTATCGAAGCGCGACGCGCCGCAGGCGTCCGTTCTGACCTATGAGATATCGCCGGTCCACCCATCGGCCCGACCGGACGTGCACGGCCTGTACGCCGTGGACCGCAGGACGCTTCGCGGGCGTCTTCAGTTACCGGCGTACGAGTAGGCTGAAGACGTTGTAGATCCTGACGTTCCAGCACAGAGGTGACCATGTCCGAACCGACGCCCCAGCACGTAACCACCGACCGCACACGCGTCGCCGTCATATACGGCGGCAAGGCGGACGAGCATTCGATCTCCTGCATCACGGCCGCCACGTTCCTGCGCGCGCTCGACCGGACGAAGTTCGAGCCGGTCCTCATCGGCATCACGAAGGACGGCGCATGGATCACCGACGGCGCCGACCCGCTCGACTGGGACCTCGCGCACGGCCTGCCGCAGGTCGAACGCGTCGAAGGCTCGCGCGACGTCGTCCTCGACATCGGCCAGGGCTCCGACGGCTTCCGCGCGAAGGACGCCGACGGCACGCTCGTCTCGCTCGGCCACATCGACGTCGTCATCCCGGCGCTGCACGGACCCTACGGCGAGGACGGCACGATCCAGGGGCTCTTCGAGATGATGGGCGTCCCCTACGTCGGCTGCGGCGTGCTCGCCTCGGCGGCGTGCATGGACAAGCACTACACAAAGGTGCTGCTGGACGCCGCCGGCATCCCGGTCGCCCCCGGCATCACGATCGACGCGCGGAACTTCGACGCCTCCGACCGTTTCGCCGCCGACGGCGAGGCCTTCCTCGGCCTCGTCCACGAGGCCGGACTCGCCTGGCCGCTGTTCGTCAAGCCGTCGCGCGCCGGCTCGAGCTTCGGTGTCACGAAGGTCGAACGCATCGACGATCCGGAGGCGCTCGCCGCCGCCGTCTACGAGGCGAGCCTGCACGACTGGCGCGTGCTCATCGAGCAGGGCATCGACGCGCGCGAGATCGAATGCGGCGTCATCCGCCCGAAGCCGACCGACGCGGCGCGCGCGAGCCTGCCCGGCGAGGTCGTGCTCGACAAGCGCGAGGACGGCGCCGACCAGTTCTACGATTTCGACAGCAAGTACATGGATGCACAGGCGAGCCACACCGAGATCCCGCCGAAGCTGTCCGACGAGCTGATCGAACGCGTCCGCGACACCGCCGTGCGCGCGTTCAACGCCGTCGACGGCACCGGCCTGAGCCGTGTCGACACCTTCGTGACGGCCGAGGGCGACGTCCTCGTCAACGAGATCAACACCTTCCCCGGCTGCACATCGATCTCGCTGTTCCCGAAGGCGTGGGAGGCCACCGGCATCCCGTTCCCGGACATGGTGACATTGCTCATCGAAGGCGCACTGGGCCGCTGACGGCGCCCGCGGTCGCCACGCGAATACAACGGAGGGCCGTGCACAGCGGATGCTGCGCACGGCCCTCCTGCTTTGTCCGCGTTGTCTACGCTCGATCAGCTGATCATTCGACGGTGATGTCCTTCGGGAACATCTCGGCGATCATCTGATTGAAGGAGATGCCGTCGTCGAGCACACGCGTCACGGCCTTCGCGAGCGGAGTCTCCACATGGTACTTCTCGCCGAGCGCGACGACGGCGGACGCGGTCGCGACGCCTTCGGCGACGCCGTTGCTGGCCTTCGTCGCCTCGTCGACGCTCATGCCCTTGCCGAGGTTGTAGCCGAAGGTGTAGTTGCGCGACAGCGGCGAGCCACAGGTAGCGATGAGGTCGCCGACGCCGGCGAGGCCGTAGAAGGTCTCCGGCAGCGCGCCCGCCTCGGTGCCGACCTCCTTGATCTCGGTCAGGCCGCGCGTCTCGATCATCGCGGCCGTGTTCTCGCCGTAGCCGGCGCCGTGCGACATGCCGACGGCGAGCGCGACGACGTTCTTGAGCGACCCGCACAGTTCGAGGCCGATGACGTCGGCCGTGATGAAGGCCTTGAAGTAGTCGGTCGTGCACATCTTCGCGAACGCGCGCGCGTTGTCGATGTCGGTGCAGCCGACGACGGTCGCGGCTGGTTCGCGTGCGGCGACCTGCTTGCTCAGGTTCGGTCCGGACACGGCGAGGAAGCGGTTGGCCGGCAGGTCGAGCGCCTCTTCGACGACCTGGTCCATGCGCTTGCCGGTGTCCTTCTCGATGCCCTTCATCAGCGAGACGACGAGCGCCTCGTCCGGCAGCAGTCCCTTGAACTCCTCGAGCGCCTTGCGTGCGACCTGCGCGGCGATCGCGACGACGACGACGTCGGCGTGCGCGACCGCTTCGGCGCGGTCGCCGGTCGCCGTCATGTTGTCCGGCAGCTTCTCGACGCTCGGCAGACGCACCGGGTTGCGGCGCTCGGTCCGGATCGCCTTGACGATCTCCGGTTCGATCGCCCACATCGTCACGTCGTTGCCCGCGTCCGCGAGGACCTGTCCGAAGGCCGTTCCCCAGGCGCCCGCGCCCAGAACCGTGATGTTCGCCATATCGTGCTCCTTCCGCCGCGCATGCGCGCCGGCATCTGTGATCGGTGACGGGGCCGGGCATCGATGGCACGGCCCCGCGGATTCGTCTGCTCTCTATTGTTGCCGCTGTCGCGCCGGCATGTTCGATTTCGCTCTTGGCGCGTTATTCGGCGGCCGGCGCGTCGCCGTCCTTGGCGAGCGCACGCTCGTCGACGAGATGCGGATCGGTGAAGGGAGCGACTTCGGGCACCTCCTTCATGATGCGGTAGTCGAAGAACTCATCCGGCGCGTCGACGCCGCGGATGTTCGCCATGACCTCCTTCATGCGCACGCGCACGCGGCGCGCGAGCTCGTTGGCGAGTTCGGCCGGCGGCTCGTCGCCCCACTGGTCGGCGTGGGCGAGCAGGTCGGCGTAGTCGAGGCGCGTGTCGTAGCACATGACGACGTTCTTGCGCGGCCACGGCCACCAGTGGTTGATGCTCGCGGCACCCCAGGTCACGGCGCAGAACAGCGGGATCTGATGGCCGACACGGCGCGAGGCCTCGAGCGCGATGAAGCCGATGCCGTTCTTCATGCTCATCGGCCATTTCTTCGGGTCGCGCGTGACGGTGCCCTCCGGCCAGATCGTCAGCGCGTGGCCGGAGGTGAGGATGTTGATCGACTCCTCCTCGATCTGACGCGCCTTGCCGCTGCGGCGCGGCACCGGCTGCATGCCGACGGCGCGGAACCATTTGCCGATGATCGGCCACTTGCCCATCTCGGCCTTCGCCATGTAGCGGGGGCGCCGCCCCATCTGGAACATCGCGACCATCGGCACGAAGACGTCGAACTGCGTCACATGCGTGGCTGCCGTGATGTAGGAGCCTTCGACCGGCACGTTGTCCAATCCCCATGCGCGCACCTTGCAGCTCGCGCGCAGCACCTTCGCCGCGCCTTCAACGAGACGGTGCGTGGTCTTCGGGTTGAGTTCGTCGATCTCCTTCTGGTTCGGGCGGATGCGACCGGTCGGGAACGGCCGTGTCGGATCGACGAGATCGTATTCGGCCGCGAGTCGGGCGACCTGTTTGTTGCTCAGCGGTTCGACGGCCGAGCGCGGTGAAGGTTTGCCTTTGGATGCCATGCCCCCATTGTGCCCCGAGAACCGTACTTAACCGGCGCGGCTCTCCCAGCGTCCCGCACAGCGCACACATACGCACCCCGAGTCACCAAACCGCCCCCCAGCGTCCCGCACAGCGCACACATACGCAGAACCGGCCGGCTGGGACGAAACTAGCCGGCCGGCATGCGGTACAAGTATGTGATCGTGGGCCGAAGCCCTCGCGATCAGTCGATCTGCGCGCCGAGCGCGGTGAGCTTGCCGCGGAAGTCCGCGTAGCCACGGTCGATGAGGCTGATGCCGCGCACGTCGGAGGGGCCCTTCGCTGTGAGCGCCGCGATCAGATGGCTGAATCCGCCGCGCAGATCCGGCACGTCGATGTCGCGCCCCTCGAGCGGCGTCGGCCCGAAGATGACGGCCGAATGCTTGTAGTTGCGCTGCTGGAACCGGCACGGCAGCGAACCGAGGCATTCACGGTACAGCTGAATCGTCGCGCCCATCTGCACGAGCGGCTTCGTGAAGCCGAAACGGTTCTCGTAGACGGTCTCATGCACGATGCTCAGGCCGTTGGCCTGCGTGAGCGCCACGACGAGCGGCTGCTGCCAATCGGTCATGAAGCCCGGGTGCACGTCGGTCTCGATCGCGACCGGCTTGAGGTCGCCGCCCGGATGCCAGAAGCGGATGCCGCGGTCGGTGATGTCGAACTCGCCGCCGATCTTGCGGAACACGTTGAGGAAGGTCATCATCTCCGGCTGCGTCGCGCCCTTGACGAAGATGTCGCCGTGCGTCGCGAGCGCCGCCGAGGCCCAGCTCGCCGCCTCGATGCGGTCGGTGAGCGCCGTGTGCGTGTAGCCCTTGAGCTCCTTGACGCCTTCGATGCGGAACGTGCGGTCGACGTCCACTGAGATGATCGCGCCCATTTTCTGCAGCACGGCCACGAGATCCATGATCTCCGGCTCGGTCGCCGCGCCGGACAGTTCGGTCTTGCCGTCCGCGAGCACGGCGGCGAGCAGCGTCTGCTCGGTCGCGCCGACCGACGGGTACGGCAGATGGATCTTCGCGCCGTGCAGGCCGTTCGGCGCCGTGATGTGGATGCCGTCCTTGTGCTCCTTGTCCACGTCGGCGCCGAGCTTGCGCAGCGTCTCGAGATGGAAATCGATCGGGCGTCCGCCGATGTTGCAGCCGCCGAGCGCCGGGATGAAGGCCTCGCCGAGGCGGTGCAGCAGCGGGCCGGAGAACAGGATCGGGATGCGGCTCGAACCGGAGAGCGTGTCGACGTCGGCGACGTCGGCGAGCTGCACGTTCGTCGCGTCGATCGTCACGACGCCCTCGGATCCGTCAACGTCCACGTTCACGCCGTGCAGGCGCAGCAGGTCGGAGACGACGTGCACGTCGCGGATCTCCGGCACGTTCTTGAGCACGCTCGTGCCCGGCGCGAGCAGCGCGGCGACCATCGCCTTGCTGACGAAGTTCTTGGCTCCGCGGACCTTGATCGTTCCGTTGAGCGGTTTGCCGCCAACGACGTGCAGCACGTCATCAGTATGTTCGGCCACGTCTACCTCTTTCGTGTCTTGTCGCTGCTGCGGGAGGTGCAACGCGGCGTCTCCCGAGTAAGTTCATTCGTCTTTCTGTATATCTACCTGCGCGTCGCCGTTTTTATTTCCGCGGCCGTCCGCGCCGTCACCCATCAGCCTTTCATTGTGCCATAAGGCATGTAAGTCGCCGGGGCCTCGCGTGCGGCGCGCGTGACGCCCGCGCTCGGCGTTGCGCGCAAAACCGCGTCGCGGCCGTCGCGGCGCACCTATCATCGGAAGACAGCGACCGGCCGCCCGCCACGCGAGGCGCATCGGACGGCCATGTCACGACCATCGAAGGAGACTTTCATGACCACTGTCGCAATCATCGGCTGCACGCACGCGGGCACCTTCGCCGCGACGTCGATCCTGCACGCGCACCCGGACTGGGATGTGCAGGTCTTCGAACGCAACGCCACCGTGTCGTTCCTCTCGTGCGGCATCGCGCTGTGGGTCGGCGACCATGTGTCCGATCCGAAGAAGATGTTCTACTCGTCGCCCGCGCAGCTCGAGGCGGCCGGCGCGACGATGCACATGCGCACCGACGTCACCGACGTGCACGTCGCCGAGAAGACGCTCGAGTACCGCGATCTCGAGACCGGCGACACGGCGACGCTGCCGTTCGACAAGCTCGTCGTGACGACCGGCTCGCGCCCGGTCGTGCCGTCGATCCCGGGCATCGATTCGAAGCGCGTGCAGCTGTGCAAGAACTGGGACGACGCGGTCGAGCTCAAGGAGCGTTCGACGGACGCGAAATCGGTCGTCGTCGTCGGCGCCGGCTACATCGGCGCCGAACTCGCCGAGCAGTTCAGCGACGTCGGCGTCGAGACGACGCTCGTCGACGCCGCCGACCGCGTGCTCGCCAACAACTTCGACAAGCCGATCACCGATCAGGTGGAGGAACGCTACCGTGCGCACGGCGTGACGCTCGCGCTCGGCGAGAAGGTCGTCGCCTTCCGCGACGACGAGGACGACACGGTCACCGTCGTCACCGACCAGGGCGAATACACGGCGCAGTTCGCCGTGCTCGCGGTCGGGTTCCTGCCGAACACCGACCTCGTGCGCGGACAGCTCGACATGATGGACAACGGCGCGATCATCACGAACGAATACATGCAGACGTCGACGCCCTACGTGTATGCGGCCGGCGACAGCGCGACCATCCTGTACAACCCGACCGGTGCGCACGACTACATCCCGCTCGCGACGAACGCCGTGCGCCAGGGCATGCTCGTCGGCGCGAACATCGAACGGCCGACGCGCAAGTACATGGGCACGCAGGCGACGAGCGCCGTGCAGCTCTACGACCTGTCGCTCTCCGCGTCCGGCCTGACGCAGGGCGACGCCGACCGCCGCGGCATGGACATCCGTTCGACAGAACTCGTCGAGGACTACCGCCCCGCCTTCATGACGACGACGGCTCCGGTCACGTCGATCCTGACCTGGGATCCGAGCACGCGGCTCGTCAAGGGCGCGCAGTTCTGCTCGTCGGTCGACGTCTCCGGCGCCGCGAACGCCGTGTCGGTGGCGATCCAGGCGAGGTTCACGATCGACATGCTCGCCAACGTCGACTTCCTGTTCCAGCCGAACTTCGACCAGCCGATCTACTACGTCGGCGCCATCGCGGCGAAGGCCGTCGCCGAGCAGGACGACTGACGGGCGCCATCGTCGTCGGATATGCGAAGCCGGCGGCCGTATCCGTCGTGCGGATGCACGGGACACGGCCGCCGGCTTCGCATATCCGACGAGTCATGTACGGGCGGTCAGTCGCCGCCGAGGTCGAAGGCGGCCTCCTCGTCCTCCTTCGAATACGTGCGGAAGGCCATCAGCGTCTGCGTGGCGGCGACGCCGTCCACCTTCGCGATGCCTTCGGGGATGATCTGCGCGAGGTTCTCGAAACGGTCGGCGGAGACGACGGCCACGAGGTCGACATCGCCGGCCACCGAGTAGACGTCGCGCACACCGTCGAGTTCGACGATGCGCTTCGCGGCATCGCCGACCATATCGCTGTCCGTCGTGATCAACACAATCGCATCCGCCATCGCTGCTCCTTCACTTGGTGACGACTTCGTTCGCGGGCGCGGCCAGCGCTGCCCGCCGCGCCCATTATACGTTCGTCTCAGCGTACGCCGATCGGGCCGTCCCAATCGTCGGTCTGCGGCTCGCGCGCCGATTCGATCGGCTGCTCCGGCTCGTGCAGCGCCGGGATCGTCTTCGGCTTGAACGGGAAGCGCTCGGCGCGCATCGCCTCGTAGGCGGCGATGTCGTTCTCGTGCTGCAGCGTCAGGTCGATGTCGTCGTAGCCGTTCATCAGACGCCAGCGCACGTAGTCGCTGACCTCGAAGGGCAGCACGACGTCGCCGCAGGTCACGGTGCGCGTCTCGAGGTCGACGGTCATCTGACGGCCTGGCTCCTCCTCGAGCAGCTTCCACAGCAGCTCGACGCTCTCCTGCGGCATGATCGCCGCGAGGACGCCGTTCTTCGCCGTGTTGCCGTAGAAGATGTCGGCGAAGCGCGACGCGATGACGACGCGGAATCCGTAGTCATGCAGCGCCCAGACGGCGTGCTCGCGCGACGAGCCGATGCCGAAGTCGGGGCCCGCCACGAGGATCTGGCCGTCGGCGTATTCCGGCTTGTTGAGCACGAAGTCGGGGTCGCGGCGCCACGCGTAGAACAGCGCGTCGTCGAATCCGGTGCGCGTCACGCGCTTGAGGAATACGGCCGGGATGATCTGGTCGGTGTCGACGTTCGAACGGCGCAGCGGGACGCCGGTTCCGGTCAATGTCGTGAGTTTTTCCATCGTTAACGTCCTTTTCTGGAATGCTTTACAGGTCGGCGGGCGTCGAGATCGTGCCGCGGATCGCCGTCGCGGCGGCCACGGCCGGCGACGCGAGATGCGTGCGCGAGCCCTTGCCCTGACGGCCCTCGAAGTTGCGGTTGGACGTGGAGATCGAACGTTCGCCGACGACGAGCTTGTCCGGGTTCATGCCGAGGCACATCGAGCAGCCGGCGTTGCGCCATTCGGCGCCGAAGCCCTTGAAGATCTGGTCGAGGCCCTCCTCCTCCGCCTGCAGGCGGATGCGCGAGGACGCCGGCACGACGAGCACGCGGTGGATCGAATCGGCCTTCTTGTGGCCCTTCATGATCTCGGCGGCGATGCGCAGGTCCTCGATGCGGCCGTTCGTGCACGAGCCGATGAACACCGTGTCCACCGGGATGTCGCGGATCGGCGTGCCCGCCTCGAGGCCCATGTAGTCGAGCGCGCGCTCGGCGGCGGCGCGTTCGGTCGCGTCGGCGAAGTCCTCGGGCGCCGGGACGCTGCCGGAGATCGGCACGCCCTGGCCGGGGTTCGTGCCCCAGGTGACGAAGGGCTCGAGGTCCTCGGCGCGCAGCGTGACCTCGGCGTCGAACTGCGCGTCGTCGTCGGTCTTCAGCGTCTTCCAGTACTCGACCGCCTGGTCCCACAGCTCGCCCTTCGGCGCGTGCGGACGGTCCTTGAGATACGCGAAGGTCGTCTCGTCGGGGGCGATCATGCCGGCACGCGCGCCCGCCTCGATGCTCATGTTGCAGATCGTCATGCGCGCGTCCATCGACAGGTTCTCGATGGCCTTGCCGCGGTATTCGAGCACGTAACCCTGGCCGCCGCCGGTGCCGATCTTCGCGATGATCGCGAGGATGATGTCCTTCGCGCTGACGTCCGCCGGCAGATCGCCGTCGATGTTGATCGCCATCGTCTTGAACGGCTTGAGGCTGAGTGTCTGCGTCGCCATCACATGCTCGACCTCGGAGGTGCCGATGCCGAAGGCGAGCGCGCCGAACGCGCCGTGCGTCGAGGTGTGCGAGTCGCCGCACACGATCGTCATGCCCGGCTGCGTCAGGCCGAGCATCGGCGCGAACGCGTGGACGATGCCCTGGTCGGCGTCGCCGAGCGGGTGCAGACGTACGCCGAACTCCTTGCAGTTCTTCTCGAGCGTCGTCAGCTGCGTCGCGCTCGTCTCGTCCGGGTTCGGCCGGTCGATGTCGACGGTGGGCGTGTTGTGATCCTCGGTCGCGATGAGCTGGTCGACGTGGCGCGGGGTGCGGCCGGCGAGGCGCAGCCCCTCGAAGGCCTGCGGGCTCGTCACCTCGTGCATGAGCATCAGGTCGATGTACAGCAGGTCGGGGGCGCCGTCGTCGCCCTTGCGTACCAAATGATCAGCCCAGACCTTTTCGGCCAGTGTCATTCCCATGCTCGGTCTTCCTCCTACAAAAAATGGTCGCGTCTGTCAATCCGTCCAGCAGCGCGGTTCACATGTCCGTTCAGCTTATGAGTTCATCTTTCAAGACATCGTGCGCACGTCACTATATGAGATAGGGAGGTTTGGTAAACAGATTAAGACGGCGAGAATCGTTGCAATTCCAGCATTCTGCGAGCATTTCGCACCGGCGTCCGCCCGCTGCGCGAAAGGCTCCACCCCTCGATTTTGCGTTTCATTATGTGAGATGGCATAATGTCGGCATGACTTCAAATACGCTATCCGCAAAACCCGAGCAGCAGCTCGATGAGGCCGCGACAGAATCCGTCGACGCCGCCATGCCCACATCCGAAACCGGGGCGACCGCCTCCGATGCCGCTGCGGCCGAGGCGCCGCACCACGACCTGCACATGTCGATGACGAACGGTCCGATCGCGCAGGACCATGAGATCCATTCCGGCGTCGGCGTGCTCGACAAGACCGTCAAGATCCTCGATGCGCTCGAGTCCGGCCCCGCCACGCTCGGACAGCTCGTCAGCCAGACGAAGCTTGCGCGTCCGACCGCGCACCGTCTGGCGATCGCGCT
The DNA here is from genome assembly GCF_000741135.1 of Bifidobacterium choerinum. Taxonomy (GTDB): domain Bacteria; phylum Actinomycetota; class Actinomycetes; order Actinomycetales; family Bifidobacteriaceae; genus Bifidobacterium; species Bifidobacterium choerinum. The sequence goes on along the minus strand of NZ_JGYU01000002.1, from coordinate 349,733 downwards.
CGAACGGCACCACTTCGTGCTGCGCGACCAGCACGGCCGCTTCGTGCTCGGCTCGCGCTTCGCCGAGCTCGCCGCCGCCGCCGGCGAGGACCGTCTGCTCACGGCCGCCGGACCGATCCTGCAGACGCTGCTCGACCGCACCGGCGAATCGGCGCAGATTTACCGCCGTCAGGGCGAACAGCGCGTCTGCATCGCCGCCGTCGAACGTGCGAGCGGACTGCGTGATTCGATCCCGGTCGGCGCGATGCTGTCGATGGAGGCGGGCTCCGCCGCGCAGATCCTGCTCGCCTGGGAGGATTCCGACTGCCTGCGTCAGGGCCTGCGACACGCCCGCTTCTCGGCGGCGAAGCTCGCCGCCGTCCGCAAGCGCGGCTGGGCCGAGTCGATCAACGAACGCGATGAGGGCGTCTGCTCGATCTCGGCGCCGATCCGCAACGCCTCCGGTCAGGTCATCGCCGCGATCTCGATTTCCGGCCCGAGCGGCCGCATGGGATCGAACCCGGGCCACCGCTTCGCCCCGCTCGTCATGGGCGCCGGCAAGTATCTGACCGACGCGCTGATCAAGGCGAGCATCAGCCGCTGACGCTTCCGCCGGCCACAGGCCGTGCACCACGGACAGCGTCAAAGCCATGCCCTTCAAGGGCCATCAAGGGGACCGCATCACCGGTCCCCTTACGCATATCCACCCATAGAATGCCACCGAGCACCCTTCCAACGGCATTCTGCACGTAGTCTCACCTATAGAATACCATCGCAGCAACCACAAATGGCATTCTGCGCGTAAACCCACCTACATGCTGCCGCACGGCCCCTAACGGCCGAACAGGTTCTTCGCGATCGAGTGGAGGATGCGGCTGAGCATCGTCGGCTTGTGCAGCAGGTTGACGCCTTCGCTCTTCGGCTTCGATTCGGCGGTCATTCCGTACACGTAGGCCTTCTTCGAGCTGGGCTTGCCGACGAGGTCGCCGAACGCGAGCAGCTGCGTGCGCGGCTCGTAGGGATGACGGATGTCGAATTCGAACAGCCGAGCCGCGCGCCGTTCCGGCACCGGCCCGTAGGAGCCGAATCCGCAGGTCGGCGACGCGATCATGCGTATGCCGTCGGCGACGCCGTCGAAGGCGTTGCGATGGTCATGCCCGGCCGAGATCGCGAAATACGCATGCGTGTCCCGCAGGATCGCGAATTCGCCGCTGTCGTCGTCGGGGCAGCTGATGCCCTCGCCGATGTAGCCGCCGGGCGCCGTCTTCGCGTCGTCGAGCGTGTAGTACTGTCCGGAGAACATCCGGTACCCTTCGACGGCGTGCGCGGCCGTCGCCGCCACCGGCTTGAGCAGCTGATAATACTGCGGCACCGCCGTATGCTGGAAGACGATCGATTTCGCCTGCGTCCCCAGCGCCGCCGGCACCGCGCGCAGGAACGCCAACGCGCGCGGTGCCGGCGCGCCGTAGCCGCCTGTCGGCGCGTAGTCGCCGGAATCGACGAGCACGACGCCGAGGATCGTCTCGCCATGCTCGTTCGCGACCGGCAATGCGAAGGTGCCCGACTCGCACGCATAGGCGACCTCGTCGGCGAGCGCCGGCGCCGTCGTGCGCACGCACACGTCGTCCGCGTCGAGCGGCGGGAACAGGTCGTCGAGGTGCATCTGCTGCTTCATATGCGCGGTGATGACGGGGTTGAGGCAGCCTTTGAACTCGTGGTAGATCGCGTCGAGCTGCGCGTTGCTCAGTCCGCACTGGAAATCGTGGTTGCCGTAGGTGACGGCCCATGGGACGCCGGCGTTCACCATCGGCGTGACGAACTGGCGGATCGACGCGCGCACCCGCTCGCGCGTCTGCTCGAGCTCCGCCTCACGACGCGCGGTCGGCGCCGGCTTCTTCCAATGGCGTTTGCAGAAGGTGGCGACGTAGGCGGGATCGTATCCGGCGATCTGGTTGCCGGAGAAGACGACGAGGTCGGGACGCGCGCTCGTCAACGCGGCTTCGATGAGGCTGATCGTGTCCGGCGAGACCTTCGGCCCGTCCTGGATGTCGGCGAGCTGCAGGATGCGGAACTTGCCCGAACGATGGAACTGCAGCCGGCCGAGGCGCTGCGACACCGACAGCGGTTCGTCCACGGCCGCAGTCTGCTTGTTCGTTGTTCGTTCGCTCATACTTCCAACAGTAATGCACTTCGCGCGCGACGTGGACGCGCGCCGTGCAGATTCCCGCAGTCTCTGCGCAAAACCCGCGGCGAAGGCAACCGCTGCGAGGAAAACACAAAACCCTCGCCGAAGCGAGGGTTTCGATTGGCTGGGATGCCTGGACTCGAACCAAGAATGGCTGAACCAGAATCAGCTGTGTTGCCAATTACACCACATCCCAATTGGCATGTTCATCACCGTGGTGGTGAACTTCGTACCCCCAACCGGATTTGAACCGGTGTTGGCGCCGTGAGAGGGCGTAGTCCTAGACCGCTAGACGATGGGGGCATCATCTCGCTGCTCCGTGAAGCAACAGAAAGAAAATATACTAGGGATTCCACACTTGCGCAAATCACGGCGTGTCGCTCATGATTCCAACGTTTTCGCGACACCTCCGTGCATCGTCCTCGCATACGGAAGCGGGGAACATCGGCACGATGTTCCCCGCTTCCTTCAGACCACGTATGCGCTGCGGACGCGCACCCGCGGCGTTCAGCCCTGGATCTCAGCGAGATGCGCGCGCAGGCCTTCGAGACGCTGCATCGTCAACGGCTTGCCGACGATCTCCATCGACTCGAACAGCGGCGGCGAGACGCGGCGACCGCTCATCGCGACGCGCACCGGACCGAAGGCGACGCGAGGCTTGTAGCCGCCCTCCTCGATGAGCGCCTTGTTGAGCGTCTCATGGAGGTTGTCGGTCTTCCATCCGTCCTGGGGCACCGCCTCGAGCGCGGCGATCGCCGCGTCGAGCACTTCGCCGGCCGTCGCCTTGAGCTGCTTCTTCGCGTCGTCCTCCGGCGGGATGTACGCGTCGTCGGACAGCAGCGAGCCGACCATGCCGGCGACCTCGCCGAGCAGGCGCACGCGCGTCTGCACGAGCGGCGCGGCGGCGGTGAGCACCTCGCGCTCGCGGTCGCTCAGCGCGCCCCACGAATCAGCGGAGACGACGCCGGCGCGGAACAGGTACGGCACCGAACGGTCGAGGAAGTCCTGCGGCTCGAGCATGCGGATGTGCTCGGCGTTGATCGCCGTCGCCTTGTCCAGGTCGAAGCGCGCCGGGTTCGCCTTGACGTCGCGCACGTCGAAGGCCTTGATCATCTCGTCCATCGTGAAGATGTCGCGGTCCGGGCCGATCGACCAGCCGAGCAGCGCGAGGTAGTTGAGCAGGCCCTCCTTGATGAAGCCGTGCTCGCGGTGCAGGAACAGGTTCGACTCCGGGTCGCGCTTGGAGAGCTTCTTGTTGCCCTGGCCCATGACGTAGGGCATGTGGCCGAACAGCGGCATCTCCTTGGCGATGCCCAGTTCGATCAGATAGCGGTACAGCACGATCTGGCGTGGCGTCGAGCTGAGCAGGTCCTCGCCGCGCAGCACGACGTTGATGCGCATCAGCGCGTCGTCGACCGGGTTCGTCAGCGTGTACAGCGGGTCGCCGTTCGGGCGCACGATCACGTAGTCCGGCACCGAGCCGGCCTTGAACGTGATCTCGCCGCGAATCAGGTCGTTGAACGTGATGTCCTCGTCGGGCATCTTGATGCGCAGCGCCGGCTGGCGGCCTTCGGCGCGGAACGCGGCCTTCTGCTCGTCGGTCAGGTGGCGGTCGTAGCCGTCGTAGCCGAACTCCTTGGGACGGCCGGCGGCGATGTTACGCGCCTCGATCTCCTCGGGCGTCGAGAACGATTCATAGGCGTAGCCGGCGTCGAGCAGCTTCTGCGCGACGTCATGGTAGATCGGTCCGCGCTCGCTCTGGCGGTACGGGCCGTCCGGACCGCCGACGCGGATGCCCTCATCCCAGTCGATGCCGAGCCAGTCGAGGGCCTCGATGATCTGGTTGAAGCTCTCCTCGGAGTCGCGCTGGGCGTCGGTGTCCTCGATGCGGAACACGAAGGTGCCGCCCGTGTGGCGCGCCTCGGCCCAGTTGAACAGGGCGGTTCGCACCATGCCCACATGCGGGATGCCGGTGGGTGACGGGCAGAAGCGCACACGCACGTTCGCCGGCAGTTCCGGCTTGACGTGCTCGCGTTCCTTCATGTCTTCGACGGAGTCTTCTGGTTGTACGATTGCAGCATCAGTCATGCCGTCTATTGTGGCGCGCGCGGCCGACGTGCGGCCGGCCGCACACGGCCCCGCTCAGCCGCGCGCTGCGGCGTCGGCGTCCTCGGCCGCGATACGCGCGACGTCGTCGATCTGCGCGGCCGTCTCGTCGCCGTCGCCGGCGGCGCCCGCGCTGTCGACCTCGGTGAGCACCGGCGTCTCCGTGCTCTCCTTGATCTGCTTGAAGCCACACAGCGCAATCGCGAGCGAGACGAGCGCGAGCGCCGTGACGACGGCGAATCCGCCGTGCGAGCCGGCATGGTCGATCGCAACGCCGGCGATCGCCGAACCGGCCGAGCCGCCGATCGCGTTCATCGCCCCCATCCACGCCATGCCTTCGGTGAAGCGCGTCTGCGGCACAAGGTGCAGCATCAGCTGGTTGCCGTTGATCCACGTAGGCGACTGGCAGACGCCGATGAACAGGTAGATGACGGCGATGACCCACAGCTGCTTGGCGAACAGGAACGAGCCGATGCCGAGATTGAGCACGGCGAGGCACACGTAGAAGCGCTTCCACAGCGGAATCGTCCAGTTCTTCGCGCCGTAGACGAGCGCGCCGAGCAGCGAGCTGATCGAGAAGCATGCGAACACGAATCCGGTGTACTGCTTCATGTTCGATTCAGTCGCGAAGGAGACGATCGAGATGCCGGCGGCCGACTGGAACGCGCCGAGGCCGAACCATGTGACGCACACGGCGATGAGGCCGGGCCCCCAGATCGAGTCCTTCTTGCCGCTCATCGACTTCTCGTACGCCGCCTTGCCGGCCGCGTCCACCTCGGCCGCGCCCAGGCCCTCCGACTTCGCCTGCGCGCGGGCGTCACGTTCCGCCGTCTGCGCGCGCAGCAGCCGCGCCTTCGCGTCCTCGCGCGCACGGAACTCGCGGCGCGTCAGTCCTTCGGCGCGCGCGAGCTGCGTCTGGCTCGCCGGCTCCGTCGTCAGTTCGGTGAGGAACATCAATGCGCCGATGAGCACGCAAGCGCCGGTGAAGCTGAACGTGAGCACGCCGGAGATGACGGCCAACGTCGAGGCGAGCGGATTGCCGATGACCCACATCGCCTCGTCGAAGACGCCGCACAGCGACAACGCGCGGTTGACGCCGACGCGGTCGTGCTTGAGCAGATTCGTCCACCGCGCGCGGCTCATCGCACCCCACGGCGGCACGGCGGCGAGGAACGGCACGATGCAGAACAGGATCCACGGCTGCACATGCGCGAGCACGCACGAGACGAAGGCCGTCGCCGCGACCATCCACACGGCGATGATCGGCACCGAGACCTGCCTCTGCCCGTAGCGGTCGACGAGCGTGCCAAACAGCGGGCCGACGGCGGCGCCGGCGATCGCCTGCACGGCGGTGAGCGCGCCGGCGAGCGAATAGTTGCCGTAGTACTGCTGCGTCATGATCGTCATCGTCATGCCGACCATCGGGAACGGCATGCACGCGATGACCGAGCCGACTGTGAACCTGGCCGTGTGCGGGATCTTCAGCAGCTGCGCGTAGCCGCCGAACAACCGTCTGTTGACGTCCCTGATTCCCTTCGTCACTACGTGCTCCCTGTGCTGTGCCATGTGCCGCTCCTTTCTGCTCACGGATGTGTCCCGCATGCGGCCGTCGCGCCGTTTGGCGTCACGGCTTGATTCTCGCCGCCTGCGGTTGGTTGGGTTTGTTGCATTGGTTAGGGATTGTTGCTTGGCGATTCGGCGACGTCGTCGTCGATGGCCGGCGAATCGTCCGCGCGACGCGCATGTCACGCGTTCGCGAACACGGCCACATTAGTCGCACCCGCCGGCGCGACACGCGGTACATTATTGAGGTGGAAGCGATTATCGTGAAATGTTCACATCGATTCGAAAGGGAGCGTCATGACGGCCACCACCATCAACTTCGTGCGGCACGGCAAGGTCTACAACCCGGACCATCTGCTCTACGAACGGCTTCCCGGCTTCCATCTGTCCGAGTCGGGGCGCCGCATGGCGCAGGCGACCGGCCGCTATCTGGCCGCCAACCCGCAGACGAACACGACCGCCGCCGTCTACTCGTCACCGCTCGACCGCACTCGTGAGACGGCCGACGCAATCCTGCTCGAACTCAACCGCTTGCGCGCCGAACGCGGCCAGCAGCAGCTGGAGCTGCTCACCGACCCGCGTCTCATCGAGGCGCGCAACGAGTTCCGCGGCAAACGCATCGGCCACGGCGACGGCGCGCTGTGGCGCCCCGAGAACCTCAGGCTCGTGCGCAACCTGTGGCGTCCGAGCTGGGGCGAAAGCTACCGTTCGATCGCGAACCGTGTGCAGAATTTCGCTCTGGAAAAAGTCGACGAACATCCTGGCGAGCAGATCGTCGTCGTCACGCACGAATCGCCGATCTGGTCGTATCGCCACATGCTCGAAACAGGACGCCCCGAGCACAACATGCTGCTGCGCAAGACGGCGCTCGCATCAGTGACGTCGATCACCTACGACAACGCGACGCACGACGTGCTGTCAATCACCTACGCCGACCCGGCGAAGGGCATCGAGTAGCCTGCATCCGCTTTGGCCGCCACACCGGTGGCCGCAACCGCGAAGGAGTCACGATGAATGGAGATATCGACCAGGTCGTCGAGCGCATCGCCGCGCTGCCGAACGTCCGTCAGGCCGCGCAGGCGGCCGCCGATCTGACCGAGCTGTGGCCGCTGACGTCGGCGCTGCACATGGACAACGACGCGCGCTACTGCGAGAACCTGCAAGTGCGTCTGAGCCGTCTCGCCGCGCAGGTCATGTCCGGCGAGCGAATTCCGATGGCCGACGCCGAATTCGTCTACGAGGGCGCCGACTCTATTCCCGGCCGCCCGCAGGAAACGGTGGACGCGTTGAACGCCGCGAACGACGCGATCGAGACGCTCGCCGGATTCGCGTCGTCGCACGACGTGCACGAACTGCTCGACGCCGCCGACACGCTCGACGCCGGCTGGTCCGGCGCGACCTCCACCGCCGTCACGACCGCCGTCGGCAACGCCGAGGATTTCGTCGCCGCGCGCACCGAGACGAAGGTCGAATCGATCGCATGGCGCTACGCCGTCGTCGTCGTGCTGCTCAACGAACTGATGCGCGTCGCGACGACGCAGCTCGCCGGTGCGCTCGGCGACGAGGAGCCGACGGCCGGCGGTGCGCCCGAACAGCGCGTGCGCGGCCTCGAACGGCTCGCACTGCCGTTCTTCCTGTTCATCAACGATTTCGCGGCGACGCTGCAGCTGCCGCAGATCTGCCTGACGGCCGAGCAGTTCCACGGCGTCGTCGCCTCCTACGCGACGCCGAACGGCGACGACGACGCCGTCGACGCGGCAACGGTGCTCGCGCAGGCGCTCGCCCCGATCGCCTGCGCCGAGTGGCGCAGGCACCGCGGGGACATCCTGTGGGACCCCAAGGAGGCGAAGGAACGCGCGCGTCAGGAGGACGAACGCAAGAACAAGGAGGCGCTCGCCGCGAAGTTCGCCCACGTCAAGGACGACCCGTCCAAACCGGAAGTCGAGCTGTAGACGCGCGCATAGGTTAATCTTCGTCGGCTCGACCAGGGGCACCCTCCTCGTCGACGGCGACCTCATCCCCCACCCGCACAAGCACGTGCGGGACCTGTCATTGATCGCCATGGCTTTGTGCGCTCCCGCCCGTGCGGGCACGAGCACGGGCGCATAACTCGATATCTCGGGCAAACTATCGAGATATGCGCCCGCGCAACCGGCAGCCATGGCACTGTAACAGCCGACGATGCCGAAACCGCACAATATCGCTCACGCCGACTCTCCAATCGCACATCTGCTCACCCAAACGCGCACCATCGCACATGCCGGGCGTCTGCCTGCGCAGTGCACGACGCATAACTCAAAGTTTCTCCCAAATTATCGAGATATGCATGACTGATGCAGATGATGGGCGAGCGCGCACGACGGCTGACAGTACATGGGCAGTACGCGCTGCGTACGCCGTGCGGAGCGGGCGTCCGCAGCCGCACGGCTGCTTCGGGCGTGCCCCTTGTACACTGTTCGTGTGCGCAAACTCATTGAGCAGATCCTGAAATTCGGCGTCGTCGGCATCATCGCGTTCCTGATCGACTGGGGCATCCTCAACCTCCTCGTCGGCGTGTTCCATATGCACAACGTCATCGCGGCGACGATCTCGTTCCTCATTTCGCTCGTCTTCAACTACTTCGCGAGCATGAAATACGTCTTCAAGCACCGTCCGGACATGGCACGGTGGATGGAAATGGCGATCTTCCTGTTCTCGGCGGTCGTCGGTCTGTTCATCAACATGGTCATCATCTGGCTGTCCACCTACGGCATGAACAAGGACGCCTACATCAGCCAGCACGCGATGTATCTGCTGCGCACGAACATCGGCAAGCTGATCTCGACGGTCGTCGTCGCGATCTGGAACTTCATCATCCGCAAATGGCTGCTCGACGACACGCACACAAACGCGATGAACCGCCTACGCCGCGGCGACCACGTCCTGTCCGAGGAGGAGCTCGAGGCGAAGTGGGAGCAGAGCTTCTCGCACCGTCTGGGCATGTGGTCGATCAGGCACACGCCGAAAGGCTGGAAGTGACGCCCTTCGGCGGCGGTTGGTGGTTGAACCCAATTACAGACTGCCATTCGCATCCCTCCCGGCGGAGGTTTGTGATTGACCGCAACCACAAACCTCCATTCAACCGCTCAGCCACCGGACGCAAGTCGAATACGACGCGGCAAAGCTGCCCTAGACTGGGTACTGACTGAACACCGTTGACCGGCGACCGCCGAGTCGATCGCCGATTCCCATCAAGGAGGCCCTATGCCAGTCATTCACACCCATGTCTCCGTCCCGACGACGAAGGAGCAGCGCGATACGCTCAAGCGCATCTTCGGCCAGGCGATCACCGCCGTCCCCGGCAAGTCCGAGGGCTGGCTCATGTGCATGTTCGAGGACAATGTGCCGATGTACTTCGGCGGCGACGATGCCGCGCCGGTCGCCTACGTCGAGGTGAACGTCTTCGGTTCGAACGTGCCGACGAGCGCATGGAAGAAGCTCACGCCGCAGATCATGGATGCGCTGCAGGACACGCTCGAGATCCCCGCCGACCGCACCTACATCCGCTACACCGCAACCCCCGACTGGGGTTGGAACGGCTCCAACTTCTGATCTGAACTTCGCCGCCGCCATCCACCGTGCGGCGAACGCTCAGCGCATACGAGAGACGCTGCCGAATCCCATCGATTCGGCGGCGTCTCCGATTATCCATATGTCATGCCGACGCCAACTGCTGCGCCCTCTGATGGCTGATGCCCAGAATCTGACCGATCTCCCGATACGGCACTCCCTCATCGTGCAGTAGATGGACGGCGCCGGCCATTGATTTGCGCGCGCGCCGCTCCGCCTCCTTCGCTTCCACCTTCAGCCGCAGCGCCTCCTCCACGAGGCTTGGCAGATGCATCTGCACTTCGATTTGCGGATCGCGTTCCTCGGTCATGATCGAGATGAGATCCTTCGCCATCGATTCCACCTCGCCCAGAGTGCGAGCTTGGGTCACGCGGTTGATCTGCGGCACCGAGATATTCCAGTACTTGCCGTCCGGCTCGATATCCACTTGATAGATCATTGCCACCACCCTTTTCCCAGCTTTTCAGCTGCTTCCTTGTAGATGCCCATAGCGGTGATATCACCAATCTCATGATGCCTCGGTACCGGGATGGCCATCCCGTCCAGTTTCCATATCTCATGATTGCCGCCTTTGCGCGCGTCACGTTCGAACGAGAGGCCCTGCCTTCGGGCCTCACGCCGAATTTTCCTCAGAAGCTCTCTGCGTTTCGTCATCATGTAAGTCTATTGCACTAGACATATTATGTCTAGTGCAATAGACTTATCGTTCGCCCGACTCAGCGACTACGCACGACGGCGTGCGCACCGGGTTTGCGGTTCTTCTGCACGACCACAGCCAGGCACATGCCCGCCGCGATGAACGCGAATCCGAGGGCCGCGCAATGCGTCCCGATGCCGCCCGCCGAAGGCAGCTCGACGCCGGGATCCTCCTCCTTTGCGTTGCCGATGACCCATGCGCCCTATGGGAACGCCCCGCGTCCGATGGCGCGGGGCGTTCAGCGCGACTGGCCGAGTCGAATGACCTTAGACGATCTTCGGCATCGGCGTCGTCAGCGATGTCGTCAGGTTGACGTGGACGAGGCCGGCGCCGGAGTGGACGTCGACCTTCTTGAGCGTCACCGTGCGTTCGTCGGCCGGCGCGGCGTCGTTGTCGGTCATCGTCGCCGGCGACTTCACGGCGACGAGCGCGAGATCGTCGAAGGCGACGCCGGCGTCCTCGGCGAGCGCCCGCGCGGCCTCGAGCGACTCCTCGAAGCCGGGCTTCATGACGACGCGGTCGGACGGGACGCCGTAGGCGTGCTCGCACACCCACTTGACGTTCTCGACGAGCGGCATGCCCTTGTGGCTCGCCGGCGTCTCGGGCGCATCCTCGGCGCTCACGGCTTCGGTGAAGGCGTCGAGCTGCGGCACGAGCGCGTCGCCGCCGTCACGGTACAGATTGCCGACGATCGGCGCGCGGAAGCCGAGGTCGGCGGCCGTCTGACGCAGCGCCGGCACCTGGTCGTCCTCGCCGTCCCACAGGTTGATCAGCGGGAAGGTCGGGATGCCGAGGCCTTCGAGACGCTCGACGTGGAAGGGGTAACGCCACTGCAGCGCCGGGTCGTCGCGCCAGGTGGAGGCGCGCGTCACGACGACGGCCGCGCTCGGCCACTGCGCGCCGTATTCGCGGCAGGCGATGTCGAGCCACTTCTGCGCGCCGGCGTCGGCGCCGTAGCCGGCTTCGACGATGACGACGTCGTGCAGCGCGCACGCCATCTCGACGGACACGAGCGACGGGATGCCGATCGAGACGTTCGCGAAGGGGCCGCCGTGCACGTACACCGGCGAGCCGTTCTTCGTCTCGGTCTTCGCCGGCTTGACGGCGTCGGCGAGGATGTTCGTGATGCGCCACAGGTCGATGAACTCGCCGAAGGTCACGGCCTTGCCGTCCTTCGTGCCGGCGATCATCTTCGCGACGCGCTCGGCGATCTCGTCCATCGAGCGCGACAGCACGACGATCTGCATCAGCTCGCAGGTCGGCGTGAGCACGGTCTTCTCGTGCACATCGTTCTTGCCGGCGTCGACGACGACGCTGCGCAGCGAACGCGACGGCACTTCGGAGACGCGCGGAACGATCACCGTGTCGAGCAGACCGTCGTCGACGGCCTTCTCGGCGAACGACGCGAGCAGGTTCTGCGCGGCCTCGATCGCACCCATCTCGCCGCACAGACCCCAGTCGATGAGTTCGGGATGCGTCAGCGACGCCTTGCCGCCACCGGAGGCGCCGCCCTTCGAACCGGCGGCCGTGATGCCCATGCTCGGCTGGCGCAGCACGGCGGCCGCGTCGATGCCGCGCGCGTTGAGCGCGTCGATGAGCGCGATCGTCGTCGTCGTCTTGCCTTCGCCGCGCGACGCCTTGAGCGGTGTGTCCGCGGTGACGAGGACGACCTTGCCGTGCTTGCGCGGCGCGTCGGGGTTGTTCTTAAGGGAGTCGAGATAGCCGAATGCGTCGATCTTGTCGACCAGTCCGTAAGGCTTGGTGAAATTCTCGATGAGCGACACTACACGTTCCTTTCCGGTGTTTGAGCTGCCTGTTCCAACATATCAGCACGCTATGGCCGCGAGACATCCCCCATCACGATGCGAACGACGAAAGCCGGCGCGCAGGCGGGGGGCCTGCGCGCCGGCTTCGGGTCATAGCGCGATGGGCGCGGCGAATCAGACGGATCAGTTGTCGGACATCGCGAAGTGGTTCTTCATCGCGAGGCTCGACGTGTACAGCGCCGTGTCGAGCAGCTTCTCGGTCTCCTTCTTGAGCTGGCGTGCGAGGTCCTCGTTCGCCGTCGCGAGCACGTCGCGCACCTCGGGGTTGCGCACGGCCTCGATGATCTCGTCCGGCTCCATCGGCTGCACGTCCTCGACGAGTTCGTCCTCGACGAATTCGTCGTCGTATTCGTGTTCGCGGGCGGACGCCTCGAGCACGGCGTCGCCGCCGAGACGGTTCACCTGCTCGTCGGCCGCGCGCAGCATCGCGTGGCCAAGCGCGCCGACCTTCAGCTGGTAGTTCTCGACGGCGGACATCGTCTGCGCGTGCTGCGCGTCGCACAGCACGCCGATGATGCGGTTCGCCCAGTAGAAGTTCTCCGACGTCACGCGCGCCGTCGTGTCGCGCAGATAGGCGGGCGTGTCGTCGACGTTCGGGAAGAACGGGACCATCGCGTTGAAGGGGTTCGAGCCGTAGGCGATCCACTGCACGGCGCGGTTGACCTGCGGGCGGTATGGACGGATCTGCATCGCGGCGAGATGGTTCGTGCGGTTGATGCCGATCGGGCGGAAGCGCGTGCGCGACATGTCGTCGCCGCCCGTGCCGTACGGGTCGAAGGGCGTCTCCTGGTAGTGCGAGCTCAGGATGTACTTGACGTCCTCCATCGTGATCTTGCGGTCCGGCTGGCGGCACCACGGGATGTCGTCGGCGTCCGGCTTGTGGTCGGCGTCCGGGCCGTCCCAGACCTCGTCGAGCGGATTGAAGTAGCGCTGCATGTACCATGCACGCGGCGTGTTGTAGACGTGGTCGGAGTCGGAATGCGAGCCGAAGGCGTCACGCGGCGAGAACGGCGACGCGCCTTCGACGGCGAGGCTCAAATGGTTGCCTTCGATGAAGTCGTCGAGGTCGGCGGAGCACATGTAATCGCATTGCTTGCCGAGCGCGTCGTCGAGATCGAATTCGTCGATGCCCAGCTGGTTCGGCATCGTCACATAGCAGTCGTCGGGCACACGGCGCGCGATCCAATGATGGCCGCCGACCGTCTCGAGCCACCAGATCTCGTTGACGTCGCTGAACGCGACGCCGTTCATCTCGTAGGTGCCGTACTGCTCGAGCAGCGCGCCGAGGCGCGCGACGCCCTCGCGCGCCGTCTTGATGTACGGCAGCACGATCGTGACGAAGTCCTCCTCGCCGATGCCGCCGGCGACCTCGGGCTCGTAGTCGTCGTCGCCCGGCTTGCCGATCGCCGGCGCGAACTCGACGAGCGGGTCGGCGCCGAGCACGCGTTCGTTCGTCGTCAGCGTCTCGGTGGCGCTCATCGCGACGTTCGCCTCGTTGACGCCGGCCTCGCCCCAGATGCCGCTCTTGCGGATCGCGTTCGGCACGCTCGAATACTGCAGCGGGTCGTCGGGCAGATCGATCTCGACGTGCGAGAGCACCGACTTGTAGTGGCGCGGCTGGTCCTCCGGCCTGACGATGACGAACTGCTTCGGGTCGAACTCCCCGTTGCAGCTGTCCTCGTTGCGCGCGATGATCGTCGATCCGTCGTAGCTTGCGTCCTTGCCGACAAGCAGCGTTGTACAGCTCATATTGTTCCCATGTCTCCTGTTGGTTGTGTCTGCTTCGTCCGCCTGCGCCTTCGGTGGCGGCGGACATGTTCCGATGCGGTCATTGTAGGGGCCCGTGCGGCGCGCTGCCCCGGCCCAGCCGGGATATGGATACGCCGGACGCGAACAGTGGCCCTGCCGCGGGTATCACGATGACGGCCGGCGGATCGCTCCGCCGGCCGTCATCGTGAAGCCGTCAGCAACTGCCGACGAGTGTGATGCCGCCGCCGTCGACGACCTGCGCATGTTCGAGGCCGTGCAGCATCGCGTTGAGCCAGAAGCCCTGCTCGAGTCCCGCGATCGGCTCGGTCGTGCCCCATAGCTGCAGCACGTAGCGATGGTCCTGGTCCGGCGGCTGCGGACCGGTGTAGTGCGCGACGAGCTGCAGGTTCTGCTGGTCCTGGCCGTAGAGCGGCGAAGCCTGCGAATTGCGTCCCTGCGCCGCCTCCGGGATCATCGCGTTGACCTTGCGTGAGAAATCGGCGGGAATCTGCAGCGCATGCGCGTCGGACGGGTCGAACATGATCGCGTCGACCGGCAGGTTCGCCATCGTCCAGTGGATCCATTCGAATCCGCACACCGGAATCGAATCGGGGTCGCTGAACTCCCAGTGCAGGTACTTGACGGCCGGATTGAGATGGTCGATGTAGAAGGGGAAGGAGATGCACGGCACACCGTCCACGCGGGCGTCATCGGGCGCCTTCTTGGCGTAGAGGTCCGGCACGGTGGTGAAATCTGCGGAAACTAGCATGTCTTTAGTATCGCGCATCGGCGGCGCGCATGCCGGCGCATGACCGGATATATCGCGCGTCGCGAATACTCTCCGGCGGCTGCGCGGCCGCTCAGGCCTCGGCGAGCGCGCAGAACAGCGCCTCGAAGACGAGCAGCGCGTTGCCGTTGCCGAACAGGCGGCGGCGCGCGACGTTGATCTCGTCGAGACAGCGAATCGTGCGCTCCCGGCGCAGCCGCGCGCTCAGGTCGGCGATCGCGCGGCGGTTCTCGACGTTGACGAGACCGACCGATTCCTCGGCGTCGTTCTGCAGGACGGCGACGTCGCGGTAGATGCTCGCGACCGAGTTGAGCGCGCGGTCGAGCACGTCGCGCGTGCGGCGCGTCGTCTGCCGTTTGACGTCGTCGGCCTTCGTCAGCGCGTTGTACGCGGGGCGCAGCGACGGCGGCACGCGGTCTCCCTCCTGCAGGCCGTTGAGGCGGAGGAATTCGGCGCGCGCTTTGTCGCCGCGTTTCGCCACGTCGGCGGCGGCCTGCGCTTTCGCGCTGTCGAGCAGGGAGCCGGCGAGCAGTATCGCCTGCGACGTGCGGCGCAGCCCGAGGACGCCGACGACGAGTTCGTCGCGGTCGGCGAGCACCTGCGAATCGGTCGCGTACAGCGTCGCGACGCCGATATGCCCTTCGGCGAGGCGCGCGGCGCGCATCGCGAGGTTGTGGCCGACGTCGTGCCGCTGCTCGAGGTACTGCGCGACCTGCGCGTCGGAGGGCACGCCGAGGTTGACGATGCGGGTGCGCGAGCGGATCGTCGGCAGCACGTCCTGCGCGCTCGGCGCGCACAGCAGCCAGATCGTGTGCGGGCTGGGCTCCTCGATCTCCTTGAGCAGCACGTTCGTCGTGCGTTCGAGCATGCGGTCGACGTCCTCGATGATGATGATGCGCCACGGGCCGCTGCGCGGCATCTGCTCGGCCGTCGTCACGAGGTCGCGCACCTCGTCGATGCCGATCGTCACCTTGTCGGTAGCCAACGTCGTCACATCCGGATGCGTGCCGGCGAGCACCTCGCGCACGGCCTTCGTCGGCTCATCGTTCAGGCCGTGGTCGGGACTCTCCAACGCGGCCGCGAAGGCGCGCGCCATGTTGGAGCGGCCCGAGCCGGGAGGTCCGCAGATCAGCCATGACTGCGCCAGCATCTTCGGGTCGCCGCAGCTGGCCGCGCGCAGCTGTTCGACGACGCGGTCCTGCCCCACGAGGGTGTCCCATACGCTCATGACGTCTCACCCAACCAGATTCGCGCTGTCTTGGCAAATCGTCTGCGCGATGTCGTCGGCCGGCGCCGACGCGTCGAGCACGAGGAATCGTTCGGGGTCGCGCTCGGCGAGGTCGAGGAACGCGCGCCTGGTGCGCCGCTGGAAGTCGTCGCCGGCCGATTCGATGCGGTCCTCGGCGTGCGTGAGCCGCCGGTGCGCGCACGCCGGATCGATGTCGAGCAGATAGGTGCGCCGCGGCAGCAGGCCGCCGGTCGCCCACATGCTCAGTCCGCGGATCTCGTCGGACGTCAGTTCACGACCGCCCGCCTGATAGGCAAGCGACGAATCGAGATAGCGGTCGGTGATGACGATCGCGCCGCGCTCGAGCGCCGGACGGATCATCTCGGCGACGTGCTGCGCGCGGTCGGCGGCGAACAGCAGCGCCTCGGCGCGCGCCGCGATCGGCTCGTCGCCGTGCAGCAGCAGCCGGCGGATCTCGACGCCGAGCGACGTGCCGCCCGGCTCACGCGTGACGACCGCCTCCCTGCCCCGCGCGCGCCAATAGTCGGCGAGACGGTTGGCCTGCGTCGTCTTGCCGGCGCCGTCGACGCCCTCGAAGGAGACGAACAATCCCTGCCCTGTCATCGTCGTCCTGCCGTTCAGCGCTTCGTCCTCGGCACGACCGCCGGACGCACATAGCCTTCGTGTTCGGTCAGATAGTCGAGGTCCGACTTGATCGTCGCGGGCGTCGAACCGATCTCGCGTGCGATGCGCGCGTTCGGCCACCCCAGATCGGCGAATTCGCGTACCTTCCTGCGGCGCTCCTCGCGGGCGGCCTGCGCGGGGCTCACCGTCTTCGCCGGTTTCGCGGCCTTCGCCGTCTTCGTCTTGCGGCCGCGGCGCTTGGCCGGGCCGGCCGCACGCTTCTCGGCGAGCAGACGGAACGCGTCCTCGGCAGAGATCGTCTTCGGGTCGTACTGCTTGGGCAGCGAACGGTTCGTCTCGCCGTCGGTGATGTAGGCGCCGTAGAAGCCTTCCTTGATCGTCACCGGCTTGTTCGTCGTCGGGTCGTTGCCGAGCTCGCGCAGCGGCGGCTTCGCAGCACGCCTGCCGCGGCCGTACTTCGGCTGCGCGAACAAGTCGCGCGCCTGCTGTTCGGTCACCGTGAAGATCATGTCCTCGTTCTCGAGCGAACGCGTCTCGCTCAAGCCGTCGGCGCGTTCGCGCGTCAGATACGGGCCGTAGCGGCCGTTGTTCGCGAGGATCTTCGTCGTGCCGGTCTCGCCGGTCTTATCGTCGGTCTCGTCATAGGACGCGACGAGGCGTGGCAGGCTCAGCAGCCTGAGCGCGTCGGCGAGCGTAATCGTCTCCGGCGTCATCGACTTGAACAGCGACGCCATCTTCGGACGCGCGTCCGAGCCCGGCTCGACGAGTGCGATGTACGGGCCGAAGCGGCCGTTGCGCAGTTCGACGGTGCCGCCGGTCGCCGGGTCGGTGCCGAGCACGCGCGGGCCGCCGGCGTTCTCGTCGATGAGCCGGTGCGCCTCGGCGACGGTGAGCTCGTCCGGCGCGAGCGTATCCGGGATCGACGCATGCTTCGGGTTGCCCTTGTCGTCGAGGTGTTTCGTGTCCTCGAGATACGGGCCGTAGCGGCCGACGCGCACGTTGATGCCGTCGCCGATCTCGATCGTGTTGATCGCACGCGCGTCGATCTCGCCGAGCTGCGCGACCTGCTGCTGCAGGCCTTCGTGCACTTCGTCGGCGTTCTTCGCCGCGTCCTTGCCGGTGCCGAAGTAGAAGGCGGTGAGCCAGTCACGGCCGGTGTCCCTGCCGTGCGCGATCTCATCGAGGCCGTTCTCCATGTCCGCCGTGAACTGATAGTCGACGTACTTGGGGAACTTCGTCTCGAGCAGCTTCGTCACGGCGAACGCGAGCCACGACGGGATGAGCGCGCGGCCGCGCTCGTACACGTATTTCCTGTCGATGATCGTCGAGATGATGCTCGCATAGGTGGAGGGTCGTCCGATCTCCTTCGCCTCGAGCGTCTTGACGAGCGACGCCTCGGTGTAGCGCGCCGGCGGCTGCGTCTCATGGCCGTCCGCCTTCACGTCGCGCGCCTGCAGCACGTCGCCGGCGGCCATCGGCGGCAGCGACGTCTCGTCGTCCTTCGCGCCCTTGCGGTGCTCGCCGAGCACGCGCAGGAAGCCGGGGAACTCGATGACGGTGCCGGAGGCCTGGAACGTCGTCTCGCCGCGGTCGCCGGCGTCGGCGACGAAGCGCGCCGTGGCCGTCGAACCGGTTGCGTCGGCCATCTGCGAGGCGAGCGTGCGCTGCCAGATGAGCGTGTACAGCCTGAGCTGATCCGGCGGCAGCGAACCGGCGAGTTGCGCCGGGTCGCGGAAGTGCGAGCCGGCGGGTCGGATGCATTCGTGCGCCTCCTGCGCGCCGGCCGTCTTCGTCGCGTACTGCTTGGGGCCGTCGGACAGATACCGCTCGCCGAACTCGCGCGCGACCGATTCGCGCGCGGCGTGGATCGCCTCCTGGCTGAGCGTGACCGAATCGGTACGCATATAGGTGATGTAGCCGTTCTCGTACAGCGTCTGCGCGGCGCGCATCGTCTGCCTCGACGACATGCCGAGACGGTTGCCGGCGGCCTGCTGCATCGTCGACGTCGTGAACGGCGGCTGTGGACGGCGGCGGTACGGCTTCTCCTCGACGTCGGCGACGCGGAACGGAGCGGACGCGAGCGCGGCGGCGATCGCGTCGGCATCGGCCTGGCCCAGCTGCCGCACGCCGTCCCTGCGCGCGGCCTCGGTGAGTTCGCCGCGCGACGTGAAGTCCTTCGATCCGGCGACGCGATGGCCGTCGACGGCGGTCAGGCGCGCGTCGAAGGCGACGTCGGCGCCGAGCGCGTCCGGCGCCTGCAGCTGCGCGACGACGTCCCAGTACGGCGCGCGCACGAAGGCCATGCGTTCGCGTTCGCGTTCGACGATCAGACGTGTGGCGACCGACTGCACGCGGCCTGCGGACAGTCCCGGGCCGACCTTGCGCCACAGCACCGGCGACAGTTCATAGCCGTAGAGGCGGTCGAGGACACGGCGCGTCTCCTGCGCGTCGACCATGTGGCCGTCGACCTCGCGCGTATGTTCGAGCGATGCGCGGATCGCCTCGGGCGTGATCTCGTGGAACACCATACGCTTGACCGGCACCTTCGGCTTGAGCGTCTGCACGAGATGCCAGGCGATCGCCTCGCCTTCGCGGTCCTCATCGGTCGCGAGGAAGAGCTCGTCGGCGTCCTTGAGCGCGGCGCGCAATTCGGCGACCGTCTTCTTCTTGTCGGCGCCGACGACGTAGTACGGCTTGAAGCCGTCGTCCACATCGACGCCGAACTTGCCGAAGCGCGCCTTCTGGTCGGCGGGAACCTGACTCGGCTGGGCAAGGTCGCGGATATGGCCCACCGAAGCGAGCACGGTGTATCCATCCCCGAGGTAGCCGCCGATCTTCTTCGCCTTCGCCGGGGACTCGACGATCACGAGCTTGCTGCCTGCAGTCATGATTTCTCCTTACATGCGGTATTCGCACGCCATATTACTCACGGGCTGCTCAATCATGTACGCCCGGGCGGCGCTGACGGCAACGCGCCGGGCGTTTCGGCGGCGCTCATTTCGCCTTGGGCGGCAACGGCGGCGCGCCGATGAGCCCGAGCTTCGTCAGCGGCGCGGCCGTCAGCTGGCGCATCATCAGCACCATGCCGTTGACGAGGGCGGCGCAGCCGAAGACGAGCGCCGTCGTCGCCGCGCACGATCCCGACGCCGCCCAGCCGGCCGAGGATTCGAGTCCCGGCTGCACCTGCCAGATGACGTAGGCGCCGTAGGCGGCCGCGCACAGCCCGAGCGTGATCAACGCGGTCGCGACGAGCTGGATCGACGGCGACGAGACGCGGTCGCCCGGCCGGTCCATGCCCGACGCGCGCGTGCACGCCAACATGAGCATCATCAGGCCGCCGGCGACGAACATCGCCATCAATACGTCGCTCGGCCGGTGCCACTGGTCGAAGACGACCGACACGCCGACGGCGATCGTGCAGATCGTCGACAGCACGGCGCATACGGCGCGCCATGCGTGCGGCACCGCGCACAGCAGCACGAGTCCGGCGGCCGCCGCGAGCATCGTGTGCCCCGACGGCGCCGAATTGTTCGCCGACGATTCGATGTAGACGAGGAAC
This sequence comes from Bifidobacterium choerinum, assembly GCF_000741135.1. Classification (GTDB taxonomy): domain Bacteria; phylum Actinomycetota; class Actinomycetes; order Actinomycetales; family Bifidobacteriaceae; genus Bifidobacterium; species Bifidobacterium choerinum. The sequence goes on along the minus strand of NZ_JGYU01000002.1, from coordinate 329,800 downwards.
GGCCGCGGCAGATACGGCTTGAGCAGCTTCGCGGCGGCGAAGCAGACGGCGCTGTAGGCGGCGAGCTGCCCGATGAGCCACCAGCGGCGGCGCAGCGCGGCGACGACGAAGGCCGCGACGCCGAAGGCGAGCGCGACGCCGATGATGATCGGCGACTGCAGATGGCCGAGGCTGAGCCACGACGGCATCATCGACGCGTAGTTGACGATCACGAGGTCCTCGAAGGTCTGCCCGGCGACGGTGCGCACCCCGAGCCAGTAGACGGCGGCCGCGATCATGAGGAAGACGACGCCGAAGACGATGCACAGCACGACGCTCGACGTGCGCGGACGCAATGTGAGCGGGTCGAGCTGCGCGAGCTTGGAGCGCATGTCGCGCGCGAGGACGTCCTCCTCGTGCGGCTTCCCCGGGCCGTCCTGCGGCACCGGCTGCGGCGCGGGACGTTCCGTCTTCTCGAGCGCGGACCAGTGCGTCGCGTCGGCGGACGGCTGCGCGGCGTCGTCGGGACGCGTGGATGGGGTGTCGTGTGTGTGCTCGGTCATGCTACCGACTGTAACGCAAGTACGGAAGAACGTCGGCGGGTATGGAAAAACCTCCACGCACCCACCAGAGGCCACTTACCCTTGCTGCATTCCTGCCCTGGGGGGATTGGGTGACGTAGTGCCACGCGGAGGCATTCATCAGTGTACACCATGCCCCGACACCGCAACACACGGCATGGCGCCGGTATGACGAAGGCCGCCCATGTCACGGGGGACACGGGCGGCCTTCGTCATGCCGGACGGCGGCGTCGTGGAGGCTCAGGCCTTCCAGACGTCCTTGCCGTCGGCCTTCGCCTTGGCGACGTCGGCGTCGAGCTCGGCCTCGTTGGCCTCGACCTTGCCGGCGATGAACTCCTCGACGAGGCGGCGGGCCTCGTTGTCCTCATGCTGGACGGCCGGGGACTTCATGAAGTAGGAGGACGGCGCGAGCACCGGGCCGGCGAGGCCGCGGTCGAGCGCGATCTTCGCGGCGCGCACGGCGTCGATGACGATGCCGGCCGAGTTCGGCGAATCCCACACCTCGAGCTTGTACTCGAGGTTCAGCGGGACGTCGCCGAAGGTCGTGCCCTCGAGGCGGACAAACGCGAACTTGCGGTCGTCGAGCCATGCGACGTAGTCGGACGGGCCGATATGGACGTTGTACGGATCCATCTCGTGGGGGACGATCGACGTGACGGCGCGCGTCTTCGAGATCTTCTTCGACTCGAGGCGCGAACGCTGCAGCATGTTCATGAAGTCCATGTTGCCGCCGACGTTGAGCTGGTAGGTGCGGTCGAGATGCACGCCGCGGTCCTCGAACAGACGTGCGAGCACACGGTGCGTGATCGTCGCGCCGACCTGGCTCTTGATGTCGTCACCGATGATCGGGACGCCGGCGTCACGGAACTTCTGCGCCCACTCCGGGTCGGAGGCGATGAACACCGGCAGGCAGTTGACGAACGCGCAGCCGGCGTCCATCGCGGCCTGCGCATACGCCTTGTCGGCCTCTTCGGAGCCGACCGGCAGGTAGGAAACGAGGACGTCGACCTTGTTGTCGCGCAGCACCTGGGCGACGTCGACCGGCTCCTTGTCCGACTCCTCGATCATCTCGCGGTAGTACTCGCCCAGACCGTCGAGCGTCGGTCCGCGCAGCACCTCGACGCCCAGGTTCGGGACGTCGGAGAACTTGATCGTGTTGTTCTGCGACGAGAAGATCGCCTCGGACAGGTCCTTGCCGACCTTGTCGGCGTCGACGTCGAACGCGGTGACGAACTCGATGTCGCGCACGCGGTAGCCGCCGAAGTTGTTGTGCATCAGTCCAGGGATCTTGTCCTCATCCTTGGTGTCCTTGTAGTACTCGACACCCTGCACCAGTGACGAGGCGCAATTGCCCACACCGGCGATAGCCACGCGAATGCTCATGAAAAATGACTCCTCTAGTTGCGTGCGTTGTTCGCCTTTCAGCATACCGCGCATTGCCCGCGGCGGCCTGCCAAAGGAACTTCAAGACACTAACGTTACCGTGTATGCAGGAAAACCTACGCCGGCGTAGTCACGGCGGCCGATGCGCCCCTCGGCGAAGCGTCGGCGGTTTTTCAGGTACGCCGATTACCGTGGACGTCATGGCTTCACAGACACGTACCGTACGTTCGGGCGCGTCGGGCGGCGCGCACAGGGCGTCGCACGGCGCCGCGGACGCAAGAAAGACATCGGCGGGCAGCGCCGGCGCACGCAGGAACCATCGCGCGCCGAAGAACAAGAAGGACCCGCAGAAGAAACACAAGGGACTGTGGTGGAAGATCCTGCTCGGCGTCATCGGCGGCATCCTCGTCCTCGGCATCGGCCTGTTCGCCTACCTGTACGCGACGACCGACATCCCGCAGCCGGAGAAGGTCGCGCTCGCCGAGAAGACGACCGTCTACTACAACGACGGCACGACGCCGATCGGCTCGTTCTCCGAGCAGAACCGCGAGATCGTCAACTGCTCGACGCTGCCCGACTACGTCGGCAACGCGATCGTCGCCTCCGAGGACCGTTCGTTCTGGACGAACAAGGGCATCGACATCACCGGCATGGCGCGCGCGCTGTACAACAACCTGACGAAGGGCACACGCCAGGGCGGCTCGACGATCACGCAGCAGTATGCGGAGCGCTATTATCTGGGCGAGACGACGTCCTACGCCGGCAAGATCCGCGAGGCGATCCTCGCGATGAAGATCGCGAACTCGCAGGACAAGTCCGAGGTGCTGTGCAACTACATGAACACGATCTATCTGGGCCGCGGCGCCTACGGCATCCAGGCCGCCGCCCAGGCGTACTTCGGCAAGGACGCGAAGGACCTCACGCCCTCCGAAGCCGCGATGATCGCCGGCATCATCCCGGCACCGAGCACCTGGGATCCGGCCGTCAACCCGAAGCAGGCGGAGAAGCGCTTCGAGCGCGTCGTCGGCATCATGCAGGAGGACGGCTACCTGACCGCCCAGCAGGCCGCCGACGCGAAGTTCCCCGAAGTCAAGGAGTACATCCCGAGCAACGACTACGCGGGATCGACCGGCTACATCCTGTCGACGGTCGAGACGGAGCTGACGAGCAACAAGGCGTTCACGAAGGACGAATTGGAGACCGGCGGCTACAAGGTCGTCACGACGCTCGACAAGGCGATGCAGGACCGCATCCAGCAGGTCGGCGACGAACGGCCCGAAGGCATGCCGGAGACATTGCAGGTGGGCGGCCTCGCCGTCGACCAGAGCAGCGGATCGGTGCGTGCGATGTACGCGGGGCAGGACTATCTCAAGCAGCAGCTCAACAACGCGACGCAGTCGACGTTCCAACCGGGATCGACGATGAAGCCCTTCGGACTCATCGGCGCAGCGCAGGACGACGTGAGCTTCTCGACGCTGTTCAACGGCAACTCGCCGGAACGCTTCGAGACGACGCCGGGCACCTTCGCGGAGGTGCCGAACGCGCTCGGCATCAGCTGGGGCACGATCAACCTCAACCAGGCGACGGCGAACTCGGTGAACACCGTGTTCATGAACGTCAACGAACATCTGACGCCGAAACGCTACGCGCAGATCGCGCATGACGCCGGCATCACCGGCGACATCCAGGAGGACACGCTCTACAACATCCTCGGCATCAACTCGCTGACCGTCTGGGACCTTGCACAGGGCCACTCGACGATCGCGAACAACGGCACGAAGAACACGCTGCACATCGTCGACCGCGTCACGAAGGCCGACAAGGACATGTACAAGGCGAATCCGGCGCCGAAGAAGGTCTTCGACGAGAACGACTGCGCGCTCACGCAGCACGCGATGCTCGGCACGACGACCTACGGCACCGCCGCCGGCGTCTCCTCGCAGCTCGGCCGCCCGGTCGCCGGCAAATCCGGCACCGCGAACGACGAGACGGCGGCGAGCTTCGTCGGCTACACGCCGCAGCTGATGAACGTCTGGGCGATCTGGAATCCGGGCGAGAACGGCGAGAACCTCGTCGTGCCGTCCTTCGCCGGCTACGGCGTCTCGTCGACCGGCTATCCGGCGCATCTGTTCGCCGAGTTCATGTCGACGGCCGTCGCCGACATGCCGGTCGAGCAGTTCCCGGCCGCCGTCGACGACGGCGTGATCGGCGGCCCGAACGGCGACTGGGGTCTGGGCGGATCGCGCGCGCCGGCGACGAACCAGGGACAGAACACGCTCACGCCGAGCGCGTCGCCGAGCGAATCGGCATCGGCAAGCGAATCGCCGTCGCCGAACGCATCGTCGTCGGCGACGCCGAACGACAAGCCGACGAGCAAGCCGCAGCAGCCGGAGCAGACGACGCAGCCGCAGCCGCAGCCGACACAGCCGACGCAGCCGAACACGCCGGCCGAGCCGACCGAACCGGCCACGCAGCCGACGGGTGAGCCGCAGCAGCCGGCAGGACAGTAGCGGCACGGCGGTTGTGCGGGGATACGTTCCCCGCACGTCACCAACACGAAGGCGCGGCGCCCACCGGAACGAATCCGGTGTGCGCCGCGCCTTGTAATTGGCATCGTACATCGCGGACGATCACGACGCCCGCGACGCCGTTCAGCGCGCGGAGCGGTTGACGGCGGAGATGATCGCCTTGAGCGAGCTCGTCACAATCGACGAATCGATGCCGACGCCCCAGACGATGCTCGTCTCGCCGTCCTCGAGCGCGATCTCGCACTCCACGTAGGAGGCGGCGCGCGCGTCGGTGCCGACCGACAGCGTGTGCTCGGCGTAGTCGAGCACGCTTGCATCGACGCCGAGCACCTTGACGGCGTCGAGGAACGCGTCGATCGGGCCGTTGCCGGCGCCGGAGATCTCGCGGACCTCCTCCGGGTCGGTACCGACGTTGAGTCCGCGGTCGAGCACGGTCGCGTTGAGCGTCGTGTCCGAACCGTCCTCGCCGGAGGACAGGCTCACCTTGAGCAGCTTGAGACGGCCCCACTGCTCGAGCGACATGTCCTGCTGGTCGCCGACGACGGCGCCGGCCTCGGTCGTGCCGGCCTCCTCGACGGGCAGGTACTCGTCCTTGAACAGATGCCAGATGTCCTCGTCCTTGACTTCCTTCTTCGTCGCGTCCGCATGCTGCTGCACGATGCGCTCGAACTCGACCTGCAGCTTCTTCGGCAGGTCGAGGTTGTGGTTCGCCTTGAGCAGGTACGCCATGCCGCCCTTGCCGGACTGCGAGTTGACGCGGATGATCGCCTCGTAGGAACGGCCGATGTCCTTCGGGTCGATCGGCAGATACGGCACGAGCCACACGAAGTTGTCCAACTCGGCGCCCGCCATGTCGGCGGCCACCTCGCGGGCCTCGAGACCCTTCTTGATCGCGTCCTGATGCGAACCGGAGAACGCCGTGAACACGAAGCTGCCGGCGTAGGGGTGACGCTCGGAGATCTTGATCTGGTTGCAGTATTCGACGGTGCGGCGGATCTGCGGGATGTCGGACAGGTCGATCTGCGGGTCGATGCCCTGCGTGAGCAGGTTGAGTCCGAGCGTGACGAGGTCGACGTTGCCGGTGCGCTCGCCGTTGCCGAGCAGGCAGCCCTCGATGCGGTCGGCGCCGGCGAGCATGCCAAGCTCTGCCGCGGCGACGCCCATGCCCTCGTCGTTGTGCGGATGCAGCGACAGCACGATCGCGTCGCGGTCCTGCAGATGGTTGGAGACGTACTCTACCTCGTCGGCGAAGACGTTCGGCGTCGTCATCTCGACGGTCGCCGGCAGGTTGATGATCATCGGATGGTCGGGGGTCGGCTTGATGACGTCGATGACGGCGTTGCACACCTCGACGGCGTACTCGGGCTCGGTGCCGGTGAAGGACTCCGGCGAGTACTCGTAGTAGAGGTCGACGCCCTCGGCGTCCGCCTCGAGCTCCTTGCACAGCGCGGCCGCGTCGGTCGCGAGCTTCTTGATCGCGTCCTTGTCCTTGCGGAAGACGACTTCGCGCTGCAGCACCGAAACGGAGTTGTAGAAGTGCACGATCGCACGCCTGACGCCCTTGAGGCATTCGTAGGTCTTGCGGATCAGGTGCTCGCGCGCCTGCGTGAGCACGACGATCGTCACGTCGTCGGGGATGAGCTCACGTTCGATGAGCATGCGGATGAAGTCGTAGTCGGTCTCGGACGCGCTCGGGAAGCCGACCTCGATCTCCTTGTAGCCCATCTCGACGAGCATGTTCCAGAACCGCAGCTTGCGGTCGGAGTCCATCGGGTTGACGAGCGCCTGGTTGCCGTCGCGCAGGTCGACCGAGCACCAGCGGGGTGCACGGGTAAGTCGCTTGCCCGGCCACGTGCGCTCCGGGTAGTCAAACGGCACCTGCTTGTCGTACGCGACGTACTTCGTGTACGGCATCGCACTGGGCTTCTGCGGAGCGCCGATAAAACGTGCCGGAGGCAGCAGCGGGTCGTTGTTCCCTCCGTTGGATGCCGCGGCCACTGCGGCGAGATCAAACACGGACGAATGATCCTGACCCATCTCTCCTCCTTCTGCGTATGAGTGCATAATCTTTGGGGTTTCATTGCATACGCGCATCGCGCGTATCCATCAACTTATACACGCTAATAAAAAGAGCGCGCCATGCAGTCCGCATGCTGGGCAACCCGTACAGGTGCTTTACAAACGGAGGCTACAATGGCGCGCTTTCGTCGGACCATCCGGCCGACCACCCGACCGGATGGTCGGACTACTCGGTCAGATAGAAGACGTTGCCGTCGCTCGGCGAGACGTTCATGTGGTAGCCGAGAAGCTTGATGAACGGCTTCGTGGAATCGGGGGCCACGTAGTCCGGCTCGGGCATGGACTGCGCGATCGACTTGACCTGCTCGCTGTCCGCCCCCTTGAAGATGTACACGAAATTCACCGGCTTCGTGATCTCGGCTTCGGAGTAGAAGGTGCCGGATTCATAGCAGGCGGCATAGCCACGTTCGGAGCCGCAGCGGTAGTCGCTGTCGGGGCCGCGGAACTCGATGCCCACGGATGCGGGGATATCCCACGAGGGCCTCGCGCCTTCGGCGACCGGGCTCACGGTGGCGCTGTTCGGATCGTCCGAGCTCAGCGGCATCGCGTTCTTGCCGGATTCGGTCACGTTGCCCTTCGCGTCCAGCGTCAGGCATGTGCTGCCGTCCTTCAGGCAGTACCTGCCGGCGATCGGGCTCATGTCGCCGCCGTCGACGCTGGCGCGGATCTGCTGGGGCGTCAGCTCCTTGGGCGTCGGCATCGTCGACTGCTTGTCCTGCTTGTCCTGCTCATCATCCGATTGCTCGTCCGACTGTTTCTTGTCCTTGTCGGACTGCTTGTCGGACTGCTGCGCGGCGCCGTCCACATCGGCGTCCTCGAGCGCGTCCCAATCCAGATCGGAGGTCTCGCACAGATAATACGCAGTGGCGTCGCTCGGCGCCGGACGCATCGCCACGGAGGCGTCCTTGACGCCATTCGCCTTTCCCCACAGGGAGTTGTATGGCAGGAACGGATTGAGACTCTTGCTGCTGTAGTCGGCCTCGCGCTCGTCGTCGGCGTACTGCTTCACGTCACGGTAGAGCAGGAACGGACGGTCCGTGTCCACTTTCTGCTGTTTGCCCACCGCGTCGAGCGCGGACTTGTCGAAGTAGCCGCTGGCCTCGAGCTTGTCCAGATCGGCGCCGACGGGCGCGACGACGAAGAAATTGCTCATCCGGTACTTGCCGCCGGTGTCCTTGCCGACATCGGATGGGTTGTCGGTGGTCGCGACCTTGCCGGCCTTGCAGTACTGGGTGGCTCCCGGGCTGGTCCTGCTCAGGAACGTGTCGCCGCACCAGAAGCCGGTGAACGCCTTATGCGGCATGAGTTCGAACGCACCGGTGTCGCCCTGGATCAGATAGTCTTTTGAGCCTTGGCTGCAGAACGCCTGCTGGACCGCATCGCAGACCACGAGCGGCGAATCAGCCATCGCATAGTCGTCGGACTTCGCGCCGTCCACAACACCGAAGTCCTGCAGATCGTCCTCCTCGCCATCCATGTCGCCGAGCGTGATGCAATCACCGCCCTTGGTGCACCAGCGGCCCGAGGCCACATCGTCGGTGCTCGCGCCGGCAGCGGCCATCGAAGCCGTGTCCCCCGTGTCATCCGCCGATTGGATGAAGGTGTCCTTGGCGCCCTGCGCGTCGACACCCTGGAACAACGTGACGCTCTGTCCCGATTCGAGTACGCTGCCCGGCGCCGGCTGCGATCCGCTCACCTTGCCGATGTACTGTTTGGACGCCAGACGCTTGCGCACACTGACGTCATAGCCCTTCGACTCGAGTTCGGATGCGACGTCATCCACGTCGCGTCCCATGATGTCCATCGGGATGCCCGAACCCTGCTTGTCGGCCACGCCGATGTAGATCTCGGGCTGCTGCTCGCTGACGGCCTGTCCCGGTTCCGGCGACGTGCTCACGACGGTGCCTTCGGCCGTCTTGCTCGAATCGGACACGAGCACCTTCTTGTAGTGCACCGGCACGCCCATGTCCGCGAAGGTCTTCGTCACGGCCTTCGCCTTCTTGCCGACCGTCCTGTCCGGCACGCCGGCGCCGGCGGACTCACGCACCTCCACCGTGCTGCCCGCCTTGACGCGAGCGCCCGCGTCCGCGCCGCGGTAGCCGAGGAATGCACCCTTCTTCGCTCCCGAGAACTCCTTCGTCTTCTTGACGTGCAGACCTTTGCTCCGCAGCTGCGCGGCCACCGTGTCCGCGCTGACGGCGTCCTTCGACGTCAAGGTCGCGGCCTGCGCCTGCGGCAGCGTCTTGCCTCCCCACAGTTCCGCGTTGTACGTCAACAATCCCGCGATGACCGCGACGACGACGATGGCGACGGCGACGATGGCCCATACAAGCCACCGACGCGTCCGATCGGTAGCCGACGTCTGCGCGGCGGCGGCCGAAGCCGTCGGTGCCGGCGGCACCGACGAAGACTGCGTACCGAAGGAAGCCGATGGCGCCGGCGGAGGCACCGCCGCGCCCGGCATTGGCGCGGGCGGCGTCCCTGCGGAGGGCGACGGAGCCGGCGGAACCGGCGCGGACGGCGCTTCGGCGGCCGACGGAGTGGACGGCGACGGCTGCAGCGGCTTCCCGCAGCGCGTGCAGAATTTCGATTTCGGATCATTGTTCGATCCACAATGCTGACAAATCATCATTGTCCCCTATATCTTTTCTCTATTTGTCAGCTCACATTGTATGTGACAGGCCGTAAATCACTCCTCATTGCCGACGATAACGGCAATATTTTCCCCTATGCGCTTCAGCAGTGCCGCAACGAACGATGCGATCTAGCGTTCGGCGACGGCATGGTTCTCGATGAGATTGACGCCGCGGCGCGCCATGCAGTAGGCGTTGCCGAGCCACGTGTGCCGCGAGTTCGGCCAGACGGCGCCGAGGCGCGGCGCGCTCTGGCTCATCCAGATGCTCGGGACACGGCCGTCGGCGCTGCGCGAGCCAAGCAGGTTGAAGCCGTTCTTCTCGAGCAGCCATTCCGGATGCTGCGTCGCGATCGCGAGCCCCTCCTCGAGCGTGAGCGGGATGCGTTCGTCCGATTCGATGAGCTTGCGCGCCACATCGGGTTCGCGGTTGACGTAGCAGGTGCCGGTGTGCGGCTCGACGACGAGATAGAACGGCCCCTCGGGAGGCTCGAAGCCATCGGTCGGCAGGAAGCTCGCGATGTCGCGCGGCGGCATCGTCGTGAATCCGGCCATGCGGTTGATGCTCGTACGCGCGATCAGCGATTCCGGCGAGACGAGCTCGCGCGTCGGCACGAGCAGGATGTCCTCGCCTAGGTCGCTGTCCTCGAGTGCGGCGATGAGCGGCTGCGCGAGCGCGCGGAACGATTCGTCGCTCATATCGGCGACGTCCGGATATCCCAGCGCCACGATGCGGTCCAACTGTTGCTGCGCGGTGATCGATGCCTTTGACATGCTTCCCAGCATAGCCCGCCGCCTGTTCGCGCACGGCACGAGGCGGCGGCGCCGGCCGCGTCCACGGCCACCGCCGTGAACTGCACGGTCGCGCCATGCACCCGGAACGGTCGCAACCGGACCGCTCCGCGAACGTCTCCGACGCAAAGTGCACCCGAAACGATCGCAAACGCCTTCCTTAGCGACCATCACCGACGCAGAACGCACCCGAAACGATCGCAGACGGCCCTCTCCGCGAACATCCCCGCAGCAGACGGCACCGGCGACGGTCGCAACCGCCCCCAGATACGACGAGAGGGGCCCACGTCATCTGACGTGCGCCCCTCTCCCCAGCCGCTTGTCAGAGCTGGTCGGCGAAATGCTTGTTCGCGACGATCTCGGCGAGTTCGACGGCGTTGAGCGCCGCGCCCTTGCGCAGATTGTCGTTCGTCACGAAGAACGCGAGGCCCTTGTTGCCGTCGACGGCCTGGTCCTGACGGATGCGGCCGACGAAGCTCGGCGTCTTGCCGGCGGCGAGCTGCGCGGTCGGGATGTCGACGAGTTCGACGGCGTCCGCCTTCTCGAGCACCTCACGCGCCTGATCCGGCGTGACGTCCTGTTCGAATTCGGCGTTGACGCTCATGCCGTGCGACGTGAAGACGCCGACGCGCACGCAGGTGCACGACGCCTTGAGGTCGGGCAGATGTAGGATCTTACGGCTTTCGTTGCGCAGCTTCTGCTCCTCGTCGGTCTCCTCGGAGCCGTCGTCGACGATGTCGCCGATGAACGGGACCTCGTTGAACGCGATCGTGCGCACGACCTTCGTCGGTTCCGGGAAGTCGATGGCATCGCCGCCGAAGACGAGCTTGTCCGCACCCTGCTCGACGGCGGCCTTCGCCTCGTTCATCAGCTGCTCGACGCCGGCGCGGCCCGCACCGGAGACGGCCTGATAGGAGCTCACGATGAGGCGCTTGAGGCCGAAGGCGTCGGACAGCGGCTTGAGCACCGGCATGATCGCCATCGTCGTGCAGTTCGGGTTCGCGACGATGCCGGACGGGATCTCGTCGAGATCGTCCGGGTTGACTTCGGCGACGACGAGCGGCACGTCGTCATGCATGCGCCACTGCGACGAGTTGTCGATGACGTACGCACCGGCCTCGGCGAACTTCGGCGCCCACACCTTCGACGTGCCGCCGCCCGCGGAGAAGATCGCGATGTCGATGCCGCTCAGATCGGCGGTCGCCACATCCTCGACGACGATGTCGTGGCCACGCCAGTTGAGCACCTGTCCCGCCGAATGCGCGGACGCGAGGAAACGCAGGTCCTTGACCGGGAAGTCGCGTTCGTCGAGCACACGGCGCATGACCATGCCGACCTGTCCGGTCGCGCCGAGAACGGCCACGCTGACGCCACGTTCGTTGATTTGTACCATTTGCCGGCTCCTTAGTTCAGTTCTGCCGTTGGGTTTGCCTCTTACAACCGTCGACGCCGTCAGCGGCCGGTGCCGCCGTAGACGACGGCCTCCACCTTCTGCGCGTCCAGTCCGTACGCCGTGTGCAGCGCCTTGACGGCCTCGTTGAGCTGGTCGAGCGGAACGAGCGCGGCGATGCGGATCTCGGAGGTCGAGATCATCAGCACGTTGATGCCCTTCTCGCTGAGCGCCTTGAAGAAGCGCGCGGCGAGGCCGGAATGCGTCTTCATGCCGACGCCGACGACGGCGACCTTGCCCACGTTCGGGTTGAGGTCGAAGGAGTTATAGCCGAGGTTGTCCTGCTCCTGAATGAGCACCTCACGCACGCGCTGCGCATCCTTGCCCGGCACGGTGAATGAGATGTCGGCGGTGCCGGTCGATGCGCCGGCCTGCACGATCATGTCGACGTTCACGCCGATTTCGGCGAGGCGTTCGAACACGCGGGCCGCCATGCCTGGTTCGTCGGCGACGCCGCGGACGGTCGCCAGCGATTCGCTGCTGTCGTGTGCGACGCCGGAGATGATCGGCGTCTCCTGGCCAAGGTCGGGAAACAGATCGCCCATCGACTTGTCTTCGTGCTCATTCATGGTTCTTTTGCTCTCCGTGGGTTATGCGTGGTTGGAAGTGGTTGGATTGGTCAGATTGCGTCGCGCCGACTCAGATGTTCGGCAGCGTGTTCGGGTCGACGCCGCCGGGGACGACGAGCGTGCCCGGGCGGTGGGAGAACGAGCTGCGCACATGCAGCGGCATCTTGAAACGCTGCGCGTATTCGACGCAGCGCAGTGCGAGCACCTTCGAGCCGCATGAGGACATCTCGAGGATCTCGTCGTAGCCGATCGACGGGATGCGGCGCGCGGTCGGCACGATGCGCGGGTCGGCGGTGAAGATGCCGTCGACGTCGGTGTAGATCTCGCAGATGTCGGCGTCGAGCGCCACGGCGAGCGCCACGGCCGACGTGTCGGAGCCGCCGCGGCCGAGCGTCGTCGCGTCGCCGCGTTCGTTGCGTCCCTGGAAGCCGGCGACGATCGCGACGCTGCCGAGGTCGAGCGCGCGGCGCACGCGGTCCGGCTTGACGGCGCGGATGTGCGCGGCGCCGAACTGGGCGTCGGTCATGAATCCGGCCTGCGAGCCGGTGAACGAATAGGCGTGGGAGCCGGCCGCATGGATCGCCATCGCGAGCAGGCTCATCGAGATGCGCTCGCCGGCGGTCATCAGCATGTCCATTTCGCGGGCCGGCGGATCGGAGTCGATGCTCAGCGCCTGGTCGATGAGATCATCGGTCGTGTCGCCCATGGCGGAGACGACAACGGCCACATCGTTGCCGGCCTTCTTCGTTTCGATGATGCGTCGCGCCACACGTTTGATCGAGTCGGCGTCGGCGACGGACGAACCACCGTATTTCTGCACGATAAGAGCCACAACTATCCAATCTTCTCTGTCGTTTGTCTGTGTGTACGCTAATGGGACCCGCGACTGTGCTCAGTGTACGCAGGAAGCTCGATTATTATATGGGCGCGCCCGCGCCGCGCCGAGGCGCCTTCCCAGAATACGAAACGCCCGGGTTGGCGCCTGCGGCGCGACGCAGGCGCGTCGGCGTCGGCCGAGGTCATCCGAGGGATGCGCTCAGACCTCGCGTCGCCCTTCGAGCGCGCGCGACAATGTGATCTCGTCGGCGTATTCGAGGTCGCCGCCAACGGGCAGTCCGCTCGCCAGCCGCGTCACCTTCACATCGAGCGGCGTGAGCAGGCGGCTCAGGTACGTCGTCGTCGCCTCGCCCTCGATGTTCGGGTTGAGTGCGACGATGATCTCCTTGACCTCGTCGGTCTGCAGCCTGTTGAGCAGCTGCGCGATGTTGAGGTCGTTCGGGCCGACGTTGGCCATCGGGTTGATCGCACCGCCGAGCACATGGTAGAGGCCGCGGTATTCGCGCGTGCGCTCGATGCTCATGACGTCCTTCGGCTCCTCGACGACGCAGATCGTGCTGCGGTCGCGCCTCGGATCGGCGCAGATCGCGCACGGGCTCGTCTCGCAGACGTTGCCGCACACGTCGCAGAAGCGCACCTTCTGCTTGACCTCGGTGATCGATTCGACGAGCCGCTGCGCCTCCTCGTCCGGTGCGCCGAGCACGTAGAACGCGATGCGCTGCGCGCCCTTCGGCCCGATGCCGGGCAGGCTCGCGAACGCGTCGATGAGGCGCTGGATAGCGCCGTCGTATGCCAATGCCATGCTGTCCTTCCCCGGCGGTCCGTTCAGTGCGCCTGCTGGTTGCGCGGGTTCTTCGGATCGTCCGCCGCGAATTCTTCAACAGACTTCACATCGAATAATTCCTTGACCTCATCGATGCTCATCGTCTGCGACGAGGCCAACGATTCGTCGTTGATCGAGTATTCGTCCTCCTCCGGATCGACCTGCGGCTGCGCGGGCTGCTGCTGCATGGGCTGCATGCCTGGCGCCGTTTCGGCGGCCGCCTGCGGCGCATCGTTGAGATGGCTCCACGGGTCGGCCGGCGCGGCCGGCTGATTGCGACGGTCCTGGGCGGCCTGCTGCTCGATCGACGAGACGCGGTTGAAGTCGATGTGCGCCGGTTCGTCGTCGCGGTAGGCCCACGGGTCGATGCCGGCTTCGGTCATCGACGCGGCCGCTCCGTTCGGCGACGGCATCGTCAGCGGCGGATGCGCGACGGCGCCCTGCGCCGGCGGCGTCTGCGACGCGTTCGGCATCATCGGCTGCGCGGCGGCGGCTCGGTTCGCCGGCGTCTGAGTCGATGGCGCGGTCTGCGACTGCGACGTCCGCGATGCGGCCGACATGTCCGAAGGCGCCGAGAACGGCTCGGTCGCCGGCTTGGGATTCGCCCACGGATCGTAGTCGGCGGCGTGAGGCTGCGCGGAGCCGCCTCGGTGGACGGCGTCGTCGGCGGCCTGCGCGTCGTCGCCGGAGGACGGAGCCGCCGCGGGCTGCTCGCCCGAGGCGCGGCCGAGCTGCGTCCTGAGCGTCGCCTGCAGGTTCTCCTTCGCCAGCTGCGCCTTGATGCGCTGCTGCTGGTCGGGCGGCAGATGCTTGAACGGCGGCGCCGTCTGCCCGTCCTCCATCGTCGGCGTCGGCGCGAGCCGCACGTCGGGGCCGAAGACGCGGTGCACCTCGGCGCGCAGGATGTCGGTGACCTCGGTGCTGCCGTCGACGCTTTCCTTGCTCACTGCGAGCGCGAACGCGTATTTGTCCATCGGCGTGCCGAACTTGATCATCAGCTTGCGGCCGCCGGTGCGCCGGTCGGGGGCGAACTTGATGCGCGGCACCTTCGTGCGGTCCACGTAGGCGCGCACATCGTCCGGCAGCGACGCCACCAGAGCGTCCCACAGTTCGTCCGGAGTGCCGTTCAGCGGCGCCGGCTGCGGCTGCGCGCCGGCTTCGGCGAGCCGCTGCGCCTGGGAGGCCGCGTGCATCGCCGCCGCCGCGGCGTCCATCGCATGCTGTTCTTTCGATTGATGCGCCTGCTCGCGCGACTGCGGCGCGCCCTGCACGGCAGGCTGCGCGGGTTGCGCCGCCTGCACCGCCTGCACGGACGGCTGGGCGCCCGTCGGCGCATTCTGCGGCGCGACGGTCGCGTTCATCTGCGACGCCGGCTGCATATGGGATGCGGACGGCTGCCCGTGACCCGCGGCGGCGTTCGCGTCGGAGCCGATGAATCCGCCGACGGCCGCCGGCTTCGTCGGATCTGGCTGCGCGGAGGCACCGGGTTCACGGTCGCCGAGCGCCGCGTATCCGGTCTCCCGGCCGGCGAGCAGACGCGCGGCGAGCAGTTCGAGGCGCATGCGCGGCGACGTCGCCCCCGCCATATGCGTCAGCGCCTCGTCGGTTTCCTCGGCCATCGCCGTCAACGTCGCCAGGCCGAGCGCCTTCGCCTGCCGATGCAGGTCGTCGAGGTCCTCGACGGCCGCGTCGTCGCTAAGCACGCGTTCGGCATGGTCGCCGCCGAGCGTGAGCACGAGCAGGTCGCGGATGCGCGCGAGCAGGTCCTCGACGAAGCGGCGCGCGTCGTAGCCGCCGACGATGACCTTCTGGATGACGTCGTACAGCTTCGCGCCGTCGTGGTCGATGACGGCGTCGATCGCGGCGCCGATAAGCACGTCGGGCGTGAAGCCGAGCAATGCGACGGCGGAATCATAGGTGATGTCGCCGTCGACGGCGCCGACCATCAGCTGGTCGAGCACGGACAATGTATCGCGCACCGAGCCGCCGCCGGCGCGCATCGCGAGCCGCAGCACGCCGGGTTCGGTCTCGATGTGCTCCTGCTCACAGATCTGCTCGAGGTACGGCCCCATCGTCTCCGGCGGCACCAGGCGGAACGGATAGTGGTGGGTGCGCGAGCGGATCGTGCCGATGACCTTCTCCGGTTCGGTCGTCGCGAAGATGAACATGACATGCTCCGGCGGCTCCTCGACGATCTTGAGCAGCGCGTTGAAGCCCTGCGGCGTCACCATGTGCGCCTCGTCGAGGATGAAGATCTTGTAGCGATCGCGCGCGGGTGCGAAACCGGCGCGTTCGCGCAGTTCGCGCGCATCGTCGACGCCGTTGTGGCTCGCGGCGTCGATCTCCACGACGTCGATCGATCCGGGGCCGCCGGTCGCGAGGTCGCGACAGCTGTCGCATTCGCCGCAGGGATGCGAGGTCGGTCCCTTGACGCAGTTCACGCAGCGGGCGAGGATGCGCGCCGAGCTCGTCTTGCCGCATCCGCGCGGCCCCGAGAACAGGTACGCGTGCGTGAGCTTGTGCTCGTCGAGCGCGCGCATGATCGGCACCGTCACCTGGTCCTGCCCGATGACGCCTTCGAACGTGTCCGGCCGATACCGGCGATAAAGCGCTAATGCCATGTTGCTTCCCGTTTCTCCATCGCGATTGCCTCGCTGTTCACTGCTTCTAAGGTACAGCCTGCTCACCCGAGACGGCGGCCGCATCCGGCGCGCGACGCATGCCCGCGCCCGTGCGCCGCGTGTTGCGGCTGCGCCGGGCACGACCGCCGTCCGTTCATCATAGGGACGTCAGCCACCGCACGGGCGTGGCCCCGCCCTCGCGCTCGCCGTCACATAGTCGACGAAGGGCACGTCGGTCGGTACATGCACGCTGACGCTGATGTCGTCGCCGTCGACGTCGCAGCGTTCCAGATTTCCGGCGTTCGCATCGCTCAGCCATGCCGCCACCGCGCACGGCGTGCCGTCGCCCCGCCACAGCGCCGACGCGGCGCCGAGCGCGGCCACGTCCGCCGCCGTGCGCGCCTGCGACTGCCGCAGCACGATGTTGCCGGTGGCGGCCAATGCGCCGACGAGCACGGCCGCGGCGACGACGAGCGCGACGCCGACGACCGTCGCCGACCCCTCGTCCTCGCCGTCTGCGCCATGCGGACGCACGCCGCGCCGACGCAATCGCGCGGCGATGCCGGCGACGCGCATCCGGACACAGCGCCACACCCTCTTCATCGTTCCCGTCATCGACATCCTCCTTCATCGACCATCGCGCCGAGCGCGACCTTCCGCCCAGTCGCGCCGGATCGCCGCTCCGATTCATTCATTTAGGCTCATCACCGATTCATTCCTGTTTCACGACGACGGCGCGGCCGTGCACCGTCGTCGGCAGCACGCCGAGCGGATCGGCGAGCACATGGCAGGTCGTCGTGACGGTGATGTGGCCGCCACTCTCGGCGACCGTCACCTGCACGCCGGCAGGCGCGGCCACGCCGTCGCCGCTGACGAGCGCGGCGCGCGCGACGTCGGCCGCCGCGTCCTGGCACGAGATCTGCATGACGCTCGCGCGTGCGAGATACAGCAGCAGCGCGGCCGCGACGACGACGACGGGGAGTACGACGGCGAACTCCGCGGTCGCCGCCCCGTCGTCGTCGCGCGTCCATGCGCGCAGTCGTCCCCACAGCCGTCGCATGCCGCACCGCTCAGACGCTCAGCGCCTTCTTGACGATGTTCGTCAGCAGCGTCTTGATCGCGTCCGACTTGAGCAGCGCGACGAGCACGGCGGCGAAGCCGGTGGCGGCGACGAGCACGACCGCGTATTCGGCGGTCGCGGCGCCCTCCTCCGGCTGTGCCGTCAACGTGCGCATCCTCGAATCGAGCATGACGGCGGCGCGCGTCATGCGCCTGCCCAGATCATGCAACGGCCGGCCGGCGTCCATCGTGTCGATGCCGACGCCGTCGTCGAGAGAGATCATGTTCTGCATTGCCAACTCCTTTGTTGTATGTTTTTATATGTGTTTGTATGTGTTTGCCATTCTGCGTTGTCATATCGATTGCGTTGTCGATTGACATAGGCGGCGTCGGCCGCCATGTCACGTCGACCGATGCGCCGACCGGATGCCCCATGCGCCGGATTGTGCCGACGGATGACCGCCACACCGCCACGCGTTTCAGATGAAACACCGCGTTTCATGTGAAACATCATGAAACACGTCGGCCGCATATCGTCGCTCATCGCGCAAAGGAGATGATCGTCGGGATGACGGCGATGCACAGGAACGCCGGCAGGAAGCACAGCCCCATCGGCAGCAGCAGCCGCACCGAGAGCCGCGAGGAGGCCCGCTCGATCTCCATGCGCTCCGTCGTCTCGAGCTGCTCCATCGTCGCGCCGATCTGCGCACCAGCGGCGACGCCGTCGTTCCACGGTTCGCGCAACGTCGCGCACACCGTCGCGGCGATGCCGGCGAGCCGCGGATCATCGGCGGCGCAGTTCCATGCGTCGTCCCAGGACGCGCCGGCCGCCAGCTCGTCGCATACGGCGGCGAACGCTTCGGCGCACGGGCCAGCGCAGCACACGCCGACCGCGCGCAGCGCACGCGGAATCGATACGCCGCTCGCCAGAGCGGCGTCCAACAGCTGCAGCACGAGCGGCGCACTCGGCACCCAATCCTCGCGCATACGGCCGGGCAATGCGCGCAGACGGCCGCCGACGTCCGCTTCGGCGAGCGCCGCGGCCACCGCGCATCCGGCGCAGACGGCCGCACACCAGACCCATCCGATCGCGTCATCCATTCCCTGCTCCCGTCAGTCATCGCCCACCCCGTCCGTCGCATGAGCCTGCATGAGCCGATGCATCCACACGGCGCCGAAGGCGTAGCAGACGACGCCGAGCCCCAGACAGCACAGCCCCTGCCAGGAGCCGAAGAGCACGCCGATCGGGTCGGCGCCGAGCACCTCGCCGAGGGCGACGGTGACGACCGGCAGCCCGAGCAGCATCTTCACCGTCGATTGCGGCACGGCGAAGGCGTTGCGCCGCAGCTCCTCGCGCATATGGATGCGTGCATGCGCCGCACGCACCGCCTCGACGCAGCGCGCCGTCGGACAGCCCAGCCGCAGGCCGAGCCTGCAGGCGGCGCGCAGGCCACAGGAGGCGTGCCGGATCTCCGTGTCCGTCTCCCCCGGCAGCGCGCGCGCATGCAATGCCTCGGCGAGCAGATCGACGTCGATGTCGCCGTTGCAGTCGATCACCGCGCCGGCGGCCGTCACACCCTGCCCGGAGCGCGGCGGATTCGTCGAACCGTCTGCACCACGCGCCGGCGCTCCGAAGCAACGGTCGAAGGCCGTATGCACGTCCCGTCCCGCACGCAGCTGCGCGGCGAGCGCGGCGAGTTCGGCACCGACACCGACGCGATGGCCGGCGTCGTGCACCATGCGCATATGCCCGACAGGCCACGGCTTGCCGCGCGCGCCGCGATCGGCCGCCGCGCCGCGACGACGATCATGCGACGCAAGGGCGCCGAGGCGCGTCTCAGCATCCTCGTGAAGCCACACGGCGAGGAACACGCCCAGCGCCGCCAGTATCGGCCACGTCATCGCACCACCTCCTGAGGAAATCGGGCCAGGCCGGGCCGGTCACCGTCGCGCCGGAACCGTCCTTCGCGACGACGCGGCGACCGTGCAGCCTGCCGTCGCGGCAGTCGAGCATGCCGATCTGCGCGATATGACGGCGGCCGCCGAGCCGTTCAAGATGGATGAGCACGTCGAAGGCGCCGTCGGCGAGCCGTTCGAGCGCGTCCGGCGCCACGCCGGCGAGCATGCCGAGCGAGACGAGACGCGACGGCACACGGTCCACGCCGTCGGCATGGATTGTGCTCAGCGACCCGCGATGCCCGGAATTGAGCGCCCGGAGCAGATCGACGACCTCCTCGCCGCGCACTTCGCCTACGACGATCCGGTCGGGCCGCATGCGCAACGTCGCCTTGACGAGTTCGGGCAATCCGACCTGCCCGGCGCCTTCGACGTTCGCGTCGCGCGCGACGAGCGAGACGACGTGCGGATGCGGCACGGCGGCGAGTTCGCGCACCTCCTCCACCGTCACGATCCGCTCGTTCGGCGCGCAGCTTGCGAGCAGCGCCTTGAGCAACGTCGTCTTGCCGGTGCCGGTCGCGCCCGAGATGAGGATGTTCGCCCTGGCACGCACGAGCATGCGCAGCATCGGCGTCCATTGGGCCGGGAACATGCCGACCGCGGCGAGCGATTCCAGATCGGCGCGCGCACGGTCGGGGAAACGGATGGAGATCGATGCGCCGTGCGGCACGATCGGCGCGATGACGGCGTGCACACGCGTGCCGTCGTCGGCGGACGCATCAGCGATCGGCTGCGTCTCGTCGAGCCGTACGCCCAGCTGCGCGCACAATCGCACGGCCAGCTCGCGCAGCACCGCCGGATCGTCGAGCGGAATCGTCGTATGCGCGAGCTGCATGCCGTGGCCGCCGTCGAACCAGACGGTGCCGTCGCAGGTGACGACGATGTCGGTGACGCGCGCGTCGCCGCCGAGCGCGGCGAGCGGCCCCAGTTCGAGCGTCGTGCACGAAGCGGTGTTCATGGCGACCTCCTACCGCAGCGTCCCGCGGAGTTCGCAGGCGTGCTCCACCTGCCGCACGAGCCTGTCGATGACGAGCGCGTTGCGTTTCGGCACCGCGCGTACGCCGAGCCCTTCGAGGATGTCCCCGCACAGTTTGGCGTCGTTGTGAATCGTGCCGATGACGTCCCGGTCGAGATAGGAGCGCGCCTCGGCGACGTCGACGACGCCGCGCAGCCGCGCCGGCCCGTGCGGTTCCACGACGACGACGGCGACGACGTCGCCCGGATGCTCCGCGACCGGCCGTGACGGCTGCCCCGGCCCCGGCGGCATCGTGCGGCGGTCGACGCTCTCCTGGCTTTGCCGCTCCAGCCAGTCGAGATGGGCGCGCCCGCGCGCCAGACCAAGCACCGACAGCTCGACGACGACGACATGCGACGCCTCGATAAGCGTCGGCGATTCGGCGATCGTCTCGCCGGGGCCGGCGTCCACGACGACGACCTCGTCGCATGCGGCGAGCGCGTGGACGGCGGCGTCGACCTCCCACGGCTTCGGCGCCTCGCCGTTCCACGGGTTGTAGGCGAGCACCCTCACCTTGTCCCATTTCGGCAGCTGCCGGTACAGCGCGGTGCCGCTCAGCTGTCCGAGCGGCGCATGCACGTCGTGCCACCGCGAGCCGTGTTCGTGTTCGATGCCGAGCAAGACGTCGAGTCCACCGCCGCACATGCGCACGTCGGCGTCGACGAGCGCCGCCGGCGCATGGTGGTCGGCGAGCGCACGCGCGAGCAGCGCGGCGATCGTCGACGTGCCGACGCCGCCGCTCGCCGACGACACGGTGATGACGTTGCCGCCGGACAGTTCGACCGGCTCGCGGCGCGCGTCGGTGCGGCGCATCGTCTCCTGCGGACGCGGCCGGTACGGCCGCGCGCCGGCGTCTCCCCGCGGCGGCGTGTAGTACCGCTGCGGCTCGTTCGTGCTGCGGGACATGCCGAACGCGGCCACCGGCCGGCCCACCGTCCCTCGTCCATCTGCATACGCAGGCATCATCGCCAATGTGTTCATGGCTCGATTGAACGACGCGCGCCGCGCCCGGCACAATCCCGACGGGGGTATGTGTACGGACGGTACCGTTATCCACATTTCTCCGACCGTGAACGGTCTGGTTCTCTCACTGTGAACACCGGCCCGGCAGTAGGGCCGGAGCCATCCGCGCACACGCTGCGCAGCAGCACAAAACGCTCACTTTTCCCGTCGTCTGCGTCGCCACGGCGTGTCGAGCAGCGGCATAGGTGCGGCACGGCCGCGGCCATCGAAAACGACGTCCCGGGCATGGGCGGCGGCATCGACCGGAACGAATTCCATAGCCCCGCCCGCCACCCAAACGGCACCGACTAGAAGCTAAAGCAATAACTTTTTGGCCTATATGCCCGCGCACCGCCGCCGGAACATGAAAAAGGGACCCACCGAAGTGGGTCCCTTACAAGTCCAACTGCGCAGAATCTCTGCACAACCTCATCGTTGCAACGGTAAGTCTTTCCAATACCCGCCCAACGTAATAATCTTGCTGATCATATACTTTTTGTGGGTCTGCTATTCAGTTGTTCTTGTACTTGAACATTATGCTCGATTCATCGGTCTTCGCAAGTCGACGCGGCCGCCGATCGGGCGATGTTCGCATTTTTTCCATTTTGTGCGCCGCACCCCCGGACGCAACATGAAAACGAGCCATATTGTCCGTTACGGACGACCGTATGTTCATTCGAACACCGCTCTCGGCGTGTCGTGACCGTGTCGCCGTCGGACGCCGATGCCCCACGTCGTGCACCGCGCACATCCGGCGACGACCCGGCCATTCACGCCGCCGCCCTCCCCATCGCCCCTCCAAGCCGCGTCCCAGGTAAAGTTTGTGCGACAAATAACGGAATTTTTCGCCGTTCCCAGTGATTTCTCGGCCATCACCCCCTAGAGTAGTGAGCATGGCACAGATTTTTGACGCACCTTCGAAGGCGATTCTGCGCAGCCAGATCGCCGAACATATCGCAGAGACGGACAAGACCGACAAACGCGAGACGCTCAGCGGCGAGCAGCCGTTGCCGCCGGACCGCTTCTTCGACCGCGAGCTCAGCTGGCTCAAGTTCAACAAGCGCGTGCTCGAGCTCGCCCAGGACGAGGACATCCCGATCATCGAGCGCGCGACCTTCGCGGCGATCTTCGCGAACAACCTCGACGAGTTCTTCATGGTCCGCGTCGCCGGCCTCAAGCGCCGCATCGACACCGGCATCGCCGTGACGAGCCCCTCCGGACTGAGCCCGCGCCAGCAGATGCGCGCGATCTCCGAGCAGGCGCACAAGCTGCAGGACGAGCACGCCCACTACGTCGTGGACCACATCCTGCCTGACCTGGCGAAGGAGAACATCAAGCTGCTGGGCTGGGACAAGCTCACGATCAGCGAGCAGGAGCGCCTGTCGCGCTACTTCCGCCAGCAGGTCTTCCCGGTGCTCACGCCGCTCGCCGTCGACCCGGCGCACCCGTTCCCGTACATCTCCGGCAACTCGCTCAATCTGGCGATCATCGTCGAGAACCCGGCCTCCGGCAAGTCGCACTTCGCGCGCGTCAAGATTCCGGACAACATCAACCGGCTCGTCCCGGTCGACGACATGACCGAGGACGATTCCGACGAGGTGCGCTACGGCTTCATCACGATGGAGAACCTGATCATCGCGCATCTCGAGACGCTGTTCCCGGGCATGATCATCAAGGAGGCGCGTTCGTTCCGCGTGACGCGCAACGAGGACATCGAAGTCGAGGAGGACGACGCCGAGAACCTGCTCAACGCGATCGAGAAGGAACTGCTGCGCCGTCGTTTCGGACCGCCGATCCGCCTCGAGATCTCCGACGAGACCTCCCCGTTCCTCTCGCAGCTGCTCGCCGACCAGATGGGCGTCACGCCGGAGGAGGTGTACCGCCTGCCCGCGCCGCTCGACGCGACGGTGCTCTTCGAGCTCGGCGGCATCGACCGTCCGGACCTGAAGTTCCGCCCCTTCGTGCCGACGACGAACCGCCAGATCGCGCAGGTCGAATCGAGCCGCGCGCAGGACATCTTCGCCGCGATCCGCGAAGGCGACATCCTGCTGCACCACCCGTACGATTCGTTCTCGACGTCGGTGCAGGCCTTCCTCGCGCAGGCCGCCGCCGATCCGAAGGTCCTCGCGATCAAGCAGACGCTGTACCGCACGTCGAGCAACTCGCCGATCATCGACGCGCTCATCGACGCCGCGCATGCCGGCAAGCAGGTGCTCGCGCTCGTCGAGCTCAAGGCGCGCTTCGACGAGGACGCGAACATCGCATGGGCGCGCAAGCTCGAACGCGCCGGCGTGCACGTCGTCTACGGCATCGTCGGATTGAAGACGCACTGCAAGCTGTCGCTCGTCGTGCGTCAGGAGGCGGACGGCCTCAAGCGCTACTGCCATGTGGGCACCGGCAACTACAACCCGAAGACGGCGCGCCAGTACACCGACCTCGGCCTGCTCACCTGCGACCCGGTCGTCGGCCAGGACATGACGCGTCTGTTCAACCAGCTGAGCGGCTACGCGCCGAAGTCAAGCTTCCACCGTCTGCTCGTCGCGCCGCGCACCGTACGCTCCGGCCTCATCCAGCGCATCCGCCGCGAGGAGGACGCCGCACGCGCAGGCAAGGAGGCGTGGATCAAGATCAAGGTGAACTCGATCGTCGACGAGAAGACGATCGACGCGCTCTACCGCGCCAGCCAGGCGGGCGTGAAGATCGACATCGTCGAACGCGGCATCTGCTCGCTCAAGCCGGGCGTGCCCGGACTGAGCGAGAACATCCGCGTGCGTTCGATCCTCGGCCGCTTCCTCGAGCACAGCCGCATCTACGCGTTCGCGAACTCCGACGGGCCGCAGATCGGCGAAGGCCCGATCTCCGGCCCGGAGGTGTGGATCGGCTCCGCCGACCTGATGCACCGCAACCTCGACCGCCGCGTCGAGGCGCTCGTGCGCATCACCGTGCCCGAGCAGATCGACGAACTCATCAAGTACATCGATCTGCAGATGGCCGATTCGACGTCAAGCTGGCACATGCAGCCCGACGGCACCTACGTGCGTCACTCGAAGGACGCCGACGGCCGTCCGCTCGTCGACAGCCAGGAATACCTGATCCGCAAGCATCAGCGTCGCCCAAGCGCGCACAACTGATCGCGGACGCAACCGCCGCGACCTTGAACGGGGCCGGCGCACGCACGCAGCGTGCGCCGGCCCCGCCGTATCCGCACGCATCCGCCACCGCGAACGCCATGTCACGCAGACCGTGAAACCGTGCGCCCCTCCTACAATGGGACGCATGAGTAGCAAATGCAAGCATGTGGTCGAAGCGGCCGGCGGCGTCCTCTGGCGCCGTCGCGGCGGCGCGCCGGAGGGCCCGATCGAGGTCTGCCTCGTGCACCGTCCGAAATACGACGACTGGAGCTGGCCGAAAGGCAAACTCGAGAACAACGAATCGCATCGGCATGCGGCAGTGCGTGAAATCGGCGAGGAGACCGGGCAGGTCGTCGCGCTCGGCCCGTACTTGGGCGAAGTCGACTATCCGCTCTCCGCGGAGGGACGCAAGTCGCGCAACAAGCGCAACGGTTCGGACAGCGGACAGCGCAAACATGTGCTGTACTGGATGGCCACCGTCATCGACCGTCCGCTCGCGCATCAGATGGCGCCCGCCTTCGGCCCCGTGCACCGCGCGGACGTCGGCGAGATCAACGATGTCGTCTGGCTGACCGTCCCCGAGGCGCGCAAGACGCTGACGCATTCGACCGACAAGGACATCCTCGCGCTGTTCGTCGACCGCCTCGAGGAGCACGCCGACGCCGCGCGCGCCGTGCTGCTCGTACGTCACGCGAAGGCCGAGGCGCGCAAGCAGTGGAAGGGCACCGACGCGGCGCGGCCGATCACGCCGCTCGGCGCGGCGGCCGCGTACGCGCTCGACCGCGAACTCGCCTGCTATGCGCCGGCGCGGCTCATGTCGTCGCCGTGGATGCGCTGCCAGCAGACGATGCAGATGCTGTCGTGGCAGACGGGCCTGCCGGTCGAGTCCATCCCCGAGCTGACCGAGGACGCGTTCGCACGCAACGAGCACGGCGCATGGAAGGCGTTCCTCGCGCAGCTCGAACGGACCGTGCACGGCGGCCAGACGACGGCGATCTGCATGCATCGGCCGGTCATCGGCGGCATGTTCGACCATCTGCGACCGATGTGCGCCAGCAAGTCGCTGACGAAGAAGCTCATCGCGAAGACCCCGTACATGCCCACCGGCAGCGCGCTCGCCATGTTCCTCGTGCCGTCCGACGACGGCCTGCGCATCATCGACATACAGAAAGTGGCCCCGATTGTCTACTAACGTGCATCGCAGCGGCTCCGGTTCGATTATCGCGAGCCGTTCCGCCTTCACGCATACCGGCTCGCCGCGTCCCGCACGGCCCGGCCAGCTCGACCAGGCGCTCGCCGAGAACATCGCCGGCGGCGTCGACCCCGAACAGCTGAGTGCGGTCAGCCACGCGACGGCATGGGCGCTGCTCAGCCATGTGCACAGAACCGACGATCCGCAGGTCGTCGAGCGCGTGCTCACGCTCGTCGACCATGAGGGCGTCGACGTCATCGCCGAACTGTGGAGCCATGCGGAGCCCGATTCGCTGCCGGGCGTGCTGTGGCGGCTGTATCTGCTGCGCACATGGATGCGCAGGCGCCGCGATGCGATCGCACGGCTGTGGCGACTTGGCGAGCCGATTGTCACGTCGGCGTCGGCGATCGCCGGCGTCGACGCCGCGCCGACCGAGGAGGACATCGCGCGCACCGCCGACTCGATCCTCGCCGGCGCGTTCCGCGGCAACTTCGCCGTCGCGCTCGACCGCGCCGCGACCTTCGTCGAAGTCGTCGTCGCCGGTCTGCGCATGCAGGCGCAGCGGCTCAACGCGCATGCGAAGGCGATGGCCGATCCGGACAGGTCCGCCGTCGGTACGACCGAGGACATCCGCGCCGCGCACACGAAGGCCGCGCAGCTGCTGCACACGGCCGCGAACCTGCATACGACCGCCGACGACCTGCGCACCGGCGCCCACCTGTGGCGCCGCAACCGCCTGGAGTAGCCGCGCCGGCCCTTTCGCGGGTGGTTCGTCGACCAGCCCGACGAACCCACCTGCGAAAGGGCCGATTTCCGTCCCGATCCGTCGAGCATCCCGATAAAAACGGACGCTCCGTCCCGACCCATCGACCAACCCGACGAACCCACCCGCAAAAGGCCGATTTCCGTCCCGATCCGTCGAGCATCCCGATAAAAACGGACGCTCCGTCCCGACCCATCGACCAACCCGACGAACCCACCCAGCAAAGGCCGATTTCCGTCCCGATCCGTCGAGCCCGCCGACAAACCCACCCGCAGGCAGCCGCGGTCGCCTCGCATAGACAAGCAGGCGGGCGCTCCCGCATAGGGAACGCCCGCCTGCACGCATTCCGGCGCACCGCACTCAGCCGTCCGCCGTGTCCGGTGCGCTCACCGGCCGGATTCGAATCCGGCCGGCCGATCAGTCGACGACGCCATAGAGGCGGTCGCCGGCGTCACCGAGGCCCGGCACGATGTAGCTACGGTCGTTGAGACCTTCATCGACGCCGCAGACGACGACGCGGAAGTCGATGCTCGGATCGATGTTGTCCTCGACGAACTTGATGCCTTCCGGCGCCGCGATGATGCAGATCGCCGTCACGTCCTTCGCGCCCTTCTCGGCGAGATAATGCGTCGCGGCGACAAGCGTGCCGCCGGTCGCGAGCATCGGGTCGATGAGGAAGCACTGACGCCCCGACAGGTCGTCGGGCAGACGGTTCGCGTAGGTGATCTGCTGCGTCGGATGCTCTTCGTCGCGCTTCATGCCGAGGAAGCCGACTTCGGCGCTCGGCAGCATGCGCGTCATGCCGTCGAGCATGCCGAGTCCCGCACGCAGCACCGGCACGATGATCGGGCGTGGCTTGGCGAGCGCCTTGCCGACCATCGGCGCGACCGGCGTCTCGATCGGCTTGTCCACGACGGCGAGGTTGCGCGTCGCCTCGTACGCCTCGAGCGAGACGAGTTCAGAGACGAGTTCACGGAACGTGGAGGAGGGGGTGTTCTTGTCGCGCAGCACAGTGAGTTTGTGCTCGACGAGCGGATGATTCAGTACATGCAATTCCATACCTCCCAGCATAGTCCCCGACCGCCTTCGCGCGGCCGCACCACGCCGCCCATCCGTACGTCTCCCCCGTATTATGCTCACAGAGTATCCATGCGGCCGCCGCACCGACGCCGCAGCCACCCGTCTCAGCAGGCGGATACGCCGCCATTCTGCCTTCCCGCGGCCGCTATACTGTAGCAACGTGTGTCCCGCGTGTGGGTGTGACGCGGCGCTCACGGAACAACTACAGCATGGAGGGAGGGGCCGAGGTATGGCACGCAGCATCCTCGTCACGGGTGGGACGATTTTCGTGAGCCGTTTCATCGCCAGATATTTCGTGGAGATGGGGGACGACGTCACCGTGCTCAACCGGGGTTCGCTCCCGCCGATCGCCGGCGTGCGCACGGTCGTCGCCGACCGGCACGAGCTGGACCATCAGTTCGACGGCGAGCGTTTCGACGCCGTCATCGATGTGACCGCCTACGACGCGCGCGACGTGCTCGACCTCGCGCATGCGCTCGAACATGCGCACGTCGGATCGACGATCATGATCAGTTCGAGCGCCGTCTATCCCGAGACGAATCTGCAGCCCTTCGCCGAAGGCGTGCGGCTCGGCCGCAACACGTTCTGGGGCGACTATGGCACCGGCAAGATCGAGGCCGAACGCGCGCTGCTGCAGTGTGTGGACGGCGCCTACATCATCCGTCCGCCGTATCTGTACGGGCCGATGAACAACCTGTACCGCGAGGCCTTCGTCTTCGACTGCGCGCGCGAGGACCGCCGCTTCTATCTGCCGCACGACGGCGATATGCGTCTGCAGTTCTTCCATGTCCGCGACCTGTGCCGTTTCCTCGAGCGAATCATCGACGAGCAGCCCGCGCAGCATGTGTTCAACGTCGGCAACCCGGACAGCGTCAGCGTGCGCGAATGGGTCGGCCTGTGCTACGCCGCCGTCGGCAAGACGCCGACCTATGCGAGCGTCGACGATGTGGAGCAGCGCAATTTCTTCCCGTTCCACGATTACGAATACAGCCTCGACGTGCACGCCCAGCAGGAGCTCATGCCCGACGTCACGCCGTTGGACGAGGGGCTGCGCGAGTCCTACGACTGGTACCGTGCCCACATCGATCAGGTGAACACGCATCCGTACACGCAGTATATCGACCTGCATCTGGCGCCGATCGCCCAGGAGCTGCAGCCGGCGCACTGACCGAGCGCGTCCCTCCGGCTCGGCGCCTCTCAGCGCGCTGATTTCCGGGACCGAACACCGTATCCGCGTTGAGGGAGGGCCTCTTTCACGGATACGCCAAGTATGTCCTGCCGAAAGCCGCGCCGTTGCGCGTCTCGTCGAACCTCATACCTAGCCGTTTCGCATAAGATGCTCCCCCTCAACGCAGATGGCGTCGGCGAGGCACGTTCGAACGGCATGGAACACCGTCGGGAACCATCCGGAAGCTCCGTCACGCCGCCGCGGCGCAATGCGACCGGACAGGGCAATGAGCCTGGCGTCAGGAAAACAGGTGAAAAGAGAATGCGCCGGACCGCGAAAGCGCCATGTCGGCGCAAAGGCCGCTCGCAGCGGCAAAAAATGGAGCCCGGGGCTATGCACGGCCCGACGCGGGTTCCATTGTACATGGTTTCGCCGGTTTCGCCTCCGGCGCGTCGCCGAGTCCTCCGCAGACGCAAGCCGATCGCCGATCTCCGGCCTCATCCAAGCCGAAAACGGCGGTTCATGGCCGATTCCGACCATGAACCGCGGCACATCAGACATACGCATCAGGCGCCGCACCGTGATTCGGCCGTGATGTACTGCTGCGGCAGCCCATCTACCGCCACCCCACCCAAAGTCGGCACCGGCACGCCTTGCACCACAATCCTTCTGACCACATGAGGCTGATCAACCTCAATCACCGCTGTATTATCATGGTTTTCGCATAGATATATTCCGGGCATGATACTTCATTCCTCCCCTCGGCTAAAGCCGGAGGATTCCGTTCCTCACGGGACGGGTTTCCTGCTTCCCTGACAGCCTCACGGAAGCCAGCTGCTCGGCTGTCTTCCGCGTCCTGCTGTCTCCACAGGCTCTGACCGCCAGCCCGGCGGCGAGAATATTGCGTGCGGCGTTCACGTCACGGTCATGGCGCATCCCGCACTCGGGGCACGTCCACCGTCTGACGTCGAGCGTCCTCGGCCCGGTCTTCGCTCCGCAAGCAGAGCAAAGCTGCGTGGACGGGTAGAACCGGTCGATGACGACCACATCCCGCCCATACCATCGGGCCTTGTACTCGAGCATGCCTCGCAGTTCGCGCCAACCTTGGTCGAGAATCGACCGATTGAGGCCGCGCTTGCGGGCCTGCCCGTTGCACAGATAGCGGCCGGTGTCAGGGGCTTCCACGGCCCTGACGCGACGGGAGATTCCCCGCACGCTCAGGTCTTCCAGAACGATCGTTTGGTTTTCGCGGATGATTCTGGTCGAGAGCTTGTGGAGGAAGTCGCGCCGCCGGTCTCTTGTCTGCGCGTTGATGCGGGCCACACGGAGTGCCGCCTTGCGACGGTTCCGGCTGCCCGGCTGTTTGCGGGAAAGGGCCTTCTGCGCCCGTTTGAGGCGCTTCTGGTTCCTTTCGGCGAAATGCTGGTTTGGAATCTTGGTGCCATCCGAGAGGATGGCGAAGTCCTTGACGCCGAGGTCTATCCCCACCGTCTTGTCGCATGCGGGCAGGCATGGGATGGTTTCTCGCATGAGGATGGACACGAACCATCGGCCCGCAGGGTCGAGGGTCACGGTCACCGAGCTGGGGCGGGCCTTGCGTGGCAGGGTGCGGCTCCACACGACATGGAGCGGCTCGCTCATCTTCGCCAGTCTCAGGCTCTTCCCGTCCCACCGGAAGGCGGTGCCCATGAACGATGCGCTTCCGCCGTTCTTCTTGGAATGGAACTTGGGGTACCCGGCCCTCTTGTTGTAGAAGTTGACGAACCCTGCCTCGAGGTGGCGCAACGACTGCTGAAGGGCGACCGAGGACACTTCTTTGAGGAACGCCAGCTCCGGGTCTTTCTTCCAACCGGTGAGCAGCTTGCTCGTGTCGAGATAGGAGACCCGCCGATGCTCTTGCGTCCACGCTTTCGTGCGATATGCGATAGTCGAGCGCCTTGTTGCGCACGAGCCGCGAGCAGCCGATGGTGCGCTGGAGCAGCCCCTCCTACTCCGGTGTCGGATAGAAGCGGAACCTGTACGCCCGCTCCTGCTCGCTGATGCTCATATTTAGAATTATACCACAATCATTTCTAAAGCTCATCCTGTGCGCCTTATATCCCCATGCCTGAAGGCAGGGGTTTTACGGCGCAATCTGATAAATCATCAATGGTGTGTGCGCGGCGTGCGCCGCGCACACACCCCCAACCACCGCGACGCGGCTTACAGCCGCAGCGCGCTCGCCGGGGTCTCGCCCGGCACGAAGGCTTCGAAGATGAAGCGGTCGAAGTACGGCAGGCATGCGTTGAGCTCCTGCTCACTGCGCACCGTCCATGCGACCGCCTGCGCGCCCATGCGCCGCGCGAACGCGAGCGCCTTGCTGTTGCCGTTGCGGTGGTCGTAGGCGATGAAGTCGGGACGGCTCATCCAGTTGAACGCGAGCTTGCCGGCCGCCCACACGACCGGGTCGGCGCCGCCGAACGGCGCATCCTCGGCGAGCTGTCCGCGTGACGTGTTCGGATGGTTCTCCTTGTACCAGTGCATCGCCGCCGGGTTGAACGACTCCACCGCATAGACGCCCTTGTATGCGTCGAGCAGATCGGCGGCCTTCTGCATCAGCGTGTCGTCGCGGCTGCCCCAGTCGCGCACGTTCTCGAATTTGAATTCGACGATGATCGGCACGCGTCCGTCGACGACGCGCAGCACGTCGGCGAGCAGCGGCACATGCTGGTAGTAGCCCTTCGGCGCCTCGTCCGGCGTCCTGACGATCGCCGGATCCTCGGCGGTCGCACCCGGCAGCAGCGGCGACGTCTCGGCGCGCGGCGCGGCCGTCGGGAACAGCGCGATCCTCATCAGCTCGTCGTAGGTGAGGTCGGCTATGCGGCGCGGGTCGCCGGCGACGCGCAGCAGATCGGGGTCGTGCGCGACGACGACTTTGTTGTCGAGCGTGAGCTGCACGTCGAGTTCGATGCCGTAGCCGGCCTCGGCGGCCGCCGCGAAGGCCGCGAGCGAGTTCTCCGGCGCGATCGGGCCGACCTCGTTCGGCGTGCCGTAGCCGGCCTGCATCGCCATGCGCCGCGCGAGCGCCACGTATTCGCCGCTCTCCCCCGCGTACTGCTGACTCAGCCCCGAACCGGCGTCGTGCAGACCGCGGTGCGCGTACATGACCTCCGGCAGCGACGACACATAGTTCTTCCTGCGGTTGCCGAAGCTGCGCGGCGCCGTCGTCCACACTGCGGCGCCAGCGGTGAGCGCCGCGCCGATGACGATGTTCCTCAACGTCTTTGCCATGATTGCTCCTTGTTCGTTCCTTGTTCCGAGCCTAGTGCACGCCGCGGCGGCGCCATGCGCGCTGTCAGCGAACGGCCGCCGCGCGCATCGTCCTACTTGTGTTTCCTGTGCCGCCGTTCGTGTCCCTTGAGATAGATGTCGATGACGATCCAACACGACAATACGAATGCGACGACGTATCCGAGGAAGCCGACGAGCGGGATGCCGAAGATGATCGGCTTCATGCCGGCGTAGTAGACGATCGACGATCCGATGAACAGGCCGACGACGATGAGCGCCATCGTGAGCCTGTTGACCATGTCCGACAGCTGCTGCAGCGGCTCCTCGGAGCCGACGAGCTCGAAGTTCGTCCGCAGTTCGCCGCGCGTGAGCATGTGGAGCGCGACGTTCGCTTCGCTCATCGATTTGAGTGCGCCGTGCAGCGCCGCGTGGCCTTCGAGCGCGAGCTTGCCCGCCTCGTCCTTGAGCGCCTGCGTCTTCGTCTTCGAATGCTCGATGTGCTCGGAGATGATCTCGATCATGTTGACGTCGGGGATGAACTTGTCGAGCAGCCCTTCGAGCGTCACAAGCGCGCGGCCGACCGTCGTAATCGAGCTGTGGATCTCGATGCCGTGGCGGCGCGCCATCTGCGTGAGCGACGTGAGGAACTGCGCGAGGTCGAGGTCCTGCAGGTTGACGGTGCCGAATTCCTCGATGATGCCGTCAAGGTCGGCGAGCAGCGACGGATAGTCGGCATGGCCGGCCTCGGTGCCGGCGAAGCGCAGCAGCGCGTCGGCGAGCTGCGCCGAATCCTGTTTGGCGACGGCGAAGAGCATCTGCTTGAGCGCGGCGCGCGTCGACGCGTTGAGCCGTCCGGTCATACCGAGGTCGAGCAGCACGATCTTGCCGTCGCGGATCTCGATGTTGCCCGGATGCGGGTCGGCGTGGAAGAAGCCGGCGTCGAGGATCTGGCACGCGTAGTTGTCGACGAGCTTCGTGCCGATCTCCTTGAGCGAGTAGCCGTCGGCGATCAGTTCGCGCGTGTGCGCAATCGGGATGCCCTCGATGTATTCCATGACGAGCACGTGCTCGGTGCACAGGTCGACGTACGGCGTCGGGCAGTCCATGTACGCGAAGTCGTCGCAGAAGCGTTTGAAGGCGCTCAGGTTGCGCGCCTCGTTGAGGAAGTTCGTCTCCTCGTCGAAGGTGTCCCACAGTTCCTCGACGACGCCCCGGAAGTCGACGACCTGCGCGTTGTGCATGATCTTCGTCGCGCCGCGCGCGAGCGAACGCATGATCGAGACATCCTCGGCCATCGTCACGCGCACGCCGGGACGCTGCACCTTGACGGCGACATCCTCGCCGGTGAGCAACGTGGCGCGGTGCACCTGCGCGAGCGACGCCGAGCCGAGCGGCGTCGGGTCGATCGTACGGAACACCTCGTTCAGCGGGCGGTGGTATTCGGATTCAAGCGTTTCGAGCACGATCGAATACGGCATCGGGTCGGCGTCGGCGCGCAGCTTCGACAGTTCGTCGCAGAACGACTGCGGCAGGATCTCGGAGCGCATCGACAGGATCTGGCCGACTTTGACGAAGGTCGGGCCGAGCGCCTCGAACATCAGCCGCATCTTGACCGGCGTCAGTCCCTTGAGCGCGTCGAACTGCATCGCGATCTTGCCGATCTGGTGCAGCCGCTTGAGCTTGCTGCGGCGCGTCAGATGGTACTGGTCGGCGAAGGAGCGGCGGTGCGCGCCGAACAGCCCGATCGTCTCGGGGTCCTTCGACGCCGTCGGCAGCCCGTCGCGCAGTTCGATGATGTGCGCGGCCTCCTGCGTCTCCTCGGCGTCGAGGAGCCGTTCCTGCCGCGGATGCTTCGCGGCAGGGCCGTCGTCGTGCGCCTCCTGGTCCTGCAGCTTCGCGTCGAGGTCGACGATCTTCGACGTGTCGACGCGCGCCTCGTGGCGTCGTTCGCGTGCGGCGCGCGCCTGCTCGTGCTCCTCGTGGCGCGCCTCATGGGCCTCGTCGCGCAGGTCGCGGCGCTCCTGCTTCGCGAAGCGGCGCAGTTCGTCCGGCGTCACGCCGCCGTCGGATATGGGCGCGGGGCCGGTCTGGTCTGAATGCTGGTTCATAGGCATACCGAAGCGTCGCCTGCGGTCCGTGGCCTCAGGCGACGCGTTGCATCATGGCGCGCCAAGGCGCGCCTGGGGTTGATGGTCCGGGGACTCACTTATCCGAGTCGGCGTCGGCCTTCTCGTCGGCGGCGTCATCCGCCTCGGAGGCGTCGGCCTTCGCGTTGAGGTCGTCGATGGCCTGAGCGGCCTGGTTGCGCAGTCCGGCGGCGGCGTCCTGCACCGTCTGCGAGGCCTGCGCGGCACGCTCCTTGAGCGAGTCCTTCTTGTCGCCGGCCTTGTGCGCGAGCTCGCTGTTGAGCTGCTTGCCCTGCTCGACGGTCAGTTCGCCGCGCTCGACGAGGCGGTTGACGAGCTCCTGGCCCTTTTCGGCGGTCGTGGCGATCGCGCCGACGCCCGCGAGGAAGATCTTGCGCAGGCCTTCGCCGAAGTCCGGGATGTTGTTGTTCGAATCGGTCATGATGCCTCCCTGCTCATACCTGTGTTGGTATCGGTTAGTGCCAACTCTACACGTTCCGCCGCGCCGGACGTTCAGCGTGGGCGTAGCTGCGCGGCCTCGCGCGCCCGCTGCGCGATGCGGTCGATGCGCGCGAGCTCGTCGCGCGCCGCCGGCGTGGATTCGGGGCGGAACGCGCCGTAGCGGCGTTCGGCGGCGGCACGGATCAGGAAATCGCTGATCGCCGGGTTCTTCGGCAACAGCGAGCCGTGCATGTAGGTGCCGATGACGTTGTGCACACGCGCGCCTTCGGTGTGGTCCTCGCCGTTGTTGCCCATGCCGTCGCCGTCGACGGCGCCAAGCGGACGCACGCCGTCGTCGAGGAAGGTCTGTCCGGAATGGTTCTCGTATCCGATGACGTCGCCGAAGTCGTCGCTGTGCTCGACGAGGTTGCCGATCATGCGCACGTCGCGGCCGACGGTGTGCGCGCCGATGATCGAGATGCCATC
The DNA here is from genome assembly GCF_000741135.1 of Bifidobacterium choerinum. GTDB lineage: Bacteria > Actinomycetota > Actinomycetes > Actinomycetales > Bifidobacteriaceae > Bifidobacterium > Bifidobacterium choerinum. The sequence goes on along the minus strand of NZ_JGYU01000002.1, from coordinate 294,837 downwards.
GAGCCGCGCGCCGTCGACCGTTTCGAAGTAGTCGCCGAACAGCTGGTACAGGCCGCAGATCATCAGCATCGGCACGCCGTCCTCGGCGAGCGCGCGCAACGTGTCGGCGCGCGCGTAGAGGTCGTCGATGATCTTCTTCTGGCCGGTGTCCTGACCGCCGCCGCCGAGGATGACGTCGGCGTGCCCGGGCCACGGGTCATGCTGGTTGACGGCGTGGATACGCGGCTCATAGCCGTAGAGCGCGAGCCGGCGTTCGATCGTCAGCACGTTGCCGGAATCGCCGTAGATGTTCATGTCCTTCGGATACAGCGAGACGATGTCGATCGCTCTGCCCATGCGTCGCTCCTTCACTTGCCCACGCCGGCGTCGGCGACGTCGGCGATCTTCGCCAGATACGCACGCACGGCGAGCATCGCCGTGTACGTGCAGTAGATGTGCTTGCGCCGGCCGGGGTTGCGCGCCACGAAGACGGCGACGGCCCGCCCGAGGTCGGTGTCGACGTCGTCGACGCCGACCTCGTCGTAGGCGAGGCGCAGCGCCATGTCCCACGCGCGCACGCCGGAGACGGCCGCGACGCCGCCGGCCTTCAGGCTCGTGAAGTCGACGTCCCACAGCCAGCTCATGTCGCGGCCGTCCGCGTATTCGTCGTTGATGCAGATCATCGTGTCGGCGTCGTCCGGCGGGAACGACGCGAGCGCGAGACGGAATCCCATCGGGTTCTTGACGAGCAGCAGCTCCGTCGGCGAGCCGTGCACATCGATGACCTCGCCGCGTCCGAAGGCGGGCGTCACCTGCGCGAGCGCGTCGAGCAGCTGCGCTGTGCCGGCGCCGGCGAAGTGCTGCGCGCGCATGACGAATCCGTCGCGGCGCGAGGTCGGCAGCGTCGACGCGGCCCGTCCGATCATGTCGGGGCTGCGCAGGTCCTGCTGCACGGCGCGCACGACGGCGAGCGCGGCCGCCGCGTTGTAGAGGTTGTAGACGCCTTCGAGCTTGACCTCCGATTCGTATTCCTGGCCGTCGATGATCATCTGCGCGCGGTGGTCGCCGACCGCCGTGAGCATGACGTCGGCCGGCGTGACGTGCGCGGCCGGTGTCTGCTGCGGCGCCGGCGCGGCGGCGGCGAGCGCGACCGTCGTCGCCATGTCGTCGTCGGTCGGGAAGTAGCGGCGCAACGCGCGCGACAGGCCGAAGTATGACGCGCGCGTGTCGACCGGCGCGAGTTCGGCGAGCGCGGCGATGCGCGGGTCCTCGCGGTTGAGGACGACAGCGCGCGTCGTCGCCTCGGCGACGCGGCCGAGCAGCCGCGCCGTGTTGTCGATCTCGCCGAAGCGGTCGAGCTGGTCGCGCATGACGTTGAGCAGCAGCGCGTACTGCGGCCTGACCTGCGCGACGAACTGCACGGCGTAGGCCTCGTCGAGTTCGAGGACGGCGATGTCGGCGTCGATGCGCCCGCCCATCGTGACCTCGTTGAGCAGCGCGGAGACGACGCCGCGCGTGAAGTTGGAGCCGGTCGGGTTCGTGAAGACGCGCAGTCCGAGCGATTCGAGCATCATCGCGACCATGCGCGTCGTCGTCGTCTTGCCGTTCGTGCCGGAGACGAGGATGACGCCGAGCGGCAGCTGCGCGAGCGTGCGCCGCAGGAACGTCGGGTCGACGCGCTCGACGACCTTGCCGGGGAACGCGCTGCCGCCATGCCGGGTGACGCGCGACGCCCAGCGCACCGTCTTGCCGAGCAGCGGCGTCGCGAAGCCGTACCATGGTCCGCGGCCGACCGCCGTCTTGTCTATTGCCGTGTTCGCCATCTCAGACTCCCTGCTGATAGTCCTGGGGCATGTCCTGGAACTTCGAATACTGTCCGCGGAACGCGAGGTTGAAGGTCGCCGTCGGTCCGTTGCGGTGCTTCGCCATGATGATGTCGGCCTCGCCGGGACGGTCCTCCTTGTCGTAGGCGTCGGGGCGGTGCACGAGGAAGACGACGTCGGCGTCCTGCTCGATCGAGCCGGATTCGCGCAGGTCGGACAGCTGCGGCTTCTTGTCGTTGCGCATCTCGGGACCTCGGTTGAGCTGCGAGAGGGCGACGACCGGCACTTCGAGCTCCTTCGCGAGCAGCTTGAGCGCACGCGAGAACTCGGAGACCTCCTGCTGGCGACTTTCGACCTGCTTGCCGGAGCTCATCAGCTGCAGATAGTCGATGACGACGAGTTTGAGGTCGTCGCTCTGCTTGAGCTGGCGGCATTTCGCGCGGATCTCCATCAGGCTCATGTTCGGCGAGTCGTCGATGTACAGCGGCGCGTCCTTGAGCTTGACGAAGAAGTTGTTGAGCACGTTCCAGCGGCCGGGGTCGATGTCGTCGGCGTTGCGCATCGCCGAGAGCGGGATGTTCGTCTCGGCCGAGATGATGCGCTGCGACAGTTCGATCTGGCTCATCTCGAGGCTGAAGATGACGGTCGTCAGGCCCTGATGGAGCGCGGCGGCGCGCGCGAAGTCGACGCCGAGCGTCGACTTGCCCATCGCCGGACGTCCGGCGACGACGATCATCTGGCCGGGCTGCAGGCCCTTCGTCACCGAGTCGATGTCGCGGAAGCCGGTGAGGATGCCGGATTCGATCTCGCCTTTCTGTATGCGGTCGATCTGCTTGAGCGTCGCCTCGACGGCCGTGGCGATCGGCGTGTAGTCCTGATGCACCTTGCCCATGCTCATCTCGTAGATCTCGGCCTGGGCGAGGTTGACGACCTCCTGCGCCTGCGAGCCTTCGGCATTGTAGCCGAGCTGCGTGATCTTCGTGCCGGCGGCGATGACGTTGCGCAGGATCGCGCGCTGGTGCACGATCGTCGCGTAGTACACGGCGTTCGCGGCCGTCGGCACCGAGCCGATGAGGTCGTGCAGGTAGTCGACGCTGCCCACCTTCTCAAGGTCGCCGGCGTCGTCGAGCCGGTTCGCGACGGTCACGACGTCGGCCGGGTCGCCGGCCGAGAACAGGTCGATGATCGCCTTGTAGATCGTCTGGTGCTTCGGCTGATAGAAGTCGGACTCCTCGAGCGTCTGCGTCACCTCGCCGATCGCGTCCTTCGCCATCAGCATGCCGCCGAGCGTCGCCATTTCGGCGTCGTCGTCGTGTGGCGGCACGCGGTCGAACAACGCCATGTCGTTCTTGTCGTTCCTATCGAATCCTTCAGCCATAACAGTCGATTATATGAAAGGCGAACGCAAAAAGAAGACCTGCGCATGCGAAGGCCGTGCGAGGGCCGCGCACGCACGCGTGTCGGGCCTCCGCACGGAGTGTCGCGGCCGGTCGGGGTCCCCGCGGCCGCCGGATGCGCCGGCCTCAGCAGGCCTCGTCGACGGTGCCGGGCAGCCTGAGCTCCCGTTCGAGTCGCGGCAATACGGTGCGCGAGAAGGCGAGCGTCGACGGGCCGAACAGTTCGACAGTCGCATCGCGCAATGTCGGCTCATCCTTCCACGGCATGCGCGCGAGCCATATGGCCACGGCCGCGTCGCGGATCGAGCAGTAGTGGCGCAACACCTGCGTCCGCTCCTGCAAGGACATGTCGTCCACCCGGCTGTAGTCGATCTCGTTCTCGTCGATGAGCAGCATCGGCATCGCTAGCGTGCCGATGTCGCGCACCATCGTGCAGATCGAGTCGAGGCTCCTGAACGACGCCTGCAGCAGGTCGTCGTCGTGCGTCGCGAGCGCCCCCATCAGCTGGTTGCGCATCATCGCGCCGAGGATCGAGCCGGCGACGTCGTTGAGGTAGAGCATGTTGCGCCACAGCGGCTTGCGCATCTCCTCCTCGCGTGCCTGCGGCGATTCGAAGAGCTCCTCGACGAGCTTCGGCTTGCCGTCCCACAGCGCCTCGACGGCCTGCCGCAGCTGCTGCACGTCATAGAGGAAGCGCTGATCGATGCGCCGTTCAAGCGCCGAGACACATGGCTTGGCCTTGACGTAGTGCGCGATGTCCTCCTCGTTCCAGCCTTCGCCGGCGCGGGCGCGGTCGAGCGCCTCGGCGACGCCGACATGGTAGGAGAAGTACTGGTAGGACGTGCACATGAGGTCATCGTCGTCGGTCGTACGGCTCGGCATCGAGACGTGCACGTCGCCGCGGGCGAGCGCCTGCTCGTATTCGGCGTCGGCCTGCAGCCGCAGCCCGTCGATCGTGTGGAGGATCTCGAGCGACCCCTCGTGCGCGCGGCGCTCCCCTTCGTTGCGGAAGCGGTGGTCCGGCGTCGTGGCCTGCAGCAGCAGGTCGCCGCCGACGGTGCCGTCGGTGAGCAACGTGTAGGCGACGCGCGCGGCGAGCATGCCCGGCTCGCCCCAGCGGATGACGCTGCGAGCGGCCATCGAACGCGTCATGCGGTAGTACTCGAAGCCGTCCTCGCAGCGCTGCCGTTTCGTGCCGAAGCGGCGCTTGTCGCGGCCGCCGAAGCGTTTGTCCAGGCTTTTGTCGTCGATCACGCGGATGCATAGCGGCAGTTCGTCGGCCGGACGGTCGGCGGCGAAGGCTGTGCGCGCCTTGTCCATGCGCTCGTACAGCCAGTAGCCGAGGCCGTGGCGGCGCACGACGTATTCGCAATGCGTCAGGAACGCCCTGCAGTGGTCGATGAAGACGCTGCTGCCCATCTCGGCCGCCGCGCACAGTTCGACCGGCCAGCAGGATGCGCCGAAGAGGTCCTCGCCGAGACCGAGCAGCCGTTCCGGAGCCGGCGGCATGATCGTGCTCAGCATATGGCCTTGCGGAGTGTCCTGTTCATCGACGACGATGCGTTCGGCGTTGACGATGTGGTCGTCGAACAGTGTGCGCAGTTCGACGAGTTTCTCGAGGAACCCTCGCGAATCGAGTGCAAGCATCGCGCCGTTGGCGCCCGGATCTGCTGTTGTGGACATGCGTCCTCCTTGTCCGTGGAATCTCGTTGGTCCGCACCGGTGTTGCAGCCACTGTGCCGTATTGCCGCCGCCTCGCGCCAGCTGCCGGCAAAACTTTGTGGAAATGTGGATGGTCCGCGCATGTCCCACCGATTTGGCGGCGATGTGGATAACCGGTTGCGCCCGCAGCGCAGCCATCATCGCCGTCCGCCGTCCCAGCCCCCCCTATCGGCGTCGCGCGGCCATCCCCATGACGGACCGTCCGCCATCTCCCCATGACGGACCGTCCGCCATCTGGTGATTCGTCCACATCGTCCGAGCCTTGGAACGACGCCGTTCGCACTTTTCGCCGCCTTTATCCGTCGCCATCGACGTTCAGCGGAAGGTGGAACGACATGCGCGGGGAGGAATTGTGGACAACTTCTTCACACTGCACCCCCACTTATCCACATTCTGGGGATAACCATGTGGATTGCGGTGGATTACCGTCCGGGTTATCCACATCCGGTGGATAAGCCTGTGGATAACTTGGGGATACAGCACGGAAAACAGTCCAATCTGAGGCACTCCGATTTGCGGACGCCGCCGAATTGTGCTATACGACGCCGGTCATATCCCGGTCATATCTCTATGCAGCACCCACGCCGGCGCCCGCATGCATCATCGTCCGCGGCGCCCGCCGAACGCGCGCCGCGTCGCATCATCGTCCGGCGATCGCTGCATGCGCGTTCGCGGCCATCGCCGTGACGAGCTGCGCGCTCCACCGGCTCCAGCCGACCTGCCCGGAGATCTGCTCGCCGGCGGTCGCGCCGAGCGACGACATGTCCGCCTTCGTCAGATCGAACAGCATGTCGAGCAGCACCGGATCGTGCCCGACATGCGCGGCGAGCTCCTCGCCGACCTGCGGATCGTTGGGATTGCGCGACGTCGAGAACTCGGACAACGTCAGATGCTCGCGCACAAGCAGCGTAGCCATCCGCACGATCGACGCATCGAAGCCCATCCGCTCGAGCACGGCGCGCGCATGCCGCTCGCCTTCGCGCGCATGGTCGGTGACGCGCGGCCGCTTGCCGATGTCGTGCAGCAGTCCGGCGAGCAGCAGCGCCGCGTAATGCTCGTCGTCATACCCGCCGCGCGCGAGCCGCGACGTCACGGCGATCATATGACGGTCGATCGTGTAGCGATGCGCCGCCGACGCGCTCGGCCGGTTGCGGATCGCCGCCCATTCGGGCATCCAGCGGCTCGGGATGTCGACGAAGTCGAGCTCCTCCCAGACGTCGAGCAGCCGTTCGCCGCTCGCGAGCAGCCGGATGAAGTCGGCGCGCGACGCGTCGTCCCAGTCGGCGTAGTGGATCGGCGACGTCGCGAGGTTCGCAAGCGTCGACGTGTTGATCGGCAGCCCCCGTCCGGCGGCGGCCGCGGCCACGCGCAGCGGCAGATCGGCGTCCTGCGACGCGTCGACGCCGGGAGCGAGCACGACCTCCTGCTCGTGCAGCGCGACGCCGGGCGCGAGCAGGTCGAACTTCGGCGCCTCGCGCCTGCCGCCGGCGCGCGGATGCATGATCTGGAAGAACGAGAAACGCGGCTGCTCGTGGACGAGCGTATGTTCGGCGCGCGCGGCCGTCGCGTCGAGCGAGAATGCGATCGTGCGGCCGAGGCGGGCGAGCAGGGTGAGCAGGTCGTCGATCGACGTCGCCGCACGTTCGTCGCCGGGCAATGTCGGATCGGCGAGGCCGAGCATCGCCGCGACCGTCGCCTGATACGGCGCGAGCAGCAGATTCGTGTCGCGGTGCGCGGCCAGATGGATGCAGTCGCGCACGTCGAGCAGCCGCTCGACGGCGGCATCGTAGCGGCCGTGCGGACGATCGGCGAGCCACGACGCGGACAGCGCCGCCGTCAATACGACGTCGCGCAGGCCGCCGCGCGACTCCTTGATGTCGGGCTGGTTGACGTAGGGCATGCGGCCGAAGCGCTCGAGGCGCCGCTTCGCCGAGTCGAGCAGCTCCGGCAGCCGTTTGCGCGCGGCCTTGCGCCACCGTTCGAGGATCGAGACGGCGGCGGCGGTGACGAGCGCCGCGTCGCCGGCGACCGGCCGCACGTCGAGCCATCCCATTGCCGCCGGCAGGTCGGCGTCGGTCACCGATTCGCATTGCGCGCGTGTGCGCACCGAATGGTCGAGGTCGATGCCGCCGTCCCACAGCGGATACCACAGCCTGTTCGCGAATTCGTTGAGCTGCGCGCCGCTCAATGCCCTGCCGTCGTGGATGAGCACGAGATCGAGGTCGGAGCTCGGTCCGAGCTGGCCGCGCGCGAGCGAGCCGACCGCCGCGAGCCCGATGCCGTCGCGCGGCACGTCGAAGGGCACGGCCGCGCACGCCTCGTCCCACAGCCGCGCGAGCGCGTCCATCGTGAGCGCCGTGCGCGCCGCGCGTTTCGCCGCGCCGTCGCGCAATACGCCGTCCATATCGGGTTCGCTCAGTGCGAGCAGACGTTGTCTGAGATCGTCGACCGCCGTCGTCATCGTCGGTTCCTCCTGACTGCGATGTGCGAGTCTCCGCTGTGCAGTCTCGGCTTGCGCAGCCGCCGCGTATACGTATATGTAATGACGGCCTCCGTGCACGTCGTGCAGCGGAGGCCGTCTCAGGGTGTCACATGGTTCGTTCGGGTCAGATGGCCGCGGATCCCGTTTCGCCGGTGCGCACGCGGGCGACCATGTCGAGCGGGGCGACCCAGACCTTGCCGTCGCCGATCGTGCCGGAGCCGGCGGACTTGATGATGACGTCGACGAGCGTTTCGGCGTCGGCGTCGTCGCACAGGACCTCGACACGGACCTTCGGGATCAGGTCGACCGTGTATTCGGCGCCGCGGTAGATCTCGGTATGTCCGCGCTGACGGCCGTAGCCGTTCGCCTCGGAGACGGTGAGGCCGTGGACGCCGGCGGCCGCGAGGGCCTCCTTGACGTCGTCGAGCTTGAACGGCTGGATGATTGCGGTGATGAGCTTCATGACTCACATCTCCTTGATGACGGAGCTGGCGGTGCCAGCGAAATCGTATGCGCGTTCGCCCTGATCGGCCAGATCGATGCCGCCGATCTCCTGGGCCTGGGTCACGCGCCAGCCGACGGTCTTCTCGAGACCGAAGGCGATGATCGTGGTGATGACTGCGGAGAAGGCCATCGCGACGAGAGCGATGACGATCTGCACGACGAGCTGACGCCAGTCGCCACCGCAGAACAGACCGGTGTCCTGCATGAAGAAGCCGAGCGCGACGGTGCCGATGAGGCCGCCGACGCCATGGACGCCGACGACGTCGAGCGAATCGTCATAGCCGAGCTTGTACTTGAGCGAGCAGGCGAAGCAGGTCACGATGCCGGCGATCGCGCCGAGCACGATCGACCAGATCGGGGAGACGACGTCCGCGGCCGGCGTGATCGCGACGAGGCCGGCGACGATGCCCGAGGCGGCGCCGATAGCCGTGTAGTGGCCGGTGCGGATCTTCTCGGTGAAGCCCCAGCCCAGCATCGCGGCGCCTGCGGCGAGCGACGTGGAGACCCAGGCGTAGCCTGCGGCGCCGTTCGCGGCGAAGGCGGAGCCGGCGTTGAAACCGAACCAGCCGAACCACAGCAGGAACGCGCCGAGCATGACGAAGGGGACGTTGTGCGGGCGCATCGGCTCGGTGCCGAAGCCCTTGCGCTTGCCGATGATCAGCACGATGATCAATGCCGCGACGGCTGCGTTGATATGGACGACGGTGCCGCCTGCGAAGTCGTGCGCGGCCGCGCCGATCGCCTGCGAGATCGGACCGTCGGCGGACAGCAGGCCGCCGTTCCAGACCATATGCGCCATCGGCGCGTAGTCGAAGGTGATCCACAGCGCGACGAAGATCATCCACGTGCTGTACTTGACGCGCTCGGCGATCGCGCCGCAGATGAGCGCGACGGTGATCATCGCGAAGGCGGCCTGGAAGCCGACATCGACCGAAGCCGGATAGTTGTTGCCGTTCATGCTCGCCGATGTGAAGACGCCGTCCTGCGCGACCATCGTGTCGCGCAGCAGGAAACCGGTCGCCGGATCGCCGAAGACGCCGCCGATCGAATGGCCTGCGTAGGCGATCGACCAACCCCACAGACCCCAGATGATGATCGTGACGGACAGGGCCGCCGCCTCCATCATCATCATGTTGAGCACGGCCTTGGCACGGACCATGCCGCCGTAGAAGAATGCAACACCGGGTGTCATAAGGAACACCAAGCACGCGCTCGTCAATATCCACGCGGCATTACCGGAATCAAGCTGTCCCATACGGCCACCTCCCTCTCATATGTTCTTGTCTTGCCTTGTCCGCCGAAGGAGACGGCGGGCGACTCTCTTGATTTGCAGTCCCTTGCGGAACTCACAAGCCATATGGAACGCCCCGCGGATGTTGAGCATGTTTCGCCGCGTTACGAAAGTGTAAAACGCCGCAATACGGCGAAACGGGGCATGGACCATATGGCCCATGCCCCCGTTTCCCGCTCAATTCCGGCGCTTCGCGACCGTTCCCGGCTAGTCGCCGAGGATGCCGTCGACGAAGGATTCCGGGTCGAACGGCGCGAGGTCGTCCGGTCCCTCGCCGACGCCGACGAGCTTGACCGGCACGCCGAGCGCCTTCTGCACCGAGATGACGATGCCGCCCTTCGCCGAGCCGTCGAGCTTCGTCAGCACGACGCCGGTGATGCCGATCGCCTCGGCGAACACCTTCGCCTGCGTCATGCCGTTCTGTCCGGTCGTCGCGTCGAGCACGAGCAGCACCTCGGCCACCGGCAGGTTCTTCTCGGTGACGCGGCGGATCTTGCCGAGCTCGTCCATCAGGTTCGCCTTGTTCTGCAGACGTCCGGCCGTGTCGATGATGAGCACGTCCATGCCGGTCTCCTTCGCCTTCGCCGAGGCTTCGAAGGCGACCGACGCCGGGTCGGCGCCGTCCTTGTCCGAACGCACGACCGGGACGCCGACCTTCGCGCCCCAGGTCTCGAGCTGGTCGGCGGCGGCCGCGCGGAACGTGTCCGCCGCGCCGAGCATGACCTTCTTGTCCTCGGAGACGAACAGGCGCGCGAGCTTGCCGGTCGTCGTCGTTTTGCCGGTGCCGTTGACTCCGACCATGATGATGACGCTCGGCGTGCTCGCGACCGGCTTCTCCGCTTCGAGACGGCGGTCCATGTCGGTGCCGACGAGGTTGAGCAGTTCGGCGCGCAGCGCCTCATGCAGCTGCTTCGGGTCGGTCTCGCCGGTCACGCGCGCGTCGCGGCGCAGCTGCTCGACGAGTTCCTCGCTCGCCTCGGCGCCGACGTCGGCGAGCAGCAACGTGTCCTCGACGTCCTCCCAATCGGCTTCGGACAGCTGGTCCTTCGCGAGGATGTTGAACAGCGCCTTGCCAAAGGGGTTGCTCGACTTGGAGAGCCGTTCGCGCAGGCGCTGCAGACGGCCCTTCTTGCCGACCGGCTTCTCGGGCTTCTCCTCGACCGGTGCAGGCACCTCCTCGACGATCGTCTCGTCGACGACGGCCGGCTCGGCCTCCTCTTCGGCGACCTGCTGTTCGGCCTCCGGCGTTTCGACGACCGTCTCCTCGGCGGATGGCTCCTCAGCAGCCGACGTCTCCGCAGCGGTTTCCTCAGCGGCTGCCGCAGTGGTCTCTTCGACCGTCTCCTCGACGACCGGCGCCTCGGCTGCCCCAGCGGGCTTTTCAGCGGATTCCGCAGTGGCTTCCTCACTGGATTCCTCAGGCTCGGGCGCCTTCTTCGGCTGCGGATGTTCGGGTTTTGCGGCCGGCTTGACCGGCGCCTTGGCGGCGGCCGCGCGCTGCTGCTGCTCGCGTTCGGCGGCGAGGCGTGCGTCGGCCTTCGCCCTGGCTTCCTCCTGCACCTTGTTGATTCTCTTCTTGCGTGACCGATCGGCCCAGATGCCGCCCACGATGAACAGCACGGCGATGACCACGACGGCGATGATGCCGTACACGGTGTTCGTATCCATAGCCTCAGCCTAAAAAACTCAACGGACACGGCCAATCAAGAGGCCGTGAAAGAATACGCGGTATGGCAAACGCTTTCAGAATGTCGTCTTATCAGCGTCGCGAACAGCTCATCCGCATCGGCCGTTCGCTGTTCGCGTCCAAGGGTTTCGAAGCGGTCAGCGTCGAGGAGATCGCCGCGACCGCCAAGGTCAGCAAACCGATCGTCTATGAGCATTTCGGCGGCAAGGAGGGTCTGTACGCGGTCGTCGTCGACCGCGAGATGCGCGCGCTCAACGACGCGCTGTTCCAGGCGTTGTCCGGCGAGAACGTCCACCCGCGCCAGATCGTCGAACGCACGACGCTCGCGCTGCTCACCTACATCGAGGAGAACGCCGAGGGCTTCCAGGTGCTCGTGCGTGATTCGCCGACGACCGATCCGACGAGCTCGTTCTCGTCGCTGCTCGGCGACGTCTCCACGCGCGTCGGCGAGATCCTCGAGGAGTGGTTCAAGCGGCAGAAGCTGCCGGCGAAGCATGCGCCGTACTATGCGCAGATGCTCGTGGGCATGACCGTGTACACCGGCCAGTACTGGGCCGATCAGCGCAAGCTCAGCAAGGAGCAGCTCGCCGCGCTCATCGTGAACCTCGCATGGAACGGCCTGTCGCGCATGCAGGCGAAGCCGGAGCTGCGCTTCGAAGGCGAGAAGGCGCACAAGGAACGCGAGCGCGCGGCAAAGGACTCGCAGTCGGCGCCGCCGTCCGTCGAATCCGCATCATCCGAAGACCATGAGGATGCCGACGGCGGCGACGACGTCACCGCATCCAGTGATCCGACATCCTGAACGCGTTGTGCATCAGGTTGCTTGACGTGTAGAGCACCTGGTCGAGCAACGTCTGCGTGCGTGCGCGCAGCCACGTCGCCATCGTCTCGTTCGCGTCGGAGAGCGCGAGCCGCACCGCCGCGCGGCGGTCGTCGTCGGCGTCGTCGGCGAGCGCGTCCGTGTCCTCGGCGATCGATTTGTCGGTGTGCTCGACGAGGTTGAGCCCGTAGGAGAGCACGTCCTCGATGTACTGTTCGATCTCGCCGTTCGTGTCGAACCAGTGGGCGTCGGCGATGACGGCGATGATGCGGTTCATCCAGTACAGCGAATCGGTCGACGCGTGCACCGGCTCGGTGTCGCGCAGGAACGCCGGCGTATCGAGCACGTTCGCGTAGAACGGCGCCGGCGCAGTGAACGCGCCGCAGCCGTAGGAGATCCACATGAGCGCACGGTTCGCCTCGGGCATGTACGGGCGGATCTGCATGCACACCATGTGGCCGGTGCGGTTGATGCCGATCGGGCGGTAGCGGTGGCGGCTTTCGGCCGTGCCGGTCGTGCCGTAGGGATCGTAGGGCGTGCCTTCGAAATGCGAGCCCATCAGGAAGGCGACGTCCTCGACGCTCACCTTGCGTTCCGGTTCGCGGCACCACGGCAGATCCTGCGAATCCGGGCGGTACCGGGCGTCCGGGCCGTCCCAGTCATGCGACGGGTTCAGATAGCGCTGCATGTACCATGCGCGCGGCGTGTTGTAGATCGCGTCCTTCGGCGTCGCCGTGCCGAAGGCGCCGCGCGTGTCGAAATGCGAGGGGCTGTTGTTCTCGGACGTCATCGCACGGTTGAGATGATGCTCGTCGATGAATTCGCGCAAGTCGTCGCTGCACATGTTGTTGCGGCGTTCGCTCAGCGCGTCGTCGAAGTCGAGGACGTCGATGCCGAGCTGGTTCGGCACCGCCGCGTAGCAGTCGTCGGGCACGCGGCGCGCGATCCAATGGTGGCCGCCGATCGTCTCGACGTACCAGATCTCGTCCACGTCGCTGATGATGATGCCGTTCGACTCGTAGGTGCCGTACTGCTCGAGCAGTGAGCCGAGGCGTTCGACGCCCTCGCGCGCCGTCGTGACGTACGGCAACACGAGTGTGATGACGTCCTCCTCGCCAAAGCCGCTGATCTGTTCGCCGCCGGCGTCCTTGTCTGCCTTGACATACGGGTCGGCGGCGAGGACGCGCGGATTGACGCTGATCGTCTCCGTCGCGCTCATCGCCACATTGTGCTCATTGACGCCCGCCTCGGCGAGGATGCCGCGGTTGTTGCGCACATTCGGCACGATGCTGTAGCGGCACGGGTCGTCGGGCAGTTCGATGCGGAAGGTTCCGGCCACGTTCGAGTAATCCCGCGGCTGGTCCTCGGGGGCCACGACGATGAAGCGCTTCGGGTCGTAGGTGCCGCTGCCCGAGTCGTCGTTGCGCGCGATGATCGTGGATCCGTCGATGCTGGCTGATTTTCCGACTAACAGTGTGGTGCAAGACATGATGCCCATGCTAGTCGAACCGGCGATTTGCGAAATCAATCCGGCAATGTATAATTGCAGGTTGTTGCCCCTCTAGCTCAACGGTTAGAGCAGCGTCCTTTTAAGTCGTGGGTTCAGGGTTCGAATCCCTGGGGGGGCACCACCGAAGGCCCCGAACCGTTGCAATCACAGCGGTTTGGGGCCTCACTCATATCCAGCACATCCACCAACGGAACCGGAAAAGGGACTGCATAGGGACTGATTCAGCGATAAAAGCCCTATAGGCCCTCCAACCCTCCCCACGCATCCAACGTCTTCGCCGTCTGCACCGTGTGCAGATTCCTCGCTATGTACACTTTCTCAGTAAGCACAGCATCCTCATGGCCCAAGTAGTCACGAATCGCCAACGTCGAAGCCCCCTGCGCCTCCAGGATCGACGCGCATGTCTTCCGGAACGAATGCGACGTGAGATTCAGATCAGGATAGCCAAGCGCCGCACGGTTATCCCGAAGATGCCTATCCAGCAGATTCCCCTCACGGATATTGCCCGTAGGCAATGGGAACACAAGGTCATGCGGGTTAGGCAATCCGTCCGCCTGCTGCCGCTCTTTACGCGCCTTCAACAGGTCCACCACGGCCGCGGGCACGTGGATACGACGCTTGGATGCCGGTGACTTCACCCTTGGAACCACGCGCATACCCTCATGGGCGATACGCTTCGCCTGCCGTTCCACACGAATCTCACCAGTATCAAGATCCACACAGTCCCATTGCAGTCCGCACGCCTCGCCCACGCGCAACCCGGTGCCGACCATGAACCGGCACAAGTCCACTTCATCGTTACGCACCAGTGCTGGAATGCACTCAATGGCCTTGAACACCGCGCTCAACCCGTCCAACGGGATCGAATCGGCCGCGCGTTCCTCCGCGTCGTCGGGACGCTTCACCCTATCCAGTTCCAACACCGGATTATGGTTGATCGCACCGTTCTTCACAGCAATCTTGAACATGCCGCTCAACACCGTCTTGCACGTCTTCGCCGCCCCATGCCCATGTTCCGACACGACGTCATCGATGAACCGTTGCAGCACCATCGGCGTCGCCTCACGAATCTGCAAACCGCCGATAGCGGTATAAATCGTAGCCACACTGGAACGATACGCCGCAAGACTACCGTCGCTCAGCTTCCCGGCCTTGTCTTCCATGAACAGTTCCGTCAACCGACGCAACAGCATACGATCATCCACATCACCGCCCACATGAAGATTCAACCCGGAAAACGCCTGCTCGACATTACGCCTCGCACGCTCCCTGGAATCACCCATGCGCGGCAGCTTATGCAACTTGCCATCCATGCCGCGATAACGACACACGGCCCGCCAACGATCGCCTACCGGCTCATACCAGATTTCACCATGCTGCCCCAACGGGATACGCTCACGCGGCATAACTAACCACGCTTCCAATCAGCCGGCGGCAACAAACCTTCCTTGCGCGCACGGGTAATCCACCTGCGCACACTGCCCGGAGCAACATCTGAATTAAGCTCAACCATCAGGTTCGCGACGTTAGCGTCCGGATGCTCACGTGCCAAAGCGTCATACTGTTCAGCAACCAAGGCATAGAACCAAGGACGCTTAGAGTACTTCGCCGGCAACGGATCAAGAATGTTCGCCGGAGAATAGACGGTATCTCCTTCGCTATCGCTATCTTCAACCCAATACTTCTTCGGAATACCTTTTCGTTCAGGAAAATCCAACAAAAAAGCTCGATTGAACGAAATATTTTTCTCTGCATCATGCTGTGCATATGCAGCCAAAATCGCCCTAATGGGTATGTCGCGCAAATCACCGCCGCGTATCTCACCATCCCATCCACTTAGGATAACCATATTCTTAATCGAGTATTCTATAGACATACTCGGCAGCGAACGCACCCCATTACAAGGCACGCGCGATAGTTGCAGAATTATTCGCGCGCCAGTATCAAGATTTTCAAGGCAATGCAGATGGTTTGCTGCCGTGTTGATCATTTTCTCAAAAGCTTGAAAGGCCTGCTTTGTACCAAGAGACTTTACTTCATCTCTATCTTCTTCAAGCATAATTACTTTAGCCCATTTTTTCTCGTCAAAAAATAGGCTCTCTTTCCACGGTTCAGGTAGGCGCACTGGTTCATGTTCTTGCTCGGGCATACCCACAGGATACCCGACCCTTTAACCCACAGCCCCTACCACTCCCTGAAAAGCCGTTACCCGCGTTACCCGCGTTACTTAGCCGATTTCAGCCGTTACCGCTCTGTTACCACGCGTTACCAACCCCCTACCCCGTCCCGAAAACGCGTTACCGACGTTACCTTGTTACTTCAACGGTTCCAGCCGTTACCATGCTGTTACCCCGCGTTACCAACCACAGACCAGCCAGGAACACACGAGATGCAGTGGCGATCCACCACCCCACGGGCCACAACCCGATGACGCGCGGTTATTCAGTAGGCACGCGCATGTCATGGTGGCAAAGGGGGTCGCGATCCACGAGCATCAGGCGCAACACTGTCAATCCGGCAGTTTTGGGACGTCCACCGACCATCAGCAGCATAGAAGCCCCTAAACGCCCATCTAACGCGCTCTCATACCATACACGACAAACCATACACCCACGCACTGCACGCGCCACACGCGCCACACGCACACCGTTCCGCAACGTCTGGACACACCCGGGGCGGGGAAGGGTACCCCCGCCAATCTGACCGAGGCCGCTGGGGGTTCTGGTTCTGACACCGAATGCCCCCTGAGACTATTTGGAATAGGTGTAACACCTCCACCGAAAGCCAGTCGGCAGTAGGGCTGAGGCGGGTTTTGCAAAGCGCATGGAAAAGGGCCTCGCTGAATGGCGGGGCCCAATCACCGACTTGCGGCCGTCACGCAGCCGGCAGCACAACCTTGCCGAGGCGTTCGGGGTGGGCGAGCCCGTACCCGAAGCGCATGACCAAGCGCATCACACTGGAATCGTAGGTGAACAACGCGTCCTTGCTCACAGCCGCTTCCACCTGCGAGACGGAAACGAACACGTCCTTCGCGCTCAACGCCAACACCGTGTCAGCCGCAGCGTACGAGTTGAAGAACACGGGCACGTTGAACAGGCGGGGTTCGGCGCTGGAGGTGACATCGGGCGCGATCAACGGGCGTCCGTCCTTGGCGGTGAGCGCCATGAGCCGCGCCCAGACGGAATACCGCATGACCAAGGCCGAGGGTTCCGCACCGTGGTCGGTGATGGCGCTGAGCACGTTCAGGATCGGGCTCAAGTCCTTCAGTTCGGTGACGGTCTCCGTGGTCAGGCCGTCGAGTTTCGCCAGGCCAGCCGGTGCGCCCGCCGCCGAATCCGCCGCCGCCGACAGGAACATCGCGTCTACCTTGTTCGTGACGGCGTTCGCCGCGCTCGTGGACACGAGTTTCGTCGCATCCGTATACGTCAAAGCCTCGTTCGTGATCGGAATGGTGAGCGCTACTTTGTGTGTCGCGATCTCGATTTCATTGAGCGCGGCCGAGGTCTGGGTGATTTCGGCGCCCTCCGCGACAACGCCCGCCGTTGGGTCGGTTTCCACGTACGGAATCCGCACGCGCGGCGCGTCACCCTGAATCGTTACCGTCGGCGTCGCACAGTTCGTGTTCAGGGCCACCGCCTCCTTGATAACCTCGTCGGGCGGCAGCAAGTTGGTGTCCGCGAACGCGGCTTTTGTGATTGTTGTTTTAAAAACTGGCATCAGAATTCCTTTTTTCCGTGTCGCCCCACCCCCAGAAACGAAAAACGGGCGCGCGGCGACGATACTTGAATCATCATCCGCGCGCCCTGCGCAACGGTTTCGGTGCCCTGCACCTAGCTTCGATTATACCTCAGAACCCGCTTTATTTCAACGTTTCGTGAGCTTTTGAGCTACGCTCTCCATACCGTGACCGGACGCATCCTTCAGCTTGCCGCCACCGACCTTGTTCGCTTGAATGCCAGCAAGGAAACGCTGACGCACCACAAAGCTCTCAGCCTTCGCGTTCGCGATTTCAGCCGCGACCTGCTCGAACGTCGCCGCCCACTCTGCGAGGCCGTCCGGCGTGTCCGCTCCGCACAGGGCGTCGAGCACGTCTTCACTAACGTGGGGGTGCTCGCTGACCGCCTTCTGCCGGGCGAGCTCCATCTGCGCGGCCGCGAGCTCCTTCTCTGTGTCGGTCAGGTCGTCAGCGTCCACCGGGGCCTCGCCACGCAGGGCAACCACGAGGCCGATAGCCTTGTCAGCCCAAGCGGCGAGGCCGTCCGCGTCGATGCCCTCCGGCGCGAACTTCTCGATCAACTCGCCGGTCAGTTCCGGGTGCGCCGCTGTGACCGCCTGCCGGGCCTGCGAAAGCCGCAACTCAGCGATCTGTGCTCGAAGCTGGGCGGCTTCCTGTTCGGCCGCATCCGCACGCTCAGCCGCCTCACGAGCCTGCACGCGCCGCCGTGCCGCCTCAGCCGCCAACTTGTGGTCGCCGGCGGCGTGCAAGTCCTGCGCCTGCGCGTCGGCCAGGCTGATGTTCTCGTTATCGGTCATGTGTTTCTCCTTTTCGTCAGATCAATTCATATATTGCAGCGAGTTTCGCGTGCAGCTCGTCGAGTTCGGTCTCGAGCGCTGTCACGTATTTTCGTTTCCAATTGCCTTCGCTCACGCGCTCACCGTCGGCGAAGTAGGCGATGCGATTATGGCCGCCCTCGTGGTATCGCCTGACTTCCATACCGGGCACGTGATCCCACATCAGGCGACCTCCGGGTCGTCGTCTGCAATATCGTCGTTCACGATCTCCGGTTGCAGTAGGCTCACTTCGCCCGCGTCAAGCTGTTCCTGCCACTCGTCCGCGATCCACTCCAGCGCGTCCGCGTAGTCGTCCCTGAACAAGGCCGCGACGTCTCGCAAGTCGTCGGGTGAATCCGCGCGAAACTCTGGGTCGAGCTCCATGGCGAACCAGCTCGCGCCGCGTTCGTCACGCCACACGCCGCCGAAGCCGTAGAGGCCTCGATGCAGCTCAATTGAGGGTTTACGCACATATGCGCCGTCTACAGCCTCGTCGGGGTCGAGGCCGACACCACGCATCAGCGTCGCCGCTTGTGGCTCATTATGCCCTGCTTCGAGAGACGTGGCGATACGTTCGAGTGCGACGCGAACGCCGTGCAGATCGTCTGCCGCCTCCTGTTCCTGGCGTTCCCTGCGCGCCCATTCATCGAACTCCGAAAGGCGGGAATCCGGTCGGCGTGCCTCCGCCATACGCGCGGCCATGTAACGCCCATGGGCCTCGGGGTCGCGGGTCTCGTCCGGAGCACCACCGTGCGCAAGCCAGAGCTGTCGCAACTCTTCAAAATAGCTCATTTTATTTTCCTTTCAATTCATGCGGTTTGTTTGCGGTCATTGTTGGCTATGCCGAACTGTTCCTCGGCAGCAAGGGCGTGCGCCTCGGTGAGAAGAACGGCAAGGGCTTCGCACACCGGGCACGACACCTTCACCGCATCCACCTTGGGATCGCCCGCATGGAACACCGTCGCCATCGGCTTCGCCGCCTCATACTCGAGGCCGCAGAGACGCTGACCGGTGTCGGTTAGTTTCAGATGGATAACCTTCTGCAAGGGCCGCACAGTACGGCGTCGATAGATCTCAGTCATCGGTTTTTCCTTCCTTTGGATCTTGTTCAGGTACGTATCTCGTCCAGGCGTCAACGAAGTCGTCACGCATGAACCCTCGAGCCCTGACGCCGCCGAAATTGACGGTATGCGACGATCGGACACCGAAGTTCTTGAGTGTCTTCGCGATGAACGCCGGCGTGACGCCTCCGCCATCAGGGCCCATCGTCGCCCACGGCCGCTCGTCCATCTTGTTGAGCTCTGTGGCGAGCTCCTTCGCCTGCACGCGCTCAACCTGCATCGTATCGAACACGACGCGAATGTCTGCGAGCAGCATCTCGCCCAACGACTGCGGTTCGCTCTGCTGTTCCTCGATGATTCCCGGAGCCACAGAGGCCAACCATTCGGGCCAATTCCCGCCCGCAAGCTGCGCGACAACGAAGAGCGGTTCCCACACATCGGCCACGCGATCATGGACTGCCGGCGGCAGCGTCGGGTAGTCGTCTTCGCCATATTCTTCGAGTATGCCGATCTTGTCGGCGCTCCAGGCTTCCAGCTGGTCGCGAAGCTTTGCGCTTTCCTTGTCCACCAGACGTTCGCGGTACGGGCGGATCTGCTCCGTCGCCAGCCGACGCTTCATATGGCAAATAATCGCCCGGTCTTCGATGGTGTCAGGCAGGTTCCCGATACCGGCGAGACACGTTGCCGAGAACACCGGAAAGTCGCGCGGCTGCACGTCTTTGTTCTTGATTTCCACGCGCCCAACGACCGCGCCGCGCCGATAACCTCCGTTCACGATGGCTCGGACAGCTTCGGCGTTCTCTGTCTTGCCTATGAACAGCGCATCCGTTTCATCGATGAAGATCGTCGGAATGCGTTCGCCCTCCTCCGCTTCGAGTTTCCTGAACAGGTATGCTGCGGATACGTTGATAGCGTTGACCGGGTTCGGGCACAGCGCCGACACGACTTCTTGGGCGCGCGTCTTCCCAGAACGCTTCTCCGGGCTGACGAACAGCAATCGCGGTGTCGTGTAAAAGCCTTCAATGAGCCAGGCGTGCCCCACCCACAACGCACAGATACGCGCCCACACCGGGCTCGGGAACGCGACGTATCCGGCGATCCAATCTGCGACGTCGTTGAGCAGTCGGGCCCCGTCAGGCACCGGCATCGTGGCTTCCTCGGGTTCCACGAATGTTTCGTTTTTCTGCGCCGTAATTGCCTCCTCTGTTGCCGCCGCGACACGGTTGACGTGCTCCAACAGCATCTCCGCCGTCGCCGCCGTCTTCTTATCAGCTGCGATCTTCGCGCCCATAGTCGTCTCTCCCCTCAGCTGCATCTTTTTCGAGTTCCGCCACCCACGGCAACGGTTTACCGTTGAATGCACGTGGGATGCCGTCGCCGACGTATTCGCGCTCCGGAATCGTGAACCGCACCAGCGGCGATTCAGCCAAGGACGGGGCCATCATGCTCATGCGGCCACCTCCTCGTCGCCGACGACTGCCAAGACCTGCGCGATCGTCGCCGTCGTAATGGAAAGCTCATGCTGCGCAGACACGGCGCGGCGGGTGTCCAGTTGCATCCGCTCGTCCGATTCCAACTGCCGAAGTGTCGAGAGCAGAGACGACACGATTCGCGCCCGTTCGGGCGGCGTGTCGTTCGATGCTTTCGCCACCGCGACAGAGTTCGATATGTAGGTAATCAGCCTTGCAATGTGGCGGATGGATACGACGGCGCCGACGTTCGCGTCGTTGATTTCCGCCACGGCGGCCGACATCTGCGCGGCGAGCGTGGCGAGGACGACGACCAGCTCGTCGATCAGCGTCATCTCCGCCTCGAGTGGCTTCTTCCTAGTCATCTCGTCTCCTCCTTTTCTTCGTGGGCTTTCAGCCATTCATCGACAGTGTCGGCATTCCACCGAAGCCGCCCACCGATCTTTATTGCCGGCGGCACAGTTTCCGGCATATACGTCCGCCGGCGGTAGATCGAATGGCGAGAAAGGCCCATCAGGCTCCCAAGCTCGTCGATGCTGATGTACTGCATCCCAACCTCCTTAGTGCGAATCTTGCATTTATCACATCTACAGATATACGACGCTAACGTGATATCTGCAAATTTCACAGTTGTTTCGGCGTGTCGCACCACCTATCCACAAAGCGAACATTTCCGAACGTAACAGAAAGTAACAGCACAGTAACGGCCGAAAACGTTGCAGTAACGCGGGTAACGCGGGTAACGCGTTTTCAGGACGGTAACAAGCGGAGACGGAACCATACGCCGACGCACACCGGCAAGGACATGGCGTGCTCCCATGCAGAAAAGGGACTGTATAGGGACTGATTCAGCGATAAAAGCTTTCCCACTACCGCTAAAAGATTCCAGCAATTTCAAGGGGTTAAGCACACTAGAGATAAAGCCCGCTAACCGCCTCTAACCGCCCTAATTTAAGTCGTGGGTTGTGGGTTCGAATCCCACGGGGGGTACCGAGCAAGGCTCTGAACCATTGGAATCCCAACGATTCAGAGCCTTCACCATATCCGTGCGCCGGCAGTCCGCACCCTTGTTTGAGTGCACTTTGGGTGCACATTCAGCGATAAAACCCCTACAGCCCAGCCAACCCGCCCCAAACATCCATCGCGTCTCACCCATCGACGGCGCCAGCGCCCCATCGGCCCCGCTCATGCTCACCCATCATCATCTCGCCACCTGTCCCAGCCCCGGCGCCGCATAGCTCGAGGTTTCCCTCAAACTATCGAGTTATGCGCCCAAGCTGCAATCCGACGCCGGCAGCCCCATGACGCCTATCGGCGCAACTGCACAACATCAACCATGACCCCAGTCCAACAGCACGCTTTTGCACACGAACCGCACACCAACGCACATCATGCCCCATTCGAAGCCGGACGTCCGCGCATATCTCGACACTTCCCGGAAACTATTGAGATATGCGCACAGCAGGCGACCGCACGCGCACACCCGTGCACTCACCACACCTCGTCAATGTCGCGAATCAGCCGCAGAATCAACGCCTTGATTTCGGGGATCTCCACGCGTTCCGGCGTCATCAGCCAGAAACGCACGCCCGAGATGAACGCACTCGCGATCATCTCAAGCACAAGCGCGCGGTTGACGGTCGACGGCCGCAGCCGCTGCTCGCGGGCGCCGTCGGTGAACAGCCGCTCCCAGAAGTGGTAGCCGAGCATGCGCTTCCATCGATCGACAAAACGCGCCGACGGCAACTCGACGAGCAGCAGTCGAAATTCATCCTCATGCCGGTGCAGCACACGCACGAAGGCGTCATAGGATTCGGTCGCCGACGCGCCGCCGCGCGCGAGCGCCCGCATCGCGTCGCCGGCGTCGCACAGCTCGGCGAGGATGCGCTGTTCGATGACGTCGAGCACGGCATCGGCGTGCGCGTAGTTCTTGTAGAACGTGCTGCGCGCGACGAACGCGCGTTTCGCGAGCGCGCAGACGGTGATTTCGGCGGCACCTTTGCCGGTGTCGTGCATCCAGTCGACGAGCGCGCGTTCGATCTGCCGCCGCGCCGGCGTCTGCGTCGGCGGATGGGTCAGCTCGAGCACATCCGCATACGGATTCGTTTCCGTCATCGCCGTCAGCATAGACGACGACGGTGGACACTTTCGTCGTTTTTGCAGCCCTCCCCTCGTCTGAACGCGCCGTCGACGCATTTGAATGGGTAGTCACTTGGGTCGTATGCGGCCCGCAGTTCGTCGAAAGGGTGCCCATGTCGAGTTCGTCGTCCGCCGCCATCACCGCCGCGCGTCCGAAAATCGGCGTCATCGACGTCGGCGGCGGCCTGCGCAGCGCGTACGGCGCCGGCGTGCTCGACTGGTGCCTCGACCACGATGTGCGTTTCGACTACGGGCTCGGCGTCTCCGCCGGCGCCGCCAACGTCACGTCGTATCTCGCCGGGCAGCGCGGGCGCGCCTTCCGTTTCTACGCGGACTACTCGTCGCGCCCCGCATACATGGGCGTCGGCAATCTGCTGCGCACCGGCTCGTTTCTCGGCCTCGACTACATCTACGGCACGTTGATGAACGCCAGCGGCGAGGATCCGCTCGATTACGACGCGTTGACGTGCGGCGGGGTGCCGTATCGCATCACCGTGACGAACGCGCTCAGCGGCACCCCCGAGTATTTCGGCCCGGAGCATATGCGGCAGGATGATTACGACGCGCTCAAGGCCACCGCGTGCCTGCCCGTCATCGACCGCCCGTACGTCATCGACGGCGTCCCGTATTTCGACGGCACAATCAGCGATCCGATTCCGGTGCGGCAGGCCTTCGCCGACGGCTGCGACAAAGTCGTCGTCATCCTCACGCGGCCACGCGACTTCCGGCGCAAGGCCTCGCACGACGCCGGCAGCTCGACGCTGCTGCGGCTGCGCTACCCGAAGGCGGCGCGCGCACTCGCCCACCGCGCGCCGTCCTACAACGAGGAGCTCGACCTCGTCGAGCGGCTCGCGCGCGCCGGCAAAGCCTGCATCGTCGCGCCGCAGTCGATCGACGGCATGAGCACGCTCACCCGCGACGCCGACGCGATCGGGCGTCTCTACCGGATGGGACTTGCGGACGGTGCGACAATCGCCGATTTTCTCGCCGCCTAAGGTGGGCGTCCGCGCGCATGCGCAGCGTGGAACAATGTGAAGAATCCGTGTTTTCAGTGGGCTTTCAGCGATTCCGAAGCCGTTTGCAATCCGGCGTCAAGCGATGTCCAATAATTATCGACTGAGATGGTTCCGTCAGCAAACGCGCGTTGCATGTGCACGCGCATCGAATCACATGAAGGACCATCATGACGAATCACGATCACGACATCCAGAACACCGCGACGAACGCGGACGAGACGCCGACGGTCGCGCAGCAGCCGGTCGATTCGACGAAGGCATACAACTACGATTTCACGCAGCGTCCGGCCACACCGATGTACACGGCGAGTCCGACGCCGCCGCAGAACGGCGCGACCACGCGCATCCATGACAAGCTGAGTGGCAAGATGACGGCGTTCATCGTCGGCATCAGCCTCGCCTGCGGTCTCGGCGCCGGCGTCGCTGGCAGCGCGATCACGAACGCGCTGCACGATTCCGGCCAGTCCGGGCGCCATATGGCACCGTTCGCGCACAGCACCGACGAGCAGCTCGAGCAACTGATGCCCGAAGACGGCGAAGGCGGCGACATGGGCGGCATGGATATGCGGGGCTTTGAAGGCGGCCGCGGCATGCGCGGCAACCGTCAACGTCTCGAGGGCCGTGACGGATCGGATTCGCGCGATTCCGACAAGTCCGACCGCAACGGCTCGGACGACTCCAGCGATTCCGATTCCAACTCCGAAAAGGAGAGCAGCTACGTGTGGTACGGTGACCTCCTCAACCTGTAAATCGCACCGCACTGCAAAAACTCACCACACTGCAAACCGCCCCAACGCCGCGCCCCGCCCGCGCGGCGTTCCCATCCCCACCCCCACCGCCCCCAGTTCGCCCAATACGGCAGTCCGTGATTGAAGTCAACTACAGACTGCCACCGATCAACCCTCCGGCGGCAGTACGCGATTGAGCTCAACCACTGACTGCCGCGGCCGCCACACACCCCACCGTTCAGCCTCCCCTCCCCGTGTTCTTCTTCAGCAAAAGCGTCCGCCGAAGCGGCGTCGCACAATGGTAGGAAGCAGCCGCAGCCACGGCATCGACACGCAAACGCTACAGCATCCGTAGCGCTACGTACACCGTAGCGTATAAGGTTGCTGTCCGTATGACGGCCGCCGACGCGCTGCCGTCGCGACCCGCACCATCAGAGCACCGAGGAACACGAGGAGCAGAGGCACCATGCGCAACATATGGTTCATTCTCGGCAGAGACCTCAAGCGTCTGCTGCGCGTCCCCACCGCCTGGGTCATCATCTTCGGC
This sequence comes from Bifidobacterium choerinum, assembly GCF_000741135.1. Classification (GTDB taxonomy): domain Bacteria; phylum Actinomycetota; class Actinomycetes; order Actinomycetales; family Bifidobacteriaceae; genus Bifidobacterium; species Bifidobacterium choerinum. The sequence continues at coordinate 270,111 of NZ_JGYU01000002.1, read as the reverse complement.
CTGACCTTCATCCCCCCGCTGTACGCGTGGTTCAACATTGTCGGCTTCTGGAACCCCTACGGCAGCACAAGCGGCATCCGCGTCGCCGTCGCGAACGACGACCGCGGCGCGAACAGCGACCTTATGGGCAAGCTCAAGCTTGGCGACCAGATTGAGGACACGCTCAAAAAGAACCATCAGCTCGGCTGGGACTTCATGAGCCGCGCCGAGGCGATGGAATGCGTCGAATCCGCACGATGCTACGCGGCGATCGTCATCCCGTCCGATTTCAGCGAGCGCATCGCCGACGTGCTCACCGACACCGCGAACCGCCCGCAGATCGACTACTACGTCAACGAAAAGGCGAACCCGGTCGCACCGAAAATCACCGGCGTCGGCGCGACGACCGTCGACCGCCAGATCAACAGCACCTTCGTCTCCACCGTCAGCGGCGTCCTCGGCGACATCGTCAACAAGACGAACACGAAGATCAAGGACGACTCCAATGCGACGGTCGCGAAGATGACGGCACAGCTGGACAAGACGAAATCCAACCTCGACGACGCGCGCGCGATGATCGCGCAGCTGCGCGAGACGCTCGGCAAGACGAAATCGAAGACGGCGGCGGCGCGCGAGGCGCTCGACGCCGTCACGGCGGCATCGACGAGCGCAAGCGACGGCCTGACGACGGCGGGCGACCTGCTGACAAAGTCGCAGGGCTCGATCAACACCTTCGCCGCGGACGCGTCGAACCAGCTGGACAAGGGCGGCAACCTGATGCTGCAGGCAACCGGCCGCGCGTCGACCGACGCGACGCGCGTCGCGAACGGCGTCCTCGCGGCGAGCGGCGCGACCAGCGCCGCCCTTGGCAACATGACGACGGTGAACGAGGACACGGCGCGGATCCTCGACGACCTGAAAAACCTGCCGGACAACCCATTGTCCGAGCAGATCAACGAGATCGTGACGCTGCTCGAGCAGGAGAACCGCAAATCCGCGCAGACGCTCGCCTCGCTCACCGAACTGAACAAATCGACGCAGCAAGCCGCGACGGACTCGCTCGCCACGATCAACCAGTTCTCGACGACGTCGACGTCGACGATCGACTCGCTCGCCGGCGCGCGCACGACGATCAACACGTCGGCGCTGCCGCAGCTCAACGCCGGCCTGAGCTCGCTCGCCGGCACGAGCGGCGCGCTCGCCGGCTCGCTCAACGGGCAGGCGTCGCTGTCGGCGCAGGCGAAGCTCGTGCTCGACCAGATCGACTCGATCAGCGACGACGCCGACGCGTCGCTCAAGAGCACCGACAGCCTGCTCAAGACCTTCACCGACCGTCTCGACACGACGTCGACCGATCTGCGCTCGCTTGCGAACACCGACCTGCTCGCGCAGTTCACCGGCACCGACGGCGACGTCGACGTCTCGCGCATCGCGAACTTCATGCTGTCGCCGACGGTGCTCAAGACGCACACGCTCTACCCGGTGGACACCTACGGCTCGGCGATGGCGCCGCTGTTCACGAGCCTCGCGCTGTGGGTCGGCGCGTTCATGCTGATGGTGCTCATCCGCCTCGAGGTCGACCACGAGGGCCTCGAAGGACGCGACCCGAAGATGTGGCAGACCTACCTCGCACGCTTCCTGCTGCTCGCACTGATCGCCGGCATGCAGGGCATCGTCTGCGCGATCGGCGACATCGTCGTCCATGTGCAGATGAAGAACGCGGCGCTGTTCATCTTCACCGCATGGTTCACGTCGATCGTCTACGTCTCGATCGCGTACGCATTGTCGGCGACCTTCATGCACGTCGGCAAGGCGCTCGTCGTCGCGCTCATCATGGTGCAGATCCCCGGCGCCTCCGGCCTGTACCCGATCGAGATGATGCCGGGCTTCTACCGTGCGCTCTACCCGATGTTCCCCTTCACCTATTCGATCGGCGCGTTCCGCGAGACGATCGGCGGCTTCTACGACGGCCACTGGGCGAAGGACATGCTGATGCTCGTGCTGTTCATGGCGATCGCCTTCGCGATCGGCCTGGGGCTGCGCCCGCTCATGTCGAACCTCAACCACCTGTTCTCGCGCGAGCTCAACGAGGCGGACATGGTCTACAGCGAACACGTCTACACGCCGACGCACAAGTTCAGCATCAGGCAGGCCGTCGCCGTGCTGTCGAACCAGGAGGACTACCGCAAGCAGGTGCAGGCGCGCGCCACGAGGTTCGCGCGACTCTATCCGAAGCTGATGCGCGGCGCGCTCGTCGCCGGCTTCATCGTGCCGGTCGTATTGTTCATCACGTTCTCGTTCACGAACGGCACGAAGCTCATCGCATTGGCGACGTGGATCGTATGGATCCTGTGCATCATCATCTTCCTGATGGTCGTCGAATCGATCCGCAACAGCCTGCGCCGGGCGGCCGAACTCGGCACGCTCGACAAGGACGCGCTGCGCGAGCTCGTGCTCAACCACGGCATCATCACGTTGCCGTCGAAGCCGAGATTCGCGAAGAGCTACGCGAAGGCCGCCAAGACGATCGCCGACGACGATGACGAGGAAGAAGAGGAAGAGGAAGAGGACGACATGAGCGACCTCGAGGACACGCTCGACCTCGATCTGCACGAGCTGCGCGAACGGCTCGAGAGGAGCGTGCACGGCCTGCGGCCGCACCACGGACAGCATGAGGGGAGGCATTCGGCATGAAGATGGTAGGCAGGATCTTCGTCGATGACGTCAGGCGGCTGACGAGCAACATCGCGTCGATCATCATCGTCATCGGACTGACCGTCATCCCCGGCCTGTTCACATGGTTCAACGTGGCCGCCTGCTGGGACCCCTTCGCGAACACGAAGAACCTGCAGTTCGCGATCGCGAACGAGGACGAGGGATACAAGGGCGATCTGCTGCCGATGCGCATCAACATCGGCGACGAGGTCGTCAACACGCTGCGTGCGAACACGCAGCTCGACTGGAACTTCACGAAGACGAAGCAGGAGGCGATCGACGGCACGAAATCCGGCAAGTACTACGCCGCCGTCATCATCCCGAAGGACTTCAGCAAGACGATGCTGACGTTCTTCTCGACCGACGCCGACCACGCTGTCCTCGGCTACTACAACAACGAGAAACTCAACGCGCTCGCGCCGAAGGTCACCGGGCAGGGCGCGGACACGATCGCCGCATCGATCAATGAGATGTTCGCGAAGACGATCACCGACACGGCGCTCAACGTCGCTTCGGCGATGGTCGACATGCTCGACAAGCCCGAGGCGAAGAACCGTCTGAACGATTTCAACTCCAGGATCGGCGACCTGTCCACGACGCTCTCCGACAGCGCGACGACGCTGCGCTCGTACAGCCAGCTCACCGGCTCCGCGCAGACGCTGATGTCGAGTTCGAAGAGCCTCGTCGCGCAGACGAAGTCGGGCGTCGACGACGCCGTCGGCGACCTGTCCGGCGCGAAGCAGTCGGTCACCGACCTGACCGGCGCGCTCGGCACGTCGACGAACGCGCTGCAGCAGGCGCTCGACGCGAGCTCGGCGAGCATGGAATCGCTCGCCGGCAGCATCGACACATTGTTCGGCAGCGTCGACGGCCAAGCGAATGCGGCGGCGGCCGCGATCACGAATATCTCGAAGAACGTCGCCGGCGAGGCGAAGGACTATGCGACGACGCGTGACCGGCTGCAGGACCTGCTCGACAAGTCGTCGCTGCCGCAGCACGGTGCCGTGCGCGCGCGCATCCAATCGCTCATCGACCGTCTCGACGCGGCCTCGACGACGCTGTCGCAGCTGTCGTCGCGCCTCGACGCGGCCGCCGCCGACATCACGAACCATGTGCAGGTCAACGGCGAGACGCGCGAGTCGATCAAGGACCTCGTCGCGCAGGCGAAATCGTCGGTCTCCGGCATCTCCTCCGATTTTGACGCATCGATCAAACCGGACCTCGACAAGATGAGCGCGTCCTTCGCGGACGCCTCCGGACAGCTGACGACGAGCGTGACGACGCTCAAAGGCGCGCTCGGCGACCTCGACTCCTCGACGGCGGCGGCCGACGAGCAGATCACGAAGGTGCGCAAGACGCTCGACGATGCCGCCGGCGACCTCGACACGGCGAGCACGAAGCTCGCCGACTTCAGCGGGCAGCTGACGAAGGCGCTCAACACCGGCGACATGGGCGTCGTCAAGCAGGTGCTCGCCGGCAACTCGTCGAAGCTGTCGAGTACGTTGTCGGCGCCGGTCGAGCTCAAGACGAAGGCATTGTTCCCGGTCGAGAACTTCGGCACGTCGCTGACGCCGTTCTACACGTTCTTGCCGCTGTGGGTCGGCGCGATCCTGACGGCGGTGACGCTCAAGGTGAACCTGTCGAAGAAGCGGCAGCTCGAACTCGGCGATCCGAAGCCGTGGCAGCAGTTCCTCGGCCACTACTTCGTGTTCGGCATCATCGTGCTGCTGCAGGCGACGTTCTCGCTCGCCGGCACATTGCTGTTCCTGCGCGTGCAGGCCGTGCATCCGTGGCTGTTCATGCTCGACGGCTGGTTCAGCGCGATCGTCTACTCGTTCTTCACATATACGCTCATCGCGAGCTTCGGCAACGTCGGCAAGGCGATCGCCGTGCTGTTCCTCGTCATGCAGATCTCCGGCTCGGACGCCGCGTATCCGTTGGCGATCCTGCCGCACTTCCTCAGCGACGTCAGCCCGTGGCTGCCGGTCACCTATTCGACGGCCGCGCTGCGCAGCGCGATCGCCGGCATCTACCAGAACGACTACTGGATCGCGATGGGCAAGCTCGCGCTGTTCCTCGTGCCGCTGCTCATCATCGGCTTCGGCCTGCGCCGTGGCCTGATCCGCTTCAATCTGTGGTATGAGCGCAAGGTCGAAAGCACGAAGCTCATCAGTTGACCTGCGCCCGGCCACATCCGTTTTCCCGGGCCAGAGAAGATCAAGAAGCAAGAAGAAGGTCATGAACGCATCAGCACAGCCGTCTAACGGCGGCCATACGGCCGCCGCGGCGCGGCATACGGAACGGCACGAGCAGCGCCGCGAGCAGACCGACGACAAGATCATGCGCGCGACGTTGGAGATCCTCATCGCGCAGGGCATCGGCGCCGTCACGATCGAGTCGGTCGCGCGCAAGTCCGGCGTCGCGAAGACGACGATCTACCGGCGCTTCGCGAACAGCGACGACCTCATCCGGCATCTGACGCACACGCTCGAGCTTCCGATCGACTTCGACGGCATCGAACCGGACCGCGACGGGCTCGAAGCGGCGCTGCGGCGCCTCGTCGACCGTTTCGACGAGAACATCGGGCTCACGGCAGTCGGCATCGTATTGTCGTCGAGCAACGACCGGCTGCGCGAGGTCGCCGACAACGTCATCCGCCCGGTCTGCAGGCATTTCGCCGCGTTCCTCGCGCGCGGCGCCGAACGCGGCGTCTACCGCAAGGGACTGGATGCGCCGTTCCTGTTCCGCATGACGCTCGGCTCGATGCTCGCCTGCAAGGCGCTCGGCGCACCCGGCGACGGCTCGCACGACGCCTGGGCCTCGCATATGGCCGCGCTGCTGTGGCCGACGGTCCGCGCCTGACCGACCTGACGTCGCCTGATTTTCAGCAACTTCACAGCATGTTCCAGACTTGCTTCAAGATACCGGTGGTTATATTGAAGACATCAGCCGCAAGGTTGACATAATCGAAAAACTTTCTTCCTTCCCTTTCCCCTCTCTCGGAGGCCCGGCTTCTTCCCTTCGGCCGGGCCTCTTTTCTTTGCCCGTGACGCACCGCGCAGTATCGTCTATCGACGCCGACGCCTGCCGAATCGCCGCGCGAGCCAATAGCCGCCCAATGCGCCGCCGATGAACAGCAGCACCGGCGCCATCGACGCGAACGTCGCGAGCACGCCGCTGGCGCCGCTCGAAATCTGTCCGGTCACGTTGCCGACGATGCCATCGAGCGTCCCGTCATTGACGATGTTGTGGAAGTATCCGTACAGCATCGGCGCCGTCGTCCCCGCTACCATCGCGAGCGCGTACCACCACATCGCACGCCGCGAACGCTGCCGGTACAGCAGTGCGCCGCCCGCCGCCGGCGAGAGGATGAACGAGCTCACGCCGCTCAACGGCGTGTACAGCGCGTCCGCGTCGGGCATCAGCGGAACGCGCCCGACGAGCGCCATCGACGCCGCGAACACGGCCGCCGACGTGACCGCCGTTCGATGCCGCCGGTAGAATCTCCGCACGCTGCGCCACGCACTCACGCCCGTTCCTCGCTTTCCTTCGCCCGAACATCTGTTCGACGTCCTCCTCATTATGCCCACCGTGTCATCCAAGCGCAAATCCCCGTCCGTGCCTGCGCCGTACCCTTGTGCCATGCACAGTTCCGATTCCGCAATCCTCGAATCCCAGAAGCCGGAGACCCATGTCTCCTCCCCGCGCCGCTACGGCTGGCAGATCGTCGGCGTGCTCGCCGTCTGCGGCGCGACGGCCTTGGGCGTCGCCGTGCTGCTCGCGCATGACGGGCCGCTGCCGATGGACACGGCGGTCTACGCATGGCTGTCCGCGCATGTCATCTCGCCGTCATTGACGCCCGCCGTCATCGTGTTCACGCAGATGTCCGGCGTCGCGACGCTCATCGGGCTCACCGTCGTCATCCTCGGTGCCGCCTGCGCGCTGCGGCGTTGGCGCATCGGCGTCGCCGTGGCCGTCAATCTCGCCGTCGAGGCGACGCTCAACGAGATCTTCAAACGTATCGTCGCGCGCCCGCGTCCGCCGCTCGATCATCGACTGATCGCCGAGCAGGGCTTCAGCTTCCCCTCCGGCCACGCGATGGCGTCGACGGCGTTCTACGGTTTCCTCATCTACCTCGTCTACCGCTATTGGCGGCGCGCGGTCAAATGGGTCGCGATCGTGCTGCTCGCGCTCATCCCGCCGATCGTCATGGCCACGCGCGTCTATCTGGGCGTGCACTACGCGAGCGATGTGCTCGCCGGCTGCCTGTATTCGATCGCCTATCTGACGCTGCTGTCGATCCCGATCATGGAGCTCACATTGCTGCCCGCGGATTCCGGGGATCGCTGATGGACAGGCGTTTCCACAGGCCGCCCGCATGGATTTCGTGGGCGCTCGGCCTCGTCGCGATGCTCGACATCCTTCCGCTGCTCGTCACCGCGTTTTTCGTGGTCATCGCCGCCGAGAACCATGTCTCCGACCGGCCGCCCGATTGCGACCCCGACCATTGCCCGGCGACGCCCGAGCAGAACAGCCGCGATCTGGCGATCATGTGCTGGTCGGTCGTGTTCTGGCTCGCGGCCGTCTATCTGATCTACCGACTGCTGCTCGCGTGCCTTGACGCGCGCTGCACATGCAACGAACGTCTGATAGCGGCCGCACTGTGCGTCGCGGGCATGGCGGCAATCTTGACGATTACGTACCGCACCCTCGGCCCCTGGGTGCAGCACAACGACTTCATCACCACCTACGTCGCCGCCGCGCTCGCGCTCGCCTGTTTCCCCGCCTACCTCGCCGTACGCCACCAGTATTTCAGGTCCCTGCCGCCGGAGCCGGCCTAACGTGCATGACGTGCATCGGCCGGGGGCGGCACATCCATGCAAATCGGCAGCCGACGGTCTGCGCCACACATATGCCCCTCGCCGCCGCAACCGCCGCAGCCGTCGCATTACTCGATAGTCGCTGCGAACTATCGGGTAATGCGGCGGCGACCATAGCCACGCACTCCTCTCATGTGCAATTGCGATCATCCATGATTGATTATGTGCCCAATTCCTGATTCTCTGTGTGCTTTTGTACCATCTCCACCCCATACCCCCGGCGTCATCCCACCCGGCCAACACAGCGCGCGCATCACGCGACAATTCGCCCGAACAACCGAGTTATGCACAGGAGCGACTAGCCACAATACCGCCGCACCAACTATCCATATCTGCTGTTTATATCATCCGAAACCTTGCATCGATTTCGCGCACGATGGGTTTATACTGGCACCCAACAATGCAATCGCAACAATGGGGTACTGAGGGGGCACTATGAGCGACGATTCTTCCGACCACCGCAACGACCAACTCGACCAACTCGACCGACCCGTTGCAGACGCCGATTTCTTCGACGCGGCGTTCGTCGTCGTCGCCGGCGTGCTCGCGGCGATCATCATCCCGATCATCGGCGCCTCCCACCGCCGTCAGCAGCAGGCGCACGCGACCGCCCTCACCGACTGCACAGCCGCGCAACGCGAGTTCGCCACACTCAACACCACCTACACGACGACGATCTCGTCCGCGGGCAAGCTCGCGCGCGGCGACGAGGCGAAGACGGTCAGCGAGGAGCATGCCACGGCGCTCACGAGCAAGATCGACCACATCGACGACACCCACACCGTCTCCTCGCTGACCACGGCGAACTGCGCAGCGGATATGAGCACCGCCGCGCTCACCGACCTCGCCGGCAGGTTCACGATCGCGAACACGAGCATGGTGAACCGCATGCGCGACGTGCAGACCGACGCCGACACATTGAAGCAGCTCGTCGAAGGCGCGCGCAACGCCGACCGCCGCGGCGAGCTGCAGAAGGAGCTCACATTCGCAAACACCGTCTATGCGCGCTCCGAGAACCACGCGCCCGTCGATCTGCGCACGGCGCTGCAGGCGCAGATCGAGCAGGCGAAGGCAATGCTCGAACCGACCGCCACGGCGACGAACGCACAGATCAACGATGCGCTCGCCGCGTTGACGAAGGCCACCGACGCCGTCGTCGCCGCGATGCCGCTCGACTGCGAACTGACCGCATGCGTCGCGCTCACCTTCGACGACGGCCCGAACAAGCAGGTGACGCCACGGCTGCTCGACGCGCTGCACGCAGCGGACGCCCCGGCCACGTTCTTCGTGCAGGGACAGTTCGTTTCGGGCAGCAACAAGCAGCTGCTCGCGACGATGGCCGCACAGGGCCATGAGATCGGTTCGATGAGCTGGAGGCATAGGCAGCTGCACACGTTGTCCGCCGACGAACTCGGCAGATGGTTCCACGACACCGACGAGGTCATCGAGGACGCCGGCGTCGCCAAGCCGACGTTGTTCCGGCCGCCGGACGGCGCATGGAGCGAGGACGTCGTCGACACCGCCCGCGCCGACGGCCAGTCGGTAATCCTGTGGAACGTCGACGCGCGCGACTGGGACGCGAAGACGAGCGCCGACGACATCGCGAACAATGTGCTCAACAGTGCGTCCGCCGGCGCGATCATCGCATTGCATGACGGCAACGAACGCACCGTCGAGTCGATCCCGCAGATCGTCAGCGGCCTGCGCGAGCGCGGCTTCCATCTGGTCACCGTCTCCCAGCTGCTCACCGACGAGCTCGACCCGGGCACCGTGTTCTATGCGCGCGGCGACACGGCGCAGGACAGCCTGCCGCAGAACGGCAACAAGCCCACCCGCTGACGGCCTGCCTGCTCAGCACACTTCCTCAATATAGTGCGCCGCGGCCGCCGAATCCAGGCGGCCGCGGCGCACTGCGCTACTGCGCGAGCGAGAACTGCGCGTTGTAGATGTCGGCGTAGAAGCCGCTGCGCGCGAGCAGCTCGTCGTGCGTGCCGCGTTCGACGATGTCGCCGTCCTTCATGACGAGGATCATGTCGGCGTCGCGGATCGTGGACAGGCGGTGCGCGATGACGAAGCTCGTGCGCCCTTCGGTGAGCTTGTCCATCGCCGTCTGAATGAGCTCCTCGGTGCGCGTGTCGACCGAGCTCGTCGCCTCGTCGAGGATCAGGATCGGCGAATCCTGCACCATCGCGCGCGCGATCGTCAGCAGCTGCTTCTGCCCCTGCGACAACGTCGCCGACTCGTCGAGCACGGTGTCGTAGCCGTCCGGCAGCGACATGATGTACCGATGCAGACCGACGGCCTTGCAGGCGGCGACGACCTGCTCGTCGCTGACGCCCTCCTTCGCGTACACGATGTTCTCGCGCACGGTGCCGCGGAACACCCACGTGTCCTGCAGCACCATCGAGAACTGGTCGTGCACGTTCCAGCGCGGCACGTCCTTCGTGTCGATGCCGTCGATCGTGATCCTGCCGCCGCTGATCTCGTAGAAACGCATCAGCAGGTTGACCATCGTCGTCTTGCCGGCGCCGGTCGGCCCGACGATCGCCACCTTGTGCCCCGGTTCGACGTCGGCGGAGAAGTCGTGGATGATCAGTCGGTCGGGGTCATAGCCGAACCTGACGTGCTCGAAGCGCACACGGCCCTCGACCGGCGTGATCTCGCCGTCGGAGCCCATGCCGAGCAGCGGCTGCTTGCCGCTTTCGTCGGCGAGTTCGGGCTCGTCGAGGAACGTGAACACCCGTTCGGCGCCGGCGGCGCAGCGCTGCAGGTTCTGGAAGGCCTGCGCGAACTGCGACAGCGGCTGCGTGAAGAATCGGATGTACATCATGAACGCGACGATGACGCCGAATTCAATGCGTCCGCTCATCGCGAGCCATGCGCCGACGACGCAGACGACGACGTAGCCGAGGTTGCCGACGAGGTTCATCATCGGCATCATCAGGCCGGACAGGAACTGGCTCTTCCATCCCGACTCGTAGAGGTCGTTGTTGTAGCGTTCGAAGCGGCGGATCGCGTCGGCCTCGCCGCCGAACGCCTTGACGACGACGTGGCCGCTGTACATCTCCTCGACGTGGCCGTTGACGTCGCCGAGCGCAGCCTGCTGCCGGGCGAAGTACCGCTGGGAACACCGCATGACGGCAAGCATGAGCGCCATGCCGACGATGCTCGCCGCGATCGCGCACAGCGCGAGCAGCCAGTTGTTCGCGAACATCATGACGAGCGCGCCGAAGAACAACGTGACCGACGTGATCAGCGAGCCGAGCGACTGTCCGAGCGTCTGCCCGACGGCGTCGACGTCGTTCGTGATGCGGCTCATCACGTCGCCGTTGCTGTGCTCGTCGAAATACTTGAGCGGCAGCTTGTTCATCTTGACGTCGATCGCCGCACGCAGACGCTGCGCCGTGCGCTGCGTGACCGTCGCCATCATCCAGCTCTGCACGTACGAGCACAGCGCGTATGCGACATACAGCGCGACGAGCGTCCATGCGATGCGCGTGACGGCGTTCATGTCGATTGATCCGAGCACCGGCTTGCCGTTGATGAGCGCCGGCAGCCCCTTCGTGATCTCGTCGGTCATGTCACCCAGATAATCCGGGCCGATGATCTGGCAGATGGTGCCGGCGATGCCGAGGATCAATGCGACGATGATCGCCGGGATGTACCGGCGACTGAAGCGCATCAGCTCCTTGAGCGCGCCGCCGAAGTCGTCCGCTTTCTCGGTGGGGGCGCCACCGCGCGGACCGTGAGGACCCATGGGCATGGTTGTGTGTTCCTTCCGTTCAAACGACTGTTTCACATGAAACCTGCGGTTGTGGCAGGTTCAGGCGCCGAGCTCCTCGTCGCTCAGCTGCGAATGCGCGATCTGCTGGTAGACCTCGCAGGTCTCGAGCAGTTCGCGGTGCGTGCCCTTGCCGACGAGCTTGCCGTCGTCGAGCACAAGGATGCAGTCGGCATCCATGATCGTGCCGACGCGCTGCGCGACGATGATCTTCGTCGCGTCCTTCGCATACGCCTTGAGCGCGTCGCGCACAACGCGATCGGTCTTGAAATCGAGCGCCGAGAACGAATCGTCGAAGATCATGATCTCCGGATTGCGGTAGACGGCGCGCGCGATCGACAGACGCTGACGTTGACCGCCGGACACGTTCGTGCCGCCCTGCGCGATCGCCGCGTCGAAAGCGCCCTGCATCTTCTCGACGAATTCGGTCGCCTGCGCGACGTCGCACGCCTGCTCGACGCGGTTCTCCTCCTGCGCGCTGAGCGCACGCTCCTCGTCGGCCTTGAGCATCGCACGTTCCGCCTTGCGGCCGCTCGCGCGCGACGCGTCGAGCATCGGCACATCCTCGGATTCGCCGGGACGGTCGCCGTAGCTGACGTTCGACGCGACGGTGCCCTTGAACAGGAACGACTGCTGCGGCACATAGCCGATCTTGTCACGCAACGTTCGCAGGTCGTAGTCGCGCACGTCGACGCCGTCGACGAGCACTGCACCGTCGGTCGCGTCGTAGAATCGCGGCACAAGATTGATCAACGACGATTTGCCGGAGCCGGTCGCACCGATGATCGCGATGGTGTCGCCCTGATTCGCCGTGAAACTGATGCCTTCGAGCATCGCCTCGCGCGAATCGGGATAGGCGAAGCTCACGTCGCGGAACTCGACCATGCCGGCGACCTCGAGATCGTCGCGGTAGTCGGCGTCGTCGGAATCATCGATGACGCCGGCCTCCCTCGCCTCGGCCACGGTCAGGCCACGGTCGCGCGTGCCGGACGTGACGAGCGGCTCGGTGTCGATGACCTCCATGACGCGGTGCGCGGAGACGTCGGCGCGCGGCCACAGCACGAAGACCATGCTCATCAGCAGGAAGCTCATGATGACCTGGATCGCGTAGCTCGAGAAGACGATCATGTTCGAGAACAGCGTGAGCTTCTCGGTGGCGCCGGCGTCCTGGATCAGATAGGCGCCGATCCAGTAGATCGCGAGCGACAGGCCGTTCATGATCGTGCTCATCAGCGGCATCATGACGCTCATCGCACGGTTCGTGAATAGCTGCGTGTTCGTCAGCGCCGCGTTCGCATCCTCGAACTTCTCCTCCTGGTAATCCTCGGCGTTGTAGGCGCGCACGACGCGCATGCCGGTGAGGTTCTCGCGCGCGACGAGGTTGATGTCGTCGGTCAGCCGCTGCATCGCCTTGAACTTCGACATGACGAAGGCCATGAGCAGCGCCACGGCGGCGAGCAGCACGGCGACGGCGATGCCGGTCGCGAGCGTCCATTCGAAGCCGTCGCCGGCGATCTTGCAGACGGCCCAGACGGCCATGATCGGCGCTTTGATGAGCATCTGCAGGCCCATCGTGATGAACATCTGGATCTGCGTGACGTCGTTCGTCGAGCGCGTGATGAGGCTCGCCGTCGAGAAACGGTGCATCTCGGAGGGGCCGAAGGACTCGACCTTGCGGAACTCGAGCGAACGCAGCCGCTGCCCGAAGGACGCGGCGACGCGCGCGGCGAAGTATCCGGTGATGACGGCGCAGACGAGCGAGCCGAAGGAGACGAGCAGCATCTTGCCGCCGGCGACCCAGATGTCATGCATCTGGCTGCCCGGCGTCTCGACGAGTCGGGTGATCTCCGCCATGTAGCTCGGTAGCTCGAGGTCGAAGTACACCTGACCGACGATCGTGACGAACGACAACAGCAGCTGGCCGATCTCCGTCTTGGAGAGGTATTTCATGATTCGTAGCATTGGTTTTCCTTATACTGTAAGGTTTTCGCGCCGATAGTGGCGCCGTGTTCCTGCGCATATGACGGCGGGGTCGCGGCGCGGGATGCGGATGGACGGGATGGATGTGTTGCGTCAGCGCGCGGAGGAGCCGTCCTGTTCGGTTTCAGCGGTCGCTCCCTGCGCGAACCAGCAATGGGGCGGACCACCCGGCATGCAGTCATGACCGCCGGCGCGCGCCATCTCGACCATCCGATCATGCAGACGCCGATTGCGCTCGAAGGCCACCTGCACCTGCTCGGCCGTCGGCCGCTCCTCCTGCGGGTCGCAGATCGACAGATAGGTCATGAATTCGCCGAGCAGACCGACGAAATCGCGTGTACGCCGCTCGCCCATCTGCGAGAACACCCATTCAAGCCTTTTGACGAGTGCGTCGCCATGGGCTTTGACCATATGGCGGCCCTCGTCGGACAGTTCGACGACGACGCTGCGCCGGTCCTCCGGATCCCCGGTGCGCACGATCCATCCTTTTTTGCCCAGGCTGGACAGAATCGACGAGATGCGTCCCGACGTCGCCCCCATCGCCTCCGCGAGCTGCGTCGGCGTGCGCGCTCCCCGGAACAGCAGCTCGCGCAGCACGAACATCTCGCCTTGCGCGCCACGCTCGAAGGCACGCGTCGCCCGCGAGCGCGACGCCCACATCGTGAACATCACCTCATGCACGGCTTCCAACGTGTAGTCCATCATCACCTCCGTAATCGCTGGCGGTCAATTTATCTTGCACTGTAAGTTACTTACACTGTAAGACAACGGAGGCGGGTGGATAAGTGAGAGTAAGTGAGGGATGGGTGGATAGGCAGATGTTTTGCAGGTGCGCCCACCTACAAAAGGCCGCCAACAGCACCAGCAACGGTCGTCCATGCGTGAGCGCACCAACAGAATGCCAGCGGCAGCATCAACGGTGGCCGTCTCTGGGTGCGCTCGCCTACAGATTGCCATTGTCTCCGCCAACAGCGGTCGCCTACGGGTGAGCTCACCAACAGAATGCCGCCAGCAGCACCAACAACGGTCGTCCATACGTAAGCACACCCGCAGAATGCCGTCGACAGTGCCGCAAACGGTCGTTTGCAGGTGAACTCACCCATAAACGGCCGCCGACGGTAGGAAAAACGGCAGTCTGTGAGTAGATACACTCACAAACTGCCGTTGGAGACCAGCGTCTCAGTACTTCAGTGCTTCAACGCTTCGCGCAGGCCGCGACTGGAGTAGCGGTCATGCAGCAGGCAGTAGCCGCCGAAGACGACGAGCCACACGAGGGCGGCGATCGCAGGGCCACGCGTGTCGGCGCCGATGAACAGCGTCGCATAGATGAACACGAAGAAGCAGATCGTCAACGGATCGAACACACGGTAGGCGGGCATCAGGAATCCGTCGGCCATGAACTGCGGCGAATTGCGATAGCGGTAATGCGCGACCATCGTCAGGATGTAGATGAAGATGAACACGGCGGAGGCGGCCGACGAGAACAGCACGAAGGCGCCGGAGACGCCGGGCATCGCCGACAGCGCCGGAGACAGCAGGATCAGCGCGCCGGAGACGATGATCGCGCGCGCCGGCACCTTCGTCTTCGAGACGGTGCCGAGCTTGCCCAGCGTCGGCGAATTGGATTCCTCGCCGATCTGGAACAGGTGGCGTCCCGCCGAATACAGCAATGAGTTGAGCGACGACGCGGCGGCGGTCAATACGACGAAGAACACGGCGGCCGCGGCCCAGTGCAGGCCGGCGAATTCGAACACCATGATGAACGGGGACGAGAACTGGTTGCCGTTGTCGTTTGTCATGAAGTTACGCCACGGCACAATCGCCATGATCGCAAGCAACGCGCCGACGTAGAACACGAGCACACGCAGGATGATGCCGTTGATCGCCTTCGGCAGCACCTTGCGCGGGTTCTTCGTCTCGGAGACGGTCACGCCGACGAATTCGATCATCGTGTAGGAGAAGAAGACCATCTGGAAGCTCATCAGCATCTGCGTCCAACCATTCGGCGTAAGCGAGAAGCCGTCAACGATATTCGTGAGCGATGCCTGACCGGCCGGATACGTCTGATTGGAGCCGGGCAGCGTCGTCGTGCCGTACCGGTAGCCGGCGATGACCATGATGATCGACGTGACGATGAGCGCGAGGATCAGGAAGATCTTGATCATCGAGAACCAGAACTCGGTCTCGCCGAACAGCTTGACGGCGATCAGATTCACGCCCACCAACGCAGCGAGGAACAGCAGTTCGATGAGCCACTGCCATGATTTGAGTTCGAAGCCAATCGTATGGAAGAACGTCACACAGTACTGCCCCACCGCCGAAAGCTCGGTCATGCCGGTCAGGATCAATACGAGCCAGTACGTCCACAACGCGAATTTGCCGGTGCCGTTGCCCAGATACATGCGGATGAAGTTGATGAAGGTGTGCTGGCTCGGGTCACGGTACATCAGTTCGCCGATTGCACGCATCATCAGGAACATGACGCCGCCGACGAGAATGTAGACAAGCACGATGCTCGGCCCGTCGAGCGCGATCGACTTTCCCGATCCGAGGAACAGGCCGGTGCCGATCGCGCCGCCGATCGCGATGAACTGCACATGACGGTTCGTCAGTCCGCGCTCCATCTCGTTGTCTCGGTCGACGGTCCCGAGCGAATCGTTCACGGCCTCCTCGCGGTCGAGGCCGGAGGATGCCGCAGGTTGTTGGATATTCGACATAATACGTTCGACTGTAGCCGCCGTCTGTTGCATGCCGTTCGCACTGCGCATACTCGCGGCGGGCGTATAGCATGCGGGCAGCGCGAACACTGCCATCGACGTCGACCACGACCGGCTCGGTCAACGGCAGGCGCAGGCGCGCGGATACTGCGAGCATGCGGTCGCGCAGTCCGCACAGCCCACATGACTCGCACGGCCACGCAGCCTATTCGACCGACTTCAGCGAACTGACCGGATCGATGCGGTCGAGGACGGGGTCGACGAACAACTGCACGAGCAACGCGAAGGCGAGCGTCGCCACAACGGTGATGACGTAGCTCCACCAGAAGATGTGCACTTCGAAATACAGCCCCGGCATGTTGAGCGCGCCGGTGAGCAGGCCGGCGACCCACCGTCCGAGCGGCAGGCCGATGATGATGCCCATGACCGTCAGCACCATCATCTCGCGGTTGACGTAGTGGTGCACTTCCTTGTCGTAGAAGCCGAGCACCTTGAGCGTGGCCATCTCGCGCATGCGTTCCGACACGTTCGTATGCGCGAGCGTGAACAGCACGACGAGCGCGAGGCTGCCCGCGAGCGCGACAATCAGTCCGACGACCGCGCCCATCAGATCGAACTTGAAGTCCTTCGCCTGCAGTGCCGTCGAGCTTGCACTCAGCACGATGGCTTCGTTCTCGAGCTGCTGCGCGTACTTGATCTGCGCGTCGTCGTCGCCTTTGAGCTTGGCGTAGACGCTGTTCCAGGTGATCGCCGGCTGCTCGTCCGAGCCGTCCCCGGCTGTGGACGCCGGGAACATCCTGTGGTACAGATCCTCCGAAACGAAGGTCTCGGCGCCGATGAGGCTGCGCGTGACGGCGCTCACCTTGACGCGGTGCGGCTGCGAGCCGCCGTCCGCGCGCAGCATGATCTCGTCGCCGGCCTTCACGCCGAGCGACTGTGCGGCCGACTGCGCGACGATGACGCCGTCATCGCCGAGCTTGGCCGACTGGCCGCCGCCGCGCATCCAGCCGAAGATCGATTCGCTGCGCGCCGGTTCGAGCCTGAACATCGTGTTGAGTTCGCCGATCTGCTTCTGCGGGACGATCGTCAGCTGCACCGACGTGCTACTGCCGTCGCCGTTCGTGATCTCGCCGTTTTCAACGCGCGTTTGCATGATGGCCGTCGTCTTGCCGTCCTGGACGAGCTTGTCGTGCAGCGTCTTCTCGTCGCCGTCGTTGGCCATCACGAACATGTCGTACTGGTCGATGCCCCGGTACTGGTTGGGGCCGAGCGCTGCGACCGTGTCGTTGATCGCCAGGCCACACAGGATCAATGCGGCGCATCCGGCCACGCCGCCGACCGTCATGACGAGACGCGACTTGAAGCGGAAGATGTTGCGCGCCGTCACCTTGTTGAGGAAGCTCATATGCCTCCATAGCGGACGGATATGCTCGAGCAGGATGCGCGAGCCAGCCTTAGGCGCCTTCGGACGCATCAACGTGGCCGGCATCTGCCGCATGTCACGGATCGACGCGAACAGCGCCGCGCCGAGCACGCCGACGACGAAGAGCAGGATGCCCATCGAGCCGTACAGCCAGTCGTATTCGAGCCGCAGATCGGGAATCGCATACAGCCCGTGGATGACGACGAGCAGGAAGGCCGGAATGCCAAGGAAGCCGATGAGCAGCCCCAGCCCGCCGCCGAGCAGGCAGGCCAGCAACGCGAACAGCGCATAGCGCAGCGTGATCGTCACGCGTCCATAGCCGAGTCCCAGATAGGTGCCGATGAGACCGCGGTCCTCCTCGACGAGTCGGCTCATCGTCGTCAGGCTCATCATGACGGCCACGATGAGGAACACGATCGGGAACGCGTTGCCGAGCGACCGGATCGAGCTGATGTCCGATTTGAGCGAGCTGAAGCCGCTCAGCGCGGTTCGCGACTGCACATACCAGCGCGGCGCGATGTCGTCGATCTGCTGCTGCTCCGCGGTGAAGCGATCGCCGGCGTCGTTGCGCTGCGTATTGATCTTCTGCTGCGCCTCCTTGAGCTGCGCATCCCCCTGCGCCCACTGCCGCTGCGCGTCGGCGAGCTGCGCCGGCATCGGCATGCCCACCGGCACCTGCGCGGCCTGCGCATCGAGCAGTTTGAGTTGGTCGTCGAGCTGCGTGCGCTGCGCATCGAGCTGCGCCTGCGCCTTGTCGATCTGCGCGTACGCCTGCGCCTTCGCCTTGTCGAGCTCGTCCTGCGCGCTGCGCTGCAGCGCCTCGCGCCTCACCTCCTCGCGCCTGGGCTGCACGGTGCGCTCGATCGTCGACATCGTCGAGGACACGAGCGCATCGTAGTCGTCGGTGAACGCATCCTTGTTCTCGGCGTCGGTCAGCCGCATGACGACGGCGCCATAGACCTGCGGATCGGCGTCGAAGATCCGCTCAAGCGACCCCGGCGCCACGTAGAAGGTGTAGTCGTTCGCGACCGCCGTGCGGAACGCGGATCCTGAATACCCGTCCGGGTCCGACAGGTCCGACGGGTCGGTGACGACACCGACAATCTTCAATTTGTGCACGGCGTCGGCTTTGTCGGCTGTGTTATCTTCATCGGCTTTGCCGTCTTCGCCTGCTGCATCAGTCGCGTCGGAGGCAGTCACGTCGATGACGTCGCCGAGCTTATGGTGCGTATCGTGCGTGAACTGCCCGGTGACGGCCACTTCATCGGCGGACTTCGGCAGCCGTCCCTCGCGCACATACGGCGCATCGACCGTCGCCGCGCCGTCCGATGGTTCGCGCATCGTCGCGTTGAACCGGCGGCCCGCGTCGCCGTCGACGGTCACTCGTTCCATGCGCACGCCGACGGCATCGCCGACGCCGTCGACCTGCCGCAACGCATCCATGTCCTCATCGGTCAGCCCCATCGTCGAGACGACCTGGACGTCGTGCAGCCCCTGCTGCTCGTAGAAGCGGTTCGCCGCGATGAAGGTGTCGCGGCAGCCCGCGTAGATGCCGGTGAGCACGGCCACGCCGAGCATCGAAATGATCAGAATCGAGAGGAACGGCTTCCATGCATGCAGCCATGAACGCCATGTATCCAACAGGAAGGCCGAGCCGAGCGGTTTCGCGCCGCCGCGCTCGCGTGCGTCACGTCCAGCCATCATCGTCACCTCACCATTCGATCTCGCTGATCGGCGTCGAATGGTCGTTGGTCTCCTGGCTGACGACCTTGCCGGAACGGAAACGGATGACCTTGTGCGCCATCGGCGCGAGCGCCGAGTTGTGCGTGACGATGAGCACCGTCATGTGCTCGTCGTGGCAGATGTCCTGCAGCAGCTGCAGCACCTCCTTGCCGGTCTCGTAGTCGAGCGCGCCGGTCGGTTCGTCGCACAGCAGCAGCTTCGGCTTCTTCGCGACGGCGCGCGCGATCGAGACGCGCTGCTGCTCGCCTCCGGACAGCTGCGCCGGGAAGTTGTCGAGTCGGTCGCCCAGACCGACCTTCTCCAGCGTCTGCGCCGGATCGAAATGGTCGGTGCAGATCTGCGAGGCCAGTTCCACGTTCTCCAGCGCCGTGAGGTTGGGGATCAGGTTGTAGAACTGGAAGACGAAGCCGATGTCGTTGCGTCGGTAGGTGATCAGGTCGTGGTGGTTGAGGTCGGTGACGTCGCGGCCGCCGACGACGACTCTGCCCGACGTGGCCGTGTCCATGCCACCGAGGATGTTGAGCGCCGTAGTCTTGCCGGCTCCGGACTGCCCGAGGATGACGCTCAGTTCGCCGCGGTCGGCCGTGAAGCTCGCATCGTCGAGCGCGCGGATCGTGGTGTCCCCCGCCGGGTACTCCTTGACCACATCATCGAATTCGATGTACGCCATCGCTTGCTCCTTCCGCTCCGGTGCGGCCTCGCGCCGAGTTCCATCGCTCCGGCATCCGGCGCCGAACCGCCGCACGCCTTCCGTGACATCGTGTTGTACACTAGTAAATCAACACAGTGTTGTTTTCGCAACTACCAGTTGGATAGTGTGTCGCCGTGACGGCGGACGCGAAGGAGGACGAGGGCATCATGGCAAAGGCGCTGACGGAAAGCCGTCGCACACGATACACGCGCACGGTCATCGAGGATTCGCTCATCGAACTGCTGCGCGAGAAACCCCTGAGCGCCATCACCGTGAGCGAAGTGTGCGCCAAGGCGGACGTCAACCGCTCTACGTTCTACGCCCACTACGACGATCTGCCGGATCTGCTGGGCACAATCGAGAACGAGACCTTCTCCTGGCTGTCCGCCACCTTCGACGACATGCTCGAGCAGGCCGAGCGGCAGCACGCCATCGGCGCCGAACTCGACAACGCGATCGTGCAGGTCTGCCGGTACATCGCGCAGAACAAACGCCATCTGCAGGTCCTGCTGAGCCCCCGCGCCGACGTCGACTTCCAGCGACGCCTCATCGGCCTGATCTACGAGCGCTACGACCGCATCGCCGTGACGCTCCCCGACTCGCAAAGCGCCCTCGAGGACGTCATGCGCACGCAGTTCGCCATCCACGGCAGCCTCGGCCTCATCCAGTACTGGCTGGAGACCGATCTGCAGGCCACCCCGGAGGAGATCGCCCAGACCATCATCAGCATGGGCATGCCTCACGAGACCGCGTCGGACACATCGGCGCACTAGCCGCCGTTATCAGCGATTTTCGTTGGAATTCCGCCATTGGGCAATGGTGTCCTATGTCCATCTACCGGTCAGCGCCCGAGTTCTCGGCCTATGTCCGGCGAAGATGTACGTGTCGCCGCCAACGCAGTGCCATGCTGATGCTCGAAAGCACTCCACGACCGACGGAAGGAAAGGCACGATGAACCAGAAGCATATCGGTACGTTCCTCAGGGAGCTTCGGCTTGAGCACAGCCGGACGCAGCAGCAGCTCGCGGATCAGATCGGCGTCTCCAACCGGAGCGTGTCCCGTTGGGAGACCAGATCGACGATGCCCGACCTTTCGCTGCTCGTGCTGCTTTCAGAGATCTATGGAATCAGCGTCGACGAAATCCTCGACGGCGAAGGGAAAGGTGACGAAATGATCGACAACACGACGATGGGCAAAGTGGCGGACTACAACGCGCAGATCAACGAAAGGCGGAACCATCGCATGACGGTGCTGTTCTCGCTCGCATTCGTGATGTTCGCGACGTACTGCATCATCGAGGCGAACGGCTTGGCCGACACGGCGCCGTGGTCCCATGTGGCGGAGGCGTGCCTCGGTTTCGTCGCCGGCATGCTGGCGCTTGGCGCGCTGTACGCCTCCGGCAGCATGCAGCAGATCGCGAAGGCGAAGCCGCGCCTGCGCGGCAAGAAGAACGACGAGCCGACGCGCTGACTACGCCGCACGCGGCCAGCTCCGGCATGGTGCGTGAATCGCCATACGCATCGCCAACCACCCGACTTGCGCGCATATCACCGGAACGTCCGCCGCATATCTCGATATTTCCTCGACTATCACGAGATATGCGGCGGACGCCCCGATGTTCTCCTCGTCATGGGCGATCCAACCGAGCGATTCCGATTGATTTCAAACGGATATGTGCGTATGGTCAACCACCATGTGCGCATTTGTGCGTTTCCCCGAACACACTAACCATCCTGCCGCCGCACGCGACGCATCACTCGACGACATCGCCGAAAACGCGAGTTATGCAATAGCGGTCGCCTTAAGCTTCAATCGACCAGCCTTCCCGATTACACGCCGCCATCTGCCCATCCGTGCGATGGTGGCCGCCGCGCGGATGGGCAGATGACAGACACGCTCAGCGCCCCTTCGTCTCCCGATGCCGCTCACCGGCCTTCGACGTGAGCGCGTAGGCGGCGAACAGCACGGCGAGCCAGATCACACCGGCGACCAACGCGATGCGGTAGCTCGGCGAGAAGCACATCAGCACCGCCACCATCGCCAGGAACGCGATAATCAGATACGGCGTCCACCGCCATCCCGGCAGCTTGAACTGGATCTTGCCGAGCGCCTCCTCACCATGCAATCCATGCAGCCGGCCCGGACCGTCGCCGGCGGCCACGTGGCGGCGGAACAGCATCTCGGTGATCATGATCATCGTCCAGTTGATGATCGCGGCGATCGTCGCGATCGACATCAGATAATTGAACGCGAACTGCGGCCATAGGAACACGACGACGACGGCGACGATGGTGACGGCGGCGCTCGTGAGCACGGCCGCCACCGGCACGCCGCGCTTGTTCACGCGACCGAGATATGCCGGCGCGTTGCCTTGGCGTGCGAGCGAATACAGCATGCGCGAGTTCGAGTACAGCGCGGAATTGTAGACGCTCATGACGGCCGTCAGGCACACGAAGTTGAGGATGCCGGCGGCCACCGGCACGCCGACCGAGTCGAAGATCTGCACGAAGGGGCTCATGCTGCCATCAATGCGATTCCACGGCACGACCGCCATGATGACGCCGAGCGCAGCCACATAGAAGACGAGGATGCGCCAGATGATGCCGTTCGTCGCCTTCGGGATCGTCTTGCGCGGATCTTCGACCTCACCCGCCGTGACACCGATGAGCTCGGTGCCGCCGAAGCTGAACATGACGACGACGAGCGCCATCAGCAGACCCGTCCAGTGGCCGTCGGCGGTGTGCGACATCACGCCGTTCGGGAAGAATCCACCGCCGACCGTGAACCAGTTCGCGAACGATGCGCGCACACCGGAGTCGGTCGGCAGATTCATGACGATGACGGCGAGACCGCCGGCGATCATCGCGATGACGGCGATGATTTTGATCAACGCGAACCAGAACTCGAACTCGCCGAATTCGCTGACGCCGAAGAGATTGAGGATCGTGATGAGCACAAGGAAGAACGCAGCCGACGCCCACTGCGGAATGTTCGGGAACCAGTAGTTGACGAAGGAGCCGACGACGGCGAGCTCGACCATCGAGACGAGCACATAGTTGAACCAGTAGTTCCATCCGGAGACGAACCCCGCGCGCTTCGACCAGTAGCGCGACGCGTAGTAGCTGAACGCGCCCGCCTTCGGATCCTCGACGCTCATCTCGCTCAACGCGCGCACGATCATGAAGATCGCGGCGCCGCCGATGATGTAGGCGAGCAGAATGGATGGGCCGGCGAGCGCAATTGATTCGCTCGAGCCGTAGAACAGGCCGGTGCCGATCGCGCCGCCGAGCGCGATGAGCTGGATGTGCCTGTTCTTCAATGATTTGCGCAGCTGTTGCGGCTGCTCACTCACTTCGGATGTGGAGGCCATGATCGTCCTTTGTATCGCGATGCCGGGGACGGGCGTCCACGGCATGGAAGAAGGCCGCGCCACGCGCAATGCGTGGACGGCTGATTCCATTCTACGGACGCGTTGTTACGGTGCGCCGTGCAAGGACACAATCGGCATGGACACGAGGCGCGCGGAGCACACACCACACACATCCAGTCCGAGCCGAAAGACGAGCGCAGCTACGTCAAGGCGCGGTAGCCTACGAGACTCTGCAGACCCGGCCGCCGTGGCTGCCACGGCGGCCGAACGCATATTCAGGACCGTCCCCCGTCAGACCTTCAGTCGAGCCCCGCCTCGACGCCCTTCTTCGTCGCCGGGGCGATCGAGAGCGCCGGGTCGCGCAGCGGAATCATCATCGCCTGCGTCGCATGGTACAGGTCGGACTTGCCCGGCCAGACCGTGTCGATGACCTCGTTCCTGCGGTTGAGCTGATGGAACCACGAGCCGTGCTTGTGGTCCATCAGATAGGTGTCGATGTACTCGAGGAACGTCGCGTACCAGTCGGCGTATTCCTGCTTGCCGGTGACGTGGTAGAGCGTCGCGGCCGTGTTCACGCCTTCGGCGAGCGTCCAGTGCATGCGGTCATGCACGACCGGCTTGCCTTCCCAGTCGGTCGTGTAGACGATGCCCGGCGCGCCGTCGGCGCCCCAGGCGTCCTCGACGGCGCGGTTGAACAGATGCTCGGCCGCGTCGAGATACTTGCGTCCCTCGCCGTCCAGCACGCCGTCCTTGCCGTAGACGGACAGCGCGTACTGCGCGATCAGGCGCGCCCATTCGATGCCGTGGCCCGGCGTCGCGCCGTAGGGCTTGAACTGGTCGTCCGGCTTATCCGCGTTGAACTCGAGCTGCGGCTTCCAGTCGGAGTCGAAGTGCTCCGGGATGCGCCAGTCGTTCTCCTCGGCCCAGACGAGCACGTGGCCGATGATGCGGCCGGCACGCTCACGCCAGCTTTCGTCGCCGGTGACGTCGGCGACGGCGAGGCATGCCTCGACCGAATGCATGTTCGCGTTGAGACCGCGGTAGCTGTCGAGTTCGGTGAACTCGGTGTTCCATGTGTCGACGCTCAGTCCGATCTCGTCGTCCCAGAACTTCGTCAGATAGACGTGCTCGGCCTGCTCGAGCAGTTCCTTCGCGCCGGGACGGCCGACGAGCAGCGCCGACGACGCCGCCAGCAGCACGAAGGCGTGCGCGTAGGCCTGCTTCGTCGGCATATGGCAGATGCCCGGCGTGATCTCGGCGTACCAGCCGTCGTTCTCCTCGTCGTGCAGCACACCGCGCAGGCCGCGGATGCCGTCGTCGACGAGTTCGGCGGCACCGTCGACGCCGAGCAGCGTCGCGAGCGAGTAGACGTGCGTCATGCGGCATGTGATCCAGGTCGCGCGGTTGCGGTCCTTCCACGGCGTGCCGTCGTCGCCGAGCCAGTACGAGCTGCCGTCGACGGCCGGGAAGTGGCGTCCGAACGCGATGAGGTTGTCGCGGGAGATGTCGAGGAACTTCTTGTTCTCCGGCGTCCCGATCTGATACTTCGCATTGGTGGTGGTCATCGTCTTCCTTCCGATTGTCATCCGTTGTCTTCGTTGACGTTGCCTGACCGTGGCGGCCATGCGCGCTTCAGTGATGCGTTCGATACCGAGCGTATCACTGAAGCGCTTAAGTGGCAAGTTTCACCGCACTTCCCGAATGTCGAGCACAATCGCCTGCATCGGCCACAGCGGAGGGATCTGCAGACCGACGTTCCTCAGCAGCGCGCCGCCGACGACGAAGCCGTCCTCGGTGCGCGCGTCGCGCATCCATTCGGGTGTGTTCCATCCCCAACGCGATTCGCCGATCTCCTGACGCATGCGCACGCAGTAGACGCGGTCGTCGCGCACCTCGTGCAGACGCAGCCGCTCGGTGACGACGTCGCGCAGATTCGTGACGGTCGCGACGACCCAGATCGCACGCGTCGCGTCGTCGCTGACGACGCCGCGCGCACGCAGCGCCGGGTCATGGAAGTCGGCGTGGTGCACCGATCCGGAGTGCAGGATGCCGCGCAGTTCCTTGACGAGCGCGACGAATCCGGTGATCTGCTTGAGCTCCTCGGGCGTGCATTCGAGGATGTTCCATTCGAATCCGGAGCAGCCTTCGAGCGACATCGCCGCGCGGTAGGACAGGTCGGTCGCACGCCATGTGGAGTGCGCCGGGCTCGGTCCGATGTGCGCGCCGATCATCTCCGGAGGCACGATGAGTTCGGTGTAGCGCTGGATGTCCACGCGGTCGCGCGGATCGTTCGAATCGGAGGCCCAGATGCGGTCGGCGTGCTGCAGCATGCCCGCGTCGGTGCGGCCGCCGCCCGACGCGCAGCTTTCGATCTCCAGGCCGGGGAACTCATGCTTGAGTTCGTCGAACAGGCGGTAGCAGGCCTCGGTCTGCGCGTGCAGCCCGTAGTGGCCGGCGTGCACCGGCTCGGCCACGTCGCGGTTGTGGTCCCACTTGATGTAGTCGATGCCGAGCTTGCGGATGAGGTCGGCCATCTGGTCGTGCACATGTCGGTAGGCGTCCGGATTGGCCAGATCGAGCACGTACTGCGTGCGGTACGAGACGTCGGCGCGGCACGGCACCGCCTCGGGCGCCGCAAGGATCCAATCGGGGTGCTCGCGCGCGCAGTCGGAGTCGAGGTTGATCATCTCCGGCTCGAACCACAGGCCGAA
Source organism: Bifidobacterium choerinum (assembly GCF_000741135.1). Taxonomy (GTDB): domain Bacteria; phylum Actinomycetota; class Actinomycetes; order Actinomycetales; family Bifidobacteriaceae; genus Bifidobacterium; species Bifidobacterium choerinum. Next base: position 244,121 of record NZ_JGYU01000002.1, on the reverse strand, counting down.
CTGCATCCCGAGGTCGTGCACATGCTTCGCGAGCGCGTCGAGACCGTTCGGCCATACCGCCGGGTCGACGATCCAGTCGCCGAGGCCCTTCGTGTCGTCGCGGCGCAGATGGAACCAGCCGTCGTCGAGCACGAAGCGTTCGACGCCCACCCTCGCGGCGAGGTCGGCGAGCCGGATCAATGTCGCCTCGTCATGGTCGAAGTAGACGGCCTCCCAGGTGTTGAGCGTCACCGGACGGTCGGTGCGCACATGCTGCGGCAGCGCGCGCAGCCAGCGGTGGAAGCGGCTTGCGGCGCCGTCGAGGCCCTGATCGGAGTAGGAGAAGCACACGAGCGGCGTCGTATAGGTCGCGCCGGCGGCGAGGCGCATCTCTCCAGGGCCGAGCAGTTCGCCGGCGCCGAGCAGCGCCTCGTGCTGCGGCAGGCTGTCAATCCGGTAGGTCTGGTTGCCGCTCCAGGCGAGATGGCACGTCCACACCTCGCCGGCGGCGAACTTCGGCTCGCCGTCGGAGGCGATGAACATCCACGGGCTTTCGTGGCTCGTCTTGCCGTGGCGGCAGTTGCGCGTCACCGAACCGACCGGCAGCGCCGTCGTCGCCGGCTGCTTCTCGAGCGGCCAGCGTCCGGTGAACTGCGTCAGATGGTCGGCGCGGCGCGGGATCGGCATCGTCAGGTCGAGCCAGTTGACGGCGAGCGGCTCGGCGTCGTCGCTGATGTTCTTCACGGTGGCCTTCGCGAGCAGCAGGCCGCCTTCGGCCAGTTCGAGACGCATGTCGAGCGCGACGGCGTTGACGGCGTCCTCGGCGTGCACGTCGAGGACGTCGGATGCGCCTTCCTGCGCGCCGTCGTGCGCGCCGACCGCCGTCGTCACCGACGTCCAGCGTACGAACACCGGCGCCTCGCCGCGGTACGCCTCGAGTCCCGGACGTCCCGAGAAGGCCTCGGCGCCCTGCGGCAGCAGCGACGGGCGCAGCGCCGCGTCCGGCTTCTCGTCCGGCGGCGTCACCTTGAGCGTCATCACGTCGAGCATCGCCAGCATGTCCTCGGCGGTCGGCATGCCGAAATCACGTCCCCAGTACTCGACCTGCGGCATCTCGCCGTCCGGCGTCTTGAGCACGACGCACACGTCGTCGCGTCGCAGCACCACATGGTTTCCGTTGTCGAACATCGTTGTCTCCTTCGCGCATCCGCGGCCGTCGCCACCGCGTATTCAGTTCCCCCGTAAGCTCCGCCGTCGGCGCATGACAAGGGGTTGACTTTTTCGTTCAATCAGTATAAATTAAGCGGTTAAGTAACGCAAACAGAACATGGCTGAGGTTCACTTCGACACGCCGACGTGCCGCCCGGGCGCCGCCGCAGAGACGGCCGCCGCGCTTGTCATCGCAGTGCCGCAGCCGCCGGCGACGCCGCCGGAACGTACGACGAGAGGAAGGATGCCATGGCAGCGGACAAGCATTCGCCGGACGACCGTCTCACCGAATCCCAGCGCGCGGCCGTGGATTCGCTCACGCAGGCGCCGCAGTACGCCGGCAGATCGAAGCTGTATGTGTTCGCGAAACTGCCGATGCGCCAGAAGGCCACCTATTTCCGCGAGCATTTCCTGATCCCCTGCATCGCCGCCGTCATCGTCATCGCGCTGTGCACCTTCGTCATCGTCCGTTTCGTCTCGCCGCGCGAGCGCCCGGCGCTGTATGCGGCCGTCGTCGACAGCACGCTGCCGCTCGGCGAATCGACGAAACTGCAAGAGCAGTACACGAAGACGCTCGGGAAGGACGTCGTCATCGACGACTACTTCGATACGAAGAAGGACGGCCTTTCCAAACTGCAGACGATGATCTCGAGCGAGCAGATCGACGTCGTCATCGCGCCGCCGCAGGTCTTCCGCGAACTCGCCGGCTACGGCTACTTCACGAATCTCAAATCGACGCTGCCCGCCGACGAATACGGCGACCTGCACGCCTACGTCGAGGACTTCCACGGATTCGACGACTCCGCGCTCAGCGACGATGTCTACGATTCCGGCACCGGCAAAGGCAAGGCGGAGCCGTACGGCCTCAGACTCGACGACGCGAAACGCTTGCACGACTTCGCGACCGACGACGCCGCGCTCATCGGCGTCGTCGCGAACACGAAACAGACCGACAACGCGCAGCGCTTCATCGAGTACCTGTACCGTTGATTCCGACGGCGGCGCGCCGCACAATCCGTGACACCGCACAATCCGCATTCCAACGAGGCAACGACAACAAGAGGAGACACCGCCATGAGTTCCAGCCTGTTCCGTCAGGACAATCCGTTCAACGTCGTCATGGGACGCATCGGCGACCTCGCGATGCTGTCCGTCGCATGGTTCGTCTGTTCGATCCCGATCGTGACGATCGGTCCGGCCACCTCCGCCGCGTGCGAGGTCGCGCGCGAGATCGTCGAGGACACCGACGAGGGCGTCTTCCGCACGTTCTGGCGCGCGATCAAGCGCCGTTTCGGTGTGAACATGCTGTTCTCGCTGCTGTTCATCGTCCTGTTCGCGATCGGCGCCGTCGACCTGTGGTACATCTCCCGGCAGACCGGCGATTCCGCGTCGGTCTTCTACGGCGTGACGCTCGGCGCGCTCGTCATCGTCGCGATGATGCTGTCCTTCGTGCTGCCGTTGTCCGGTCGCAGCAAGCTGTCCTGGTGGGAGCAGATCCGCCAGTCGGTACGACTGTCGCTGATGAAGCCGCTGCTGGCGCTCGGCAACGTCGCGCTCATCGCGCTGCCCTTCGTGCTGATGTGGTTCGTGCCCGGCGCCGTCGTCTGGGTGCCGATTCTGTGGTGCGTCCTCGGCGCCGGTGTCTCGATGTGGGCGATCATGACCTGGACCTGCAGGGCCTTCCAGCTCAAGCCGCGCGACACGCCCGCCGACCACGACGCCTGATGGACCGCGCTCGGCGGCCGCTCTCTTCCCGATAGGCGAACGCGACCGCCGCATCCTGCACCCAAGACGTTCGCAACTCCCCCCTCCACATGAACGCGATCGCCGCACGTTGCACCCGAAGTGTTCGCTGACAACCCCTCCCGCGATTGTCACCGATGCATTGCGCGCCCGAAGCATTCGCTGACGGCTCCCTTCGCGACCGTCACCGGTGCGCATCGCGGCCATTCCGTTCGCGTATGGACCCTGTACAGACGGCAGCGGCCCCGCCTGTGCGATCAGGCGGGGCCGCTGCCGTCTTTCTTCTCCCATGCGGCGTCTGCGCGCCGCACATCTCAGCGTTCCGGAGCCGGACCCGTCGAGTCACGCACACGCAGCTCGTACGGCGGCTCCTCGACGACGTCCACGTCGTCGCCGTCGATGAGCTTGAGCATCAGCGACGCGGCGATGCGCCCGGCTTCGACGATGTCGCGGTTGAGCGCCGTGATGCCGGGGTGCGCCGCCTCGCACATGAACGAATCGTCCCAGCTCATGATCGACAGATCTTCCGGCACCTTGACGCCGAGCGTCGCCGCGACGCCTTCCGCGGCGAGCGCCATCACGTCGTTGTCGTAGATGATCGCCGTCGGCGCCGGGTTGACGCTGAGCAGCCGCTTCGTCGCGTCGGCGCCGGCCGTCGGCGTGTAGTCGGTGTGCAGGCAGCGGTAGCGTACGCCGAGTTCGGCCGTCACTTCGGAGAACGCGGCGTCGCGGATGTACGAGTGTCCGAGTTCCTCGGGGCCGGCGACGCGCGCGATGTTGCGGTGTCCCAGATCGTACAGGTGGCGCACGGCGAGGCCGACGGCGGCGGCGTCGTCGCTCGCGAGCGTCGGCAGACCGGCGGTGAGCGACGCGTCGGCGACGGCGAGCACCGGCATCTGCGGGTTCTGCTTCATCAGTTCGATGCGCGGGTCGCCGATCTCCAGATTGAGCAGCAGCATCGCGTCGACGTTGCTCGTCGCGACCCAGTCCTCGATGATTGAGTCCTCGTCGTCGCTGTCCATCGACATCCGCACGAGCAGCGAGTAGTCCTTCTCCTCGAGTTCGGCGCCGAGGCCGGAAATCAGGCTCATCATGTACGGTTCGACGGCGAGCAGCTGCGGGTCGTAGCTGAGGATCAGGCCGATGCGCCTCGTCTTCGCCTGCGCGAGCGACTGCGCGGCGCCGTTCGGCTTCCAGCCGAGCTCCCTGGCGACCTGCAGCACCTTCGCGCGCGTCGTGTCGGAGACGCCCGGCTTTCCGTTCAGGGCGTAGGACACGGCGCTGCTCGACACCCCCGATGCCTTCGCCACGTCGAAGATCGTGACCTTCGTCTTCTGTGCCGCCATGTCGTGTTCTCCCGTCCCGTCACGCCGCATGCGCGCCGCTGTGCCGCTGCGCTCCGTGGTTGCCGTCCGTTGGCGCGGACGGCGTGCGTTGTGTCGTTGGTACCCCGCGATCTGTGCGGCGCCCCGTGATGGGGCCGTCGGCGCTGAATCGCTTCAGAACCATTGTATAGGGAAACGTCGGCCGGCGCATTCCTCCGGTCGATTTTTCCCTTGTGTTTCTGCCTATTATGCCTCTGCCGTCGTCCGAACCGTCCGAAGGGCTCCGACAACGGTTAAGCGACCATCAGTTGCCATGGCACTGATGGTCGCTTAATCCGCTCACTTCGCTTCGCGCTTGAGGTCGTTCGCGCTGCGCAGCACGTTCGCGGCCGCGAAGGCCTGCGGATCGTCCGCGCCCGTCGTGATGTGGAACGTGACCGACTCGCCCGGCAGCAGCGAGACGAGGCCTTCGTCGACGGTGGCCTTCGGATCGACCTTGTCGACCATGACGAACAGGTCGCGCACGTAGTCCTTCGCCGTCACCGTCAGCTCGACACCGCCGTCGACCTGCTTCGCGTCCGCGCTGAAGGCCTCGCCCGGCGCGGCGAGCGACTGGTCGACGACTTCCGCCGGATTGTAGACGACGCGCGCGAAGGAGTCGTCGGACGGCGTCGCGACGATGAGTTCGGCGTTCGGGTCGTCGTAGTCGACGATGGCGTCGTCGAGCGTGTATCCCTTGTGCGACGTCGCGTCGAGGTCGACGTCGATCGTCTGCGTCGCGAGCACGTCGCCGCCGAGCGTCACGCGCTGCACCGTCCATGTGTCCTTGACCGGTTCGCGGGTGTCGTTGAGGACGATGAGTTCGAAGTGGTCGGTGCCGACCTTGACGCCTTCCCAGCTGTGCGTCTCGCGGTACTCCTCCGACGTGCGCGGCTGGATCGTCGCCAGGCGCGGCGCGAAGAAGTCGCGCGACGCGTACCACACCGGCTTGCGGTGGCCGTTGAAGTCGACGGCCGCCCACGAGACGACCGGCCAGTCGTCGTTGAGCTGCCAGATGAGCGCGCCCGCGTTGACCGGCGCGAGCGAACGCATATGCTCGACGCCGAACTTCATCGCATGCGCCTGCTGCAGCTGGCACGCCCAGTGCCAGTCCTGGATGTCGTCCCAGTTATCGGTCGGGATGAGCCAGCTGTGCGCGCCGTCGCTCGGCTTGCCGTTGACGACGCCGCCGAAGCTCACGTCGTCGAGATGGCCGGGCGTCAGATGCGAGCGCATGCCGCGGGCGAGCTTGTAGTTGCCGCCCATCGCCTTCTGGTGCACGAGCATCTGCTTGCCGAAGGGCTCTAGCTTCTCGTCGTGCACGGCGCCGACGAGCGTGCTCCATGCCGGCGGCGCCTGATAGCCGAACTCGTCGGCGAAGCGCGGCGTGTATTCGGCGTAGATGCGGTAGTCCTTGCGGTTCCACGCGTCCCAGATGTGCATCGTGCCGTCGGTGTCCCAGTTCGCGTTCGTGAACTTCGTGAAGCTCATCGGCGAGCTCGGCAGGTACACATGCGTCGGGTCGAGCTCGGCGAGCAGCTGCGGGAAGAGCTCCGAGTAGTAGTAGTCGCCCCAGCCCTTCTCGCCGTAGCCGTATTCGTTCGCCGGCAGGTCGTCGTCGCGCACGGCCTGCTTGTAGCCGCCCCATTCGGCGTAGGCCACGTAGTTCTCGTTCGAGCCGTTCCAGACGATGAGGCTCGGATGGCTCGACAGGCGGATGATCGCCTCGCGCGCCTCGGCCTCGACCTCCTCCTTCGTCTCGGCGTCCTCCGGGTAGGCGGCGCAGGCGAGCATGAAGTCCTGCCAGACCATGACGCCGTATTCGTCGCACAGATCGTAGAATTCGTCGGCCTCGTAGATGCCGCCGCCCCAGACGCGGACCATGTTCGAGTTCGATTCGACGAGGTCGCGGATGCCGCGCTCGTAGTCCTTCTTCGTCACGCGCGCGATGAACGCGTCGTCGGGGATCCAGTTGTAGCCGTGCGCGTGCACCGGCACGTCGTTGACGTAGATCTGGAACGGGCGGCCGAGGTCGTCGGCGCGCGTGTCCACATATGTCGTGCGGAAGCCGATGCGGCCCTTCCATTCGGCCTGCAGGTCGGCACCGGCCTTGACGTCGACGGCGTAGAGCGGCTGGTCGCCGTAGCCGAGCGGCCACCACAGCTTCGCGTCCGGCACGGCGATCGTGATCGTCGTCTCGTCGCGACCCTGATCGACCGATCCATCGGCCTCGAGCATCGTGCCATAGCCTTCGAGTGTCACATGGACCGGCACCGGCGTCTGGAACCTGTGTGCGTCCATCGGGTTCATGATGCGGCCGTGGCCTTCGCGCTCGACCTTGACGTGCACGTTGAGGATGCCGGTGCCGTCGGAGGCGACGTCGACGAGCGGGCGGACCTCGGCGAGGCGCACGCCGCTCCACGAGTCGATGCCGATCTCGCGCCAGATGCCGGCGTTGGCCACGTCGATGCCCCAGTCCCAGCCGAAGGAGTAGCTCGGCTTGCGGATCTGGTTGAAGGCGTGGTGCTCGGTGTGCGGATAGTAGCCGCGGCGCTGCTCCTCGGCGTCGGAGTAGCGCACCGGGGACATGAAGGTGACGGTCAGCACGTTCTCGCCGTCCTGCAGCAGCTCACGGATGTCCCAGCGGTAGGAGCGGTGGCAGTTCTCGGTCTGCGCGACCGGGTCGCCGTTGAGCTCGATCGTCGCGACGGTGTCGAGGCCGTAGGCGACGAGGTCGTGGCGCGTGTTGCCGTCGTCATGCCATTCGAAGGTGCAGGTGAAGCGCCAGTCGACGTCGCCGGTCCACGGCAGCTTGTTCTCGTTGTCGCCGTCGAAGGGGTCGGGGATGAGACCGGCGTTGAGCAGGTCGAGCGTCGCCTCGCCGGGGACGGCCGCCGGGATGCCGGCGGTCAGCGTCTCGCGCAGGTCGGCGGGCACGACCTCCGGGTTCATCGCGGTGACGGTCCAGCCGCTCGACAGCGGTGCGAAGGTGGATGGGGTGTTGGTCATGATATGTGCTCCTGGTGGTTGGCGCCGGCTTGTGCCGCGCACGGAAGGGAACTGAGGATGTCGGGGGCGACCGGAATCAGCCGCTGAAGAAGAGGAAGAAGAGAAGGGAGCCGCGCCGCACGCAACTCGCTCGGCACGGCTCCATGATGGTGAGGAAAGGGGGAAGGGTAAGTCTTAGATCACTCCTTGACTGCGCCGGCTGCGACGCCGTTGTAGATCTGCTTCTGGAAGATCAGGAACAGGATCAGGGCGGGCAGCAGCGTCACGATGACGCCTGCGCAGATCAGGTTGTACTTCGAGCCCTGCGGGCCGGTGAAGGCGTACAGCGAGATGGCCACGGTGCCGAGCTTCTGCTTGTCCTGCAGGTAGAGGTTGGCTGCGTAGTACTCGTTGTAGATGCCGACGCCCTTGAGGATGAGGGCCGTGACGATGGCCGGCTTGAGCAGCGGCAGCAGGATGCGGCCGTAGATTGTGAAGTAGCTCGCGCCGTCGATCATCGCCGCCTCGTCAAGCGAGATCGGCAGGTTCTCGAAGTATTGGATGAAGATGTAGATCGAGATGACATCGGTGCCCATCGACATGATGATGTAGCCCCACAGGGAGTTGATCATGCCGAGGCTGCCCATGATCTTGTAGACCGCGACTTGCATCGCGATGCCCGGCAGCAGCGCCGCGATCGTGAAGGCGCCGCGGATGAACGCGTTGCCCGGGAACTGGAAGCGGCTCAGGACGTAGGCGAGCTGGGTGCCGATGATCGTCGTCATGAAGCAGACGCACACGAGGACGATGAAGGAGTTGCGGAAGGCGACGGCCATGTTCGACAGCTTGAACGCGTCCGCGTAGTTCTGGAAGTTGAACCAGTTGTGGGGCATCGCCATGACGTTGCCGGTCTTGTATTCCGCATCGGTCTTCGCGGCCGTCCACACGCAGGAGGCGAGCGGCAGCAGGACGCAGAACGTGATGAAGACGAGGCTGAAGTACTTGAGGAAGGAGAGTATCCAACGGCGCACGTGATACCAGACGCTCACCTTTTCGACGGAGGCTTCCATGGCCTTTCCTTTCTGCGAGTTCGTTTGCATGTCCGGGGTGATCGTTTCGCTTGACATCGTGCTCACGCCTCGGCTTCCTTCTTGGCTCCGTTCCTGAAGAGCGGGGCGTTGCCGGCCTTGACCTTGTTGGCCTGGTGCAGCGCCTTCTTGCGCTGCTTCTCGACCTTCTGCGCATGCTTGCGGGCCTTGGCGGTGCCGTCGTCGGCGTCACGGAACAGCCAGCCCATGACGATCTTCTGCAGCAGCGCGCAGATCATGATGATGATGAGCAGCACCACGGCCATCGCGGAGGCGAGGCCGACCTTCTGGTCGGAGTGCGCGATCTTGTCCATCTGCACAAAGAAGGTGCCGGTGCCGTTGGCGCCCGAGGTGATGACGTACGGCGCCTCGAATGCGGAAAGCGAGCCGGTGATCGAGAGGATGATGTTGAGCACGAGGATCGTCTGGATGCCCGGCAGGATGATGTGCTTGAACTGCTGCCACTTGTTGGCGCCATCGATCTCCGCGGCCTCGTAAAGCGAGCCGTCGATCGACATGATCGCGCCGATGAAGAGAATCATCGTCTGGCCCAGGTACCTCCACACTGAGGAGGCCACGAGCGACCAGTTGTTCACCTTCTGGTCACGCAGCCAGTACGGCAGGTTGTCGAGGCTGAACCCGCACCACTGGAGCACCGAGTCGAGCACGTAGCCGCGGGTGTAGAAGAACTTGAAGATGAAGCCGATGGCGATGCCGTTGATCAGGTAGGGGAAGAACATGGCGCCCTTGAAGAAGCTGCCGCCCTTGACCTTGAAGGCGAGCACGGTGGCCAGGTAGAGGGCGAGGGCGACCTGGATCAGCGCGCCGACCATTAGTACAGCGAAAGCTTGAGCGTGGCGAGCAGGTCCGGGCGGGTGAAGATGTCGGTGTAGTTCTTCAGGCCGATGAACTTGGGGGTGCCGATGTACTTCATCTTGTAGAAGCTGTATCCGCACATCTGGAAGAACGGCAGATAGGTGAACACAACGAGCAATGCAATGGGGAGCGCGCAGAAGAGGACGATGATGCCGATCTTCTTCCAGTCGCGGGGCTGCTTGTTGAACGGAACCGCCTCGGCGGTGCCACAGCCGGTTGTGAGGTAGTCATGATGGTCTCTGTTCCTTCCTTATCCAACCACGAATGCTGTAGGTTCGCGGCCCCGTTGGGGATTCAGCCATGAATCCCGCCCGGGTATCCACCTCAGGCTTCTCTGCCTGCCTGTGATAAGCGATGCCACATAATATATCGCTGTGATTTCAGTTTGTCAAGCGCTTAAGTTACGCCGTGTCACGCTCGAAAAGCACGTCATTCCAACAATTCTTGCACTTCCTCGATCCAACCCAACACGCTGTAGTCAACTTAATTGCGGCGACTTGGTGCGCGGCGTTCTGTACACGCACTTCACACACATTCCCCTCACCGCCTCAAGAATACTTGAAAAATGGCTGATTTCTCTCGTTTTTCGCGCGCTCAAGCCCTTCTCAATCGTATGTCACAATACTTAAGCGCATAATATATAGCCGCCTCATCCCGTCGCTCCACAGCCTGGCGCCCGCTCGCACGCATGCCAGAACGGTGGCGGCCCCTCATGATGAGGGGCCGCCACCGTTCTGGAGGGAAGGGAAAAGAGGAGTTGGTCTATATGCGCGCCGGCCTACGGCCGCGCGGGGTGAGTCAGCTCTCGGACTCGACAGCCGCACCCCACTTCTCGTCCCATTCGCCCATGATTTGGTCGATGGTCTTGGTCTTGTTGGCGGCGTCGGTCACGATGTCCTGAATCTTCTTGCCGTTGCCGTTGTTGATGCCGAGCTCGGAATCGGAGTTGATGTCGGCGAAGAGGTCCTCTTCGCCTTCCTTCGCCGGGTCGTCGACGATCAGCTCAACGTCCTTGAAGTGCTCGTAGGTCTCCGGCAGGCTGTCGTCGCTCTTGACAATCGGGATGCCGCCTTCGTTCTGCGCATAACCCGACTTCTCGGTCATCCACTTGACGAAGATCATCGCGGCTTCCTGACGGTCCTTGTCGGAGTTCTTGTTGATGCCCATCGAGTAGTTGCCGGCGAGCGTGGCGTACTGCTTGCCGTCAACGGTGATCGGGAACGGCATGTACTGCACGTCGTCCGGGTGGTCACCGGCCTGCTTCATCTGCGGCACAGCCCAGGCGCCGAGCACCATCGTCGCGATCTCGCCGTTGTTGATGCGGCCCTTCGACGACTCCCAATCGGTCGTGGAGTAATCCTCTTCGGTGTAGCCATTCGCAACCGCGTCGTACAGCGTCTTGTAGACGGCGTACGGGTGGGTGTCCGAGCCTTGTCGTCCTTCTTGAACGGGGTCTTGTCGTGCGGCATGACTGGTTCATGAACTTCGGGTCGCCGGTCGCGTTGCCGCCGATGTAGGCGTCCCAGGCGCCATGGCCCAAGCCTCAGCGAAGTTGGTGTACAGCGGGATCGCCTTGGTGTTCTCCTTGATCTTCTTGAGCGCGGCCTGGAACTCCTCGGGGGTCTTCGGCAGCTCGGTGACGCCCGCGTCCTTGAACACCTTGGCGTTGTAGACGACGCCGGAGGTCTGGCCATCAGTGGCGATGCCGTAAGTCTGGCCGTCATAGGCCTTCTCGTTGGCGAGCTTGATCTCCTTGTCCATGTCTTCGGTGGCGCCATAGGAGACGAAGTAGTTTGAGAACTCGGAACGGTCGACCGCCGGAATCATCATGACATCCCACGAATCATTGTTCGCCTGCAGGCGGGTGAGCGCGGAATCGGCGTAGTTCGAATCGGTCTGCACCTTGACCTTGATGCCCGGGTACATCTCGTTGAAGTCCTTCATGTAGGACTCCCAGTTCTTGCCCGGGTACGAGGCCAGACCCATGTCGGTGCGGCCGTTGAAGAACGTGATCTCGGCCTTGAGGTCCTTGCCGGTCTCGCCGAGCTTGATCTCCGGGTAGGTGACGCCGGACTTGTTGTTGGAGTCCGCGGAGCCATTGCCTCCGCATGCCGCCACGCTGATCAGACACGCCGCCGCAATGCCTGCCGCCGCAATCTTCTTGACGTTCATTCTGTTTTCCTTCCTTATCTTCCGGGCTTCGTCGCCGAATCCCCGCTCAACTGTGAGCTGTGATCACCTCTGGGCTTCTCTGCCTGAGGCGAACGATGGAATCAATATATCCGACTTCTTACAGCTTGTCAAGCGCTTAAGTAGTTCCGTCATACCTACGCGTGCTCAGCACAGCTCAAATGCCATGCAATCGTTATCATTAATACAACCATTTTCCCAATGTTTTCAACAATTATCGCCTGCAAACACCGCATCGACTGCCTTCCCTTGCCGTCAACTCCATTTTCACGTTGTAGTCAAAAAAGCATTAAGCGCTTCACGAATTCGGCGAGTCTCAATGTGCCGCCGATGTACAGCGCACCTGCTCACTTCATATATAGGACCACGAAGATGAGCGTATAGGAACCGAGCGTGTTGTCTATCCTGTCGGCACCATGTTGTGACAGCAAGCGCACCGGCCTGTCTGCATTGGGGGCGCCCATTGATATGCGCGCTTTTCCTTGGCGAGGCATATCTGTCTGAAATATCGGTACCCTTCCGTTTTTTCAGACAGTTATGAGGCGTATCTGTCTCAAAAATCGGTGCCGTTCCGTTTTTTCGGACAGGTACAGACGGTTGTCATCCTCAGCGGCCTCGGATATGACTTTCGTCAGGGGTGCTCAGAGGCTCGTCGCCCACCGCCACAACGTGTTGCCGACAGGATGAACAACACGTTTTAGCTCCTCTATGCTCGAAGATGCCCCAGACACAACAACGGCTGCTTCCGGCGAAAAAGCCGGAAGCAGCCGTTGTAGGGAGCTGCGGATGCCATCAGCGCGCGCTATGGTCGGCGATGAAGCGGCGGTACCAGTCGAAGCTGTCTTTCTTGATGCGCTCCTGCGACTCGTAGTCCACGTAGGTCAGGCCGAAGCGCTTGCTATAGCCGAAGGCCCACTCGAAGTTGTCCATCAGTGACCACGCGAAGTATCCGCGCACATCGGTGCCCTCCTCGATCGCGCGGTACACCGCTTCAAGGTGTCGGCGCAGGTAGTCGATGCGGTCGTTGTCGTGCACCATCTTCACACCGTCGGTGCCCACTTCCACCTTGTCGGGGCACGCCATGCCGTTTTCGGTCACCACAAGCGGCATGCCCGGATAGTTGTCGTTGAGCCGCACAAGCGTCTCGTACAGCGCATCCGGGTCGATGTTCCACCCCATCTCGGTGTGCGGACCGGCTGTCGGCAGCCAGTCGACATCGCTCGCACCGGGCGCCGTGGACGCTTCCGTGCTCTGCGGGAACTGCGGGCGGTCGCTCATCTTCACCAGATTCGTGGAGTAATAGTTGAGGCCGAGCACGTCGATCGGCTGGCGGATGAGGTCGAGGTCGCCGTCGCACACGAACCCCCAGTCGCAGATGCCCTTCGTGATCGAGAACAGCTCGTCAGGGTAGCGCCCGCGCAGCATCGGATCAAGGAACACGCGGTTGCCGATGAGGTCCACGCGGTGCACCGCGTCGGCGTCTCCGCGGCAAATCTGCAGGTTGAGCGTCACGGACAGCCCCGGCTTCGCCCCGGCTTCGGCGCGCACGGCTTCGCACATGAGGCCATGGGCGAGGTTGAGGTGGTGCGCCGCGCGGAACGCAAGCGGCCCCGCGCCGAGGCCCGGCGCATGCTCGGTGCCGCCATAGCTCAGATGGGCCGAGCACCAGGGTTCGTTGAGCGTCGTGTACGTGTGCACGCGGTCCCCCAGGCACTTGGCCACGATGCCGGCGTAATCGGCGATCCTGTACGCCGTCTCGCGCTCGAGCCAGCCGCCCTCACGGCCGTCTCCAGACGCCATGTACTGCGGCAGGTCCCAGTGGTAGAGCGTCACGATAGGCGCGATGCCGTATTCGAGCAGGCGGTCGACGATCCTGCTGTAGAAATCAAGGCCTTCCTGGTTCGGCTTGCCATCCGGCGTGGGGATGACGCGCGGGATGCCGATCGAGAAGCGGTAGGCGTTCACCCCCAGGTCGCGCAGCAGCTTGAGGTCGTCTTCCCAACGGTGGTAGAAATCATCGGCCACATCGCCGGTGTCGCCGTTGAGCGTGTGGCCTGTGTGCGAGAACGTGTCCCAGATCGACGGCGTACGGCCGCCTTCGGCAACCGCGCCTTCGATCTGATACGCCGCGGTGGCCGTGCCGAACATGAATCCCTTGGGGAAGATCATCGTCATCGGTGATTCCTTTCTAGTTGGCGCCGCATGCTGTTATGCCCGTGCAGCTGGGGTGAGTGTGCGATAGCCCGGCAACCATTGCCTGCGCTTGCCTTGTTGAATAGATTATCAACAAACCATAACTATTCCAAATACTGTAGCGCTTCAGCATGTCGCGCCGGACGGCTTCGCTATCATCGATACCGGTGGACACACATAGGGTTATCGCCGATAATCGACAGTGCCCGGCGCACGTAAAACCCGCGCACACAGCCACACACAAAGGAGTGCCAGCAGTTCATCTCCGCCTCAGACGAGTCATTGCGCACCGAAGGCCGCATCACCGCCACCGCGGACGGCGGCCAGCTGTGGGTCTACCCGTACACGCAGGTGCGCTTCCGCTTCACCGGCCGCACGCTCGCCGTACGCCTGCGCAACCATTGGAATTACGGCGACATCCGCCTCGGCGCGATCATTGACAACACGCAGTACAGCGTGCGCATCCCCAGCCCCGCCGAGCCGGGCATGCCCGCGGGCTGCGCCGAAGACGCGGAGACCGATATGCTCACGCTCACGATCGCCGACCACCTGCCCCCGGTCGAGCATGAGGCGGTCGTGTTCAAACGTCAGGACGGCGGCATGCATTATCTTGAGTTCGCCGGCGTGCTCGTCGACGACGACACGCGCGTCGCCGGGCCCGCACAGCCACCGAGCGAGCGCCGCATCGAGATCTACGGCGATTCGGTGAGCTGCGGCGAACGCAACGAGGCGGTGCTGTACACGGGCAAGGCCGACCCGGACGTGGATCTGTCGAGCTACAGCAACTCGTGGTATTCGTACGGCGCGATCGCCGCCCGCAAGCTCGGCGCGGACCTGCGCATCATCGCGCAGGGCGGCGTGCCGCTGCTCGACGGCATCGGCTGGTTCAATGCGCCCAACTACATCGGTATGGAGAGCATCTGGAACCGCGCGGCGTACAATCCCGCGCTCGGCGAGCCGGTCATGTGGGATTTCCGCGAGTATGAGCCGCACGTCGTCGTCATCGCGCTCGGGCAGAACGATTCACACCCCAGCGATTTCATGGCGCGCGACTACACCGGCGAGACCGCGGCGCATTGGCGCGCGCGGTACGCCGACTTCATCCGCGCGCTGCGTGCGCAATACCCCGACGCGCACATCGTGTGCACGACGACGGTGCTTGAGCATGACGCGAACTGGGACCGCGCGATCGACGCAGTGGTGGCGGAGTGCAACGACCCGCAGGTCACACATTTCGCGTATTCGCGCGCGGGCACCGGCACGCCCGGCCACCCGCGCATCGCCGAGGACGAGGAGATGGCGCGTGAGCTGTGCGCGTATCTCGAGTCGTTCGGCGAAGAACTGTGGGAGCAGTGAGCGCGCCGGGAGCGAGCGGGGTCACGGGCGGCGGCCCGCTCGCCGGGGCGGCGGACCGCACGCACAATGGCTTGCTGCACGTGGCCGCTGTGTTCAGTGACCATATGGTGCTGCAGCGCGAGACGCCAATCGCCGTGTTCGGCACGGCGCCGGCCGGCGAGCGCGTCGTGATCGACCTGACGGACGCGCAGGGTGTGACCGTCGCGCAGACGATGGCCACGGCCCAGACAGGCGGTGAGCATGAGACCGAGGCTCCGTGGCTCGCGATCCTGCCATCCCTGCCGGCAAGCGGACCGTATACCATGCGTGTTTCACATGAAACAGACCGTTTGGATTTCACCGATGTGATGATCGGCGAAGTCTGGCTCGCCGGCGGGCAAAGCAACATGGAGCTCGAACTGCACACGAGCGAACATGGCGCCGAGGCGATCACCGCGGCATCCGATCCACTGCTGCGCTTCTATAACACGCCCAAGGCCGGCCGCATCGACGAGGCCGCGGAGTCCGCTTCCGGCTGGAAGCCGGCGGTGGCGCCGCAAGTCGCCGGCATGTCGGCGGTCGCCTACCATTTCGGCGCCCGCCTGCGCGCGCAGTTCGGCGCGGATGTGGCCGTTGGTATCATCGACTGCTACATCGGCGGCACGTCGATCACCAGCTGGATGAGCCGCGCCACGCTCGTCGGCTCCGACGCTGGCCGCCCCTACGTGGAGCGGTACGAAGCGGCGATCGCAGGCAAAACCGAGGAACAGATGCGCGCGGAGGCCGACCACTGGCAGACGGTGTTCGACCAGTGGAACAACGACGTCGCGGCGATGAAAGAGGCCCACCCCGGCATCACCCAGCCGCAGATCGACGCGGAGATCGGCCCCTGCCCGTGGCCGCCGCCGGTCACGCCGTTCTCCGAACGCCGCGTGAGCGCGCCGTATGAGGCGATGGTGCGGCGTGTGGCGCCGTACACGCTGCGCGGATTCCTCTGGTACCAGGGCGAGGAGGACGAGGCGCAGTGCGAGTCGTACCGCGAGCTGCTCGGCCTGCTCATCGAGGAATGGCGCACCTTGTGGAATCTCGCCGGGTATGAGGAACCGGAGGTCGGATACCAGGCCGATGCGGACGCACGCGCACTGCCGTTCATCGTGGTGCAGCTGCCGCAGTGGATCGACGGGCAGGTGGCCGCACGCGGCGAAGACCCGCGGCACTGGCCCGTCATCCGCGCGGCGCAGCTCGATGCGAGCGAGACGCTCGACGACGTGCTGCTCGTGTGCACGATGGACTGCGGCGAGTTCGACAACATCCACCCGCTCGACAAGGCGACCGTCGGCACGCGCATCGCGGACATGGCGTTGCGTGGGGTGTACGGGCGCGCGGACATTGAGGCGGAAAGCCCGCGCGTGACGAGCGTGGCGCCGGCGGAAGGCGGCGCGCTCGACGTGACCTTCACCACGCGCGCGGACTGCATTGGCGCGGCACGACGCCTGACACGATGCGCACGGCGGCCCATGAGAGCGGCGCGCGCGGCCGGTGAATCGGGGTTCGAAATCGCCGGCGCGGATGGTGCATATGTGGACGCGGGCGCGCGGATCCTGCCCGGCGACGGCGAACGCGTGACCGTGCGCGTCGAGGCATCGCAGATCGACTCCCCCACTGCCGCGCGGTATGCGTGGAAGAGCTGGGGCCCGGCGCCGCTGTTCAATGGCGCCAACCTGCCGGCGCTGCCGTATGCGGGGTAGTGCTCGGCGCGGTGGCCGTGGTGGTCACGCCACGCCAACCCCTCTTCGTTATGGGTAGTGGCTCTTGCTGCTACGGGTAGTGCAAAACGGGTCATATCATATTGTTTTCCGATAAATACGCACTACCCGTAGCGGAAGAAACACTACCCATAGCGGAAAACGAAAGGGCGCGCCAAGACGGCTATCTCACTTTGCGCGCCCACCGTTTATCCACCCGCAGCAGCCACACACCGAACGGGATTGTCAGCACACCACCCACGACGAAGATCACACGCACGTCCACCACATCGGCGAGCGGACCGAACACGAGCATGCCGAGCGGTGTGCCGAATCCGGAGAACGTGGTGAGCAGCCCGAAGACGCGTCCCTGCATGTCGGATTCGGTCTCCTGCTGCAGCAGCGTGTATGTGGGCGATGTGCCGATCGCCGTGCTTACGCCGATGAGGAAATCGACGAAAAGATAGAGGAGCAGCGTCGGTGCCAGTCCGAGTGCGACCGTGCCTATGCCCATGCCGAAGAACGCGGCGGCGAGCAGCGCCATGTTGTCATGGAATAGTTTCGCGCCGACCGTCGCCAGCAGCGCGCCGCCGACCACCATGCCCACGCTCCATGCCATCTCGTTCGCGGCGAGCTTGTCGGCGGCGGTTTCGAGCACGGTGAATCTTAGGTCGAGGGTTTGCCCCTGGAAACCGCGGTTCATGAGCAGCAGGGTGAGGTTCATCGGCGCGATGTTGACGAAGCACACGAGCGCGTACGAGATGAGCACGCTGCGGATCCGCGGGTAGCGCCACGCGTAGCGCAGCCCCGCGCGCATCTCGGTGAGGACCGATGGTGCTTCATTCGACCGCGTGCGCGCCGCGCTCTGCACACGGATCAGCGCGACGAACGCAATGCCGATGACGGCGGTCGTCACGTCGACGTACAGGATCGCCCACAGCGGCATGATGTTGATGAGCACGGCCGCGATCGCGGGCGCGGCGATCATGTTGACCGACTGGATCGTGCCGTTGATCGAGTTGACACGCAGCAGTTTCTCCTCGGGCGTGATGTCGGGGATGAGCGACTGCACGGCGGGCGTCTGCACGCCCCCGCCGGCCGAGCGGATCAAGAGGATGACGAAGAACAGAGCAAGCGCCTCGCCGCCGTTGGCGATGGACAGCGCCAACGCGACGGTCGCCAGGGCGATGAGCGCGTCGGGCAGCATGATGAGCGCCTTGCGGTTCCAACGGTCGGCCCACACGCCGCCGAACAGGGAGACAATCGCCTGCGGCAGGGCGGCGCACAGTGTCGTCACGGTCATGACGGCGCCGGAATCGGTGCGCATGGCGAGATGCCAGACAATCGCGTATTGCACGACGCTCGACCCGATGAGCGAAAGCGTCTGCCCGGCAAGCAACAACGCGACCCGGGTGCGCCATGATTGCAGATGTGTTGTGGTCATGATGGTTCATTTCCTCGATGAAGCGGCGGTCTGCGCGCATGCGAGGCAAGGCCCGTGATCACGGGCGTTTCCTGAACATCGATTGGTGGCATGCTGCGGCAGACGCCAGCCGACCGGCTGCGCCGCATATGATTCATTTGGTTGGATGCATCCGGATCACCGGATCACGGAAGGCAGAGGATGCGCATCAATGCGCGCAGGGGACGCCCGCGCAACCTTCGCCATCATGGCTCTTCCACACATAAAGCACCAATGTAGCAGTGCCTTGCGGAATCCGTCAAACAAGTGGAGCTGTTATACTTTTTTATACTTGTTATATTTGTTATAACTTTTGTGCCGCAACGCTGCGGATCTCGATATAGATAAGCGACTTCACATTCCAGTGCTCAATCAGGCCGTGGGTACTTGGGCATGCGGAAGTACATGTGTGAATCAGCCACGAACCCTTCGAATCCAAGCGACTCATAGAACGATGTGAGAGCATCGTTCAGCGGGTCCACGACCAGCGCGCGCACGCCGACCGACAACGCGAGCCGGAGCGTCCGGTCCACCGCATCGCGCACAAGCGCCTTGGCCAATCCCTGATGCTGGAACTGCCGTGCAACCGCAAGCTGCCCAAGGAGCACAGTAGGGATCAGTATGGGCGCATTGCGCCGCATCCATGGCGCATGCGTCTCACTGCGTACGACCGTTGTGGAGCTCAACGTATACACCCCCGCAAGTTCGCCATTCTGCGCACAGTGGGACAGATACAGCGCAGCACTCCCATTCCTATTGGACACATTGGCATGGCACCTCAGCCAATCGTCGATCTGCGGCGCCCCACAATCGAATACGCCGAAATCCACGGTTTGGCGAGCACGCTCAGGGCGGGTGAACGGCATCGGCATCACGCCCATTCCGGTTGGTAGGCAAGGAACTGTTTCTGTGCGTCGGTCAGCGGCTCATCCAGATGCTCAACAAACTCTTCGAAAGCCTCATCCGACAGTTGGATGATGTTGTTGGCATGCAGATCGCGCTTGGCATCGGCGAGAAGGTTGTTGATGCACCATGTGGTGAGGCGCGATCCAGTCGCGGCGCTCGCCCGTTCGATGAGCTGTTTTTCCTGTTCGGTAAGCCGCATGTCAATGCGAGCTGTTCGTGTAATCGTTGCCATGCCACTATTGTACGGTAATTTACCGTACAATCAAAATCGTACGGATGGCGCGTCCCCTCAATGCAAAGGTGGGGTGCACAACGGTTGTTGTGCACCCCACCTTGAAACCTAGGTTAGACTATCCGGCCTGCTGGGGCCGGGCTGCGATCACTCGGCGTCCTGAACCTGGGCGCGTGCGATCTTGCCGGTGAAGGAGTTGGCCTCGTCGGCGTCCTTCGCGGCCTCGTTGTTCCAGGAGAACATCGCGCGGAGCTTCGGGCCAACCTCCTCGATGCGGACGTTCGAGTACTCCTCCTGGAGCTGCTTGAACTTCGGGGCGCCAGCGGCCTGGTCGTCCATGAACTCCTGGGCGAAGGAGCCGTCCTGGATGCGCTTGAGGTGGTACTGCATGCGCTCACGAACGTGCTCGTCGATCACGGTGTTGACGTAGTCGCCGTACTGGGCGGTGTCGGAGCAGGACCAACGATCCTTGTTCAGGCCGCCTTCGTTCATCAGGTCGACGATCATCTTGAGCTCGTGGCAGACCTCGAAGTAGGCGATCTCCGGCTGGTAGCCGGCGTCGGTGAGGACCTCGAAGCCCATCTCGACGAGCTTGTTGACGCCGCCGAGGAGCACGTTCTGCTCACCGAAGAGATCGGTCTCGGTCTCTTCCTTGAAGGTCGTCTTGATGGCGCCGGCGCGCAGCGCGCCGAGGGCCTTGGCGTAGGCGAGGGCGAGATCCCAGCCGTCGCCGCGCGGATCCTGCTCGACGGCGGTCACGACCGGGACGCCACGGCCGGCGGCGTACTCACGACGCACGATGTGGCCTGGCCCCTTCGGGGCGACCATGAAGACCGGATGGTCCTCGGACGGCTTGATGTAGCCATAGTGGATGTTGAAGCCGTGCGCGAAGGCCAGAGCGGCGCCCGGCTTGATGTTCGGCTCGATGTCGTTGTCCCAGATGCCCTTCTGATACTGATCAGGAGCCAGGATCATGATGACGTCGGCTTCTGCAGCAGCTTCCGGAACGCTCTTGACCTCAAGGCCCTGATCCTTCGCAAACTGGACCGACTTCGAGTTCGGGCGCAGGCCGACGACGACGTCCACACCGGAATCACGCAGGTTGAGCGCGTGAGCGTGGCCCTGCGAGCCGTAACCGATGATCGCGACCTTCTTGCCGTCGAGAACCGAGAGATCGCCGTCGTCTTCGTACCAGATCTGTGCTGCCATATTGGCATACTCCTTCATTGTTTGCATCACCGAACATTGTGCCGTTCGCGATGCCTGTGTTTGTTCTTGCACCTGCCCCATGCACCGCACGCCCCATGGTATGGGACGACCGATCCGTGTATGCAGGCTTCCCGCCGTGTCGGAGATTTTGTCTCCAAAACTGAGTCCTCATCTTACCGAAATCCGCAAGCGCCTCGACGCCGAGTCCATCTTTTGGATACCATCGACGCCCCGTTTTGGGATATGCGTGATTTCTTTTGGAAAACAGCGCATCATCACCAGCTTCCGTCTTGCATCGGCATGATGTTTTGTCCACATTGTGGACTTCTTGCTATGCTGTGCGCGACCCGCGCCGCCGCCGTGCAGCCTCCTTACCTGACGCGTCGATCATGCATGAACCATCCGCGGGTCACCGCATGTAATCCACATCCTTGGTCTCATGGCAGGTCAGTATCGCCACAAGGCAACCCAGCGCCATGACGCCCAGATACAGACCAACCGAGCCCACGCCCCAATGCGACGAAAGCCATGTAGCCACCGACGGCACGAATGCCGCACCGACGATCGCCGCGAGATTGTAGCCGATGCCGGATCCGGTGTAGCGCACGTTGACGCTGAACAGTTCGGGCAGCAATGCGCCAATCGGTCCGAACGCGACACCCATCAGCGCGAAGCCGAGGCACAGGAACAGCATCGCCGCGGCCGTGTTGTGCACACCGACGACGGCACGGTTCATCAGCAACGGGAACACCGCCGCGAACACGAGCAGTGCGACCGACGACCCGATGATCACGTGACGACGACCGAGCCGATCCGCAAACACGCACGAGAGGACGATGAACACGGCGAACACGCATACTGAGATCATCAGCATCGTCATATATTCCTTCGTCGAGAAGCCAAGGCCGCCGCCTCCCTGCGCATCCGTCTTCGTAGCCCACGCGAGCGACCATGTGGCGAGCGTATAGAACAGCGTATAGGTGACGGCGACGAGGAACGTCGCCTGCAGCACCTGCCTCCAGCTCGTACGGAACACCTCGACCGCCGGGGCCTTGACAACGCGCTGGCTCCGCTGTGCGGCGCGGAATGCCGGCGTCTCCTCCATATGGACGCGCACGAGCAGCCCCACGACCACCAACAGCGACGACAGCAGGAACGGCACGCGCCATCCCCACGCGAGCATCGCCGCGTCATCGTTGAACATCTCAAGCACCACGTAGGTGCCGTTGCACAGGAAGAAGCCGATCGGCGCGCCGAGTTCGGGGAACGAACCATAGAGTGCGCGCTTGTCGGCAGGCGCGTTCTCGGTGGCCACGAGCGCGGCGCCGGACCATTCACCGCCGAGGCCGATGCCCTGCACAAAACGGCACACGCACAGCATGATCACGGCCCACACACCCCACACGTCATATCCGGGCAGGCAGCCGATGAGGAACGTGGCCACGCCCATCGTCATCAGCGAGACGACGAGCGTCGCCTTGCGCCCGATCGAGTCGCCGAAATGCCCGAAGATCAACGAACCGACCGGGCGTGCGAGGAACGCGACGGCGAAGGTGACCAGCGAGAGCAGCAGCGCGACGGTCGGGTTCGTCCGGTCGGAGAAGAACACGCGCGGAAAGTAGTTCGCGGCGGCCGTGCCATACGCGTAGAAATCGTAGAATTCAATCGTCGTACCCACCATGGATGCGGCGATGATCGTGCCGACCGACGAGCGCGCTGTGCGCGACGCCGGTCGGGCGAGAGTGACTGCGGCGGATTCCGCCTCTGTTTCGGCTGCGGTCATGAAAACCTCCTGATAGTTTGCCTGCGTTCATGGCTTGGGGTACGAACGCAAAAACCCCGCACATATGGCGGGGTCCGAGGTAGTTCACGACCCGTCCCCGCCACCATCGGCGGGGCTGGATTCCAGATATACGAATCAGCTCGCCGATGGCGAGATAATAATTCGTACAATCTGCAGTCGTGCGACCATGGCCTCATCCATCGCGAGCCTCCTTTCCGTGTATCCGTCATCGTCTTGTACGGCGCATCTGCGAAGCAGCGCCGCGTTGACATTGAAGGTACCCCGGGAACGCAGACACTCCGGACATATGTCCACATTGTGAGACAATACGTTGCGCATATCGACGCCGGACACCGCAGTCAATGTCATTGCACCACAATGCGATCAGCACAGACGTTTCGCCAGCGCGCAGGCACAGCGTCGTAGATACAACAAAGCGACGCATAGCCGTCTCATCATGACGGATGAGGACATGCGTCGCTCCGGAACGAGCATCAGCGTTTGGCGGCATATGCAATCGCCGCGGCGCCGCTCGCGCCGGCGAACGCGAACATGATCGCCGCCCACAGGAAGACGGACGAGAAGACGGCCGCGTAGGCGAAGACGAATCCGCCGACGATGACGCCGAGCAGACGGCCCACCGTCGCGCTCGTGTTGAACACGGCGAGATATTCGGCGGCGCGGTCGATCTGCGGCACCGAAGCCACGGCGAGCGACTGCAGCGCGTCGTCGATCATATGGATCGCGAATCCGCCGATGCCGGCGAACACATACAATCCGACCGGCGTATAGCTGACGAGCGGCACGATGGCTGCCACGATCGCCAACGCGACGCCGACCATCAGCACAAGCCGATCGTTGTCGAGCGACGCGCGCAGCAGATCGGTGACGCCTTCACTCAGCAGCGCCATCGCGCACGCCAGCAGTCCCATGAGGGCGGCCATCGTCATCGTCGCGCGCACGTCGAGCCCCGCATCGGCGCCACGCCGATAGCGCACGACAAACCAGATGTAGGCGATCGTGAGCATGACACCGGCGGATGCGAACAGCCGCGTCAGGCAGATCGTGCGCCATGCGGCCGTCGGATGGGTGACGCGCAATGTGACCAGCAGGTCGGCGGTCTTCATCGGCTTCGCGCGCGAATAGACGGTCGACGACTCGCGCGGGATGACGAGCAAACCGACGATGCCGGCGGCGAGCAGAGCGATGGCGCACAGGTCCATGCCGACGGCGGGGGCGGAGGCCATCAGTACACCGAACCAGATGCCGAATACCAGGCCGACGAGCAGACCGACAGTGCGCCATGTGCCGACGGCGTCGCGGAACTTGTCCGGTACACGTTCGCCGATCGACGCGTGTAACGCGCACAGCATCGCCGCCAGACCGATCTGCAGCAGCGCCCAGACGACGCCGACGGCGGCCGGCGTATGGCACGCGCTCAGCGAGAACGCGAAGACTACGGCGACGATCGTGCCTGCGGCGAACCACGGCGCGCGGCGTCCGAAGGGTGTGCGCGTGTGATCGGACAGCGGCAGGAAGAAAACGGTCGCGACAAGCGAACACAGGATGCCGACGCCGAGCACTCGCGACAACGCGACGGCACCACCTATCGGACCGCTCAACGCATCGAGTTCCTGCGGCACGAGCGTGATGTTGAGCGCGGCGAGCGCGAACGCGAGGAAGAACGCCGTGCCCATGAAACCGACCTTCATGCGCAGCACCTCCCCCTTCGTCGGACGGTAGCCGTTCGCGTCCACCATCGGGTCGCGCATGTCGAGGAATGCGGATTCCAGGTCGGGTACCGGTTCGTCGGCACCCCCGACGGGAGCGTTCGCGCCCATCGCGGCGGCCTGCACCTCCGGCTGGTCGGCCGCGGCCGGCGGCGTCTTCGGCTTCTGGCGCACGGCGAGGCGCGCGACGGCCGCCTTGTCCTCGTCGGATAGCGCCTTGTCGAGGTCCGGGCGGTCGTCGATGCCCGGGCGGATGTAATCGGAATTCGGGAACGGACGCGGCGCGGGGCGCTCGGCGTCGTTCGCATCATGTGACTGTGACTGATCGTTCATACGCACAACGATAACCGCAGCCGCACGGCGGTGGCCCCGTTACCGCCGTGCGCGCAGACGAATTCACACACCGGGAGCGCATATGCGACGGCGCATTCGTCACGACTCCCGAAGTTCGCGCTCGGACACGTCACCATGCTCCAACTGGCGAATCGACCGCTCCAGATGACGCATGTTCTCGGGGGCGTAGAACGGATCATCGTTCACCGGACATGAGATGCGTCGCTCAGCGCGTCCAACAATCGGATCCACAGCTCGGTCTGGTCCTTTATCTGCTGCTCGCCCCATGTGGTCTCCTTCTGCGCCTGTCCGACCATGAACTGGAATTTCAGGCTTTGCTGGGCCACATTGAAATGCCTGATCTTCTCCATTGCGTCGAGGTTGTTGCGGCGGGAGTTCTCCCGAACCGTCAGCAGACATAGATTGCCGAAATCGTTTACATTGGGCGGCGCATCGCCACCGCTTAAAGGATGCTGCGGCGAGAAATGTTCCACGGAATTGCGGTAGCGGAAACGGAACCGCCTGCAATCAAGAGTCTGCGCGCCTTCGCCGGAATGTTCGGCCTGCTCGGCGTATTCATTCCACCGCGTACGCACTTCCGACGCTACCGCCGGCAGCTCATCGGTTCCGAAGATGCCGGCTGCAGACATGTCCTGTCCCTGCGGCGAATCATCGGCATGATTGAGCAGCTCCCACAGCGCATAATCCAGATAGTTGAAGATGAAATGCTCGGTGCCGACGCCTTGATTGACGGCTTCACGAATCTGCGACCGGCGCTTTTCCGTCAGCGTACCCTTCAGCTTCAGCTTCTCCTCAAGGCTCCCGCGCGCATACTCCCGAATGTGTTGCAGGAACGCAGATCCATCGACGGCTTCCTTTGCCCACAACCATTGCAGCATTGCATACAATGCGTTCTTGTGGTTGTTGCCCGTTTCGGTCACCTGGAACATGGACTGGATCATGATCAGTTCCTGCTGGACCTCATCCGAGAACGCATTGGCAAGGTAGTATGACCGCTCCTTCTTGCTCTTGTTTTTTCTGCAGCATTTGAGCGTCCATTCGGTGGCATCGGATGAAACGGCCGAATCCATATGCGTTTTGACGATGTAGTTGTCGAACAGGAAACGGCATCGCAGCAGCGCCGCAGCGAATCGTTTCGCGTTGTCCTCCGCGGATGCACTGTCGTCTGAGTCCCCTGAGTCTTCCGAGTTCTCTGAAGTTTTCGGAAATATCTTGGCCACCTTGTCGTCAAATACTCTGAGCAATTCCGCATCATCAAGAGAGGTTTGCTTGACGTCGCCAGAAGCATCGTTCTCGTCGCCACTGTAGATGTGCAGCACATGCATGAGGAATGCCGAGAAGCTGATGACGGAGCGATATCGTTCGGCTTCGTCGTCCGAATGGGCGCCCGATTGCGTCTGCTGTCCCACTTGCAGCGGTTCCTCGCTGAGTGCTTCCTGCAGCACATCCTCGAATGACTTGGATAATTTGGCACTGCCGTCGTCGCCGCCATCATTGTCCGGAGCCGCCTCGCCGACGAGTCGGTTCCAATCGGCAGGCGGCGCCGACGTCCACCCCTCGCCGAACCATCGCGTCCGCTCATCGGGAGTCGCGAGGCATTGCATGTAGTGATCCATATCCGAGCAGACATCCCAGATGCGGCCGATGGTTTCGCGATCGGTCGGGGAGGATACGGCGCTCATGAGGCGCGCCTTGACGACATCCTGCGGCCTGAGCTGCACGCCGCGCGTATTCATGACTTCGAAATAGCGGTTGAGGTCGGTTCCCGAAGGCAATTCGTCACGCACGATGCTCACATTGGTACGCAGTTTTTCGAGGTCTATCCGGCGCTCCGGATCTTCGAAGTCCTGACGGATGATCTGATATCCGTCGAGCAATGGGCGGCACATCGTCTCCTGATCGGAAGGTCCGTCCTGCGCGCCGACGTCCTCCGGCTGATCGGGCGCGCCGCTCTTACGCAGCTGTTGCAGCAACGCCCCATATGATTCGGCACGGCATTCATATTCCAATCGCATATGCCATGCGTCCAACGCAGCGGCGGCTTGATCGTCATCGTCATGGCAGAGCGCCGCCATCAGCAGATACAGCGTGGTCAGACGTTGCTGCCCGTCGATGACCTCGTACACGGTCCTGTTCCGCTCACTGCCGCACCTCGCAACGACCAACGAGCCCAGATAGTACTGGCCGTCGGCACGCCTGACGTCGTCGAGCAGCGTCTTGATTTCATCAGCGCCCCACGCATATGCGCGCTGATAGATCGGAACCCGATATATGCATCCCTCGTCGAAGAGTTCAGCGATGTTCAGTACCGCCGGCTTGCCCGTCATCGGGTCTCCTCCCCACGCTTCATGTTCCCCTCTTCTTCCATGCCTCCATCACCGGCCCGAGACTTGGAATCGCGTCGCATATAGCGGCTCCACAGTTCCTGATAGCGCCGCTTCACGTTGTCTGAATCTTCATCAAGAGGCTCCCGAGCAATGCGCGCCATATGGGACAACACATCACGCCCGCGGTCAGCATCGCGGATCATCTCGAATATGCGGGCGTTCCGCCACCATCGATCGGCGCCCAGCGCATAGTTGTTGACGGTGGCAAACCGCAACGAGCGCATGGCGAGTCTCATATACGCGGCATGCAGGAACGCCATTCTGGCGGCTTCGACGGCGTCGCCATCGCCGAATCGATCCCGGTAATACAGCAGGATGGTATGGAAGAGTTCGGTCATGTAACGGTACCGCCACTCGTCCACAAAGGGCACGACATCGGCGCAGGCTTCCTTCCACGGATCCTCATCATGCATGAGCTGCTGCCGGAGCAGCGTCCGATAATGCTCCGCGAAGCAGAAAAACGCCTCGCCGTTGATCACCGGCTGATCGATCTGGAACGCATATGACGTCTCCGCCCCGTCATCGGCGCGCTCCTTGCTCGCATACCAGGCCGTGACATAATTGCGCTGCCACGGCGCGCATTGCCGCTCGTTGCCGCGGCCCGGCAGATCGATGCCTTTGAACATGGCGATGGAATCCGAATCCAGACCTCCGGGCTTCGCCTTCTCTCTTCGACCCCAGCATGCGATGCGATAGAGATATGCACCGAAGAGCGGCTGGATCTCATCCTGATGCAGCTCCCACCGCCGCACCAGCTGTTGTTTGCGGCTTTCATCCACGCCGTCGGCATCCATGCGGCGAAGATGGAACGCCTTGAGCAGATCGGTGGGGTCGAGTTCCTTGCCGCGCGCATTCTGCGAATCGAACATCTGGAATGCTTCGGACAGATGGTCTGACCTAACCTTCAGTACCTCGCAGCCATCGAGCAGGCGACCCGCAAATTGCGAGCGCCGATCGCCCTCCCACGAATCCATTAATTGCCGTATCGCATGATCGTTCTCGTACAGATGCCGGCGAGTCTGCTCGTCATCGCGCATATCCAGCCGCATACCATCCTTACGCTCCCCCAGCACGGCCAGAATCAGATGCAACGTGATCACCCGCTGCTGCCCGTCGACGATGTCGAGCGACGTCCCGTCTTCGTTCCGATAGACGATGACGGTGCCGATGCGATATCGGGATTCATCCGTCGCGGGATCGGCCTGCGCCGAGTGCTCGATATCCTCGATCAGCTGGAGCACGTTGGACGCCTGCCAGACGTAGGGGCGCTGATAGGGAGGCACCTGCAACGGGCAGCGCAGTAGTTCGCGAATGCTGCAGACCTCCACGTTGATCGCATCGCCGCCCATCACGTCTCCCTCACCATGCGTGAGACGGAACGCCAGACCACATATCGTTCCGCCGGATACCCACGTCCATCATAGGCGACGTCATGCGTACGCATCGCCGACGCGACACCATGCGACGGCGGCGGCATCTCGCGATCGGCATACGAGAAAAGGCCGGCGACATGAACGTCGCCGGCTTGGCAATGTGACGATGAAGGGAAAGCGTCACTTGACGTTGCGGATGCGCATGACGAGCGCGGCCGCGATGAGCACGATGACGATCGCGACGACGAACACCACGCATAGGCGGCCGCCGGCGTATCGGACGCGTGCATCGCCGACTTCGCAATCGAGACGACGATCGACGTCATCATCGTGCCGATGACCGTCGAAAGCGTGTTCGCGAGGTTGAGGATGCCCAGATCCTTGCCCGCCTCCTTCGGATTCGGCAGCACAGCCACGTTGAGCGCCTGGTCGATCGCGTTGTAGACGCCGTAGCCGAGGCCGGCGATCGCGGCGAACAGATACATGCCCATCGGCGAGCGGAACAGCAGCGGCATCGCGGCGCCAACGGCGAACAGGCAGCTCGCGAGCGCGACCGGCAGCTTGCGGCGGCCGATGCGGTCGGTGATCGGACCGGCCGTGACAGCGGCGATCAGCGACACGACGAGCGTGATGACGCCCATCGTCGCGATGATCGCGGCGGCCTTGTCGGTGGCGTGCGGGTCGCCGGCGTAGATGTAGTCCTGTGCGATGTACAGCTGGTAGGTCGTGATCATCCAGTAGCCGCCCATCATCAATGTGCGGCCGACGAGCGCGTAGTAGAAGTCGGGCGCGTGGCGCGGCGGGCGGAAGTTGCGCAGAATCGCCTTCGCACTCAGCTTCTCGCCGTCGGCTTCGAATTTGCTCGACTTCTCGCGCGGCCATACGACAACGACGAAGATGCCGACGAGCGAGAAGACGCCGAGACCCATCATCCATGCCTGGAAAATGCCTGCATCGCCGCGCGTGAGGAACGCGGCGCCGACGACCGAGCCGAGCGTCTGTCCGACGGCGATGCCGGCGCCGTAGAATCCGGAGATCGTGCCGCGCACCTTGTCGGGGACGCGGTCGGACATGACGGCGACGTACGGCGCGAGCATCATGTTGTAACCCATCTGCGCGACGCACCACAGCGTCACGATGAGCGCTTCGGAGCGCGTGAATGCGACCGCGCCGATGCTCAGGCCGGTGATGAGGCCTCCGATCACGATCCACGGCGTACGCTTGCCGAAGCGCGAACGCGTCTGGTCGGAGAGCGTGCCGAAGACGATGTTCGCGACGAGGGCGACGAACGCGCCGATCGAGTTGACGAGGCCGAGCATGAACACCTTGCTGCCGGCGTCGATCTGCTCGAACACGCGCGGCAGGATGACGGTGCTCAGCGCGACCCACGGGATTGCGCAGGCGATTGCGGACACCGTGAAACCGACGCCGAGCCGCACGATCTCCGTCTTCGTCGGGCGGTGGCCGTCGGCCGACACCATCGGGTCGCGCATGTCCATGAACGCCGAGTCCTCGTCCGGCACCGCCGTGTCGACGGCGGCGAGCGCGGCCATGCCGGAGCCGGGGACCTGCGAATCGGTGGCGAGCTTGACGCTCTGCGTCTGCTCGTCGTCGACGCTGCTTTCGGCGGCGCGTTTCTTCGGCATCGGCGCGGCCAGACGCGCGATGTTCTCCTTGTCTTCGGCGCTCAGTGCCTTGTCCAAGTCGGGTCGGTCGTCGATGCCCGGTCGGATGTAGCCGTTGCCGGCCGGCTTGCCGCCGGCTCCCTGTTCGTCCACCATGATCTCCTCTTTTCCGTTTCGTCGTCCGTTGCGTCCGGCTGCGCTCAGTGCTTGCGCGCGACCGGCGGGTTCGCGATCAGGTCGTCGCTGACGTGGTCGCCGTCGGCGTCCTGCCATGCGAGCGTCGCCACCGACTGCGTGTTGTCGACGCCGATGCCCTTCGACGGCGTGAAGGTCAGCGTCGCCGACGTGTCGTCATCGTTCCACGTGAAACTGATCGTCTTGCCGTCGTCGCTCGTCGCGTAGCTGAAGTCGCCGTCGAAGGCCGACAGTTCGTTGCGGAAGCGCGCGAGCGCGTTGAGCGCCCGCACGACCGGGCGTTCGAGGTTCTCATCGATTTCGGCGGTCGTGTAGTAGTGGCGGTTGATGTCGCGTCCGACGTTCGTGCGCTTGAGCAGCGCCATGTCGTTGGCTCCGGCGAGCGCGCCGACGTAGTAGACCTGCGGCACGCCGGGCAGGAAGAACTGCACGGCGCGCGCGGCGATGTAGTGCTGGTCGTTGCAGCCGAGCGCCGAATAGTAGGTGGAGTTCACCTGGTAGAGGTCGAGGTTCGACGCGGCGGCGCCGGTCGCCTCCTTCGATTCGCCGTGCGTGTTCCTCGCGATCGTCTCGACCATCGCGTCGACGTCCTCGTCGGGGACGAGTCCCTTGAGCGAACGGTCGAGCTGGTCGGAGCCGATGTCGATGACGCCGATGCCGTCGTGCGTGTCGAGGACGGTGACGGCGTTGTTCGGGCGGATCTCGGTCCAGTGCGCGAGCGCGTCCACGTCGCCGGTGAACAGCGAGTGGAGCAGCAGCGGCGGCAGCGCGAAGTCGTAGACGCGGTCCACCTTCGACGCGATCTCCACCTGCTTCTTGTAGTACGAGTGGACTTCGATGAGGATCTCGAGGCCGCGCTTGGACGCCTCTTCGCGCAGGCGGGAGATCAGCCGGAAGGTCTTCGGCGTCATGAAGCAGCTCGTGCCGGACTCCTTCGCGCCGTAGCCGACGGCGTCGAGGCGGATGTACTTGACATGCGACTTGCTCATCTGGTCGAAGATCGACATCAGGTATTCCCAGCCCTTGGCGGAGTCGGTGTCGATGTCCACCTGCTGCGGCGTGAACGTGACCCAGACGAGGCGCGTCTTGCCGGCGAAGCTGTAGTGCGTGAACGGCAGGCCCGGACGCGGGCGGTAGATGCCGGCGAGCTCCTCCTCGGTCGCACCGTCCGGGAACACCGAGCTCATCGTCAGGAACATCGGATAGTACTCGGATCCCTCGCCGCGCTTGAGCACGTCCTGGAACTGGCGCGACTGCCAGCTCATGTGGTTGACGATCGCGTCGACCATGATGTCATGCGTCTTGGCGAGTTCGGCGACGTCGTCCCAGTCGCCGAGCCGCGGATCGA
The DNA here is from genome assembly GCF_000741135.1 of Bifidobacterium choerinum. Lineage (GTDB taxonomy): Bacteria > Actinomycetota > Actinomycetes > Actinomycetales > Bifidobacteriaceae > Bifidobacterium > Bifidobacterium choerinum. Next base: position 212,807 of record NZ_JGYU01000002.1, on the reverse strand, counting down.
CCTTCGTGTGGTCGATCGGGTCGAAGCCGGCGTCGGCGCCGTCGAAGGGCGTGAAGAACGGCAGGATGTGCACGCCTTCGTAGACACCGTCGAAACGGGTGCGCAGGATGTCGGTCAGCGAGGCGAGGTTGCCGTCGCCGAGACGATCCGCGTAGGTGATGAGCTGTACTTTGTTCTTCACGAGTTCCTCCTCGTCGAGTCAGTTGCCGTCGGTCAATCACACCGTTGGGATCAATCAGTTGAGCCGAAGCCCCGGAACCGAATCGCTGGTGTTGCATCGAACCGGTTCGATACCGACGATTATGACACTGACGGAACCTCTGCGCAACACGACTGCGCCTTCGGCGTGTCAAACCGTTTCGACAACTGATGACGCCCTCGCCGAGGCCCCACCGAAGCCCATCGGTCGCGCCATGATCGACACACACGCGCACCGTATCTACAATGGAGTTGTCCAACCGGTTCGACACCGGCGGTCAATCGATACATGGACATGCATCAACGGCGCCATGGCATACAACGGCAGGAGGCACAGATGGTCGGCATGCGCGACGTCGCAAAACGCGCGGGAGTCTCAGTGAGCAGCGTCTCGCTCGTCATCAACGGCACCGGATACGTGTCGCAGGACATGCGCGCGAAGGTCGAGCAGGCGATGCGCGAACTCAACTACGTCCCCAACGAGCTCGCCCGCCACTTCTACCACGGCAGGACCGGCATCGTCGGCGTCATCGTCCCGACGATCCGCCATCCGTTCTTCGCGACGCTCACGTCGCAGCTGCAGCACGAGTTCTCGGCACGCGGCCTGCAGACGATGCTGTGCTCGACCGTCGACTCCGCCGACGGCGAGGCGCAGTACGTCGACATGCTGCGCCGCCGTTCGCTCGACGCGCTCGTCGTCGCCGCGCATACGACGCACGCCCCCGACTACTGGCGCACGATCGGCCGCCCCGTCGTCGCCTTCGACCGCAACCTCGGCGACGGCATCGCCCAGGTGAGCTCCGACCATGTGCACGGCGGCGTGCTCATCGCCGACCTGCTGACGCGCACCGATGCGCGAGACGTCGTCATCGTCGGCGGCCCGCGCGCGCAGTTCACCGACCTCGGCGCCGCGCAGTCGACGTTTCCGACGGTACGCTACATGCAGACGCTCGAGGAACGGCTTGACGACGCCGGCGTCCGGCATCGCTACATCGAATCGGGCGAGGTCTTCGACATCGACGGCATGCGGCGCGCTGTACGCGAGGCCTTCGACGCATATCCGCGGATGGACGCCCTCGTCGCCGCCGACGTCGCCGCCGCCTTCGCCGTGCAGGAGGCGCGGATGCGCGGCATCGCCGTCCCCGAGCGCCTGCAGGTCGTCGCGTACGACGGGACGACGATCGCCGACTGCGCAGGACTGCCGTTGACCGTGATCCGGCAGGATTTCGCCGCGATCGCGCGTACGATCGCCGACGACGTCGAAGAGCAGATCGACGACGCCACACACAGCACACAATCCGGGGGATCGCCGAAGGCGCGCACGACCATCGTCCCGGTCACGCTTGCACGACGTTCCACGACGCGCTGACCGCCATCGGACGCCACGGGAAAAAACAGCGGGCCACCCGCAATGGATGGCCCGCTGCCGAGAGTCGCTCTGACAAGCGGCGGATTCGACGTGCGCCGAATCCACGTATGGTGTCATTCGCTCGGTACGTCGCCGCTCTGCATCGCCTGGAATACATTGACGTTCTTGTCGTCGTATTCGTAGACGCCGATGTTCGCGGAGCTCGGATCGTTGTTCTTGTTGAACGCGCCGATGCCGGTCTTGCCCGAGTACTGGATCTTCTTCTTGTCCTTGATGAGCGCCTTGCACGCCTTGAAGCTGTCGCACTTCTCGCCGCCGTCCGCGCCGGAGACCGACGCGAGGTTCTTCTGGATCGTCTCCCCGCTTGCGCTGCCGCCCTGTTCCGCGGCGAGCGCCGAGAGGATCACCGCGTCGTACGTCTCCGCCGCGTACGTCGTGTCGGAGACCTCGGTGCCGGTGCCCTTGAGCGCCGCGAGGAACGCGTCGTCGACATGGGCGCCGGGGATGGTGCCCTTCGACCCCTTGAGCAGCCCGGCGTCGTAGGTCTTCGAATAGTCGACGGTGTTGCCGTCGACGAGGTAGAGCCTGTGCGTGTCCACGCCGGCCGACGCCAACGACTTGATGAGCGGCGTCGCCTGGTCGTACGAGATGATGAGCGTCGCGTCGGCGTCGGAGTCCTTGATCGCCGACGCGATGGATGAGTAGTTCGTCTCCGCGGGATCGAAAGCGTCCTGTTCGCCGTAGACGACGTCGACGCCGGCACCGTTGAGCCTTTCAAGGATGATGTCGCGCATGCCGGTGCCATATTCGTCGTTGAAGCATGCGATCGCGAGCTTCTTGACGCCATCGCCTGCGATGAGGTCGCCCATGACGGCGCCCTGCACCGCGTCCGGCGCGACGGTGCGGAAGAAGTACGGATCCATGCCGGAGAGCGTCATCGACGTGGACGCCATCGAGATGACCGGGATCTTCTCGGAGACGATGCTCTTGTAGACGTTCTTGACGACGCCCGACGCGGCCGGTCCGATGACGACCGACGGATGCTTCGCGAGCACCGATTGCGCGGCCGACGTGTTCTGGTCGGCGTGCTCCCCGTCCGAGGTGTCGGCCTCGACCTCGGTCACATCCTTGCCGAGGACGCCGCCGGCCGCGTTGATGTCGTTCACGGCGAGTTTGATCGCGGCCACCTCCGGGGGCGCCAGATAGGCGATCGTTCCGGTGAGCGGCAGCAGCGCGCCGACGACCATGCCGTTCCCGGCGGCCGCCGCGCTCGCGTCGGAGGCGCCCGACGAGCCGCCGCATCCGGACAATGCGAGCGTCGCCGCCGCGACGAACGCCGTCATCACCATTGCCTGCTTGCGTATGTTGTGCAGTCGCATACGAATCACTTCTCTTCCTCGTTATCAGACGAACGACCGCCATCGCGCGTCGACCGTCATTGTTGTTGCATTTGTTGCATCGTTGTTCTTATCATCAAGTATTCAATTATTCTATATTATATTATCGTTAATTATTAGTATTTGTTGACGATCATGTTACTTAAATATTTCATCCCTTCTGTCACGAATCGATTGTCAACGAATCAATCATTATTTCACCCATTCCGCCAGGCCGCAGTCACTGGCCGGCCTTCTCGACCTCCTCCTCGAGATTGCCGAGATACAGACTGACGACCTTCGGGTCGTTCATCAGGTCGCGACCACGCCCGGAATAGGCATTGCGCCCCTGATCGAGCACGTAGCCGCGGTCGCAGATCTGCAGGCAGCGGCGCGCATTCTGCTCGACGATGACGACGGAGACGCCGGCCCGGTTGACCTGACGCACGCGGATGAAGGTCTCGTCCTGCATCATCGGCGACAGGCCGGCGCTCGGCTCGTCGAGCAGCAGCACCGACGGCTGCATCATCAACGCGCGACCCATCGCGACCATCTGCCGTTCACCACCGGAGAGCTGGCCCGCGAGCTGATTGCGCCGTTCGCCGAGCTTCGGGAAGATCGAACAGACGTACTCGAAGCGTTCGTCGAACTTCTGCGACGCCTGATATGCGCCCATATGCATGTTCTCAGCGATCGTCAGGCTCGGGAACACATTCTCGGTCTGCGGTACGAAACCGACCCCCAACGACACAAGCTTGTCGGCGCGCAGATTCGTGATATCACGTCCGCGCAGCGAAAGCGTGCCCGAATGGATGCGCACGAGTCCGAACAATGACTTGAGGAGCGTCGACTTGCCGGCGCCGTTCGGTCCGATGATGCCGACGATCTCTCCGTCATGCAGCGTGAGCGAGGCGCCGTTGAGGATGTTGACGCCCGGCAGGTAGCCGGCGACGAGGTTGGCCGCGTCGAGCAACGGCTCGCCTTCAGGCTCGCCGACATGGATCTCGGCGCGGCTCATCGTGCGGGAGACGTCCGCCGTACCGTCGACGCCGCCCGCCGTGTCATGCGCCGCGTTTCCACGGCGGCTCCCGACCGTCCTTGCGGCCGCCGATGTTGTGATGTTCATACGCGTCCCTCCAAACCTTCGAGCACCGAATCGTCGCCGAGATCGACGTCGGCATGCGCGCCGAGATAGGCGTCGACGACGGCCGGATCATCCATGACGGTCCTCGGCTGCCCCTCGGCGACGATCCTGCCTTCCGCCATGACGGTCACCCAATCGGCGATATGACGCACCATGTTGATGTCATGTTCGACGAACAGCACCGTCGTGCCGTCCTCGCGCAGACTGACAATGTGGTCGAGCAGCGACTGCTTGAGCGCCGGATTGACGCCGGCCATCGGCTCATCAAGCATGATGAGCTTCGGGTCGCACATCAACGCGCGCGCCATCTCGAGGAGTTTGCGCTGACCGCCGGAAAGAGAACCCGCGAAGTCGTCCTTCTTCTTGATGAGCAGGAAGCGTTCGAGCAACGCCTCCGCCTTCTGCCGGTTCTCCTGTTCCTTTTTCCGCCACGTACCGGGGAACAGCGAGCGCACCATGCTCTCCCCTGGTCGGTCGGGCGCGCCGAGCAGCATGTTGTCGAGCACCGACAGACGGCTCATGACCTTCGTCAGCTGGAACGTGCGCACCATGCCGTCACGGGCCACCTGCTCGGGATTGACGTGCTGCATGTCCCGGCCGTCGAAACGCCAGCTGCCGGAATTCGGCACATCGAAACCGGTCATCAGATTGAAGAACGTCGTCTTGCCCGCACCGTTGGGACCGATGAGCGCCGTGATGCCATGCCGTTCGATTTCGAAATGGCCGACGTCCACGGCGGTCATGCCGCCGAAACGACGCACGACGTTATCCGCGACGAGGATTGGATCGGGCTTGTGTACGCCCGGCTCGTTCTCGACGAACGCGAGGTCGCGCGCAACCCGGTCACCGTACGCCGTCGATATGAGATCCTCGCCCGGCGGCGGCTTCGTACCCCACCGGGCGATGTCGTAGAACGGCTCCCTGACGGTCGCGGTCGGCACTGCCCTCTTCTGTTGATCCTGCTTCTGCTTCTGCGCCGCATCGACCGGCGGCTTGTTGTTGTCAGCCATTGAACGCCAACTCCTTCCTGTTGCCGAGGACGCCTTGCGGCCGGAAGATCACGAGCAGCATGAGCGCGACGCCCACGATGACCCAGCCAAGCGCCTCGATCTGGTTCGACGAGATGACAGTCGGGGGAATCGAAACGCGCATCGTCTCCTTGACGGCCGTCAGCAGCACCCACAACACACACGAGCCGAGAATCGGCCCCATGATCGTCGCGGCGCCACCGAGCAACAGGATCGTCCACGTATAGAACGTGACGGTGCGGCCGAGCGAATCAGGGTTGAGCGAACGCGGCAGGATGAAGACGATGCCGGCGAGCGCACCGAAGAGACCGCCGACGATGAGCGCCTGCATCTTGTACTTCGTGACCGACTTGCCCAACGAGCGGATTGCGTTCTCGTCCTCGCGGATGCCCTTGAGCACACGGCCCCAGGGAGAACGGAACCAACGCCAGCATAGGAACGCGCACAAGGCGACGAGCACCCAGGCTACGATGCGCAGCCACCACGAGTTCGCGATGTTATTGTTGTAGGTCCAGATGAGGAATGTCGACGTGCCGTCGGGCAGCGGGGAGAGATTCTCGAACTGCGTCGTGAAGTCCTGCGGAGCGATGCCGGCCGATCCGCCGGTGACACTCGTCATCGACGTCGATCTGCCGACAATACGCACGATCTCCGCCGCGGCGAGCGTGACCATCGCCAGATAATCGGGGCCGAGCTTGAGCGTCGGGATGCCAAGCAGCAGCGCATAGACCGTCGCGAGCAGCAACGCGAACAGCACCGACGAGAACAGATTCGCGCCATGCATCTGCGTGATCGCGAAACCGTAGGCGCCGAGCAGCATGAATCCCGCCTGTCCCATGTTCATCAGACCGGTCATGCCGAAATGGATGTTCAGGCCGATCGCGGCAAGCGCATAGGCCGCTGTAGTGGGGGCAAATAATTCGCCAAGAATGTTCGCAATGATAGTCATCGTATCCATGAATAATCACCCAATCCTATTGCGCTTGCCGAAGATGCCCTGCGGTCGCACGAGCAGGACGAGGATGAGGATCGCGAGCGCGCTCGCGTAGCGCATATCGCTCGGGATGACGAGCGTGCTCAGATCCGCTACGATGCCGATGACGAGCGCGCCGACGAGCGCGCCGTTCGCCGTGCCGAGGCCGCCGAGCGTCACCGCGGCGAACATCAGCATCAGCAATGTGACGCCGGTGTTCCACGCGATGCCGTTGAGGTAGATGCCAAGCAACACGCCGGAAAGCGCCGCGAGCGCGCAGGAAAGCGTCCAGACGATGCGCACGACGGAATCGACGTTGATGCCGGATGCCGCCGCGAGCGCCGCGTTGTCGGAGACGGCGCGCGTCGCGCGGCCCAGCCGCGTGCAGTAGAGGAAAACGGTCACGCCGACGATCGTCACCAATGCGATGCCCGCGCAGATGAGCGCCGGCGCGCTTGTCGAGACCGGACCGAGCTGGATGCCTTCCGGCACCGATTTGACGATGCTCTTGATGTCACCGCCGAAGAAGAACTGGAACAGGTACTGCAGCGCCATCGACAGGCCGATGGTGACGATCATCTGCTGCATCGTGCCGACTCGTTTATGCCTGAGCGGCCCCCAGATGAGCCGGTCCTGCACCAGTCCGGTGAGCGCGCCGATGAGGACGGCGAAGATGGCCGAGGGCACAATCGCCATATGCAGCATCTGCGTGCCGACGTACGCCATCAGGCCTCCGAGCGTCACCTGCTCACCGTGGGAGAAGGAGCTCAGGCCAGTCGTGCCGTAGACGAGGTTCATGCCGACCGACATGAGGCCGAGCAGCAGTCCGAAGATGATGCCCGAGTACAGCTGCTGGCAGAATCGCGTCCAGGTGACCGATGACCTCGAGGGTTCGTAGGCCGCGGCGTTGGCGCCTGCGGGCATCGTCCTCTTCGCATCCGACGCCGTGCCGCTCGGTTTGGACGCGTTGCCCGACGCCGGCGCCTTGTCGAAACGAACGACGCCGCGCTGCTGCGAAAATGATTTCTTGACGATCTCGACGCTTGCGTGGTCAGCCGCGAATCCGTACCGTTTCGCGACGTCCTGCGGAATCGTGACGACGTATTTGCCGTCATCGGCGACCTTGAACGCCCATGTACCGTCATCCGCCGTCGTCGTCTCCCCGGTCTCGGCGCCGCTGAGCATCACCTTGACGCCGGCGATCGGCTCTTTATCCGCGCTCTGCAGGATGCCGTTGACACAGCCGAATTCGGCGGTCGGAACACAGCTGCCGACCGCTCCGGCCGCCACGGCCCGCGGCGCGCACATGCAACACCAGAGACAGGCGACGGCGACGACTGCCACGACACACAGGACATGCCGCCATCTCGTCCATCGGCGCCTCCGCTCAGGAATGAATCGATATATGGATGCCATGCGCACCCCCTCTCTCGTGATGCCCATGAACGTAGCGCCGCTGACGACATACGGACATTACCGACGCATTTCTGGTCGGTAACCATAGGAGCGAGGTGGTTCACATGAAGAAAACAAGCCGTGGTATCACGCGCGCAAGGACCATATGCGGACGGAGGGTATCACGTCCGGAACAATCGGCGGAACAGGTAACGGTCAACGCCCCATCACGCCGACCCACCAGCCGAGGACGACCATCAGGAACGGAACGACGACGGTGATGACGAAGTAGCCGAGCGCCATCGCGATGCGCCGCGTCTTCGCAAGCGAGACCATCTCGTTGATCGCGGTCGAGAATGTCGAGAAACCGCCGAGGAAACCGGCGACGAACAGCAGATACGTGAAGTAGTTGACGGTCTGGTAGTGGTAGGCAGCCGCGGCGATGCCGGCGAAGAAGGCCGCCGCGATATTGATGATGAACGTGGACAGCGGGAAGATGCGGTTCCACCAGCGCTGGATCGACGTATTGAGCACGAAACGGGCGACGGCGCCAAGGCCGCCGCAGACGCAGACGAGCAGGAACTCCCCCATCACTTCACCTCCCCGGTCAGCGGATCGGCATGGACGACCGGAATCTCGTCGGTCTTCGGATTGGGATCGTCATACGGCATCGCATCGACCGGCACGTCCTCGGTGGGCACGCGCACGCCGATCGCCGGCTTCGGCTGTTCCTGACGGCGCAGCGCATCGGCCACGGCGAGGCTCGCCGCCCGCACCGAAGTGAGCCTGAGACCGAGCCACGAGCCGAACCAGGCGACGACGATGCCGGCGAGGAATGTGATCACCGTGTACAGGATGAAGCTCAGATAGCCGCTGTTGTGCAACGCCGTGATGTCCTCGACCATCATCGCCGACAACGTCGAGAAACCGCCGCACATGCCCATGCCGACGCCACGGCTTGCGAGCTGCCGCACACGTTTGCGCAACCAGATCGCCTGCGACATATAGGACGTGAGCAGCGCGAAAAGGAAGCAGGCGATCATGTTCGCGATGAAGGTGGCCGGATGGAAGGCCATCCATAGCGGGGAATCGGAACCCGGATACGGCAGCGCGAGCCACAGCCCGTACCGCAGCGCCGTGCCGACGCAGCCGCCGAGGAACACGACGAGATAGATCATGCCGTCGGCAAGCGGGTTGAATCGCGCCTGCATGCGCTTCATCGGCGCCAACGGGACGCTCGGTGGCTTGCGTGCGGCGGCGGCCCCGGTCGGATGCGGTTGCATCAGCTCCTTGCGAAGGTCGCCGGTGTCGTCGGACACGGCGCCCGGCTCTGCGCCATCCGACGCCGGCCGCCGTCCTGATTGGTCGTGTCGTGTGTCGTGTAGCGTGTTCATACGAAAATCACCGCCTCAATACGGCTTTGGGTTTCGGCGTGTGCTGACATGATAACCCGTGAAACATGGAAAGGCGCCGGGTCGGTCCTCGTGATGGACGACCCGGCGCCCGTCGGCCGATGGCATCGATGTTCGGAATCGATGCACCCGGCCGCTTCAGTCGATGAGCGAATGGATCTGGATGATGTGGTCGCGCTGCGGCCCGGTGCCGATCACCGAGATGCGGCAGTTGGACAGCTCTTCGAGCCGCTTCACATAGGCCTGGCAGTTCGCGGGCAGGTCCTCGAAGCGGTGCACCTGCGCAATGTCCTCGGTCCAGCCCGGCATCGTCTCGTAGATCGGCTTCGCGGCGGCGAACGCGACCTGATCGGCCGGCATGTCGTCATAGCGCACACCGTCCACGTCGTAGGCGACGCAGATCGGGATCTCCTTGAGACCGGTGAGCACATCGAGCTTCGTCAGCACGATGTCGGTCAGGCCGTTCACCTGCGTCGCATAGCGGTTGACGACGGCGTCGAACCAGCCGCAGCGGCGCGGACGTCCGGTCGTCACGCCGTACTCATGGCCCTGGGCGCGCAGCCAATCGCCCCATTCGTCGAACAGTTCGGTCGGGAACGGACCTTCGCCGACGCGCGTCACATACGCCTTCGAAACGCCGATGACGCGATCGATCTTCGTCGGGCCGACGCCGGTGCCGGTGCACGCGCCGCCCGCCGTCGGATTCGATGATGTGACGAAGGGATAGGTGCCGTGGTCGATGTCGAGCATCGTCGCCTGTCCGCCTTCGAACAATACGGTCTTGCCGTCATCGAGCGCCTGGTTGAGCACGAGCGACGTGTTCGCCACGTACGGCTTGAGTCGTTCGCCGAGCTTGAGCAGCTCCTCGACGGTCGCGTCGACATCCACCGGGCGGCGGTTGTACAGTTTGACGAGCATCTGGTTCTTCTGGCGCAGCGCGTTCTCGACCTTGTCGCGCAGATGCTCCTCGCTGAAGAGGTCGGCCACGCGGATGCCGATGCGATTGATCTTGTCCGCATACGCCGGGCCGATGCCGCGGCCGGTCGTGCCGATCTTCTTCTTGCCGGCGAAACGTTCGGTGACCTTGTCGATCATGCGGTGGTACGGGGCGATGACGTTCGCCGATTCGCTCACGAGCAGGCGCGAGCAGTCGATGCCGCGGCTCTTGAGGCCGTCGATCTCCTCGAACAGCACCTCCGGATCGACGACGACGCCATTGCCGATGACCGGCGTCGTCTTCGGGCTGATGATGCCGGACGGCAGCAGGTGCAGCGCATACGATTCATCCCCAACGACGACGGTGTGGCCCGCGTTGTTGCCGCCGTTGAAACGCGCTACGTAATCGACCTTCGTTCCGATCAGATCGGTCGCCTTGCCTTTTCCTTCGTCGCCCCACTGGGCTCCGATCAAGACGATTCCTGGCATGCTCCACCTCCGCTGGTTCTCCGGATCCGCCGAGGACAGATTACAGTAGCCCCTCTACGCGGGCCTCGCAGCCCACGTAGAGGAACTCCCTCAACACGGGTTCCCCGGCGGTCGCGCCGGCGCCGCGCTACTTGAGCGCGCGCCCGGCCGAGCCGAGCTGCCGGCACGCCTCGACGACGCGCGCCGCCATCGACGCCTCGGCCTCCTTGCCCCACGACCGCGGGTCGTACATCTTCTTGTTGCCGACCTCGCCGTCCACTTTGAGCACTTCGTCGTAATGCCGGAACATGTGGTCGGCGATTGCGCGCGTGAACGCGTATTGCGTATCGGTGTCGATGTTCATCTTGACGACGCCGTACGAAACGGCTTCGGCGATCTCCTGCGGCGTCGAGCCGGAGCCGCCGTGGAACACGAGCGCGAAGGGCTTGCCGTCGGCGACGTTCGCGTCGAGCGGCACGCCGAGCTCGCCGTTCGTCGCGCGCTCCCACACGCCGTGCTGGATCTGCTGCAGCAGTTCCGGGCGCAGCTTGACGACGCCCGGTTTGTATGCGCCGTGCACGTTGCCGAAGGTGAAGGCGGCCATGTAGCGGCCGCGGTCACCCAAGCCGAGCGCACGCGCGACGGCGACGCCGTCCTCGACGCTCGAATACAGCTTCTCGTTGATCTCGGCGCGGTGGCCGTCCTCCTCACCGCCGACGGCGCCGATCTCGATCTCGAGCACCGTGTGCGCACGCACCGACTTGTCAAGCAGCTCGCGCGCGATCTCGAGGTTCTCGGCGAGCGGCACCGTCGACCCGTCCCACATATGCGATTGGAACATCGGTTCACGGCCGTGCGCGACCTCGTCGATCTCGATGTCGAGCAGCGGACGCACCCATTCGTCGAGATACTGTTTGGCGCAGTGGTCGGTGTGCAGCGCGACGGTGATGTTCGGGTACTTCCTCGCGACCTCGTGCGCGAAGGCGGCGAAGGCGAGCGAACCGGTGACGCGGTCGAGCACGCGCTGGCCGGAGAAATAGGCGGCGCCGCCCACCGACACCTGGATGATGCCGTCCGATTCCGCTTCGGCGAGCCCCTGCAGCGCGGCGTTGAGCGTCTGCGAGCTGGTGACATTGATCGCAGGGTACGCGTAGCCACCCTGCCGCGCGGCGTCGAGCATCTGCGCGTAACGTTCCGGAGTTGCGATAGTCATGTCCTCCATCTTATGGCGTGCGGGCGCGCGCGATGCCACAGCCGTCCGCGAAACGTCCGATGCTAAGCTGGGCTGCAGCACAGGGCGGCCCGAGCGGCCGCGATCGGCGGTGCACGGGGAAGGTGGTATACGGTGGCGCAAGACACGAACGGGAACATCGGCGGAGACGGATACGACGAGGATCTGCAGTCGTTGGACATCGACGACGACGTCGAGGAAATCGATTTCCATGGCAGCGCGAAGCCGCCGAGGCGGGCGCGCGGGACGATGGGCGCGGCGGCGGCCGCCGTCGTCACCGTGCTCGTCGCGCTCGTCGTCGTCGCGCTCGGTGTCGGCGGCTGGTGGATGTGGCGGCATCATTGGCGCACCGTCGACGTGAGCGTCGACGGCGAGACGGTGTCGGCGCGCGCCGATACGACGATCGCGCATCTGCTCGCCGACCATGACGACTTCGGACGCACGCGCGGCCGACTGCTGTCGCTCAAGGGCAAGGTGCTCGACAAGGACGGCGGCGAGCCGGTCGCCGTCAGCATCAACGGCGCTCCCGTGCCGGTCGCCGACTACGGCACGGCGACGATCGCCGACGCCGAGACGATGACGGTCACGCCCGGCAAGGACGTCACCGAGGCGCATACGAGCGAGACGCGCACAAAGCGATACGGCACCGACATCAATCTCAACAACGGCCCGATCCAGGTCGTCACGCAGCAGGGCGAGGACGGCCGGGAGGAGGTCTGGATCGGCAAGCGCTCGAAGGAGGAGGTCGTCCACAAGGAGATCAAGCCGGCGAAGAAGCTCACCGTGCAGTCCTTCGCGCCGCAGCCGGCCGGCAAAAAGGTCATCGCGCTCACCTTCGACGACGGTCCGAGCCAGTACACCGGGCCGATCCTCGACATCCTCAAGCAGAAGAAGGTGAAGGCCACGTTCTTCGACCTCGGCGAGGACGCGCTCACCTATCCGAAACTCGAACAGCGGATGGTCAACGAAGGCCATCAGGTGGCGTCGCACAGCGTCAGCCATCCGTACATGCCGGACATGTCGCGCGACGACCTGCGCAAGGAGATCCTCACGAGTTTCGCCGATCTCGAGCAGGCGAGCGGCACGAAGACGCGCGTGCTGCGCGCGCCCTACGGCGCCTTCGGCGTGCAGCAGTGGAAGGACACGGCGGACATCGTCGACATGAACGTGCTGTGGAGCATCGACACGCTCGACTGGAAGCGCCCCGGCAAGAAGGCGATCCACGACGAGGTGCTCAAGAACGCGTACAACGGCGCGATCGCGCTGATGCACGATGGCGGTGGCGACCGCACGCAGGACATCGAGGCGCTCCCCGGCATCATCGACGACCTCAAGAAGCAGGGCTACTCCTTCGTCACGATCGACGAGCTGTGCGAGATGGGCGGCGTGCCGAAGCCGGCGCAGGGCAAGGAGTAGATCTCACAGCACGATCGCGCGCAGCTGACGCAGGAAGGCCTGCGAGGCGCGCGACAGTTCGCGGTCCTTGCGCCAGACGATGCTCACATGGATGCGCAGCTCCGGCTCAAGCGGTTTCCAGACGAGCCGCGAGTCGTCGCCCTCCCCGATGAGATGATCGAGCGTCAGGATGTAGCCGAAGCCCTCACGCACGAAGCAGGACGCGTTGAACGGCAGGTTCATCGTACCGACGATGTTGAGCGGCGTCGGCGACGCGTACCATCCGGACAGGTCGCGCCGTTCGAACGTGCCGGAGGAGACGATGAGCGGCATATCCTTGAGCAGTTCGTTCGTGACGCCGTCGCAATCGGCAAGCGGATCGTCGGCGCGCATGCCGACGCCGAGCCGATCCTGCCCGGGCAGCGCGAGATGGTCGAAGCGCGTCATGTCGGTCGGCTGGACGACGACGGCGAAGTCGGCGAGGCCGTTGTTGAGCCGTTCGACGTTGTTCGGTCCGTTGTCGTCGTGCAGATCGAAGCTCACATGCGGATACAGCAGCCGCGTCTGCGCGGCGGCGCGCCCGACGTAGTCCATCGCCGAAGTCTGCGCGGCCGTGATGTGCACGATGCCGTCGACCTCGTCGTGCATATGCACTTCGGCGCGGGCACGGTCGGCGAGTTCGATGATCTGCCGCGCGCGCCGGTAGAACACCCGTCCTTCCTTCGTCAGCGTGATCGTGCGGCCGCGGTTGCCGCGTTCGAACAGGCGCACGCCGAGATCGCCTTCGAGCTCCTTCATTTGCCGCGACAGCGCCGGCTGGCTCATGCGCAGCGCGTCGGCGGCCGCGGAGATGCCCTCCTCCTGTACGACGGCGACGAAATGCCGCAGCAGACGAATATCCATGGTCGTGCCTCCAATCGTCTTATATTCTTTTCCTGCATATAATTATATCTGAGTTCTGTATTTGTAATAGATTTCATGTTCCTCTACCGTGGATGGCAACAAACCGGTTCGATGCCGATTGCGGGCGCCGGGCCGACCGAAGCGACGACGATGGAGGCGCAGATGACCACTACGACCGATACGAACAGCGATACGACGGCGACGATGAAAGCGGCCGTGTTCGTGGAGCCCGAGCATATGGAGGTGCGCGATGTGCCACGGCCGAAGATCGAAAAGCCGACCGACGCGATCGTGCGCGTCCTCAAGGCCTGTGTGTGCGGATCCGACCTGTGGTGGTTCCGCGGCATCAACGAACGCGAGCACGGCTCGCTCGTCGGCCATGAGGCGATCGGCATCGTCGACGAGGTCGGCTCCGGCGTGCACGACATGAAGCCCGGCGACTTCGTCATCGTCCCCTTCACACACGCCTGCAGCCACTGCGTCGCCTGTGAGAAGGGCTACGACGGCAACTGCTCCAACATGGAGCCCGGCGGCAACGCCGGCTATCAGGCCGAGTATCTGCGCGCGACGTGGGCGGACACGGCGCTCGTCAAAATCCCAGGATCGCCCGCCGATTACAGCGACGAGCGGATCGCGTCGCTGCTGGCGCTTTCCGACGTGATGGCGACCGGCTACCACGCCGCATGGAGCGCGCGCATCGAGCCCGGCGACACCGTCGTCGTCTACGGCGCCGGCGCGGTCGGCCTGTGCGCCGTCATCGGCGCGAAGCTGCTCAGCGCAGGACGCATCATCGCGATGAGCCGCCACGAGGACCGCGCGAAGCTCGCCCGCGAGTTCGGCGCGACCGACATCGTGCCCGAGCGCGGCGACGAGGCGGTCGCACGTATCATGGAGATGACGAACGGCGCCGGCGCCGACCGCGTCCTCGAATGCGTCGGCTCCGAGCAGAGCATCGAATCGGCGCTGCGCAGCGGACGCCCGGGCGCCTATGTGAGCCGCGTCGGCATGCCGCATACGAGCAACATCGACGTCAATGCGCCGTTCTGGCGCAACGTCACGCTCACCGGCGGCATCGCGTCGGTCGCGACGCATGACAAGTCGACGCTGCTCAAGGCCGTGCTCGACGGCCGCATCGACCCGGGCAAGGTCTTCACGGCGCGCTTCGACCTCGACCATGTGCAGGATGCCTACAAGGCGATGGACGAACGCCGCGCGATCAAGTCGATGATCGACATCGCCGAGGCGTGAGCGCGGACGACCGTGTTCACGGCGGCGGCAGGACGACAAGGGACGAAAGGATTGGCGATCATATGAGACCGACCCATGTGCTGTTCGTCGGCGCGAGCGGCAGCGTCGGGCGCTACGCGGTGCGCGAAGGCGTCACGCAGGGATATCGGGTGCGCGCACTCGTGCGCGACAAGTCGCACGAGTGCTTCGGACCGAACGTCGAGATCTGCGAAGGCGATCTCAAAAACGCCGGCGATATGCGTCGCGCGCTCGACGGCATCGACGGCATCGTGTTCACGATGGGCGCGAACGGCGGCCCGACACTGAACGAGGACGTCGACCACGGCGCCGTGAAGAACGCGCTCGACGCGCTCGACGGATGCAGGGCGCGCATCGCGCTGATGACGGCGATCGGACTCGCGGCGGACATGGACACCGAATACAACCGCACGACGCAGGCCCACGACTGGAAGCGCCGCAGCGAGCGCCTCGTGCGCGCCTCCGGCAACGAATACACGATCGTGCGCCCCGGCTGGTTCGACATGGAGGGCGACGACGAGCACCATATCCGCTTCCAGCAGGACCAGCGGCATGTCTGCACGGGGCCGGACGACAGCGCGATCGCGCGCCGTCAGATCGCGCAGACGCTCGTCGCCGCGCTCGGATGCGAGGAAGCGAACCGGAAGACCTTCAACCTCGTCGACGAACTCGGCCAGCCGCAAAGCGACGCCGAACTCGTCCCGATGTTCGCGGCGCTCGAAGCCGATCCGCAGGACGGTTCGCTCGACGGCTACGACGATCCGGACAACTTCCCGCTGCACGCGCAGCCGAAACGCGTCCGCGAGGAGCTCGAACACGTCGAGGCGATGGCGCATGCAGCCGAAACGACGGCGCACGCACGGCACTGAACGCGGACGAACATCATCATCGCATCATCAAGACATCTTCAGAAAGGAATTGACATGACGAACAAACTGGTTGTCTACATCACCGGAACCGGCAACACGCGCCGCGTCGCCGAGCATCTCGCCGACGCGATCGGCGCGGACCTGCGCGAGATCGTCCCCGATCAGCCGTTCACCGACGCCGACCTGGACTGGACGAACCCGAACAGCCGCAGCTCGAAGCAGCATGCGGACCGTTCAATGCGCCCCGCCCTCGCCGAAGATCCGTCGATCGACGGCTACGACGAGATCTTCCTCGGCTACCCGCTGTGGTGGGACACGGCGCCGCGCGAGGTGCGCACATGGCTCGAGGCGCATGACTTCGCCGGCAAGAAGCTCACGACCTTCGCGACGTCGTCGTCGAGCACACGCGGCGCGCTCGGCGAACAGCTGCACGATTCGGCGCCCGACGCGCAGTGGATCGACGGCCGCCGATTCGACGTGGACGCAAGCGAGGACGAACTGCGCGTCTGGGCGCAGTCGCTCGGCATGTGAGCGTCGCGGACATCGTCTGCATCTCGCAGCACTGCGCAATCCCGACATCGTCGCGTTCCAGCGGCAGCACATCAGACTCCGCATGCGATCGCGGCGCGTAGTATGGGACGGACACGACGATGACCAGACGACCATGACGCAGAACGGAGACGACGGATGACGGGGACGGATCGGCACGACGACGAAGGACGGATCAGGAACATGCGCCCGAAGGCGGCATTGGCCGCCATCGCCGCGCTCGTCGTCATCGGCTACATCCTTGTCATGCCGGTGCTGCTGTCGTCCTTCGACGGCGCGCCGAACGACATGATCGGCGCATGGCTCGACCGATCGACGATGAACGTGTGGCTGCTCGTCGCGGTCACGATCATTGGTCTCGGCTGCTGGATCGGCGCCGCCGCCCTCGAAAAGCGATACCGTCCACAAGGTCGGATGGCCGGATGGAGATCGCTCATCCGACCGGTCGTGACGGTCGTGACCGGGTTATGTGGTTTCTGCGTCTGTTTCTCGCTGCCGATGCTGTGCCTGCTGCATCTGGGATGACATCCGCCGTCTGCGCCCCGTTTGCGTACAGGCGGCATCGGCGCCTACACTCAAAGCGGACCCATGTACTGCCGCATGGGCAGTATTGAGGAAGAGGACCCGTCATGACCGACAGCAACATGCATCCGCAGATCCCGACCCCGGCGCTGCCGCCGCGTCCGGGCACGTCCGGCGCGACGCCTGCGCCGACCTACCCGGGCATGTCCAGCGGGGCGCCGCAGCCGCAGCAGACCTATCCGACCTATCCATCGCAGCCGTCGCCGTCATCACAGCCTTATGCGGAACCGGCGAACAATGCGACGCCGGCGACGCACTATGCCGATGCAAACATCCCGCCATCGACGCCGGCCGGCGGCGCGCCGATGCCGAACGGATACGGACCGCAGCAGCCGATTCCGGTGACCGTCGTCCAACAGGTGCCGGCATACAAGCTCAAGACGAACCGCAGCCTGCTCAAGTACATCCTGCTCGGCCTCATCACGTTCGGCATCTACGACATCGTCGTCATGTACGACGTGACCGAAGCGACGAACATGGTCGCCACACCACATGACGGCCGCAAATCGATGAACTACCTATTGATGTTCTTCCTGTTCGGATGGTTGTCGCTCGGCATCGCGTGGCTCGTCTGGTACAGCAACCTGTCGGATCGCATCGGCAACGAGCTGCAGCGCCGCGGCATGCCTCGTGAAGTGAGCATGGCCGATTTCTGGCTGTGGTGCATCCTTGGCTCGCTGATCATCGTCGGCCCGTTCATCTATCTGTACAAGCTGCTCAAGGCCACGAACATGATGTGCGAGGACTACAACGCGCGCGGCTGAGCCGTATATGCCTCGGACGGCGGCGCGGGCGAGGTCTCGCGCAACTGCCGCAGGAAACGCTCGGCGATCGGGCTGAGCGGCCGGTTGCGCCGCCAGGTCAGATACAGTTTCGTGTCGAGCTCCGGCCGCAACGGGCGGAACACGAGTCCCGACCCCTCGCTGGTATCGACGATCCGGTCGAAGGTGAGCAGCACGCCAAGGCCTTCGCGCGCGAAGACGGCCGCGTTGTAGGCAAGGCCGAAGGTCGCCTCGAGCCGCAGATCGGGCATGCGCGACCCGGCCCAGCGCGCGATATCGTGCTTCCATCCCTGCTGCGAGCAGAACAGCGGCTCACCGACGAGATCGTCGATGCCGATGCTCTCGCGTGCCGCCAATCGATGGCCGTCCGGGACGATGACGCCCCAGCGATCGACGTCCGGGAACGCCAATGCGTCGCACTTCGTGCGGTCGGGGTCCTGCGCGAGCACCGCGAAATCGAGCGTACCCTGGTCGAGGTGCTCGAGCACTTGCGCGGAGACGCCGCTTTCGACGTGGTAGCGCAGATTGATGCACCGTTCGCGCAGCCGTTTGATCTGCTGTGCGAGATACCGGATCTGATACGACTCCGCGAGTCCGAAATACAGTGTGCCGCCGGTGACGTTGCCGAGCGACGCGAACTCGTCCTCGATGCGGTCCGCCATGCCGACGAGGTCGCGCGCGCGTTCGCGCAGCACCTGCCCTTCCTTCGTCAACGTCAGCCCGAAGCTGCGGCGCACGAACAGCTTCGTGCCGAGCTCATGCTCGAGCGACCGGATGAGCTTCGACAGCGACGGCTGCGACATGTGCAGGTTGGCCGCGGCGCGCGTCATGTTCTCTTCGCGCGAAACCTCGAGGAATGCGCGCAATGCTCGAATCTCCATCGGCTTCCCTTCGCAACGTTATTCTTTAATTAAATAATGATTATAGCAAATAACCATTTGCGTTATAACGCGATGCTGCCGATACTGACAATCACAAGACATCACCATGACGCGCAAGCCACACGCCATCGCACATGACGCGCGGCCCTTCACGAAGGAGATCACCGATGACGACACTGGAGCTGACGCCGGTCTGGGACAAGGTATTCCCGCAGAGCGACAAGGTCGAGCACAGCAAGATCACGTTCCACAACCGCTACGGCATCGAACTGGCCGCCGATGTCTACGAGCCGGAGCGCACACCGGCGAACGGCAAGTTCAAGACGATCGCCGTCTGCGGCCCCTTCGGCGCCGTCAAGGAGCAAGCCAGCGGCCTGTACGCGCAGACGCTCGCCGAACGCGGCTTCCTCACGATCGCGTTCGACCCGTCGTTCACCGGCGAATCGGACGGCTCGCCGCGCGCCGTCGCCTCGCCGGGCATCAACACCGAGGACTTCTCGGCCGCCGTTGACTATCTCGCGAACCGTCGCGACGTCGACCCAGAGGGCATCGGCATCCTCGGCATCTGCGGCTTCGGCGGCATGGCGCTCAACGCGGGCGCGAACGATCCGCGCATCAAGGCGACCGTGGCAAGCACGATGTACGACATGAGCCGCGTCACCGCGAACGGTTACTTCGACGCCGACGATTCGCCGCCCAAGCGCAACGCGACGCGCGCGCAGCTGGCCAAGCAGCGCACCGAGGACTACGCGAACGGCGACTATGCGCGCGCCGGCGGCGTCGTCGACCCGCTGCCCGACGACGCACCGCAGTTCGTCAGGGACTACCACGCCTACTACAAGACGCCGCGCGGCTACCACGCTCGTTCGGTGAACTCGAACGCCGGCTGGGACATGACCTCCGCGCTGTCGTTCATGAACATGCCGCCGCTGAGCTACATCGACGAGATCGAGAACCCGGTGCTGCTCGCCCACGGCGAGAAGGCCCATTCGCCGTACTTCTCAAAAACCGCCTATGACAAGCTCGAGCATGGCGTGAACCCGGCGAACAAGAAGCTGCTGATCATTCCGGGCGCGAACCACACCGATCTGTATGACAATCTCAACGCAATTCCGTTCAACGCGATCGGGCAGTTCTTCGACCGCAACCTGTGATCGGACGCCCTCGGACGTGATGGCATGCATCTGCATCCGCACAGCCGAACATATGCACAACAATCATGCATCGTATGCAGTTTTACGATTTGCTGCATATGAAAATCAGTCCCATACTATGCCCTAGCAACGCACGGACGCGACGACGCAAAACAGCGCCGGCCGCCGCGCAATGGCAACCATGGAGGCACAATCATGAACAACTATCCGGTTCCGGTCGGCGTGCCGACCGCATACGCACAGTCGCTGATGCTCCCGGTGGGCGCACCGAACGACGCCTATGCGCAGTACTTCACCGGCAGGAGCTGGCTCGCACCGATCTCCGGTGAACAGGTGCGCATGGCCAACGTCACCTTCGACCCCGGCTGCATCAACCATTGGCACATCCACCACGCCACGAAGGGCGGCGGCCAGATGCTCATCTGCGTCGGCGGACGCGGCTACGCGCAGATCGAAGGCCAGGAGCCGATCGCGATGACGCCGGGCACCGTCGTGCACATCCCGGCGAACACGAAGCACTGGCACGGCGCCGCACCGGGCAGCTGGTTCTCGCACATCGCCATCGACGTGCCCGGTGAGGGCAAGAGCAACGAGTGGCTCGAGCCGGTCGACGAGGACGAGTACAACAAGCTCGCCTAAGCCGGCGCAATAAGACCTACCCCTGAATAATTCCCCCATCCGGCGGCTCGCGACCTCCAACGCGAGCCGCCTTTCCCCTACGTTTACCTATTTTCGTTGCCATCCGATTCTTCAAGAAACCAGGTCATCATGACGCAGCACACCACCGATCCCGACCACAATCCGAACGACGAACTCATCCGCACCGACCCGCACTTCGTCGACCGCCTGCTGCATTTCGCCGACGAGGAGGTCGCGCAAGATCCGGACACGAGGCTCGATCCCGAGACGCGGTATCTCGCGATCCTCGCGACACTGCTCGGCTGCCAGGGCACCGACGAGTTCCGCATCCAGCTGACGCGCGCGCTCGACGCCGGCCTCTCGCCGGTCGAGGCGAAGGAGGTCGTCTATCAAGCCGTCGACTACCTTGGCCTGGGACGCGTGCGCCCGTTCCTCGGCATCACGAACGATGTGCTCGAGGCGCGCGGCGTGAGCCTGCCGCTGCCCGACCAGACCACGACGACGATGGACGACCGCCTCGAGGCCGGCAACGCGAAGCAGGTGGAGCTCTTCGGCACCGGCATGGACAAGAGCTACGAACGCAGCAAGGTCAACTATTGGCTCGCCGACAACTGCTTCGGCGACTACTATACGCGCACCGGCCTGACGAACGCCCAGCGCGAGATGGTCACGTTCTGCTATCTGTCCGCCCAAGGCGGCGTCGAGCCGCAGCTATTCGCCCACGCGAAGGCGAACATCGGCCTGGGAAACGACGCCGACTTCCTGCGCAAGGTCACGCTACAGTGCCTGCCGTACATCGGCTATCCGCGTACCCTCAACACGCTGCGTATCGTCGACGAGGCCGACAAGACGCTGCGTTCCGCCTGAATCGGCGTCCCCGATTACGCAGAATCAGTGAGCGTTCGCGTCGCGACGGCGAGCATCAGCAGACCGCCTTCTATAATCAGGGCAACATACGCACCGTCAACGAGGAGGACGTCATGCAGGGATTTGCGACGTATATGGGCACCTACGGCCCCGTGAGGATCGATTGGCAGGATGATGCGGTCACCGGACTGCACATCGTCACCCATGAAGACCACGAACACGACGGCGACGGCGAGCCCACGACGCTCACCGACAGGACCTTCGACGAACTCGAACGATACTTCGCCGGCGAGCTGCGTGAGTTCACCGTGCCGATCGCGTTCACCTTCGGCACGCCGTTCCAGCGCGCCGTATGGCATGCGCTGCGGCAGATCCCGTACGGCCAGACGCGCACCTACGCGCAGATCGCGCAGGCCGTGGGACGTCCGAAGGCTGTGCGCGCGGTGGGCTCCGCGAACAACCGCAATCCGCTGCCGTTCATCGTGCCGTGCCACCGCGTCGTCGGCGCCAACGGCAACCTCGTCGGCTACGCCTACGGCGTGGAGATGAAGCGCGCGCTGCTGCTGATGGAGATGCGCGCGGTAGAAGCCGACTGACGATCATGCCTGCACCGGATAGACACCGGGCGGCACCGTCCGCATATAGGGCTGCGCATCCTCCAACTCCGTCATCGGATCACAGGCGATGATTCGGCCGGTGGGAAGATGCAAGTCCCCCAACGACAACACATCCACCGACACCGCACCGATGGTGGGTTCGGTGAAATACCGCGCGAAATCAGTGACGGCATCCAGTTGACGCCGAATGGCCTCGTATCGGTTCAACCAAGACCGATCCGGCATTGCACATCACTTCCTTGTGTTCGTCATGTCGATTGCATGGACCACCAAGGCTCATACGTCCCAAGCCCATGCCGGCATCGTAACAGATAAGGCACAAGGTCAGCGCACATCGCCCACATGCGACCTGTTCCTTCGCCAATCCATCCGCGACAACGGCATGCCGTTCAAGATCACCCGCGAGCCCGCGGAAAGCATCGAGGCACACCGTCAGGTGGATGCATATGAAGGACGGTCTTTCACCAGTTCCGAAGATCTGATGAAAAACCTGCTCTGACGACGATGAAGATCAGATCGAGGCCACGGCTTCGGCGATGGGGGCGCCGTTGGACATCATGATGATCTTGCCGTAGATGTTCGGCTTGTCGAGGACGGCGGCGCTCATTCACCCACCTCGATCTTCGCGCGCTCCATGCGGCTGTACAGCGCGAGCAGCACGACGGCGAGCGCGGCGAAGGGCACGCCGCTCAGCGCCGGATAGTGGTAGTTCATATGCGATGCGTCGAGCACGGAGCCGCCCACCATCGAGCCGACGGCGTTGCCGAAGTTGAACGCGATCTGCACGGCGGCGCCGCCGATAAGCCCCCCGCATTCGGCCATGATGAGCTGCTGCGGCGCGGAGACGAAGAACAGGCCGAAGGAGATCACAAAGGTGAGGATCGCCGTGCTCACGCGCGAGCCGGGGATCAGGAAGACGGCGAGCAGCCCCACGCAGGCGACGAGCTGGCCGAGCGCCGACGTGGCGCCCGGATTCCAGCGGTCGCAGACGCGGCCGCCGATCAGGCCGCCGACGACCATGCCGAAGCCGGCGAGCATCATCAGTGCGGAGACCGTCGTATCCGGCCATCCGCCCACATGCTGCAGCCACGGGCTGACGTAGCTCCACCAGCAGAAGATGCCCACGTTGCCGACGAAGACGGCGACGAGCACCATCCACGGCCCGGGTTTGCGCAGGAACGCGAACTGGCCGCCGAGACCGGCGTCGTCGGCGGGCGCGATGAACGGCACCCACACGCGCACGAGCACGCCGGTGACGACGGCGCAGACGGCGAGCGAGGCGAACGCGAGATGCCAGGACAGATGTTCGGCGAGCAACGTTCCGGCCGGCACGCCGAGCATGTTCGCCACCGTCTGCCCGGTGACCATCGACGCCACAGCCTGCGCCTCCCTGCCCCGCCGCGCGAGCAGCTTCGCGATGAGCGTCGCCGTGCCGAAGAACGCGCCGTGCGGGAAGCCGGCGATGAAACGCGCGACGATCATCATCGGCGCGTTGACGGCGACCGCGCTCAGCGCGTTGCCGATGAAGGCGATCGCCATGAACAGGATGATGAGCGAGCGCGGCGGGATCCTGCGCCCGAAGATCAGCAGCAATGTGCCCACGCACACGCCGATCGCGTACGCCGAGATGAAGTTGCCGGCGAAGGGGATGCTCACCTGCAGCGCCTGTGCGACCTGCGGCAGGATGCCCATCATGACGAACTCAGCCGCGCCGAACACGAAGGCGCCGGCGGCGAGCGCGAACAGGCCGAGACCGTGGCCGCCGCCGTCCGCCTTCGATCCGTTCGATGAATTGACTATCGCGTTCGCCATCTTCCCACCTCGCCTGTGCACCGCGCTTATATCGTTGCTTATATCGTTATCGATTGCGAATGTTTCACATGAAACGCCTAACAGCATAACGGAGTCCCTGACCGCGCGCCGCAGACGCCGCGGCACCCGTCGGCTGCTACCCCGCCTTGCATGCGACGAGCGGCACGGCGGAACGGTCGGCGAGACGCATGTACGCCGGCCCGAGCCACGTCGTCAGCTCGGTCGGATGCAGGATGAGCGGCATCCGTGGATGCACCGGAGCCATCGCGGCGTTCGCGCGCGTCGTGACCATCGAATACTCATCGCCGCGCCGGATGCCGCCGATGAACATGATCGGCATGTCCGGAATCGCGAACAGATACTGCTGTTTGATGACACGGCCGGTGCGTTCGCTGACACGCGTCTCGGTACCGCTCGACTCGTAGAAACGACGGCAGGCGATGACGCAGCGGTCATGTTCCATCGACGCGCGCCAGATCGGCTTGTCCGCGCTTTCGATGCGCGTGTTGAAGATCGGCTGCGGATTCCACTGCGTACCGTATCCCCACGCCAGATCCGCGCGTTCCAACGCGCCGGGCGCCAGCGCCGTGACGCCGACCGCCGTGTCGAAGGTCGGCACGATGACCGGCGACACCGCCTTCGGATACACGTCGATCAGTTGGCGCTCCCCGCGCGGTCGTTCCGACGACTGCGACGACTGCGGATAGTCGAGCTCACGCTGCTCATACTGCGGCGCGGCGGTCTCCGCGGGGCGCGACTCGGGCTCCTCCGGCGGCCGTTCGGGTCGTTCTCCGCTCAGCCGTTCGACGAGCCGATCGACTTCCTCATCCGACAATCCCAGATAATGCGCGCACATGCCTTCACCGTACATCACAACGAGCGTGCGCGACGCCGCTGTCCCCCGACAGCGTCGCCGCCCGCGCATATGCCGATGCGAACGTGTCCGACACGTAGCACACACCTGATGATCGCAATGGATGCCCTCCGCGAGCACGATGGGTGCGGTTCGCCCCCGTTGTGTTTGCAACGGACACCGTCTGCGAACATGGCCGGCGCGCGACTCCCCTCCGATGTTCGCAAACGAGGTCGCCCGCCGCCGGCTCGTCATTGGCGCACATCGATGCGCGAAGAGCGTGCAAATAGTACAGATCGATAGGGTCTCGAGGTCCAGAAACGGCCATTTTCCAACGATTTCAGAGAGCGGATGACGGGAGTCGAACCCGCCTTTAAAGCTTGGGAAGCTTTCGTTCTACCGATGAACTACATCCGCATGCGGTCGTGGCGTTCGACCGCATCAGCCACCTTACCACAGCCGTCGCCCACAGGGGCGGGCGTGCACGCTATGCGAGCACTGCAGGCAGCAGCTGCGCGATGTCGCCCTCCAGCGCGATGCCGTTAGTCACCGACGGGTCGATGGCGGTATCGTCACGGTTCATGCGGACCAGCGGCATGCCGGTCGTCTGGGCGAGCCGTTCGAACGGCAGGCGGATCCACGTCGGCGTGTTCCAGCCGACGCCGAGCTCCAGCAGCACCGTCGGCTGTTCGGCGCCGCACTGCACGAAGTCGACGTACCGCCGTTGCTGCGCATACCACTGCGCGTCCTGCACGAACGATTCGTCCATGCGCAGATGCATCGCCATCGGGCCGCCGCAGGTCGGGCAGTGCGGAATCAGCGACGGATCGCTGATGCGCGTGCGTTCGCCGGGGTTCGTGTCACGTTCGATCACAGCGAAGATCTCACGCGCGTCGTACACGGTGCCGTCGCAGCCGCGCGCGCACTGGATGTGCGCATAATCGCCCTGCGGCGTGAAGATGCGCGCGGGGTCGAAGCCGGCCTTGGCGAACTGGCTGTCGGCGTTCGTCGTCATCACGAAATAGTCGCGTTCCTTCGCCCAGTCATACAGTTCTTCGTACAGCGGCAGCGCCGGCTGCTCCAGATTGTTCACCGACGCATGATGCGCCCAGTATGCCCACTTGTCGGCCTCGTCCTTGAACGGGTAGAATGCCGCCGAATACATGTCGGTGATGCCGTAGCGCTCGATGAACGACGCCATGTGCCGCCGGAAGCGTTCGCCGCCGTAACACAGGCCGGCGGCCGTCGACAGGCCGCTGCCCGCGCCGATGAGCACACGCCGCGCGCCGGCGAGCACGTCACGTGCGCGTTCGACCTCCTCATGCTGCCGCCGTTCCATCGTCATCATTCCTCCTTGTCGTCATATCCGTCGAGCAGATTCCGGTAGAGTCGCTCGTCCTGTTCGGAAAACACATCGAAGATCACATGGTCGATCGGCCGTCCGCTTCCCTCGTGCGCGTCGAGCCACGCGCGCACGGTCCACACGGCGATGGCCGCCGCAGGTTCGTGCGGGAAGCCGAATTCGCCGGTCGAGATGCAGCAGGACGCGATGGACGCGCATCCCGCCGCCGCGGCGGCGTCGAGGCACGAGCGGTAGCATGAGGCGAGCAGCTCGCAGTCGCGCGCGGTGAGCGCGCCGGCGACGATCGGACCGACCGTGTGCGCCACATAATCGGCGGGAAGGTCGAAGGCGGGCGTGATCCGCGCCTCGCCGGTCGGCTCCTCGCGGCCCTGCATGAGCTCCGCGCACGCCAGACGCAGCTGCACGCCCGCAGCGGAATGAATCGCGTTGTCGATGCAGCGGTGCAGCGGCACGAAACAGCCGAGCATCGCCGCATTGGCCGCGTTGACGATCGCGCCGACCCTGAGCCGCGTGATATCGCCGCGCCACACCGCCAACCGCGGATCGAGCGCGCTCGGCTTGATCGAGGACACGTCGACGATGCCGCGCCGTTCCACCTCGTCGCACAGCAGCCCGTCCTGCAACGCGAGGAAACGCTCCGACGCCGGCATCGGCGGCCGCACGTTCATCAGCGCACGCAGCAGCGCGCGCCGTTCGTCCTCGGACCGCGGCACCGCGGCCGCCTCCTGCGCATACTCGGGCATCTCCTCGACGAGCATGTCGATCAGCCGATCGATCGTCTCCAGACGTGTCATCGCCGCCGCCTTTCCCAATCCGCTTCCACTGTTGTAACAATCGTTATTACAACAACACTACTACAACAGCGAGGACATGCGACTATTCCCGCGGCGGAACCTCATCCGTGCGCCGACCGGCGCAGACGAACATCGGCGCGCCCCTCGCGGAGCGCGCCGATATGGATCTTCAGATGATACGCACTGCCGAACGAACAGGTTCGGCGTTGGTTTCAGTACCGATGCGAGCCGACCGCGCCGGGCGCTGCTCCCATGTCGATGCCCGGCGCACCCATGTCGGCCGCCATCTGCTGCAGACGGGCGATGCGGTCCTCGGTCGGCGGATGCGTCGAGAACAGCCGCGAGAAGCCCTTCGCCGAAAACGGCGACTCGATCATCATCGCCGCCGTCGACTGGTCGGTCGCCGTCGCCGGCATCGGGTTTTGCACGATACCGTACTGGATCTTGTACAGCGCGCTTGCGAGCGCGTCCGGGTCGCCGGTCAGGACGCTGCCGTCCTCGTCGGCGTCGTATTCGCGTGTGCGCGAGATCGCCATCTGAATCAGCGACGCGGCGATCGGCGCGAGGATCATACTGAGCAGTGCGCCGAGTGCGCCGAGCGCGCCGGCGCCGTTGTCGGAGTCGCGGTCGTTGCGCGTGGAGTTGCCGAAGTACATCAGCGAATAGCCGAGGTAGGTGATGACGGTGGCCATTGCACCGGCGATCGCCGACGTGCGGATGTCGCGGTTGTACACGTGCATCAGCTCGTGGCCGAGCACGCCGCGCATCTCGCGGTAGTCGAGGATGCGCATGATGCCCTGCGTGCAGCACACGGCCGCGTGGCGTTCGTTGCGTCCGGTCGCGAAGGCGTTCGGCGTCTCGGTCGGCGCGATGTAGATGCGCGGCATCGGCTTGCCGGCCGTCTGCGACAGTTCGCGCACGATCGCATACAGCTGCGGCGCCTCCTGCTCGCTGACCGGCTGCGCATGCATCGACGCGAGCGCGAGCCTGTCGGAGAACCAGTACGAGACGAAGGACATGCCCAGGCCGACCGCGACGTAGTAGACGAGCGTGTCCACATACGCGCCCGTCGCCCACCAGATGACCATGATGATCGCCCACATGATCGCGAACAGTATCGCCGTTTTCAACCCGTTGTAGTGGTTGTGCATCCGTAGTCTGCCGTTCATAGGCACCAGTGTACCGATGGCCGCGCTCGCCTCCCCGTTCCGTCCCATCTGACCCCCTTCCCCCGTTCGCGCTTATCGGCTACGCTAGTATGCCGTGACTAATGATTCTGAACTTCGTATTGCCGTCATCGGCGCCGGCCCGGCCGGCGTGTATTCCTCCGACATCTTCCTGCGTCAGCTCGCCAAGCTCGGCGACGAGCTGGGTCTGGGCACGGATGCGCGCATCGACCTGTTCGAGAAGCTGCCGGTGCCCTTCGGCCTCGTGCGCTACGGCGTCGCGCCCGACCATCCGTCGATCAAGTTCATCGCGTCCGCGCTCGAGAAGACGCTCGACAATCCGAACATCCATCTGTACTGCGACGTGGAGTTCGGCAAGGACGTGACGCTCGACGACCTGCTCGAGCGCTACGACGCCGTGCTCTTCGCGACCGGCGCGATCAAGGACAAGCCGCTCAATCTGCCGGGCGCCGACTACGACGGCGTCTACGGCGCGGCGAAGTTCGTCGAATGGTACGACGGCTATCCGACCGGCGTGCGCGAGTGGCCGCTGCAGGCCGAGGAGGTCGCCGTCATCGGCGGCGGCAACGTGGCGATGGACGTCGCCCGCGAGCTGATGCGCAACGCCGACGACCTGCGCGCGCGCACCGACATTCCGGACAACGTGTACGAGGGCATCCTGCGCAACAAGGCGAAGACGCTGCATCTGTTCATCCGCCGCGGCGTCGCGCAGGCGAAGTTCTCCGTTCAGGAGCTGCGCGAGATGGAGAAGCTGCCCGGCGTCCAGCTGATCATCGACGAGGACGACTTCGAGCTCGACGACGACACGATCGAGGAGGCCGGTAAGGACAAGCTGACCCGCCAGATGGTCGAGGAGCTGTTCGCGATCCGCGAGATGGCCGAGGACATGGAGGACGACGGCGACGTCGACTTCGAAGGCAATCCGGCGGACCGCAAGTACTACATCCACTTCAACTCCGCGCCGACCGAGATCCTCGGCGAGGACGGCAAGGTCTGCGGCATCCGCGTCGAGCGCACCGAGACCTCGGCGGACGGCAGGATGACGCGCACCGGCGAGTTCACCGACTATCCGGTGCAGGCCGTCTACCATGCGATCGGCTACAAGCCGGAGTCCGTGCCGGGCATCGCCTATGACGAGCAGGGCGCGCATCTGGCGAACGCGAACGGCGACGGCCGCATCACCGTCGACGCCGTCAACGGCGAGGTGCGCGACCGTCTGTATGCGACCGGCTGGGCGAAACGCGGGCCGGTCGGCCTGATCGGTTCGACGAAGTCGGACGCGCTGATGATCGTCACGGCGATGCTCGAGGATCTCGCGAAGAACAAGGAGAACGCGCGTCTGGCGCCGGACCGCGACCCCGAATCGATCGACCGTCTGCTCGCCGAGCGCGGCGTCAACCCGATCGACTTCGCCGGCTGGAAGCGCGTCGACGCCTTCGAACGCGCCGAAGGCGCGAAGGAAGGCCGCGAGCACAAGAAGGTCATCGACCCCGACGAGTTCCGTCGTCTCGCCCACGGCGAGTGACGCGGACGCAATCCGACGAAATCCGCGACGACGAGGGCGGGCGGCGACGAGCCGCCCGCCCTCGTCGTCGCAGCGTCCGCCGTGGCCGCCACGCCCCGTCGATGCCGAAGGGTGCCCCTATAGTTTTGCTGTGGAAGAGCGTGGGCATACGTGAGAAACGGGTGCGCAGGGATGCAGAAGAAGACGAAACGCGGCACGATTCCCAAATGGCGTGACGTGCCGCTGACCGACGCCCAGCTCGACGTCTCCATCGCCCGCCATCGCAAATCGATCGCCAAATGGAAGGGCATCGCCGTCGCGTCGACGATCGTCGCAGCCGCCGGCATGCTCAGCGTCGGCGCCGTCGGCGTCTTCGGCGACGGACTCGCGAACGCCGCCCACCCCACCGCCGCCGCCACGCAGACGATGCCGATGCCGCCGCAGTCGCCGACCGTCTTCTCGACGCCGCAGTCGGGCGGCATCGAGAAGACGGTCGTCACGCCGAACCTCAGCGAAGTCGCGGCGGACGCGTTCGCGAACCTGCGCGCGACCGACGGCGCCGCCGCCGTGTCGGCCGCCGGCGTCACATTGACCGACGCCGAATCCGCGCAGCTGCAGCACGCGGTCAGCGCCTACCACGAGCAGGGATTCGAGGTCTCCTTCGCCGTCGTCGACATGCGCACCGGCGCCGTCATCACGTCCTTCGCGAACGTGCCTCGGTATTCGGCGTCGTCGATCAAGGCCCCGTACATCATGTCGCTCGCGCAGACGGGCGCGCTCGACCTCGATTCGGTCTCGACGAGCGTCGACGCCGACGCGGCCTATCTCAACCGCCTGATCACGGCGACGCTCACCGTCTCCGACAACGACGCCTACGAATCGCTGTACCGGCGCTACGGCACGCCGCCGTTCGCGGCATGGACGGCCGGCTACACCTTCGACGCGCCACTCACCGGCTACTACGAGTTCCTGACGGCGAGCGACCTGGCACGGCTGTGGGTGCTCGGATACCAGTATCTGTTCTCGGACGCGGCGCCGGCGAAGGCGGACGGCACGCCGGCCGCGTCGAAGGAGGCGCGCGCGTGGCTCGCGCAGCAGATGCGCGGCTCGCTCAACTCGTCGATCCAGATGGCACATGCCGAATCCGAGGAAGTGTATACGAAGGCCGGATGGATCTACGGCGAAGGCGACTTCTACGCGCTCAACGACGCCGGCATCGTATTGCCGGCCGGCGCGCACGACCTGCAGGCGCATCCGCAGGGCTATGTGCTCGCGATCCTGTCCGACGCGTGCGGACGCAACGATCTGCTGAGCGAACTGGCGACCGTCGTCGACGACGTCATCGCCGACCTGCACCGCGCATCGTGAGATCCGTGCGGATGCGACGCGCAGACGATTGCAGCGCATAGCGACATATACGACATACACGAACGGGGCCGTTTTCGGCGGACGATGACGTCCGCCGAAAACGGCCCCGGAACGATTCGCGTCGGGCCGCGCAGCACACGCGCGACCCGACCCGCGCGCTACTTGCGGTCGAGCAGCGCCGTCAGCGCCCACAGGATCGAGACGACGTCGATCGCCTCCTGCAGGAACGCGCCGGCGACGACCGGGATGAGGTTGAACGCCGCGCACACCATGCCGACGATCGCGAGCGCGATGCCGACGAGCACGGCCTGCAGCATGCGCTGCTTCGTCTGCCGTGCGATCCTGACGCCCTTCGGCACGGCGCCGATGTCGTCGTTCATGATGACGACCTCGGCCGACTCGGAGGCCGCCGTCGACGTGCCGTCGGTCATCGCCATGCCGATGTCGGCGACGGCGAGCACCGGCGAATCGTTGACGCCGTCGCCGACCATCATCGTCACGTCGCGGTGGATCGGCTCGCCGAGCAGCTTCGCGGCGGCGCGCTCCCACCATATCTCGGTACCGCCCTTCTCCTGCTGCGAGGCCTGGCGCACGGCTTCCACCTTGTCCTGCGGCAGCAGTTCGTAGCGCACGTCGGTGATGCCGACCTCGTTCGCGATGATCATCGCCGACGACTTCTTGTCGCCGGTGAGCATCGTCTCCTCCTTGACACCGAGTTCACGCAGCTCCTGGATCGACTGCTTCGCGTTGTGGCGCGGGATGTCACGCAGCACGATGCGCGCCGCGAGATGGCCGTCGATGGCGATGTAGGTGGCCATCTCGTCGGGCTCCAACGTATCCGGCCACAGTTTGACGGCCGCGCGGTCGGCGGCCTCCATCGCCTTCTCGTTGCGCTCCTCCTCGGCGGCATTGTGCACCTCCTGGCTGGCGATGTCCTGCTCGGTCACAAAGGCGTAGCGGCCGACCTCCACCTTGTGGCCGTCGACGGTGCCGCGCACGCCTTTGCCGGGGGTCTCACAGACGTTGCCGACGACCGGGTAGTTCTCGTTCGGGTTCGGCAATGCGCGGTGGGAGGCGTCCACATGGCCCTCGGCAGCCGTCTTGCCGCTCGAGCTCGGCAGGCGGCCGAGCCGCTCCATCGCCTTACGCCCGGCTTCGACGATGCCCTTGGCGAGCACATGCACGGAGAAGCTTTCGACGACGCCGGCCATCATCAGGATCTCGTCCTCGGAGACGTCCGCGGGCATGCCGTTGGCCTTCTCGACGCGCACGACCTGCGGCTGCTTGACGGTGAGCGTGCCGGTCTTGTCGAAGAAGACGTGCGTGACGCGGCCGAGGTTCTCGAGCACGTCCTGCGATTTGACGAGGATCTTCTGCTTGGCGAGGCGCGCGGTGCCGGCGACGTAGGCGACCGGCGCGGCGATCAGCAGCGGGCACGGCGTCGCGAGCACGAGCACCTGCGCGAAGCGCAGACCGGTGCCGGAGATGACCCATGCGACAATCGCGATCGCGAAGGAGACGATCGTGAACGGCACGGCGAGCATGTCCGCCGTGCGCACGACGGCCGCGCGCGACTCCTCGGCGGAGGCGACGAGCTTGAGGATCTGCTGGTACTGGGAGTCGGCGGCGAGCGAGGTCGTGCGGATCATCATCGTCGTCGAGCCGTTGATCGAGCCGGAAAGCACCTTCGCACCGGCGAAGATCGTGCGCGGCACCGGCTCGCCGTTGATGTTGCTCAGGTCGACGCTCGCGGTGCCGCTCAGCAGCATGCCGTCGACCGGCACGATCTCGCCGGGAAGCACGAGCAGCACCGAACCGAGCTTGACGTCGTTGACCGGCACCGTCTCGAAGTGGCCGTTGCCGGCGTTGAGCTGCCTGCCTTCGCGCTGGGCGTCCTCGACGGCCTGCTGCACCTTGCGGAAGCCCTCGTCGGTCATGTCCGGCTCGGCGCCGGCCTCGGTGCCCGGCAGCGTGACGACATGCGCCTGCTGCGGCGCGGCCTTGATCAGCGCGGTGAGGTTGCCCTTCGCCTTGTTCTGCGCATACGATTCGATCGCCTCGCCGGAGGCGACCATCAGCACGACGGCCCATGACGCCCAGTACTGCTGCACGCAGACCGTGGAGACGAGCGCGACGATTGCGAGCAGGTCGACGCCCGCATGGCCGTGCTTGATGCTTTCGATCATCTCGCGGACGCTCGTGTAGATCGTCCAGACGACGAACAGGATGATGATCCATTCGCCGACGCCGGGATCGAATGCGGGGTGGATGTGGCCCCATGGGCGCCACTGCGGTATCAGCGCCAGCGGGATCGCCGCGAGCAATGTGAGCGGAAGCAGCGGGACTTCCTTGCAAAGATCGATGATTTTCCTCATCGCATCTCCTTACGGTCGGTATCGTCTTCCCATCCCGCGCACGGCCGCGCAACGGGTGCGCGATCCGGCGGGTCCGGAAATGTCAGCTTCACGCCTTGTTAGCCCATCGAACACGGCGCCCGGCTTGGCGCGCTTACGACACACGGCGTAAAAAGATTGCTAGATTCATCTTCAGTTATCGGCCCACGAACATGGATGTCCGTGATGCGAACGTGTTTCACTGTAACAAAAAACGCCGAATAGCGCGAATTACGCTATTCGGCGTCCTCACCGCGACATCGCCGGGGCGCCGTGAGGCCTCCGGCTGAATCGCTTCAGCCGGAGGCCTCACGGCGGGGCGTGTTTACCACAGGCCGAAGGGGTCGAAGAGCCCTCCGTCGTTACGGTCGCGGTTGTCCTGCTGCTCCTGCTGCTGGCGGCGCTGCTCCTGCTGGTCGTTCTCGCTGCGCGACGAGCCGTTGACGTCCGCCTCGGCCTTGTCGAGCGTGACATTGACGTCCATGACCTTGCCGTCGCGCACGATGGTCAGCTTCGCCGTCGACCCCATCGCCGCCGCGCGCACGAAGCCGAGCAGCGAATAGTTGTTCGTCACGGCGAGGCCGTCGTAGGCGACGATGACGTCGCCCTTGACGATGCCGGCCTTCTCGGCAGGTCCGCCGGTGACGAGCGACTGCACTTCGGTGCCGGCGCGCGTCACGCCGTCCGCCGTCACCGTCGTGTTCTTGATCGTGACGCCGAGCGCGACATGCTCGACCTTGCCGTTCTTGATGATCTCGTTCGCGACGCGCTTGACGAGGTTCGACGGGATCGCGAAGCCGATGCCGATCGACCCGACGTTCTCCTCGCTGCTCGCCGTCGACGCGATCGACGAGTTGATGCCGATGACCTGGCCGGCCGCGTTGAAGGTCGGACCGCCCGAGTTGCCCGGGTTGACGGCCGCGTCGATCTGGATCGCGTTCGTCACGATCGTCTGGTTGTCCTCGTCCATCACCGAGACCGGGCGGTTGAGCGCAGAGACGATGCCGGTCGTCGCCGTGTCGTCGTAGCCGAGCGGGTTGCCGATCGCCATGATCGGCTCGCCGACGGCCACCTTCGCGGAATCGGCGAATTCGACGGCCGTCAGGTTGGACGGCGGGTTCTTGAGCTGGATGACGGCCAGATCGGTCGTCGAATCGGTGCCGACGACGTCGGCCTCGTACAGGTCGCCGTTGCTCAGCGTCACGACGATGCTCTTCGCGCCGGAGACGACGTGGTTGTTCGTGACGATGTGGCCCTCCTTGTCGATGATCGCGCCGGAGCCCTTCGCTTCGCCCTCGGCGACGGTCGTCGAGATCGAGACGACGGCGTTCGAGACCTTCGACGAGACGGCCGTCCAATCCGGCGCCGCGCCGCCTTCGACAACGGCGCTGCCTTCGGAGCCGCTCTGGTTCGACGAGGAGACCGACGACATCGACGTCGTCGTCGGCACCTTCACCCAGCCGTAGGTGAGCGCCGTCCAGCCGATGCCGAGGCACAGGATCGCCGTCACGACGGCGGAGACGACGCCGATGAGCACGCCGTGCGACTTCGTCTCCTCACGGCCGATGTCGGCGTAGGGGTTGTGCGGGTCGTTGCCGCCGAGCGGTGCGCCCGGCATCGTCGGCGCACCGGGATTGCCGTTGCCGCCGTTGTTGCCGTCGTTGTTCACGGCGCCGAAGGGGACATACGGGGAGCGGCCGGCGTGCGGCTGCTGCGGGCCGTCATGGTTCGCACCGGGCATGTTCTGGTTCTGGAACGGCAGCGCGAACGGCGACGTCGGCTGCGCCTGCGAATGGGCCGGCTGCTGCGGCTGGTTCGGCGTCGTCGGCGCATACGCGCCGTACATCGGCGCCGGACGGTATCCCTGCGCCACCGGCTGCTGCGGCTGCGTCGGCGTCTGGTCGGCGGCCGGCTGCTGCGCATTCGCGTCCGATTCGTCGGACGGCGTCTGCTGTGCGGACATGGTCTGCGGTTCCTGCAGCTGGGGTTGCGCCGGATGGGAGTCGTCGGTCTCCCACGGGTAACGGTTCTCGTCACTCATCTGTTCTCTCCATTCGTCACTCGATGCACTGTCTGTCTGTGTTCGTCACCGGTCATCGTAGTGCGTCGGCGCGGCGCGCGCGGCACTGTTCGTCACCGGTAGAGGAATCTCTATCCCCATAGTTAAGGCGCGGCTACTTGACGTTTCCTGAATGTTTGTTGAGAGTCGAAACCATGTTTGATGGCAAGTTCCTTGGGAGGCGGATGCCGACGGGACGCCCGCGCACGGCGCCCCGCCGCCGCGCTCACGCGCTCATCGACGCGATCGTATCGAGCATCCGCTGCGAGCGGTGAGTTCGCATTCATCCTGAATATCCTACGCAAAGCCACCGGGGAGGACATCACTCCAACGATGGTGGAGACCACCGTCCCGCTCAGCGCGACATTCGCGGAGTTCGCACGCGGACCGGTGACCGAGTCCGGCGCGAACGCGCTCGGTCTGCGGACCGCGGATCTGCAGTTGCCGTTCAAGAACGCGAACGATGCGATGTGGCGGTATTTCGAACCTGAGCTCAAACGCCGCATGGAACAGCTGGAAATCGACGAATCCGCATCCGCGAAAGTACGCGCGGCGTTGGTGACGCTGCTACCGTCGGGACGCAGCGGCG
The DNA here is from genome assembly GCF_000741135.1 of Bifidobacterium choerinum. GTDB lineage: Bacteria > Actinomycetota > Actinomycetes > Actinomycetales > Bifidobacteriaceae > Bifidobacterium > Bifidobacterium choerinum. Next base: position 176,851 of record NZ_JGYU01000002.1, on the reverse strand, counting down.
TGGATGACGTCGCCGCCGAACTGCACACAAGCCCGCGCACACTGCAGCGGCAGCTCGCCGATGAGGGCATGACGTTCCGCAAACAGCTCAACCATGTGCGACTGCTGCTGTCTGAGCAGTATCTCTCGTCGAGCTCGATGACGCTGGACTCCATCGCGTTCATGCTCGGATATGCGGAAGTGAACAGTTTCATCCGCGCATTCACGATGTGGACCGGGAAATCACCAACGGAGTTCAGGAAGGGCGAGTGATGAGCGATGACAATCGGTAATCATCGGTAATCAATGAATGCGCTCGTCCCGCCCTTGCTCAACTCAGACTCACGAAAATCCGAGAAGCGTCCATGCCGCAGCCCAACACCGTCAGGGTTCCGTACGGCACATCACCATCGAACGGCAGCAGCGATGATGCAGACGAAATCGACGATGTGGGGCGATACGCGACGTCATCGGCGACATTGGGGCGAGGCCAGACCAAGCAGATGGCCGCCGGCCATGAGCCTCCGCCAATGACAGCAATGCGGTTCATCACACAATCCCCAAGGCGGAGCGACGGCATGGCGGATGACGAACCGAGACAGCGGCAAGCGCACGACCCATGCCGATGGACAACCGCAGGCCCTAGAATTGCACACATGACCAGCACGAGCATTCCATCAGACACGACCATCACAAGCGCGCCGGCACCGCAGCTCGTCGAGCATCCGCGCGGCGCCGAGGCGGGCAAGCCGGGCGACCGCAGCGCCTTCCACTTCGAGCAGATCACACGGCTGCCGGACAGCTCGGACGGCAAAGGCAAGGGCGGCGCACGCTACGGACGCACTGGCATCCTGCACACACCGCACGGCGACATCAGGACGCCGGCCTTCGTGCCGGTCGCCACGCAGGGCGCGATGAAGGCCGTGCTTCCCGAATCGATGGTGCAGCTCGGCGCGCAGTGCCTGCTGTCGAACGCGTTCCATCTGTATGAGCGCCCCGGCGAGGACGTGCTCGACGAGGCGGGGGGACTTGCGAAGTTCATGAACTGGAACGGCCCCACCTTCACCGATTCCGGCGGCTTCCAGGTGCTCTCGCTCGGCGCCGGATTCAAGAAGACGCTCGCGATGGACGTGAAAGGCATGAAATCGGACGACGTCATCGCCGAAGGCAAGGAACGCATGGCCTTCGTCGACGAGGACGGCGTGACCTTCAAATCGCCGCTCAACGGTTCACTGCACCGCTTCTCGGCGGAGATATCGATGAACATCCAGCACAAGATCGGCGCCGACATCATGTTCGCGTTCGACGAGCTGACGACGCTGATGAACACACGCCGCTATCAGGAGAATTCGGTCGAACGTACCTACCGTTGGGCGCAGCGCTGCGTCGCCGAGCACGAACGGCTCACGGCGGAGCGCGTCGGCAAGCCGTATCAGGCGCTCTACGGCGTCGTGCAGGGCGCAAACTACGAGGATCTGCGGCGTCACGCGGCGCAGCAGATCGCGTCGCTCGACTTCGACGGCGTCGGCATCGGCGGCGCGATGGAGAAGCGCATCATCGGCAACATCTGCGCGTGGATCTGCGATGAGATGCCGGAAAGCCGTCCGCGCCACGTGCTCGGCATCGCCGCGGTGGACGACATCTTCGCATGCGTCGAGAACGGCGGCGACACCTTCGACTGCGTCGCGCCGGCGCGCTGCGGCCGCAACGGCGCGATCTTCACGCGCGACGGCCGCTACAACATCAAGCGCGCACAGTACAAGCACGACTTCGGCCCGCTCGAGGAGGGCTGCGGCTGCTACACATGCACCCACTACTCGCGCGCCTACGTCGACCACCTGCTGCGCGCGCACGAGATGAACGGCTTCACGCTCGCGACGATCCACAACGAATACTTCTTCGTGCATCTGCTCGACGACATCCGCGCGTCGATCGACGGCGGATACTTCGACGAGTTCCGCGACGAGACGCTCGCCCGCTTCTACGCGAACGGATCGCGCGGATAACGGGAGCGGCACGCCCATAAGCGACCGAGCGACAGACGGGAACGCACGCCCCGCCCCTTTGCGGGACAAGTCATCGACCCGACCGACGAAACGGGACGCAAACCGGCCCCCTTGCGAGACAAGTCATCGACCCGACCGACGAAACGGGACGCAAACCGGCCCCCTTGCGAGACAAGTCATCGAACCGACCGACGAAACGGGACGCAAACCGGCCCCCTTGCGAGACAAGTCATCGACCCGACCGACGAAACGGGATGCAAAAGCGCTGCCGCGCGTCCCGACTCATCGACATCGTCGATGGAACGGGACGCGCGGCAGCGCATTGCTGGCGGCAATAATCCCGCCGCCCATTGTTCGTTACTTGCTCACGAGGGAGATGCGCTCGCGGATGTGCGGATGGTCGGTGACGATTTCGTCGACGATGCCGATCGCATAGTCGGCGTAGCTGATCTCGCTCTCACCGTTGGAGTTCAGCGTGAGGTCGTCGCCGGCGAGCTGGTATTCACCGGTGCGCGGACCGTCGGCGACGAAGTTGGCGGCCGGGCTCACATAGGTCCACTCGACGTCGTCGCGTGTACGCAAATCGGCGAGCGCCTTGCCATGCGCGGCGGAGACGCCCTTGAACGCATCCGGGAAGTCCGGCGTGTCCTCGAGCGCGATCTTCTTGCCGTCGGATTCGACGAGCAGGCTGCCTGCGCCGCCGACGACGATGAAGCGCGTATCGGTGCCGGCGAGCAGATCGGCGACATGCGCGACCTCACGCGGCAGTTCGTCGAAGGTCTCCGGCGTCCATGTGCCGAAGGCGTTGACGACGACGTCGAATCCCTTGGGATCGTCCTTCGTCAGATCAAAGGCGTCCTTGATGATGGCGTGCGGCGCAACCGTCTTGTTCTCGCCGCGCACGATGGCCGTCACGTCGAGACCGCGGTTGACGGCCTCCTCGACGATCAGACGTCCTTCCCTGCCGTTCGCCGCGATGACCGCAATCTTCTGTGCCATGATGATGTCCTTCCTGCATTGCTGCGTCTGCGTTTCTGGTTGTAATTTTGTTTGTTACAACCTGTTGATTGACAGTAAAGCACCGTTGTGATGTAATGTCAACTGTTACAACAACCGTCGGCGCGTCGCCAAGCGCCGCAACGGTTGCCGGAGAGCGGTTGACGTCGCGTACGGTGGACGCAACCGTGGCGCATGCGCCCGCCCTCGCCCACCGGCAGCCGTGGTTCAGGACACGAAGGACACAAAGAAAGGAAGCCGCCATGAAGGGAAAGGGAAACGGTATGCGCATATCGTCACGATTCCCGATCGCCGTGCACGTCATGCTGTGCATCGCGCATTTCGGCGCCACGAACAAGGTGACGTCGTCGTTCATCGCCGACAGCGTCAACGTCAACCCGGTGATCATCCGTCAGATCATCGGCAAGCTCAAGGACGCCGGCCTTGCCACCGTCGACGCCGGCGTCGGCGGCGCACACATCGCACGGCCGCTGACGTCGATCACATTGCTGGACGTCTACCGCGCAATTGAGGGATCGGATCGGAAGCTGTTCGGCTTCCATGACAATCCCAACCCGCAATGCCCGGTGGGACGCAACATCCACACATTGCTCGACGGCGAACTCGACGCCGCACAGCACGCGCTCGAAGCACAGCTGGGACAGACGACGCTCGCCCAGCTCAATGACCGTCTCGATACGCTGACCCGCAAGGATTAGAACGGCGCGCGACGCTACACCGCACTCGCAACACGCCGAGTTGCACACATGCGACGCATGGTGTAAATTCGATGTTTGTCTGCGAGCGTGGCGGAATGGTAGACGCGCTGTCTTCAGGTGGCAGTGAGCGTATGCTCGTGCGGGTTCAAGTCCCGCCGCTCGCACTAGCAAGAAACGGCTGATTCCCAACGGAATCAGCCGTTTTGCTTTGTCGAAAAAGGGCCTTGTGATAACGATTTGAGAACAATCCGGCAGCGGAGTCAGCACATGACAAACGAGGCCACCGCCGCGCGGAACGTCGGTTTGACAACATTTTGGCAACAAAAAGACGCCGCGGCGGATCCGCCCGGAGGTGGATACGCCACGGTCGGCGCCCGTCACAACAGCCGCGCATCGACACGGTGGCGGCTGTTGCCCGTTTTCCGTCACAGATCGAACTTATGCTCGACCATCTTGTCGTCGTTGAGCGAGAAAAGATCGGTGACGTCGACGGTGACCGGCGAATCGTCCTTGAGCACGTAGCCGATCGTCGTCTTGCCGCTCGCACCCGGCTGGACGTCCGCGACCAGCGAATTCGCGTCATATCCGGCCGGTTCCGTGCCGATGCCGTAGGTGGCCGTATCCAGCTCCTGTCCGTTCTGGAAGGCCTGGGCGTTGGCGAGCGCCATGAACGAGCTGTTCTTGTCGGTGTTGTTCTTCCACTCATAGGTCACGAGCACGGTCGGCTTACCTTCGAAATCGTTGTCCGATTTCACGGCGGAGACGATGCTGACATGCATGTTGTCGAGGTCGCCTTCCTTGTCCTGCTTTGACTGCTTCGCATCCGCTGTATTCGAGCCGCTCGAGGCCGAGGTGGAGGCGGACGACGAGCCGGTCGCGTCGTCGATCGCCTTGCTGAACGACGCCTGCAGGCTCAGCGTGATGATGACGGCGAGCACCGACAGCACGGTGCCGACGATTGCGATCGCCTTGCCGGACTTCTTGCCACGGAAGGTGCCGACGATCGCGATGATGCCCAGCACCGCGCCGACGACGCCGAGCACGGCCGCCGCGTTGTTGACGATCGGGATGAAGCTGAGCACGATCGACAGCACGCCGAGCACCAGACCGATGATGCCGCATACCGACATCTTCGTCGGCTGTTGCGGCGGACGAGCGTTCTTGGGTTCCGTAGTCATGATGGTTTCCCTTCCTGTCTTCCCGCGTATTTCGCGTTCGCCACACCTTGCATCGCATGTGTGCTGCTATCGACTGTAGGAAGGAACGGCCCGTCGCGACAGTGGACGAACGGGCATGTCGCTTCGCCCCATCGGGCATCACAAGCCAGCTGGATATGACCCTCCGACCAATGGCGCGCAATGACGGCAAAGGCCATAATGGTGGCATGTTTGATCAGGCAGCACATACGGACGTCCGGCACGCAGACGCCATCGACTCGATGGACGTCCCGGTCCGCACGCGCGTATGGTGCACGATCCTGATGGTGGCGTTCGCCAGCTTCGCGAACCTCATGCAGGCTGCCCTCGCCGGCGTCGACAGCACTCCGAACACCTTCTACTACGTGTGGTGCATCATCTGCACGCTGCTGGCGCTGCCCTCCGGCTTGCTGCTGCTCCTGCGCTCGAACCATCCGGCGATGACGTTCTGGCTGGCGTGCGCCTGCACGTGTCTGTTTCCTTTCGACGCATTGATGACGTTGATGGCGCTGGCATCACTGCTCGCGCGGCGCAATTCCAAACGGCTGGGCTGGTGTGCGACGCCCGCCGCAGCCGCCGTGACCGTCTGGTGTCAGCTGCGCGACGTGCTGCGCAGACCGGACGCGTCGCTGTGGCAGGCGATATTCACGAGGAACGGGACCGGAAGCCAGTACGGCACGGCGCCGGAGCTATTCGTCGGCCGTCCGGTCATCATGCTGACGGCGAGCGTCTTCGCTGGCATCGGCGTCGCATTGAGCGTCCTCATCGGCCTGCATATACGCCAACGCGCCATCACGACCTCGGCGGAGGCCAAGGCGGACGCCGCGCAGAACACCGTCGTGATGCTCCGGCAGAACCTTGATTCCCAGCAGTTCGCCGACGCACTCGCCGCCGAAGCGCATGACACGCTTGCCCATTCGCTGTCGCTGCTCGCATTGAACGCGAGCGCATTGCAGGCGACCGTGACTCATCTGCAGCAGGGCGTCGAACAGCTCAATCCTCCGCCGTCAGTGCTGCAGGATGCGCATGCGATCGCCGTGACCGCGGGAGACATCCGCAAGCAGGCGGCTGGAGCGCTCGACGAAGCGCATACGATCATCGACACGCTCCGTCATCCCGAACAGGCCGCCGCGCTGTTCGCCCCTTCCTGCGAGACGTCGCTCACGAGGACCTCGCTCAATCAACTGATCGACGATTCACGGGCAGCGGGCATGCGCATCGATTCGTGGATCGACATCCGCGACCTGAGTTCACTGGACGACGAGGTCTCGAAACTCGCCTATCGCGTCGTGCAGGAGGCACTGACGAACGCAAGGCGGCACGCTGCCGGCACGGCCGTCGCCCTGCAGGTGGACGCGTCGCCGAAGCAGGGAGTCCACATTCACGTGAGCAACGAGGTGCCGCCGCGGGCTCTCGCGACGCCACCGTCATCCATAACGTCGACGTCATCCGCAACATCGATGATGTCCGCTCCGATGCCTTCGACACCGATATCTCCGACGGAGACAATGCGTCCGGCGGCCGCTCCGGCCGCGCATGACGCAACAACGCCGGAGCACCATGCCGGAGAGCACCGTGCCGACGGCCGTCGCGGCGCCAATGCCGCCCGTGACGGCGAAGGGCTGACCGGCCTTGCGGCACGGGTGCGTCAGCTGCATGGCAACTGCGGCTACGGCTTCGACGACCATCATGTCTTCCATGTGGACGTCGCATTGCCGTGGACCGCCCGACCCTGAACGGGACGCCGCCGATTACGATGGCTGAACATGGCGCACACTACAACGGAGGATCATGCCGCGAAACCGATCGAGGTCATCGTCGTCGACGACGACCCGATGATCGGGCAGACGATGCGCATCATCCTCAACGATTATTCGCAGCAGCAGGTGAAGGTCTGCGCGACCGCGACCTCCGGCCCTGAATGCCTCGAACAGATCACGGCGCATATGCCCGACGTCGTGCTTGTGGACATCGCGATGCCGAGCATGGACGGCATCGCATTGACGCGCGCGATCCGCGCCGATGGCGGCAATGCGCCGCATGTGCTCATCCTGACATCGCTCGGTCCCACCGAAACGGTGCAGCGCGCCGTCGAGGCCGGCGCCGAGGGATTCATCTCGAAGACCGATGCACCGGAGGACATCATCCGGCGCATCATCGGCGTGTGCGACGGGGCGCCGCAGTTCAATCCGGCAAGCGAACGCCAGCTGATCGCCGACCTGCATCTGCAGCAACCGAACGCCAGACGACAGCAGGCGCGCGACCTGCTCGACGCACTGCCCGAACGCGAACGCGAAGCGGTCATGCTCGCCGCCGAAGGATTGACGAACGCGCAGATCGCGCAGCGGATGTTCATTTCGGAACGTACGGCGAAAGCGCATCTGTCGGCGGCAAGCGACCGGCTGTGCATGAGCCGCATCCAGATGGCACGCCTCGTGGAGCGCGCCGACCTGCAATGACGCCCGGCACTCCCCTGACGCCCTCCGCGGCTACGATGGCGGCATGAATCCTGCGAGAATCGCGCGCTTCGGCGACAGCGAACGGTACTTTATCTGCCCGATCTGCCACGACACGCTGCATCTGGACGGCACAAGCCTGCGCTGCGCCAACCGCCATACCTTTGACATCGCGAAACAGGGTTATGTCAACCTCATGCCCGCCGCGAAGCAGTCGCCGTTCTACAACAGCGAATCGTTCGCGAACCGCGCACGCATCCTCGAAGCCGGTTACTATGACCACATCCGCGACGCCGTGCTCGATACCATCCAGCGGCATATCGGCGTCCCCGCCGATATGGGCCTCGCCGGCCTGCGCGGCGACGCGCGCCCCGCGATCCTGGACGTCGGCTGCGGCGAAGGCTTCTACTCGCGCGCGGTGCAGCGCGCGAACCCGCAAGCCGATCTGCTCGCCTTCGACATCTCGAAGGATTCGATCCAGCAAGCAGCACGCGAGGATTCGAGCATGGCCGTCAGATGGTTCGTCGGCAACCTCGCCGACCTGCCGGTGCGCAGCCACGCAATCGACTGCATGCTCGACATCTTTTCGCCGGTGAATTCCGAGGAATTCCACCGCGTCATGAAGGACGACGCCATCGTCATCAAAGCAGTGCCCGGCGTACATCACGACGAACAATTGCGCGAACTCGCGCGCAAGCAGCTGCGCAACACCGATTATTCAAACGAACAAATAATCAAACAGTTCGGAGAACATTTCGACGTTCTGGAGACGAGCACCGTCTCGCGGACCTTTACGATGCCGCCTGACGACTTGCGCACCTTCGCGCATATGACACCACTGTTGTTCCATGTGGACATTGACGCCCTCGATCTCACACAAATCAGTGCATTAACAATTGAAGCGCGTATAATAGTCGCCCGAAAGTAATTTTTGCAAATCTCACGTGTGTTATTTTTTCTTCTTTTATGATGGATTACGCTGCCTGAGAAGAGCAGCGACGACGTGAGTCGCCACCAGACCACTGAAGGGGGTCCATCATGACACAGGGAAAGCACGCGCGTCCGCGCGGCAAGGAGCAGAACCGGCCGTTCTCGACGATGAAGGCGGTGAACGGGGCGGTGGCCACGATGGCCGCGGTCGCCACGCTCGGCGCACCGATGGTCGCCATCGCCGACGAGCCGGCGGCGCAGCCGCAGCAGCACACGGCAGCAAGCGCGGTGCAGCAGGCGCAGGCGGCGAGTTCGCAGGCCGATCAGGCCAACGCCGCGCTCAGCGACGCGAACGACGTCTACCAGAACGCCAGCGATGATCTGCGCAACGCGCGCAATGACGCGGATACGGCCAGGTAGGAGCTTGACCGGGCGAACGCCGCGCTCGCCGACGCCGAACGCAACGAATCCACGACGGCGGACGAACTCGCGGCGGCGACGACCGCGAAGCAGAACGCCGAGCAGAAGGTGGCCGCCGACAAGGCCGGCAGGACAAGGTGGCGGCCCAACAGCGGCTCGAAGCCGCGCAGAAGGCCATCGACGACGCGACGCAGGCGGCGGCCGATGCCACCAATCTGGAGCAGAAGGGCGCGCTCGGCTGGTCCGAGCACCGCAATGCGACGCTCGCGCAGCAGGTGCTGACGGATCCGGCGCTGAGCACCAAGAATCCGAACGACCCGGAACAGATCGCACCGCCCGATGGCGGATCGTGGCTGCAGTACACGCAGAGAGGGAACCCGAAGGACGCCATGAGTCTCGACAACATGCTCCAGGCGGTGGCGCTCATCCAACAGCTCAACCAGCTGCGGGCCGACGAAGGACTCGCACCGTTGCAGATCTCCGACGCCGCGATGGCCGCGGCGATGGTGCAGGCGAATGCAGGCACGAAGCTTGTCATGAAGCATAATCAGGTGCTGCCAAGCAACCTTCATCTGTCCGAGAACTTGGCATGGGGATACCGCGATCCTCTTGCCGGGTGGTGGACGGCAGAGAAGGCCATCTACGAAGATGCCCTCCTCAGCGGCAAGTATCCGGGTCTCGCCTCCATGAGCCCGTACCAGATCTACCAGAAATACCCTAAGCTCTACAAAACCATCGGCTACTACCTCAACTGCTCCGATCCCAATGCAACCGCCACCGGCATCGGCGTGAGCCAGTACCCAGGAGCTGGCCATGTACCGACCTCCGCGATGGAGAACAGCAGCCACGCCATCAGCTACGACGGCGTCGACGACGCGACGCCCACCGACGCGGACGTCTATCAGCAGGAACTGCAGGAGTACGTCGATCCAATCCGCAACGCACAGCAGAAGCTCAAGGACGCGCAGGATGCGCTCGCGAGCGCGCAGACCGCGCAGTCGGACGCCGAACAGGCCTACGACAGCGCACTGACGAAGCATGAGGACGCGCAGCGCGCCAAGACGGCCGCGCAGCAGCAGGCGGACGCCCAGTCGGCCAAGTACGCGCAGGCCTCCGCGACGCTCACCGACGCACAGAAGGCCTACGATATCGCCGACGTCGCATTCACCGCCGCACAGCGCAAGGCCGACGACGCCGCGAAGGCGCTCGACCAAGCGAACCAGAACACCGACGCGGCCAAGACCGCCAAAGACGACGCGGCGAGCAAGTACGCTGCGATGCAGAACGCCAAGGCGAATCTGGACAAGGCGCAGGCCGCCTACAACACGGCGAAGCAGGCCAGCGACGCCGCGCACGCCCAGGCGGCCGACAAGGCGGCCGAGGCGGCGCAGGCGCAGCAGGCGGCGGATGCGGCCGCCGCGAGGCTCGCAGACGCCAAGCAGACGGTCACCGATCTGCAGGCTGCCAAGGACGAGCTCACCAAGCGCAATCAGGCGCTCACGGCCGCCAAGGACACCGTCGCCAAGACCGGTGACGCGGTCGCCAGCGCCCAGAAGGACGCCGACGACGCCAAGGCCGCCGTGGATGACGCCCAGCAGGCCAAGGGCGCCGCAGTCGGCGCAGGTCACGGACACCGCCAGCAGCAAGCTCGCCGCCACCGGCGCAAGCACCGACGCCGTGCTCATCACGGCGTTCACGCTCGCGTTCGTCGGCGGCGTCGCCACGCTGAGCGCACGCCGTCGCGAGGAGTAGCCTACGGCATCGCCGACGCTGAAGGCGATCACATGACGCGATCAGCAAGACACGTCCGATAAGCGCATCCAGTAACGACAGTGGCGGCCGGAACCTCTCTGAGTTCCGGCCGCCACTGTCGTATGTCACCTACGCCATGTCATCCGCGCCGAATCATCGATGCCGCGCTACCGCGTATTCCACGCGAACACCGATGCATGGCGATGCATCAACGCATCAGTCGTGCGGGCGCGTGTTGAGACGATGATAGTAGAAGATCGACGCGCAGCAGCACACGAGCGACGCGATGTTCGACGCGAGCTCGATCCACCACAGCGCCTGCACCCAGCCGTCGCCGAGCGTCCAGAACACGCCCGGCAGCGTCACGAGCCAGCTGATGATGATGAACACGAACACCCAGATGCCCCACTGCTGGCCCTTCTGCTGGTCGTAGAGATGCTCGGGCGTCAGCTCGAAGTTCGGCCGGTTGTTGTACACGGCGAACACGCCGAACACAAGCAACGCGATCAGCACGACCACATTGAGCACGACCATGACCACATTCTGCGCCGTCGAAAGCATAATCGATCCTTTCTCGTTCCCGCCGCCGTACGTTCTGCGTACATGCGCGAACGACTCCTGATTGTATGGCCGCGCGCACGGCGCCCACGGCCGATTATGCAGCCGGCACAGCCTGACGCGCGCTCACTGCACAGCGTTCACTGCACAACCTTCACTGCACAACCTTCACCGCACAGCGTTCATTGCACGAGGAACGACATCACGATGACGAGCGCGAAACCGACCAGATCGGTGCCGGTGAACACGGCGCCGGTCCACATGACGGCCGTGATCGTCGCCATGACCGGCTCGATCGTGCTGAGCATCGTCGCGCGCATCGAACCGATGCGCACGACGCCGGCCATGTACAGCCAGAACGCGACGAAGGTGCCGACGACGATCGTGAACGCGAGCAGCCCCCAGCCGCGCACGTCGAGCCGCGGCACGTCCTTCCACGGCTGCACGAAGGGCGTCAGCAGCAGCCCCGACAGCAGGAACGTGATGCCGTTGACGACGAAGTTGCCGTACTTCGCGATGAGCATGACCGGGATGATCGCGAGGCACGCGCATGAGAACGCGTCCGCGAGTCCCCACAGCAGTCCCGGCAGCGGCAGCGCGAGCGAACTGACCTTGCCGCCGGTCGCGAGCAGCCATACGCCGGAGAACGCGAGCGTGACGCCGACGATCTCCTTGACGGTCGGCTTGCGTTTGCCGCGTATGCACACGTAGACGAGCACCATCAGCAGATTCACCGTCTGCAGCACCGTCGCCGTGCCCGCGTTCGTCCAATGGATCGAGAACAGATACGCGACCTGCACGAGCGTGACGCAGGTGAGCGCCGTGAACAGGTACATCGGGTATTCGCGCACGCTTTTCACGGCCGCGGCGAGCGCATGCCGCGAACCGACCGCCGCGCAGCCGAGGAAGATGAGGCCGGCGACGATCTCCCTGACGCATGCGAGCCACAGCGGCGCGATGTGGTATCCCTCCATCAGGATCTTCGAGACCGATCCGTTGATGCCCCACAATGCGCCGCCGAGCAATGTGTACATCACGCCGACCATCATCCGCTTCGGCGTCTGCTCGAGCGACTGCGTGGCGACCGTCTCGTCGGCGAGCGTCTGTGCCGCGTCGGCGCGTTCCTCATGCGCCGACCGGTTCAGCAGGTCCTGCACCTGCTCCTGCGCGCTGCGCGTATCGTCCGCCGGCTGCCGCGTCGACGCACCGCCGAGCTCGCCGTCGGAGTCTCCGGAGCCGTTGGAGCCGTTCCGATCACCGCGTGCGTTCCGCGTCACTATACGCCCCGCTTTTCTCCTATGCGCGGCCGTGCTGCCGGCGCGCGCGCCGCTTTTCCCGAGGTGATTCTAACGCACCGATGGCCGGCGCAACGCCGTCCGCTGCGGGCGCAGGCTACGGCAGCACAGTCACCGTCTCCTCCGACTGCAGCCAACGGAAGATCCGCTGCAGATACGGCGCGACGACGGCGTTCGGCATCGAGAAGATCTCATGGACCGACCCGTCGACGCGTTCCTTGCTGATGCGGCCGCCGTCGCGTCCCACGCGCTGCACGAAGACGTCCTGCGCCGGATTGCTGACCCAGTGGTCGGCGCCCGCCTGGAACAGCAGCACCGGCACGTCGATGCGCTCGCACATGTGAGGGTCGAGGATCGCATGCGAGATGCGCACAGCCTGACGTACCCATTCGTTCGCGGCCGCCGTCGTCTGGTAGTGCGTGTTCGCGATGCGCAGCTTCTTGAACCATTCGATCCGCGCGGCGCACGCCCCCTGCTCGTCCTTCCAGTCGATCACTGGCGTGAACCTGTGCTGTCCCGGCGCCATCGACTTCGCGTGCCCGAGGTCGCACGCCGCACCGCAGACGGCGGCCGCGAGCCAGTTCGGCGCGCCGGTGTTCGCCTTGATCATCGGCGACGACAGCACGGCCCTGTCCACGATGTTCGGATAGCGTTCGAGCATCGCCGCGGCGATGCCGCCGCCCATCGAATGCGCGAACAACGTGAGCCTTCCGCCGTGTGCGTAGGCGCCGCCGACCTCCTTCGTGAACTTCGCGAGATCGGCGGCGTAGCGGCGCCAGTCGTCGATGTAGACGATCTCGTCATCGGTCACGTCGCGCGCCGAATAGCCATGGCCGCGGTGCTCGAGCACGCATACCGAGAATCCGGCGAGCAGGAAGTACCAGACGAGCTCGCCGTATTTGGCCGCGAACTCGGAGAAGCCGTGCGAGAACACGACGGCGCCGTGGTCATCGCGCGACGCCCCCGGGATGCCGAGCTTCTGGAATTCGGCCACGTCGTAGCACACGTAGTGCAGTCTGCCGGGCGTGCGCAGCCGCGGCAGCGGACGCCCCGCCCAATCCGTCTGCGCCGGTTCCAGATATCCTTCATGCGCGCATGTGTCCATGGCGGGAAGCGCCGTCTGCGCCATCGCCTGCTGCACATGCCGTTCGTCGACCATTGCAATTTCCATACCGACCATCCTAAACGGCCCGCGCGCTTCGCGGCGCGGCGCCGATTGTGCGTTCCCTACAAAGCGCAGCCGGCGTGTGTTGTCGATTCATACGAGGCGCACATTCCCTACGGTACCGTAGGATAGCCGAGGCGGCCGCACGGACGGCCGCGTTCCGAAGGCTGCTACGAAGGATTCGAAGGATTTCCCATGCTCACCGAGTACACGACGCCGGGCCATGCGCTCACCGTCCGCGACAATGAAACGATCTACACGTTGCTGACCGACCGCCTCGAGCGTTCCGGCGCCGATTCCCCGCTCACAGAGAACAAGGAGCCCGACGGCTCGTGGAGCACGCTCACCGCCGGCCAGTTCAACGACGAGGTGCGCGCGATCGCGAAGGGACTGATCCAGTTCGGCATCGCGAAGGGCGACGCCGTGACGATCTTCTCGGCGACGCGCGTCGAATGGGGTCTGCTCGACTTCGCGCTCGCCGCCGTCGGCGCCGTGACGGTGCCGATCTACGACACCGATTCGGCGATCCAGGCCGAACGCATCCTCAACGACTCCGACGTGAAATTGGCGATCGCCGACAACCAGGAGCGCTTCGACCGCCTCGACTCCGTCTTCGACCACTGCCCGAAGCTCGAACGCATCCTGATGCTCGACGCGAACGCGATCGCCGCGCTCAAGGGGCTCGGCGTCATGATCTCCGACGAGGAGCTCGACGAACGCATCGCCGGCGTCGGCGCCGACGATCTGGCGACGATCGTCTACACGTCGGGTTCCACCGGCGCGCCGAAAGGCGCCGAACTGACGCACCGCAACTTCGTGAGTATCACACGTGCGGCCGCCGAATGCGTCCCGGAGATGCTCGAGGGCAACGCGCGCCTGCTGCTGTTCCTGCCGCTCGCCCACTGCTTCGCCCGATTCATCCAGTACTTCGTGTTCACCTCCGATGCCGGCGTCATCGGCTATCTGCCGAGCACGAAGACGCTGCCGCACGACATGCAGACCTTCGAACCGACCTTCGTGCTTTCGGTGCCGCGCGTCTTCGAGAAGGTCTACAACGCGGCGTCGCGCAAGGCCGGCACCGGCTTCAAGGGCCGCATCTTCGCGAAGGCCGCCGAATTCGCGCGCGAATGGAGCGAGATGGAGCAGCGCGGCGAGCGCCCGGACGCGAAGCAGCGCGCCGAGCATGCGTTCTACGAGCGTCTCGTCTACAGTTCGATCCGCGGCGCCTTCGGCCCGCGCATCAAGTACCTCGCGTGCGGCGGCGCGCCGCTCGACCGTCGCCTGGCGACGTTCTTCAACGGCATCGGCCTGACGATGATCCAGGGCTACGGCCTGACCGAGACGGCGGCGCCCTTCGCGTTCACGCGTGTGCACGACAACGTCATCGGCACCGTCGGCCAGCCGGTGCCCGGCTCGTCGGTGCGCATCTCGGCGACCGGCGAACTCGAAGTCAAGGGCCAGAACGTGTTCCGCGGCTACCACAATCTCCCCGAGAAGACGGCCGAGACCTTCGCGGCCGACGGCTGGCTGAAGACCGGCGATCTGGCGTCGCTCGACGACGAAGGCCACATCACATTGACCGGCCGCGCGAAGGACATCATCATCACGGCCGGCGGCAAGAACGTCGCGCCGATCCCGATGGAGCAGGAGATCGCCACCTGTCCGATCGTCGAGCACGCCGTCGTCGTCGGCGACAACCGCCCCTTCGTCGGCGCCGTCGTCACGCTCGACCAGGAGGGTCTGGAGAACTGGCTGCCGACGCAGAAGCTGCCGGCGGGCCTGACGATCGAGCAGGCCGCCGGGCTGCCGGAGGTCGCCGCCGAGATCCAGAAGTACGTCGACCGTGCGAACGCCGAGGTCTCGCGCGCCGAATCGGTGCGCAAGTTCATCGTGCTGCCGGTCACGTTCACGCAGGAGAACAAGTGCCTGACGCCGTCGATGAAGGTCGTGCGGCCGAAGGTCAACGAGGTCTTCACCGACCAGATCGCCTCCGGCATCTACGGCGCCAAGCGTTGAAACGCGGCGACGGGGCTCAGCGCCTCAGCGCGCGCTCCAGGAAGTCGCGCTGGAGCAGCAGCAGGTTGCGCGCGACGGTCGGGTCGTTCGTCATATGCGTGATGCCGGTCAGCGGCAGGAACGTGTGGTCGCGCCCGGCCGCCATCAGCGTCTGGCTCAGCCGCAGCGAATGCGCAATCGTCACGTTGTCGTCGGCGAAGCCGTGGATGAGCATCAGCGGGCGTCGCAGCGCCGGCGCGTCGTCGATGATGCTGTTGCGCACGTAGTCGGCCTCGTCGAGTCCGAGGAAACGCTCGGTGTAGCAGGTGTCGTACAGCGTCCAGTCGGTCGGCGGGGCGCCGGCGCACGCGGCCGCGAAGGTCTCCGGCGCGTCGAGCACGGCAAGCGCGGACAGGAAGCCGCCGTACGACCATCCGATCATCGCGACGCGGTCGAGCTCCGGGCGCGGCAGCACATGCGCGCGGGCGCCCGATGCGTGCCTGCCGTAGGCGGCCGCGTCGTTGATATGGCGCACCGCGTCGTCGAGCGCGTGCACGGCGTCGACCTGGTCCTCCAATGTGACCTGCTTCATCGCCTTGTACACCTCGCGGTCCCATGCCGGCCCGCGGCCGGTCGTACCGCGGCCGTCGGCGATGACGACGAGGTAGCCCTGTTCGGCCCACCACTGCGCGTCCCAGTACGCGGACTGGCTGAGCGTGACCTGCTGGAAACCGGGGCCGCCGTAGGGGTGCATGAGCACCGGCAGCGACTGCACGTCCGCGTATTTCACGCCGGTCGGCGCGACGATCGCCGCGTGCAACCTGCGTTCGCCGAGACGCACGAAGCGCACGTTGATGTCGAGTCCCGGCGTCGCCGCGTTGTTGGCGACGGCGACGGCCTCGCCGCGATAGTAGTGCGTCATCTGCAGGCGCGGATCGGCCATGTCGCGACCGGTGACGACGAGGCCGTCGCCGGCGCGCGTCGCGCTCCACACGCCCGGTTCGTCGGTGACCGGATACACGTCGCCGTCATAGTCGAAGGCGACCACGTCGAAACTGCGCGCATCGTGGTCGTCGGCCGTCGACGCCCACTGCTTCGGCACGTCGGGCGCCTGCTCGGGCGTGCGCTGCACGACGCACATGACCGTTTCGTCGTCGGCGTCGAGCACTTCGCGCACCTGCCAGCCGACCGGCGTGAACGGACGGCCGTCGACGGTCAGGCGGTTTGTGTCGTGCTCCATGTCGTTGACCGAGCAGATGAGCGCGCCGGACGGCGTGTAGGCGGGCGCGCCGCCGATGACGTCGATCCACCGGTCGTTGGCGTGCGTTTCAAGCACGGTGACCGGCATCAGCGGCACGACGCCGTCCTCGACGGGCGCGTAGCGCTTCCAGTCCTGCTCCTTCGGTACGTCGATGTGCAGGATCTGCTCGTGCTGCTGGAGGCGATCGAGGACGCGCAGCAGCGGCATATGCCCGGTGTCCCAACGCACGACGGCCAGATATTCGTAGGTGTCGTTGTCCCAGTCGACGAGCGCCGTGCGTTCCGCGTTCAGGCGGTCGTCGCCCAGATGCACGGCGTAGAGTTCGACGATCGCGTTGTGCGTGAGCGCGCGCGGATAGCGGTGGTCGAATCCGCGGCGGTCCGGGTGTGCGGGGTCGCTGATCGTCCACAGCGGCTCCGGCGACGAGTCGAAGCGCTCGATGAGCAACGTGCGCGAATCGGGGCCCCACCAGAAGCCGTCGTAGCGGTCCATCTCCTCGGCGGCGGCGAACTCGGCGATGCCGGCGCGCACGTCGGCGCGCTCGTCCTGCGGCACCGCGTAGGCGACGCCGGCCTCGCCGGTTGCGGCGTCGACGACGATGACGGCCGCGCCGGTCGAATAGGCGATACGCGTGCCGTCGGGGCTCACGCGCGGGTTGAGGATCGGGTGCAGCGGTTCGCCAGTGCCGTCGGCGGCGTGTACGTCGAGCGCCGTCGTCTCGGCTTCGGCGACATCGTCGGCGATCGTCGAGACGAACAGCTGGTCGTTGATCGTGAAGACGACGACTCGGCCGGCCGCGTCGACCGCATAGGAGACGATGCCGCTGCCGCCTTCACGCGCGCGTTCGCGGCGTGCGCGCTCGGCGGCGGGCACGTCCTCGGCGTCGGCGTCGGCGAGCAGTGCGCGCGGATCGGCGAGCAGCGTCTCGGTGCCGTCGGCCTCGCCCATCCACAGCGACGTCGCCGTGTCCTCGGCGCCGTCGGAACGCAGGAACAGCATGCGCGAGCCGTCGCCGAGCAGGCGCGGGCTGCGCGGGGCGCCGCAGCTGAAGCGCAGCGTGCGCGCCTTCGCGGCGGCGTAGTCGGGAATCGAGGAATCAACGGAGCGGGGATCATTCGTGTGCACAGTGGTTTGCGTCATACCGCATTACGCTAGCACCGCGACCCTGCGCATTGGCTGAACGCGTGCCGTCGCGCACGGCGACCGTCGCCGCCGCGCGCGACGTCGGTCATCGCGTATCCGTATAAAGGATGGAACAGACGTATTCATATATCATGAGTCATATGCGAATGACGTGCGCGGCGCGTCATGCAGTGCTGTCCACGGCGACGTCCGACGCGGACGGGCATTCGTCCGGCAGTCACAAAGGCCGGCGCGGTTCGCGACCAAGCGTAGGATGGGACAGGAACAAGAAAGGGACTACTATGAGCGTTCTTGACCGTTTTGAGAAAAGCGTGGAAGGCGCGGTCAACGGAGTGTTCGCGAAATTCGGCTCCAAGGACCTGCAGCCCGTCGACCTGACGAGCGCGCTCGAACGCGAGATCGACGAATCGGCCATGCCGGTGGGTCGCGAACGCACGGTCGCGCCGAACGAGTATCGCTTCAAGCTGAGCACCCCCGATTTCGACCGCATCGAACAGTGGGGTTCGGAGGCGCTCGCCAACGAACTCGCCGACAACCTCACGAAGTACGCGAAGAGCCAGCATTACGCGTTCGTAGGCCCCGTCGTCGTCGTGTTCGAGGAGGACCTCGAACTGTCGAAGGGCAATTTCAAGCTCACGAGCGAATCCGTGCAGGGCAACGCCGTCCCGGTCACGACCGACGCGCAGGCCGAGGACTGCCCGATGCTCGAGGTGAACAACAGCCAGTATCTGCTCACAAAGAGCAAGACGATCATCGGACGCGGCTCCGGCTGCGACATCGTCATCGACGACCCGGGCATCTCCCGCAAGCATCTGGAGATCGACATCACCGACAACGGCGTCATCGCACGTGACCTCGGCTCGACGAACGGCACCTACGTCGAAGGCCATCAGGTGCCGGCGGCCACGCTGCTCGACGGCAACACGATCACGATCGGCCGTACGCGCATCCTCTACTGGGCGTCGTCGCAGGACCAGGAGTAAACCGGGACACCGATTGCCGTTATGATTACCGAACTTACCTTCGCGGTACTGAAATACGCGTTCCTCATCCTGCTGTGGGTGTTCGTCTGGAGCATCGCCCGCTCTCTGTACCGCGACGTGGCCTCCTACAGCCCACGCAAGTCGCGCGCACGCCGCAAAAAGGAACGCGAGGTCCGCAGGAAGGCCGATGCGCCGGTCGCGGCCACACCCGCCAGCTCGACGCCGAACCATCCGGCGACGGGCGCTATGCCGGCGACGGCCGCGGACAAGCAGCCGACGCTGCTCGTCATCATCGACGGCCCGCTCGCCGGCACCTCGGTGCCGCTGAATTCATCCGTCATCACATTGGGACGCGCGGCTTCGAACACCGTCGTGCTCGACGACGAATTCGTCTCGTCGCACCATGCGCGCGTCTATCCCGACGAACGCTCGCACCAGTGGGCCATCGAGGACCTGCACAGCACGAACGGAACCGTGGTCAACCAGCAGCGCATCACCGCGCCCACGATCCTCGCGCCGCGCATGCCCGTGCGCATCGGTGCGACCACCTTCGAACTGAGGTGAGCCGATGACCTCCGCAGAGCACAGCACGCTGTACATGTATTCGACGACCGTCTCCGACGTCGGCACCGTCCGCTCCAACAACCAAGACTCATCGTTCGCGGGCGCCCACCTCGTCGCGATCTGCGACGGCATGGGCGGCCACGCCGGCGGCGACACCGCATCGACGATCGCGATCCGTTCGCTCGCGCACATCGAGAAGGACAGCGCCGGCGGCGACGTCGCACGCGCGACCGCAATCATGGAGACGTCGACGCTCGCCGCGCACGACGCAATCGTCGGCAAGGCGAAACGCGAACGCAAACTCGCCGGCATGGGCACGACAATCACGGCGATCACGTTGGTCTCCGGCTACTGGGTGCTCGCGCACATCGGCGACTCGCGCGCGTATCTGCTGCGCGACGGCGCGCTGATGCGCCTGACGAGCGACCACAGCTATGTCCAGCATCTCATCGACACGAAGCGCATCAGCGAATCCGAGGCGCGCAACCATCCGCAGCGCAACGTCGTCATGCGCGTGCTCGGCGACTTCGACATCGACGCGCGGCCCGACATCTCGATCCGCGTCGCCTATCCCGGCGACCGTCTGCTGCTGTGCTCCGACGGCCTGTGCGGCGTTCTCGAGGATTCGACGATTGAGGAGACGATGCTCGCGGCGACCGATCCGGAGGAATGCGCGCAGCGGCTCGTCTCGATGGCGCTGCGCGCCGGCAGCACCGACAATGTGACGGCCGTCCTCGCCGACGCGACGCTCGCGCTCAACGCCGACTCCTTCGACGTCCCGCACCAGACGCCGCTCATCGGCGGTGCGGCGAGCGCCTCGCTCGACGCGATCGCCGACATCGTCAACGAACCGGTCGCCGCCGCGCCCGCGCTCATCGCGAAATCGTCACCGGCGGAACGCGCGGCAGCGCTCATCCAGTCACGTCCGTCCGATGACGACACGGCGGTCGGCGGCATACCGGCGAAGCCGAGCGTCGGCCACACGAGCGAAGTGCGTGAGGAAACCGGCGAGCTGCAGGATCCGGACACCGGCGAGATTCCGGTTGTGCGCAAAAGCAACGGACGGTACAGCGCCGACCCGAACGATCCGGAGGTCGCCGCCGCGATCCACCATGAGCAGCTCGAGAAGAAGAAGGCCGCGCGTTCGCGTCGCTTCCGCGGACGCGTCGCCGCGACGATCACCGTCATCATCGCCGTGCTCGCGCTGTGCGGCATCGCCGGCGGTGCGTACATGTGGAGCCAAAGGCAGTACTTTCTCGCGAAGGATGGCGACACCGTCGCGATCTATCAGGGCGTGCCCACCGACATCTTCGGCATCAAGCTGTCGCATCCGGTCGAGCAGACGAACCTGACGTTCAGCGAGCTGCCTGAGGGCTGGCAGAACCAGCTCGAAGCCGGCATCAACGTCGACGACTACGACGCCGCCGTCGCGAAGGCCGACCAGATCGAACAGGAGCTCAGGAAGACTCAGCAGCAGCGCAAGGACGAGGAAGCGCGCCGCAAGGCCGCCGCGAAGACGCAGAAGGACGCGCCTGAGCAAACGAAGAGGGGCACGGCGACGCCGTCGCCGTCCGCTTCGTCGTCGGCGTCGCCGTCCGCCACGGCCGAGGAGAAGGATTCGAAGTGACGAAGACCCGGATACGCTATCTGCTGCAGATCCTCTTCGCGTTCGCCATCACGGCCATCGGCGTCTTCCAGATGTTCGCACGCACCGAGGGGCGGCCGCCGGCGACGGCGCTCGTATTGATGGGCGTCATCGCCGTGCTGTTCATCGTCACGTGGGCGCTCATCTGCAAGTTCCAGCCGTACGCGAACCAGTCGATCATGGCCTGCGTGCTGATGCTCACGTCGATCGGCATCCTGATGATCGCGCGCTGCGACGCGGCGATGGGCACGAGCGTCGCGACGCGCCAGATGATCTGGCTGTGCCTCGCGCTCGTCTGCTGCGACCTGCTGTTCGTGTTCATGCGCGACTACCGCGTGCTGCGGCGATTCTCCTATGTGAGCATGGTCATCGGCCTCGTGCTGCTGCTCTCGCCGATGATCCCCGGCCTCGGCCGTGAGATCGGAGGCGCGCGCATCTGGATCGGCATCGGACCGTACTCGCTGCAGCCGGGTGAGTTCGCGAAGCTGTTCCTCGCGTTCTTCTTCGCCTCCTATCTGTTCAACCACCGCGACCAGCTCGCCGTCGGCGGCAAGAAGCTCGGACCGCTGCAGCTGCCCCGGTTCAAGGACCTCGGCCCGATCGTCATCGTCTGGATCGCGTCGATGGGCGTGCTCATCCTGCAGCATGATCTGGGCACGTCGCTGATGTTCTTCGCGATGTTCGTCGCGATGCTGTACGTCGCCACCGGACGCGTGAGCTGGATCATCATCGGCTTCCTCGCCTTCGCCGCCGGCAGTGTCGTCGCCGCGCACATCTTCGCGCATGTCGGCTACCGCGTCGACGCCTGGCTGCATCCCTTCGACCCGGCGATCTATTCGCGTTATCCGGGCGGTTCGAGCCAGATCGTGCAGGGCCTGTTCGGCCTCGCCTCGGGCGGTCTGATGGGCACCGGCCTCGGTCAGGGCTACCCGACCGTCACGCCGCTGGCGAACTCCGACTTCATCTACGCGTCGACCGGCGAGGAGCTCGGTCTCGTCGGCGTCTTCGCCGTGCTCATGCTCTACCTGCTCATCATCGCGGCCGGCATGATCATCGCGATGAAGATCAAGGACGGCTTCGGCAAGCTGCTGTCCTCCGGCCTCGTGTTCACGATGGCCTTCCAGGTCTTCACCGTCGTCGGCGGCATCACGCTCGTCATCCCGCTCACCGGCCTGACGATGCCGTACATGGCCGCCGGCGGCTCATCGCTGATCGCGAACTACCTCCTCGCCGCGCTGCTCATCATCATCTCGAACGCGGCGAACAAGCCGCAGTCCGACGAGTTGAGCGACACCTTCCGCATGGAGGCGCTGTCGGTGCTGCGCAGCCGCCAGCGGGCCGAAGCGAGCTCCGCCGCGAACGACGCCGCCGTATCCTCGTCGACCGCCGCGAACGACGGCGACGGACCGATCACGCAGATCGTCACCCCGATCAACACCCATTCCTACGTCAACCTGCCGCAACGCGCGGTCGACGATGCACACCCGGGAGGTGAGGCCTGATGAACAAGACGCTACGTCAGCTGTTCACCGCCGTTCTCGTGCTGTTCGTCGTCCTCGGCATCTCGTCGTCGTTGATCATGACGGTCCGTTCGAACGCGCTCGCCAGCGACACGCGCAACGTGCGCACGCTCTACTACACGAACAGTGCGGCACGCGGCGCGATCCTCGCGTCCGACGGCACCATCCTCGCCAAATCGGACGCGTCGCAGGACGAATACAAGTACCAGCGTTCGTACGCCGACGGCGCGCTCTACGCGCCGGTCACCGGCTACTTCTCGGTCACGCAGAAAGCCGACCGCGGCATCGAGGCGTCCGAGGATACGCTGCTGACCGGCAAGTCCGACGCGATGTTCTGGCAGCGTCTCAAAGGCCTGTTCACCGGCGAGGAGAACCGCGGCGCCTCAATCGAGACGTCAATCGACACGAAGCTGCAGAAGGCCGCCTACGACGCGCTCGGCGACGACGACGGCGCCGTCGTCGCGCTCGAGCCGAGCACCGGCCGCATCCTCGCGATGGTGAGCAAGCCGAGCTACGACCCGAACCTGCTCGCGACGCATGACGGCGGCGAGGCGAACAAGCACTACGCCGAACTGAGTCAGGGACAGGCCAGCCCGATGATCAACCGCGCGACGAGCCAGCTATATCCGCCCGGATCCACGTTCAAAACCGTCGTCGCGGCCGCCGCGATCAACTCGGGCAAATACAACATCAATTCGCAGATCCCGGCCGGCGCGAGCTACACGTTGCCAGGCACCGAGACCCAGCTGACGAACTCGTCGCCGGCCGGCGACGGCTCCGACGGCACAATCTCGCTGAAGAACGCGATGGCGTATTCGTCGAACACGGCCTTCGCGCAGCTCGGCGTCGCGCTCGGCGACGACACGGTCTCCGACATGGCGAAGAAGTTCGGCTTCGATTCGACGATCACGATCGACGGTTCCGCCGCCGACGGCACGCCGATGCGCGCCGTCGCGTCACGCTTCCCGCAGCAGGTCACACCGGACCGTCTCGCACTGGCGTCAATCGGGCAGGGCGACACCGTCGTCACGCCGCTGCAGAACGCAATGGTCGCCGCGGCCGTCGCGAACAAAGGCAAGGTCATGAAGCCGACGCTCGTCGACCGTGTGCGCTTCAGCGACCTGTCGGTACTGCCGGACACGAAGCCTCAGGTCATGAGCACGGCATTCAGCGAGGACACGGCGAAGCAGCTCACCGAAGGCATGGAGGCCGTCGTCACCGACGAGGACACGAATCTGGAGATCCCCAGCATCCGCGTCGCCGCGAAGACCGGCACCGCGCAGATCGGCGCCGACAACGATTCGATCGACGGCTGGGTCATCGGCTTCGCGCCGGCCGACGATCCGAAGATCGCCGTCGCCGTCGTCGTGCACAACGTCGATCTCTATGGCTCGTTTGCGGCGGGACCGGTCATGACCGCAGTAATGAAGGAGGCGCTTACCCAATGAGACTCATCGAGGGACAGCTCATTCACCGGCGTTACCGCCTCGATTCGCGTCTCGCACAAGGAGGCATGGGCGAGGTCTGGAAAGGCTACGACATCCAGCTCGGCCGCCCGGTCGCGATCAAGGCGCTGCGCACCGACACGACGAACCAGGAGTCGAAGCTGCGCAGGCTGCGCACCGAGGCGCGCAATTCGGCGAATCTCGCACACCCGAACATCGCCGCGCTGTTCGAATACTACGAACATGACGGCATCGGATTCCTGATCATGGAGTACGTGCCGAGCAAGTCGCTCGCCGACCTGTTCCATGAGATCGACGGCCCGATGGAGCCGACGCAGCTGCTGCCGATCCTCACCCAGACGGCGCGCGGCCTCTTCGTCGCGCATTCGCACGGCGTCATCCACCGCGACGTCAAGCCGGCCAACATCATGGTCTCGAGCAACGGCGAGGTCAAGATCACCGATTTCGGCGTCTCGTATTCGACGAACCAGGAGCAGATCACGCAGGACGGCATGGTCGTCGGCACCGCACAGTACATCTCCCCCGAGCAGGCGCAGGGCCAGCATGCCACGCCGCAGTCGGACATCTACTCGCTCGGCGTCGTCGCCTACGAAGGCCTGTGCGGACACCGTCCGTTCACCGGCGCGACGCCGGTCGACATCGCCGCCGCGCATGTCAACAACCCGGTGCCGCCGCTGCCGGCGACCGTCGACTTCCAGCTGTCGCAGTTCGTCATGTCGATGCTCGCAAAGGACCCGCTCGACCGTCCGCAGGACGCGCTGACCGTGGCCCGTATCCTGTCGCGCATCGAACGCAGGCTGCTCGACCAGCAGACGAGCGCGATCGACGCGACGATGGTCACGTCCGGCAAGCGCGTGCCGCGCCGCGTCGCGAGCGCCCCCCATCACGATCCCACCACGAACGCGATGCATCCGTTTGCACAGGCGGGTTCCCCACGACACAACCACAGTACTGGGCGGAAGGAGCAGCAATGAGTAGCATGCCCACGACACTGGACGGTGGCCGCTACCAGCTCGGCCAGCTCATCGGACGCGGTGGCATGGCCGAGGTCCATGTGGCCGTCGATACGCGGCTCGGCCGTACCGTCGCCATCAAGATCATGCGCCCGGACCTCGCCCATGACGAGATCTTCCTGACGCGCTTCCGCCGCGAAGCGCATTCGGTCGCGCAGATGAACAACCCGAACATCGTCAACATCTACGATTCGGGCGAGGAGGTCATCACCTTCGAGAACGGCCAGACCGAGCATCTGCCGTATCTGGTCATGGAGTACGTCAAGGGCCAGACGCTGCGTGACATCATCAAGGCGAACGGTCCGCTGTCGCAGCGCGACGCCGAGCATGTGATGATCGGCGTGCTCAGCGCGCTCGAATATTCGCATCGGATGGGCATCATCCACCGCGATATCAAACCCGGCAACATCATGATCTCCGAGCAGGGCATCGTCAAGGTCATGGACTTCGGCATCGCCCGCGCGCTCGATGATTCGGCGACGACGATGACGAAGTCGCAGGGCGTCGTCGGCACCGCGCAGTACCTCTCCCCCGAACAGGCGCGCGGCGAGACCGTCGACATGCGCTCCGACCTGTATTCCGCCGGTTGCGTGCTCTACGAGATGCTCACCGGCCGCCCGCCCTTCACCGGCGATTCGGCGGTCGCGATCGCCTACCAGCATGTCTCCGAAGTGGCCGTGCGTCCGAGCACGATCGTGCCGGGACTGCCGACGGCGTGGGATTCGATCTGCGCGAAGGCGATGGCGAAGGACCGCCAGAACCGCTATGCGACGGCCGCCGAATTCAAGAACGACATCATCGCGTTCATGAACGGCGGCGTGCCGACCGCGACGGCCTTCAATCCATTGACCGACCTGTCGGAGACGAAGGCGCAGCATCAGCTGCCGCCTACGCAGCCGATGACGGCCCAGCAGGCTCCGGCCACGCAGGTCTTCAATCCGGTCACCGGACAGTTCGAACGGATCAATCCGGACGGGTCGACCGGGCCGCTCAAGACGCGTGCGGACCGCCGTGCGGAAATCGCGAAGAAGAAGCACAAGCGCAACGTCGTCATCGCGTCGATCGCCGCGGCCATCGTCATCCTCGGCATCGCGATCGGCGGATGGCTGTGGTGGGACCATGCGCAGAACGCGACGAAGTTCGTGACGGTGCCGACCTTCAACGAGACGACGACCGAGGCGCGCGCACGCAAGCAGCTCGAGGATCTGGGCCTCAACATCAACGTCAAGCAGGACGCCGACTCGACGAAGCCGGAGGGCATGTTCACGAAGCAGACGCCGGCCGGCGGCAAGCGCGTCGCCGAGGGCAGCACCGTCGAAGTGTGGTTCTCGACGGGTCCGCGTTCGGTCAAGATCCCGGACGTGACCGGGTACACGCAGGAGCAGGCGCGTTCGACGCTCGAGGACGCCGGATTCGTCGTCGAATCGAGCGTGCAGACCGAGGACAGCGCGACAATCGCGAAGGACCATGTGACGCGCACCGACCCGGCCTACGGCACGTCGCAGCTCAAGGGTTCGACGATCAGCCTGTGGGTGTCGTCGGGCATGACGAAGGTGCCGGACGGCATCATCGGCAAACCGCAGGACCAGGCGTTGTCCGCGCTCTCCCAGATGGGTCTGACGGTCACCGTCATGCAGGAGTCGTCGGACAGCGTCGACAAGGGCTCGGTCATCCGCGTCTCGCCGGACGTCGGCACGTCGGTCGCGCAGAACAGCACGGTGACGGTGTGGGTGTCCACCGGACGTGAGCAGGTGACCGTGCCGAACGTCAACGCCGGCGATACGCTCGCGAGCGCGCGCGCCGCGCTCGAAGCGGCCAATCTGAGCGTCAAGGTGGATGGAGATTCGTCGGACGACGCAATCGTCGAATCGATCAGCCCGTCCGCCGGCACGAGCGTGGACAAGGGTTCCGAAGTCACCGTCAAGACGAAGGCGCCGTCGTCGAATCCGTCGCCGTCGCCGTCGCCGTCGCCGTCGGGTTCTTCCTCCTCGTCGGCGCCGCCTTCCGACGGCAGCCAGAACGACGGCGACCACGGTCAGGGCTGACGCGCATCAACCGCGCGCACGCTGAACGGGCACGCAATGGGCGGCCCCGGATCCGTGAGGGATCCGGGGCCGCCCATTGCGTTGCCTTCGTCGCAACCGCGACGGTCGGCGTATGCTCAACGCGTGAGCTTCGGCTGCATGCCCAGGCTCTTGTCGACCGCACTCGGCTGGCCGCAGACGGCGAGCCAGTTCGCGAACAGACGGTAGCCGTCCTGCGTGAGCACCGATTCGGGATGGAACTGCACGGCGTACAGCGGCAGCTCACGGTGCTTGATGCCCTGCACGATGTGGTCGTCGACGGTCCACGCGGTCACCTCGAGCACGTCGGCCGGCACCGAATCAGGTTCGACGGCGAGCGAATGGTAGCGCGTCGCCGTCATCGGATTCGCGACGCCCGCGAAGATCTCGTCGTCGATGTGCTCGACGAGGCTCGTCTTGCCGTGCATGATCGTCGGCGCATGGCTCACCGTGCAACCGAAGACCTCGGCGAGCGCCTGCATGCCGAGGCAGACGCCGAACATCGGCGTGCGCGTCGCCGCACACAGACGGATCATGTCCTCGCTGACGCCCGCGTCGGCCGGCGCGCCGGGGCCGGGCGAGATCAGGACGCCGTCATAGCCGTCGAGGACGGCGGCGTCGGCCGGGTCGATTGCGTCGTTGCGCACGACCGTCACGGTCGCGCCGAGCGTCTTGAGATAGCCGACGATCGTGTACACGAAGGAATCGTAGTTGTCCACGACGAGGATATGCGCGGAATCGGTCATGAAAGGTCCTCTCGCTGGCGTACGGGCTTGTTCTAATGCCAAACGTAGTCAAGTGTAGTGCAGCCGGTGTAGCGGGCGCACGGCGCGCTACACGGCCACGTAGTTGGACATCTGCTGCAGGAACGGAATGTTCGCGGCCGCCCATGGGAAGCCCCACTGGAACAGCGCGGCCGCGGCGGCGAAGACGAGCAGCAGCATCAGCAGCCAGCGGATCGGCGCGGCTCCGGGCTGATGGCGCAGCAGCCAGCCGTAGATGTCGACGTCCGGCAGCGGCCTGCTGCCCTCATGGATCGCGCGCAGCGCCGGCCAACGCCATGCGACGGCCGCCGCGAGGAATACGACCGCGTAGACGATGAGCGCACCCCACACCCACGGCGCAAGCGACGTGATCGACGACGCGAACGACTGCCGCTCGTTGTTGATGAACTCGACGGCGCCGTTGGCGTCGGTCTTCGCCAGCTCCTTCGGGATGCCGTCCGAGACCCTGGCCCAGTATGCGAACTCGCCGAAGCTCGCCCAGCGGTGCGTCGGCGCCGTGTACTTCGGCTCGCAGGTCGTCATCGTGATGAGCCGCTTCGTCGGTTGCTCGTCGGGATGTTCGGGATTCGGCCCGATGACCCATCCCTCGTCCGGCGTCACGATCGTGTAGTTCGTGTAGTGGTAGACGTACCAGTAGTCCTTGGAACGGATGACGATCGCGTCGCCCTTCTCGAGCTTGTCGACGTCTCCGAGCGGCTGCCCGTAGCCGTTCCTGTGTCCGGCGATCGCGAAGTTGCCGACCTGTCCGGCCATCTGCGAGTCCACATAGTGGCCAAGGCCGTGCTGATTGAGTTCGGCGAGGTCGGTGCCCTGCACGAGGTTGCGCTCCCATTGGTCGCCGAAGCGCGGGATGTAGACGCGGGCGATGAGTTCGCCGGTCAGCGCCTCCTTCGGCTGCACCGGAGGCTCGCCGTCCTGCGGCTGCGCGATCTTCAAGGTGCCGCCGTCGTTCGGCTGCACCCACGCGACCTGCGCGCGCGTCTCCTGCTGGACATGGTCCGACTGCACGCCGGTCCACCATTGCATCCACGCCACGTACAGACCGCAGATCGCGGCGAAGGTGAGCAGCAGCTCCGCGACGATCGTGACGATCGAACGTCCGACGCTGCGTGTGCGGCGCGGCGCCGCATGTTGACTGTGTGCCATAGGTGGTGTCTTCCCCCGTTCGTTCTGCCTGATCGGCCGCCGCGGACGATCTGACGATCGCATCCGCGGACTATATCACAAAATGGAACTATTGATTGCCGCCGTGTGCGCCGCCGTTCGCGGCGTCGTCGGCATGTTCGCCGTCGCCGTCCTTGTTCGGCTGCTGCAGCACATGCGCGTACTGCAGCGGCTGCAGGAGCATCGTCGTGCTGTCGAAGTGGAGTTTGCTTTCCGTCTGCACGTCGTAGCCGAGACCGTACGCGTCCACATACTGCCGATAGATCTGCACGGCGCGCGAATCGTCGAGCGCCTGGATCATCAGCGTCGGAGGACCGATCGCGGAGATCGTGAACGGCGGCGAGTATTTGCGGCCCTGCAGCAGCAGCACGTTGCCCGAGCAGATGATCGCCGACGTCGACAGCACACGCTGGTCCATGATCTGCATCGACTCCGCGCCGCCCGCCCACAGCGCGTCGACGACGGCCTCGACGTCCTGCTGATGCACGACGTACTTATCGCTGTCCACCGTCGCCCCCGACGAATCGACGGCGTTCTTCCACATCGACGAATCGTTGAGCGTCACCGTGACGCCCGGACCTTCGACGGCGGGCAGCATCGTGCTCGAGCCGGCGTCCTCGGACGGCGGCGACTGGTCGGACTTCACCCGCGCGCTCAGCTTGTCGACCTGCGACGACAGCTCCTTGACGTCGGCCTGCAGTGCGTCCACCTTGCGCACGCGGTTCTCGACGAGTTCGGCGGTGTCCGAGGAGACGGTCGTCGTGCGGTTGACGCGCATGTTCGTGATGAGCAGGAAGCCGGCGAAGGTGACGACGAGCAGCACGGAGACGCTGCCGATGAACGACTTGCCGGTGCCATGCTTCGGTTTATGCCTGGCCATATCCGTCTCCTTACGAACCTCGCCGCCGAACCATATGGTCCGTCTTCGCGGCGACGCGCGAAAATATGATGATTTTGCTCATGATGGCCGACGCTGGTGGCCGCTTTCGTGAGCAACCACTATGATACCTAATTAGCCTATGCAAGGAGATAAGACAAATGGCTGACGAAGAGCTGCACAAAACACCCACGGATGGCCAGGTCGACGAACACGGCGCCGCCGAGAAGTCGAACGACGAGTCGCACGTGAGGAACGAGAAGAAGCCGATGGATCTGGCGCAGGCCGCCACCTACGTCGAGAATGACGAGATCCCGGTCGGCCGCATCGAGGAGATCCTCGACCAGACCGTCGACGAGAAGGACATGACGCCGCAGATGCGCCGCATGATGCAGCGTCAGCGTGAGAACACGAAGCGCGTCGAGGAGAGCATCAAGGGCACGAAGGCGAACCCGAGCTGGTTCGTGCCGGTGTTCTGCGCGCTGATGATCATCGGCCTCATCTGGGCCGTCGTCTTCTATCTGACGAACTACACGTATCCGATCCCGGCGATCGGCTCCTGGAACCTGCTGGTCGCGTTCGGCTTCATGCTCGCAGGCTTCATCATGATGGTCTGGTGGCGTTGAGACCGTGGCACATGGCTGATCAGGGCGTCTTCCGACGCCCTTTTTTGTTGCCCTTCCGACGCTGCCGCAACTCCCCTCTGGCCCGCCCACCGGACACCCTCCACCACCCGTACATTGCCGCCCGTAGCCTGCCCGACGGCATTCCGCAGGTGACCTCACCCATACGATGCCGTCCATAGCCTCTCAATGGCATTCCGTAGGTGTCACACCAATAAACTGCCACCCAACAACCCTCAAACGGCATTCCGCGCGTAGCCACACCTACGGAATGCCACCCGCAGCTCCCCGGATGGCATTCTGCAGGTGTCACACCAAAAGACTGCCATCTGCGACTCCTCAAACGGCATTCCGTAGGTGTCACACCAATAAACTGCCACCCAACAACCCTCAAACGGCATTCCGTAGGTGATCTCACCCATACAATGCCACCCGCAGCTCACCGGATGGCATTCTGTAGGTGCACCGCCCACATACTGCCATCTGCACATCCGCAACCGCCACCGCTCAGCTGTTTTTGCGCGCGCGGATGAGAATGTGCCGGCCGCCGGCATCGGTCGTCGCGAACAGATAGACGTCGCCGCCGTCAGACAGTTTGAGCTTCTTCGCGAGCTGCGCGGCCGTGAGCGGGAAATTGCGTACGGCGACGTTCGCCTTTTTCACGCCGCCAAGCAGTCGCCGCACATCCTTCTTGTTCATCGTGCCGATATCGTCGATCACGAAAGCGCGTCCGGGGAAATCGCCGAACCATCGGCCGGCGACGAACAGGTGGCTGTTGACGCCGATCTGCGCCGCCGGCCAACGCCGCTGCAGCGTCGCGAAGGCGCCGCCTTTCATGATCGCCGCGTTCGGTTCGTAGAGGAAACGCATATCGGGCAGCGTCGACACCGGCGCCACGCTCGGCCGCTCGTCATCGCCGGCGAGGAACTCGACGGATGCGTCGTCGTCCACACATCGGATCAGCGGCCGCTTGGTACGCTCCCGGCTGAGCACGACGAGAATCTCCTTGCATTCGTTGTGCACGGCGACGATGTCGAGACGTCGCACGGCGCCGCCGAAATCGTCGATCGTCTGCCGCCAGTCGAGCATCGGCGACAGTTTGATGACGACGAACGGCGCTTTGGCGAGCAGTTCGTCGCGCAGCGCGAGTACGTCGGGCGTGCAGTCGGCGATCGCGACGGTGCGTGCGCCGTGCGCGTCGCGCCGTGCCGGGTCGACGTAGATGAGCGTCGCCGGCGGCATCGTCTTCAGGAACGCGACGCCGTCGCCGCAGACGACATGGGCGTTGTCGATGCCGAGCTCATGCAGATTATGCGTCGCGAGCGCGCACAGCTGCGGCTGCCGTTCGACGTAGACGGCCTCGTCGAAGGCGCGCGCCATGAAGGAGAAGTCGACGCCGAAGCCGCCGGTGAGGTCGACGAGCGGCGTCGGATGCGGCTGTCCGGCGATGAGTTCGGCCGCGAGCCGAGCCTTGTATTCGGCCGCCGGCTGCGACGAGCATTGTTCCATCGGCACATGCGGCGGGTAGATGATGCCGTCGGTCGCCGCCCAGCGCGGCAGTTTCGTGCGTGCGATGCGTCGGCCGGCGATCTGGTCGAGCGCGAACGGCACGTCCACGTCGCCGTCGCGTTTCGCGTGGAGCGCGACGTCACGTATGTCCTCATCCCGGTGCGCCATGATGAACGCACGCGTCGCCTCATTGATCCGCGGCGCGATGTCGTCGTCGCGGATAGCGTTGTCGTTGCCCATACAGCGCATTGTAGCGACGCGTCGACCGCAGCTGCCGGCAGTGACGGCCGGCATCTGGCTAGACGGATATTGCCGTCTGAAGAGCTGCAGACGGCATTGCATACGTAAGGTCACCTACGGAATGCCGCCTGAGGGTCGCTGGGTGGCAGCCTTCTGGTGCGACACCTACGGAACGCCGTATGAAGGGGCTGTACGCGGGGGGAACTACGCCGATGCAGTCATGCACAGAACTGCGGGAGGCAGATCGATAAACGCCGAGATTACAGGCATCAGGAGCCGCCATCTACTCAAAATGGGTAGAACGGTTGACAGTGCTTCATCGCCGAACGGATAATGGTCGCTAGGTCTTTCCGAGGTCAGCCCCGGCTCTACCACCCATTCCGGGAACACGCGCAGAGGATGGACGACGTCTGCGCGCGGATGCTGACCATTGCCTTAGAGCAACAACACGATTGACCTATCGGACGGCCGATGTATCCGACTTGCGGTACCGGCCCTACGGGGGTGGGAGTCCTTGAGGAGGAACAGTGGCAGGGGATGTCCACTGTGCTTTCAATTTCTGACATAACGTGAAATGTGGATAACTTTCGACGCACTACATATAGGGGGCATCCCCTTGCCTAATCCCTATTTATGGCTTGATTTCAACGGTTCAGAGGGGATGTGGATAACTGTTATCCACATCCCCCACCGGTGGGGAAACCATAGATATCAACATTTGTGGATATCTATGTGGATAACTTCGGTCTGTTTCCTCATGCTATCCCCGAATTATCCACAGTGTTTTCCACATCTTGTGGAAAACTACACCGCTGTAAGTTGCGCAGCGACACTAGAGGCATGCGAAATCAGCCGCCACACGACGCTCACAGCATCATCGCGTAGATGTTGTTCTGGTTGCAGATGACGACGATAATCACTTCGAGCAGCAGCAACGCGCCGCCGTAGATCGACGTGCGCGCCAACGTCGACTTGCCGCGCAATGCACGCGGACCGTCGACGACGAGCAACGTGAGCAGGCCGCCGAAGATGAAGCCGCCGACATGCGCCTGCCATGCGATGTTCGGCACGACGAGCGGCATCGCGAAGTTGATCGCCATCCACACGAGCATCGACCGCATATCGGCGCCGGCCTTCCGGTAGACGACGAGGCACGCGGCGAACAGGCCGAACAGGGCGCCGGACGCACCATAGGAATAAGTGATCCAACCGGAGGGGTCACGGCCGAAGGCCGCCCACAGCTCCATGCCGACGCCGCCGCCGATGCCGGCGATCATATACAGCATCAGATACGGCCAGTGTCCCATGAGCCGCTCGAGGAACGGCCCGACGCACCACAGCGTCAGCATGTTGAACAGGATATGGAAGATCGACGTCGGCGAATGCAGGAACATCGACGTGACGAACATCCACGGCTCACGCGCCGCCCGGTAGGGCTGCATCGCGCCGTACTGCAGCAGATCCGCCAAAGCCGGGCGGCTCACCAGATTGAGGACGAACTCGACGATCCACAGCGCGACGCAGACGACGATGATCGCCGACGTGACGACCGGTTCGCCGTTGCGCCAGCGGTAACGCAGCGACCGCAGCGAGAACACCTGCCGCATCGACGGGGAATCGGGGAACAACGAAAAACGATTGTTGGGCATAGGTCACACTGTAGCGCAGGGTGACGTGCCGCGACGCGCACCGCTGTGCGCGTTACGACGCGCGTCGCGCGGTCGCCATGCGACCGTTGCGCGACCGTCATGGAACCGGCCATGCATGCCGCCTTCGCGTTGAGGCGCAGGGACTTGCCATGAGCACAACCGAAGTCGCGCGAACGCGGCGAAGGTCCTATGATGGTGAACAGAGTTGTCTGGGGAAACCAGTCGACCAGGTAATCGGAAAGGAGCCGTCATGAAGGAACATAAGTCCTCTAGCGGTTGGAAATTCTTCGCGCTGCTCTTCGGTGCGCTGCTCGCGGCGGTCGTCGGAGTCTACATCTACAAGCAGCAGAACCCGGACTACGATCCGTGGGAGGAGCCGTGGGAGAACAGCTCATCGCCTGTCGACCTCACGCTCGCGAAGGACAAGACTGAGGACGACGTCGACAAGGTCGCTCCGGCCGCCGACGCAGCCTGATCGCGACCGCCGCACTGCGTTGTGCGGCGGCGTCGTACGCGAACTACGCGTTGCTGACATCAGCGAACCGCGGTGTGCACGATTGTTGGAACGTGCACACCGCGGTTTTTCGTATCGATGACGACTGCGGCAGCGATATCGACATCCGAACATCGTCGCCGGCGCCGCCGTGCCGCCGTGCCGCCGTGCCGCCGACACTGTCGTCGCGGCGACGGCATGGCGCATACGGACGGACGATTATATGCATCGACATGGCGATATGGATGGACGCATACACAAAGACGAACGGCGGGCGACACCCGAAGGTGCCGTCCGCCGTTCGTCTTCTATGCTGCAATCAGCCTCGCGGCTGCATGCCTCACTTCTCGGTCGGCAGCGGGCCGGTCATCCAGACGCGGTCGAGGTAGTCCTCGATCGAACGATCGGAGCTGAAGTAACCGGAGTTGGCGACGTTGAGGATCGCCTTGCGGTTCCACTCGAGCTGATCAGCGTAGAGCGTCTCGATCTGGGACTGGATGTCGTGGTACGCCGTGAAGTCGGCGAGCGTCATGAACCAATCCTTGGTCAGCCAATCGGAGACGAGCGGAGCATAGGTCTCCTTGTCGCCGTTGGAGAAGGTGCCGTCCGCGACCATGTCGATCGCGGTCTTGAGGCGCGGATCCGCTTCGTAGAACTTCGCCGGATCGTAGTTGCTCTCGTACATCTTGTCCACCTCGTCGACGGTCATGCCGAAGAGGAAGAAGTTGTCGGCGCCGACGCGCTCGCGGATCTCGACGTTCGCGCCGTCGAGCGTGCCGACGGTGAGCGCACCGTTGAGGGCGAACTTCATGTTCGACGTGCCGGACGCTTCCTTGCCGGCCTGCGAGATCTGCTCGTCGAGCTCGGTCGCCGGGATCAGCATCTGCGCGACGCGGATGTTGTAGTTCCACGGGAACACGACCTTGAGCTTGCCCATGACGTCCGGATCGTTGTCGATGACCTTGGCGACGTTGTTGATGAGCTGGATCGTCATCTTGGCGAGGTAGTAGCCCGGGGCGGCCTTCGCACCGAAGATGACGGTGCGCGGCGTGACGTCCTCGACCTTGACCTTGCCGGACTTGATGTCCGCATAGGTGGCGATGACCTCGAGGATCTTGAGGGCCTGGCGCTTGTACTCGTGCAGACGCTTGATCATCGTGTCGAACATCGTCGTCGGATCGAGCTTGAAGCCGTACTCGGACTTCGCGAAGTCGGCGAAGCGAACCTTGTTGTCGTACTTGACCTTCGCGAACTTCTTGACGAACTCGTCGTCCTGGGCGAGCGGCTCAAGGTTCTTGAGCAGTTCGAGGTCCTCGAGCCACTTGTCGGTGCCGAGGCCTTCGGTGATGAGCGCGGACAGGCCCGGGTTCGCGAGCTTCATGAAGCGGCGAGGGGTGACGCCGTTCGTGACGTTCGTGAACTTCGCCGGATAGATGTCCGAGAAGTCGCGCAGCGTCACGTCCTTGAGCAGCTGCGAATGCAGCTCGGCGACGCCGTTGACGTGCGAGCCGGCGTAGGAGGCGAGGTACGCCATGCGCACCGACGGGTTCTCGCCCGCGGTGAGGATGCGCATGCGCTCGATCTTCGCCTCGTCGTCGGTGAGGCCTTCGAGCTCGTGCATGAACTGGTCGTTGATCTTCTCGATGATCTCGAGATGACGCGGCAGCAGCTTGCCGATGAGCGACGCCGGCCACACTTCGAGCGCTTCCGGAAGCAGCGTGTGGCACGTGTAGTTGAAGGTCTTCGTCGTGATGTCCCACGCGGTATCCCAGTCGTAGCCGTACTCATCGATGAGGATGCGCATGAGCTCCGGAATGCCGATGACCGGGTGGGTGTCGTTGAGCTGGAACGTGATCTTGTCCGGGAACGTCGTCAGATCCGGCTTCTCGGCGTCGCCGTAGAAGACACGGATCGCGTCGTGCAGCGAAGCGGAGGCGAAGAAGTACTGCTGCTCGAGGCGCAGTTCCTTGCCGACCTCGGTCGAATCCTCCGGGTACAGGATCTTGGAGATGTCCTCGGCCTTGACCTGCGGCTTGACCGCGTCAAGGTACTCGGACTTGTTGAAGGTGAGCAGGTCGAACTCGTCGTAGGAGCGTGCCTGCCACAGGCGCAGCGTGTTGACGCGGCCGGACTCGTAGCCCGGAACCATGTAGTCGACAGGAATCGCGCGGACCGCCCAAGCCGGCTTCCACACGCGCTTGCCGGCCTCTTCGACGACTTCGCCGCCGAAGTTGACGCGCTGGTCGCGCGCGTAGTCGATGTGGCCCCACGGATCCTCGTTGGTCAGCCAGTAGTCAGGACGCTCGACCTGACGGCCTTCCTCGTCGAATTCCTGACGGAAGATACCATAGCGGTACTGGATGCCATAGCCGAAGGCCGGCACACCCAGCGACGCGAGAGAATCGATGAAGCAGGCGGCGAGACGGCCGAGGCCGCCGTTGCCGAGGCCCGGCTCGTATTCGGCGTCGATGACTTCCTGCGCGTCGAAGCCCAGCTCCTTGACCGCAGCATAGAACTGGTCGGTGAGGCCCGAGTTGAGCAGCGCGTTGCGCAGCTGCTTGCCCATCAGGAACTCAGCGGACAGGTAGCCGACGGCCTTGGTGTTGCCGTTGATCATGTCCTGCTGGGTCTTCATCCAAGAATCCATAAGGTGCTTGCGCACGGCGGTGGCCGTGGCGACGTAGATGTCGGCCGGCTTCGCCTGTTCGGGCGTAACGCCCTGCGTGTACTTGAGCTCGTTGCGGATCTCATCCGCGAACTGAGCTGCGGTAACCGAGGACTTCGGTGCCGTAAGTTCGGTCATATCTATGACTCCTCTGAACGTTATCTTCACTATGAACGCCCACGGGCAAAATCACCTGTCCTGCCGGAAATCCGCGATACAAGCTCTTCTGTCCGTTTTTGCATACGTTCTCAAACAGCAAATCATAGCATAACGTCGACTTCACCAAAGGTTACGACTGCAATCACACGCTTTTTGTACCGCAATCTCCACATTGCGCAAGCGCTTCAGATGGGGCCAGCAGCCGTCATAGCCGCCTGCGCGTCCGCCGCCCGCGCGCACGCCCCGCGTGTCGTTCAGTCCGATTTCAGTAACGCCGCCGCGACCTGCACCCGCAGCGATCGGCGATACCTATATATACTGACTTATCGCAACGTGCGCGCACAATACGAAGCATGGCTGCTATCCATAAGAAGGACATCCCCGCCGGCATGGACGCCTACGACGCCTGGTGCGACGCCGCGCATGCGCTCGTCGGCACCGAAGCGGCGACCGACATCGCCCCCGCGCTGCCACGCCCGACGATGGCGCTCGCCGTCCGCTATTCGCTGCATATGCTCGAGCTGAAGGCGCCGGGCCCGGGCGTCGAGGTGCGCGTCGCGCCGTGGGGCGCCGTGAAGATCCTCGATGGCCCCGCCTCGGATCCGCATAATCTGACGCCGCCGGACGTCATCGAACTCGAACCGGCCGTCTGGCTGCGCGTCGCCAGCGGCATCACCAGCTGGGACGAGGAACGCGAGGCCGGCCATATCAGCGCGGTCGGCGAACGCGACGACCTGTCGGCGATCCTCCCGCTCGGCTAATCCGCACATCCGGCCATCGCGGCGGAACGCACGCCCCTACCCCCACCGCCGAATACAGATGTGCGGGTGTGCGTGAACCTCCAGGGTCCACGCACACCCGCACATCCTGCGATATGTCTCGATTCGTCCGTTCAACGGACCGGCACTGGACTCCTACTGCTGCTGCGCGGAGTCCGCATGCTTCGCATGATCGGCGTGCTTGAAGGCACCCGGCACTGGCATCGGAATAGGCTTGTGCGGCTTGGACACTGGCGTCACCGGCATCTCTCCGCTTGTGGCCTTCGCGGCGGCCTCGGCCGCCCATTGCGCATAGTCATCAAGGTCGTCCTCGGATGCAGCGGACACGACGGTCTCCTCATCCTCGAACTCGTCAACATCCGCGTCTTGGGCGTACTTCGCCTCCACATCGGCAAACGGATCGAATGAACCGGAACCTGGTTCCCGCGCCCCCAGCTCCTTCGCAAGCTCGTCATAATCCGTGTCAGTGGTCAGGTACTTGAGCTTCCTAGCTATCTTCTGCTGCTTGGCTTTTTGACGTCCGCGGCCCATCTGACCCCCTGGATTAACTGTTTGCTATCAATTCATCACATAAGAGAGTACCACTTCTCCGCCCCTCTTTTGTTGTCTGCTCAGATTTCTACGATGAAAACCACCGAAAACCAACGATTCGAACGGCACAAGGATTACTACGTATGGCTGAAGAACAAGAGGCGCGCCTGACTGCGGCCGGCAATGAGATGAGCGCGAGTTTCCTCGCTGCGAGAAAGCGTTCCGAGGAAACGCTCAAGAAGCTCGAGGAGCATCCGGACAAGTTCACGATGCTCACCGGCGACCGTCCGACCGGACGCCTGCACCTCGGCCACTTCTTCGGCTCGATCAAGGAACGCGTTGCGATGCAGAACCGCGGCGTCAACACGAACATCATCATCGCCGACTATCAGGTGATCACCGACCGTGACACGACCGAGCACATCGACGACAACGTGCTCAACCTCGTCCTCGACTACATGGCCGCCGGCATCGACCCGGAGAAGACGATGATCTT
Source organism: Bifidobacterium choerinum (assembly GCF_000741135.1). Classification (GTDB taxonomy): domain Bacteria; phylum Actinomycetota; class Actinomycetes; order Actinomycetales; family Bifidobacteriaceae; genus Bifidobacterium; species Bifidobacterium choerinum. Next base: position 137,757 of record NZ_JGYU01000002.1, on the reverse strand, counting down.
CACGCATTCGGCGATCCCGGCCGAGAACCAGCTGATGCTGCCGTTCCTGTCCCTCGTCACCGAGGCCGAGCTGCACCGCAACCCGACCGTGAAGTCGGAGATGGAATCCTCCGGCCATGCGCTCACCGGCCTGCTGCTCACCTACCCGGTGCATCAGGCCTGCGACATCCTGTTCTGCAAGGCGAACGTCGTGCCGATCGGCAAGGACAACCTGCCGCACGTCGAGATCACGCGCACAATCGCCCGCCGCTTCAACGAACGCTACGCGAAGAAGCACCCGATCTTCCCGGAGCCGGCCGCGATCCTGTCCGACGCCCCGGAGATCCCCGGCCTCGACGGCCGCAAGATGAGCAAGTCCTACGGCAACTCGATCATGCTCGGCGCGACCGCCGAGGAGACGGCGAAGCTCATCAAGAAGAGCCCGACCGATTCCGAACGCATGATCACCTTCGACCCGGAGCACCGCCCGCAGGTCTCGGCGCTGCTGACGACCGCCGGCCTCGTCACCGGCCGCGACCCGCAGGAGATCGCCGAGGAGATCGGCAACGCCGGCGCCGGCGCGCTCAAGCAGTACGTGACCGAATCGGTCAACGAGTTCCTCGCGCCGCACCGCGAGCGCCGCGCCGAACTCGCGCAGGACATGGACACGATCCGCGACATCCTGCATGAGGGCAACCGCCGTGCGAACGCGATCGCCAACGAGACACTCGACGAGGTCCGCGAGGCGATGGGCATGCGCTACGACCGCTGACGCGGCGACCTCCTGTCATGCGCGCGTGCATCGCACGCACGTCAACATACGACGACGGCGGGGCGGCACTTGGGAATCCCAAGTGCCGCCCCGCCGTCGTATGCCATATGTGCGGCCGTTCGCCGTCACATGTCGTACCTCCAGGATTTGTCGGTGATGACGCGCGCCATCGCCAGACCGATCGGCAGGCAGATGATGACCATGAACGCGCGGAACGCCCAGTCGAGCGCGAGCAGCGTCTCGAACTGTCCCAGATGGAACATCGCCTGATACATATACAGTCCCGGCACCATGATGACGATCGACGGCACCGTCAGGCAGATGCGCGGATAGCCCAGATGCGGCGGCAGCAGCCGGTGGCGCACCGCCGAACGCCACGCCGATGCGAGCAGACCGGCGAGCATCGCACCGAGGAACGCGCCGGCCTCCGGCGGCAGCCCGTAATCGACGAATTCCAGACGCAGCGTGTCGGTGATCGCGCCGATCGTCGCCGCCACCAGACACATGCGCTGCGGTGAATTGAACATCATCGAGAATCCCCACACGCCGATGAACGCGAACAATGCGCGCAGGCAGCAGTTCACCCACGGCGCGAGATCGGGCGATTCGAAGCCCTGTGGGTTGAGATGGACGAGCGAAGCGACCATCCATCCGGCGAGCGTCGCCATCAGGATGATGCACACGACATACATCACGCGCTGCACGCCCGACGGGAAATCGATCTTCGCCATGTCGAGACCGCCGGTGATCAGCGGGAATCCGGGGATGACGAACAGCATCGCGCCGATGTACGCCGTGTCATGCTGCAACGCCACCGGATTGAACAGACCGATCAGACGCAGCGTGCCGACGCACGCGAAGGCCGCCACGGCCACGCAGACGAAGGTCACGAAGAACTGATTGAGATGATGCGCGAACAGCCGCCGTCGCAGCCACTGGCCGAGGCCGGCGCCGACGAACGCGCCGATCATGTCGTACGGCGCGCCGCCGAGCAGGAACACGAAGGACGCGCACGCACACGCCGACGCGAGTCCCGACAGCGCCGGCGAATACAGCGGCTTGCGACGCTCGATCATATCGAGCCGCTTATGCACGTCGCGCACCGTGATCTCATGCTTCTTGCGTGCGACGGCACGTTCGCCGACATGGTCGAAATGCTCGGCGTACCCGTTCTTCGGCGGGCGCTGCGAACGCTCACGCCATGCGCGTGTGCGCTCGCCGGCGACCGCGCGCAGCCGTGTGCGCGGCTTGCGCGGCATCGCCAGCTGTTCGGCGCTGCCTCGCGCGTCGTCGCCGTGGCCGTCGGCCGCGACGAGCGCGTCGATGACGGTCTCGTTGATCTCCGGCTGCGTGTCATCCGCCGATTGCATATCATCCGTCGACAGCACAGCGTTCGTCGACTGCGCATTGTCCGTCGATTGCGTGGCAACGTCAGTCGACGCATCCGCAATCGTCGCCGCCGCGTCGACGGCGCTGCCGGCGAGCGCGGCCTCGTCGTCCTCAACAGCCTCGTCGGAGGCGGCCGCGCGTTCGGCGACGCGTGCCTGATGCCGTTCCTCGCGCAACTGTTTCGCCATGTCCGCGGAAACCTGCGAGGCGTCCCGCATGTCGAGATGCTGCATGAGACCCGCGGAGACCTTCGTCTCGCGGTGGTACATCGAGCCGGTGCCGAGATTGACGCTGAACCAGTCGGCGAAATGCTCGAGCAGCCAGATGCGCTCGGTGTTGATGCCGGTCGTCGGCAGGTTGACGACTTCGGTGATGCGCCCGGAGCCGTCGGTGCACGCCGCCTCGATGTCGGTGAGGTTGACGTCGGCGCGCACATGCACACCGAGCGGATACGCGATGCGGTGCATCATCTCGCGCACACGGAAACTACCGGTGCCGGCGCCAAGGTCGAGCATGCCGACGCGCACGATGACGCTCGCCTTCGCGGCGATGCCGGCCTCCTGGATCGGCTTGTCCCAATCGCGCTCGATGTCCTCCATGTCGAGCGGGATCGAATGGGAATGGTATCTCCCGGCGGCCGTGGCGCCGCTCTTTACTTCTTCCTGCATACCTCCAATGTAGAACATGCAAGTCATTTCACCGATGCAGCCTCTTGGCTGACCATATCTGCAAAGCAACGCAATCAGTCATTTTTTCGAATCATCACCCAAAACATTAGACGCTCCTGCGAAGAAGAGTGACACGTTTGAAAATTGAAGTATTTGCCTCAAATAATGAGATAAAATTAAATCTTGACATCATCGCTATATACACTCAGTAAGGGAAGGGAGATATTATGAAAAATAAAAATCTATCTATAACCGCCATAGTTGCAAGCATCATCCTAACATTCCCCCAATCAGCTTTCGCAGCACAACATAAACCAGAATCCAATTGACGCAATCACTACAGTACGCACATAACAACGGTCACGACAACATGACCCGACACGGGCTCCGATATGGCAATATAGGAGGTACGACTGATGCGCAGGCTCCACCTATCACAGCATAGATGGCGACAAATCCGCACGTACATCTACAGATTCGTCGCCATCTACATCGCCGCGCTCGCCGTATTCTACATCCTTCTCTCGCACGCACAATCAACCTATGCTTCATACGAAATATATTGGGAAGAAGCTGCAGGGATCGCAACCGACGTAGCCGATTCGAAACCATTGCAGCGCGCCATTGATGTCATCGGCACGAGGCCCTCACCGGAAGGTTGCGCAGACAAGCCCTCCACCAAGAACGTCACCCCATGGGCCGTCCTCGATACGTGGATGCAGCTCCGCAAGAGCACCAATACCATGAAGCAATGCGCCATCAATCAGCTGGAATGGGCTCACGTCGTCATTGATACGGAATCGCGCATGACATCTCACATCATGACCGAAACCAACGGCATGTAACGCAACTGTCGATTCCCCGCGCCTACAATGGGCGTGCAACCGAAGAGAACTCAAGGCTGTGGGCTCGCAACGTCCGATCAACACAACCGCGGAGGAGCCGCGGATGGCCGGAAGACCGAGCAACCTGATGTTCTTAGAAGGAGGTCAATGTGACTGATAACGAACAGATCACGCCTGCGGACGCGGCCATCGTCACGTCCGGCACGGGGACGAAAACCCCCGAAGAGCGTGAGCTGCCCCCCACGCTGCATGAGGACATGGATCTGTGTCTCAAAATCCTGCGCGGCGTGCTTTCCGAATATGACGAATCGCTGCTCAACACCTTCGACACCGTGCGCCAGTACGCCGTCGACGCGAGCGCGGAACGTTTCTCCGGCGTGCTCACCGACACTCACCCCGAGCGCGACGATCTGGAGATGGCCGTCAAGACGATCGACGCGATGAACCTGCACGACGCGCAGCTGCTTGCGCGCGCGTTCACCACGTACTTCCATCTCGCGAATCTGTGCGAGGAGAACTACCGCGTCTCCGTCCTGCACGAGCGTGAGGCGAAGGTGGACGACTCCCTGGCGATCGATCCGGTCAACGAGATGACGAAGGCCTACCACCAGCTGATCGCCGAGATGGGCCCCGCGAAGGCGAAGGAGCTGCTCAACCGTCTTGAGTTCCATCCGGTCTTCACCGCGCATCCGACCGAAGCGCGCCGCAAGGCCGTGGAAGGCAAGATCCGCCGCGTCGCCGACCAGCTCGCCGCGTACCACATGCTGGGCGGATCGGACAAGAAGGAATGCTACCGCCGTCTCTACAACGAGATCGACGCATTGTTCCGCACTTCGCCGATCGCACTCAAGAAGCCGACGCCGGTCGAGGAAGCCGACACGATCCTGGACATCTTCGACAACACGCTGTTCCACACGATCCCGATGGTCTACCGTCGTTTCGACGACTGGGTCCTCGGCGACAAGGCCGGCACCGTCGAACCGGCGTGCCCCGCGTTCTTCCATCCGGGCAGCTGGATCGGCTCCGACCGTGACGGCAACCCGAACGTCACCGCGAAGGTGAGCCGTCAGGTGGCGCGCAAGTTCTCCGACCATGTGCTCGCCGCCCTCGAGGAGGCGACGCGCAACGTCGGCCGCAATCTGACGATGGAAGCGGAGACGACGCCGCCGAGCGACGAACTGCATACGCTGTGGAACCAGCAGAAGGAGATCAGCGAGCGGCTCACGAGCAAGGCATCGCTCATCTCGACGAAGGAGCTGCACCGCGCCGTCATGCTCGTCATGGCCGATCGTCTGCACTATACGATCAAGCGCGACACCGACCTGATGTACCACAGCGCCGACGATTTCCTCGCCGATCTGCGCGTCGTGCAGCGTTCGCTCGCCGAAGCCGGCGACAAGCGCGCCGCCTACGGCCCGCTGCAGGATCTCATCTGGCAGACCGAGACCTTCGGCTTCCATATGGTCGAGATGGAGTTCCGTCAGCATTCGGTCGTGCATGCCCGCGCGCTCGACGACATCCGCGAACACGGCCTGCATGGCGAGCGCGGTGAACTGCAGCCGATGACGGTCGAGGTGCTCGACACCTTCCGCGCACTCGGCGCGATCCAGAAGCGCAACGGCGTCAAGGCCGCGCGTCGCTACATCATCTCGTTCACGAAGAGCGCGAAGAACGTGCGTGATGTCTACGAGCTCAATCGTCTCGCCTTCTCGAACCCGGAGGATGCGCCGGTCATCGACGTCATCCCGCTGTTCGAGCAGCTTGAGGATCTCGAGAATTCGGTGAGCGTGCTCGACGAAATGATCAAGATCCCCGAAGTGCAGGCACGTCTCAAGCAGACCGGCCGCAAGCTCGAGGTCATGCTCGGCTATTCCGATTCGTCGAAGGACGCCGGTCCGACCACCGCGACGCTCGCGCTGCACGCAGCGCAGGAGCGCATCGCCACGTGGGCCGAGGCGAACGACATCGACCTGACGCTGTTCCATGGCCGCGGCGGCGCCGTCGGCCGCGGCGGCGGCCCTGCGAACCGCGCCGTGCTCGCGCAGCCGAAGGGTTCGGTCAAGTGCCGCTTCAAGCTCACCGAGCAGGGTGAGGTCATCTTCGCCCGCTACGGCAATCCGGTGCTCGCGATCCGTCACGTTGAATCCGTGGCCGCCGCGACACTGCTGCAGTCCGCTCCGAGCGTCGAGAAGACGAACACGGAGATGACCGAGAAGTTCGCCCCGATGGCCGACGAGCTCAACAAGGTTTCACATGAAACCTACCTTGATCTGCTCAACACGCCGGACTTCGCGCCGTGGTTCTCCACGGTCACGCCGCTCACCGAGGTCGGCCTGCTGCCGATCGGCTCGCGTCCGGCGAAGCGTGGCCTGGGTGCGAAGTCGCTCGACGATCTGCGTACGATCCCGTGGATCTTCTCGTGGGCGCAGGCGCGCATCAACCTCGCCGCATGGTACGGCCTGGGCTCGGCGTGCGAAGCCTTCGGCGATCTCGACACGATGCGCAAGGCGTATCAGGAGTGGCCGCTGTTCTCGACCTTCATCGACAACATCGAGATGTCGCTCGCAAAGACCGACGAACGCATCGCGAAGATGTATCTCGCACTCGGCGACCGCGACGATCTGCGAGACAAGGTCCTGCACGAGATGGAGCTTACGCGCCGCTGGGTGCTGCGCATCGTCGGCGATGAATGGCCGCTGCAGCATCGCCATGTGCTCGGCCAGGCGATCCGCATCCGCTCGCCGTATGTGGACGCGCTGTCGGTCACCCAGGTGCTCGCGCTGCGTTCGCTGCGTAAGAAGGTGGACAAGGAAGAGCTCTCGAAGAGCCAGCAGGCAGGGTTCATCTACCTGATCCTGTGCACCGTTTCGGGTGTCGCCGCCGGCCTCCAGAACACCGGCTGATACCAGGAATCCAACTTCCGCAATAGGGGAGGGCCGTGGCCTCGGTAATAATCCGAGCCCACGGCCCTCCCCTATTGTGCGCGATGACTCGTTCCAGTGAAGGCCTCATCCGGATCACAAGCGCAGAGCGCAGATTGAGCACGAGCGAGAATCGGCCCGCATGGCGATTGCCTTTTGGAATGAATGCGACTGCACCACCGAAACGACGTCGTAAATGATAGAAAGTATCATTTACACACGCAGATGGCATGCAGTGCGGAGTCCGTCGGATGTGCATCATCTCCGTTACACCGGGGGCGAAGAGAGACAACGGGGATGGCGGGGACACTTAGGATGTCGGTGAACACATGGAATGCATCAGGAAAGGAAGCATCATCATGGCGGAAACGACCGCAGACATGACCCGCACCGGCGAAGCGCTGTACCAGTGGTATCAGGTGCTGTTCGAGAACAAGACGATCGCCGACTTTCAGGACAATCTCGACGCGCTGCGTGGCCTAAGCGAAATGAAGGACACCGACGACAACCGCGACGAGCTGATCGTCGCCGCGTCGCGCATCGGACTGCCGGAGGTCATCGAGCAGGTGCTCGTCGAATGGGTGAACGCTGACCGCGTCAAGGCCGACCGTTTCCCGGCCGACAAGGGCTTTTTCGCCGCCGACACCCGCGAACTGATGCGCACCGACCTCAACGTCTTCGTGGCCGGCAACGATCTCGCCGACTGATGAATCTCGCGGCGACCGCCGTCGTAGCGGTCATCGTGCCGCGGGGATGAAACTCCCCCGCGGCACGAGCGTGGCCGAAATCAGCAGATGATGACGACAGGAGCGATTGCGCGCAATCGCGTCTTTGAGCGTCTCCAACGCCGCATACACGAGCTCATGCTGATCGATATCGAAAGTGCTCAGCGGCGGCGCCGTATACTGCGCGATCGGCAGATTGTTCACGCTGATGACGGCGATGTCATCCGGCACCTTCACCCCTGCGCTCGCGAAGGCCTGCAGCACGCCGACGGCCATCGGGTCGGTCGCCACGATGATGGCGTCCGGCCGGTCGCCTTCGGGATGTTCCTCCAGCATACGTTCGGCCGATGCCCGTCCGTTGTCCACGGTGACGGGCCCATGGGCGTAGACGAGATCGCGATTGTCGAGCCCCAGTCGCTCGCTCCAATCGACGAACGCCATCGAGCGGATGTCCTCCTTATGGTTGTGCAGCCCCATGATCAACCCGCGGCCGCCGATGAACCCGATGCGTCTGCGCCCCGCATCGATGAAGGCGTCCAACGCGTCCAGCATGCATTGGCTCAGATCAGGCTGGACCGAATCGAACCAGGCCGGAGCCGGATTCGTGTCCATGAACACCCCGTACGGCAGCGATTCATGCAGCCGCTCCAGATCCTCGCGTTCGATCAGCCCCGGACCGATCGCGAGGAAGCCGTCATAATCATCGGCGCCGGCGATGAGCTCCGCCGCGTCCTCGAAGTAGGTGAGCGTCATCCCCTGCTCGTGCGCCACCTGTTCCACTTCCTGACGCAGCGCTTGGAAATACTCGTCTTCGAGTCCCTCCACCTGCGGATGCACGTCAAGCACGGCGATGGTGCGCATCGGCACATTGGCGAATCCCAGCTGGGCAGCCGCCCGCATGATGCGACGCCGGGTCTCCGGCTTGATCTTGAACGAGGCGTCCCCGTTGAGCACACGGGACACCGTGGCCTGCGACACCCCCGCCAATGCGGCGATCTCCTTGCGTGTCGCCATCGTCACCTCACTCCGCTCGGCATGCATGATTAGTAAACTACTTTACCAATCATAGCGCCTCATGGCGCGCGGGGCATGGTGACCGTGGGCGTGTGCGAACCGTGACATCGCACCCGCCCACGGTCACCATGCCGGCGTCCGCGCGCCGATCAGCGGCGGATCACGATCGCGCCGTTGGGCTGCAGCACCGCCGTGGCTCCGTTCGATTCCGCACGGTACATGACCGCCGTTTCGCCATGCGGCACTGCGACGGTGACCGCCTCACGCCTGCGGTTGAACACGAATTCGTATGCCCTGCCGTCCGACTGCGCGCGGGTCACGCGCAGCACGTCGCCGTCGGCCGCCGCGGCATCCGGGAACATGCCCATCGCGGCGAAGAGCTGCGGCAGGCTCGCCACGATGCCGTCCTTGCCGAGCCGGCCGCCCACATAGCCCGTCATGCCGTCGCCATACGGATGGACGGTGATGGCGGGGCGCCCGTTCATGCCGGTCATGTCCTCGGCCTCGAAGGTCGCAAGCACCCGTGTATCGGGCGCGACCGACGTGATGACATCGGCGAGGCCATGCACGACGGCGCCATTGCTGACATCCAGATGGTCGAGCGCGCCGGCGAAGCGGTCACCCAGCGGGCAATGCTCCTCGATGCGCACGCCGGCCACATCGCCGATGAGTCCGGGCCATCCTCCCAGGAACAAACGATCGTGCTCGTCGGCGATCGCACTGTAATAGGTCACGATCGCCTTGCCGCCCCGCGCCACGAAGTCGCGCAGACGCGCGGCGGTGGCATCGTCGAACAGATAGACGCACGGGATGACGACGACGTCATGCGTATCCCAATCGCCATGCACCGGCGTCACGTCGGCGCGGATGCCGTATTCCACGAACGCGCCGAACCAGTCCAGCGGCTCGGTCCACCCCTGCACCGCCTGGTTCGGCACCGTCGTGTGCTCGGCGGCCCATACCGATTCGACGTCGTAGACGATGGCGACCGGCGAATCGGTCACCTTCGATCCGGTGACGTCCGCCAGATCGTGCAGATAGGAGCCCAGCTCGCATACATCGCGGTAGATCTGCGAATCCTCGCCTGCGACCGGCAGCATCGCCGAATGGAACTTCTCGGCCCCGGCGCGCGATTGCCGCCACTGGAAGTAACAGATCGCGTCCGCGCCCATCGCCAGATGGAGCAGCGAATCACGCACGAGCGCGCCCGGTTCCTTGCGCGGATTGAGCCCGCGCCAGTTGACGGCGGACGTGGACTGCTCCATCAGGAACCACGGTTCCTTGCGCGCGATGCCGTCCACATGCGACGACGAATACGCCATCTCGTCAAGATGCCATGAGCCCGGCGTGAAGTAATGGTCGTTCGAGACGAAATCGACTTCGCGGCCCCAATCGTCATAGTCCATCGTGCTCTCCGACGAGTTGACCATGAAGTTCGTCGTGATCGGGATGTTCGGCGTGATCGAAGCCAATACGTCGCGCTCGGCGCAGAAGAACTCCTTGAGCGCGTCCGAGCTGAAGCGCTTGTAGTCGAGCAGACGTCCCGGATTCGTGAAGTTGCCTTCGCCGATGTAGCGCGGCGGCAGGATCTCGTCGAACCCGTTGAGGCGCTGCGACCAGAAGTTCGCGCCCCATGCCTCGTTGACGGCGTCGATCGTGCCGTACTTCGCGCGGCACCAATCCTGGAATGCGCGCATCGCGTCGTCCGAATAGTCGAAGCGGTTATGGCAGCCGTACTCGTTGCTCACATGCCAGGAGACGATGGCGGGGTTGTCGCGGTAATGGTCGGCCATCCGCCGGCACAGACGCAGCGCATACTCGCGGAACACCGGGCTCGTCGGACGCCAGTGCTGGCGGGCGCCGGGCCAGACGACGTCGCCGCGCTCGTCGCGAGGCAGCACTTCGGGATGCTTGGCGGTCAGCCACATCGGCGGCGAGGCCGTGCCCGATGCCAAATCGACGGCGATGCCGGCCGCATAGAGCTTCGCGATGATGCGATCGAGCCAGTCGAAGGTGAAGACGCCGTCCTCGGGCTCGATGTTGGCCCACGAGAAGATCGCCAGCGAGACGATGTTGACGCCGGCCTGCGTCATCAGACGCACATCCTCGTCCCAGTATTCCTCCGCCACTGGTCGGGGTTGTAGTCGGCGCCGTACCAGATCCGCGCATCGTTGCCGGGCAGTGGCTGCGGCCAACGATGGACGCGGCGCGGCTTGGTGGCGATCGGGCTTTCGCATGCGGTCATGATTGTTCCTTTCTGATCGGTATCGGATATCGGATGTCAGGCGTTGACGTCGCTGCTCTCGGCGAGTTCGGCCTCGAGCTGCTCGACGATCTCCTCATGCTTCTTCTCGTCGATGCGGACGGTGAGCAGGAAGACGAGCAGGCTGAGCACGATGCCGGCGGACGGGATGATGTACGCCCAGGTCGTGAAGGTATGGATGTTCGAGGAGGTCATATCCGAGGCGGACACGGTGCCGACCATGCCGGCGGCGACGGCCACGAAGCCGACGATGCCGTTGGAGCAGGCGCCCGCGATCTTATCGAGCATCGGACGCACGCTCAACGTGACCGCCTCGTTGCGGCGGCCGGTCTTGAGCTGGCCATATTCGATGGAATCGGTCATTGTCAGGATCGCGGTCATCTGGATGGTCTGCTGCGGCAGATAGAACAGGCACAGCGCGACGAGCACGACCGCAAGGTTACGTGGCGCCATGATGAACATCGCATACGCGGCGATCATCAGCGCCATGCCGGCGGCATACAGCCAGCGGCGGGGAATGCGCCGGTTCAGGACCGGGTACAGCGGCGTCGTGACGAGACCGGTGACGACCGGGATGACGCCGGCGATCGCGAAGCGCTCGGGGGTGCCGAGCACATAGGTGAACTGGTAGAACAGCACGCCGGTCGTGGCGACGTTGGCGACGGCGTACAGCAGGTAGCTCAGCGCGGTCCACAGCAGCTGGTCGTTGCGCCCGATGGCCTTGAACGCGTCCAGCGGACCGCAATGCTCCTCCTTCGTACGCAGGTTGCTCGAGCTTTCGCGGGTGCCGAACGCGACGGACCAGGCGGTGAGCAGCCCGAGCACGGCGATGATGACGGCGAAGGCCGTCCATCCGGACTGCCCCTGCGCGTACTCGCCGGTGAAACGGTAGGTGAAGTAGCTGACGATCGGAATGACGATGACGGTGACGCCGTTGTAGCCAATCGAGCCGGTCAGCGAGCCGAGCGACGTGTACACCGCGCGCTCATGCGAGTCGCTGGACAGCGCCGGGATCATGCCCCAATAGGAGATGTCACGCGCCGAATAGAAGATGTCGAGCGCGACGAAGGTGATGATGAACAGCGTGATGAACCATGTGGTGTTCACGTTGACGAGTCCGAACAGACCACTGAAGATGACGACGAGCAGCACGGACGGCACAATGCCGCCGATGAACTGCCATACACGGAAACGGCCCCACTTCGTGCGCGTGTTGTCGACGATGTTGCCGATGATCGGGTCGAGGAAGATCTCCGCGATGCGGATGACGACGACCAACGACGTGATCAGCGCGATCATGCGGGCCGCGACGTCCTTGTCCACGCGCACGAACAGCGCGGTCGTGACGTAGGTCATGAAGAAGGTGCTCATCGCGTTGTAGAACGCGGACTGGCCGAGGTTGCCGAAGGCGAAGCAGATCTTCTGACGCCGCGCGCGCCGGCGCTGCGCCTGCTCCTGCGGACCGGTTCCGATTGCGCTCTGCATGGCATGCTCCTTGATGGACGTTGATGACATTACCGGCGGCTGCGGTGCCGTCTCGCTGGATGTACTCGTCATGTCGTTCTCTCCATTGCGATATCGACGTTATGTCTGGCGTGAACCATGGCGTCATTCCTGATGTCATGCCCGACGCCGTGCTCTGCGGTTGTCGCGATCGGTACTGCGCTGCACCGGTCATGTCACATACTCTACCATTTACCGACTTTACTAAACAAATTTAGGCGTGTCGGAAAATCATTACCTTGATGACGCAAAACCGTAACCACCCGGCTTTGCGGGGCACGAGCCACGCCGCCCAAGGCAGCCCCGCGTCCGGCCGCTCGTCGACGCCCGCATCGCAACGCCTTGAGCCACGCCCATACGGCGGCGCGCAGGCGCCGATTGCGCACGGTGAACAATCCGCTGATGACAAAGACCCTATGATTTACCGTAACGCACGAACCGCGACGACCAGAGGAGACACGATGACCGAGCACACCGAAGAGACGACCGCGAACAGCACATGGAGCCGCATGCTCGCCGGCAACCGCCGATTCGCGGAAGGCAACGCCACACACCCGTGGCAGGACAAGGAGACGCGCGAATCGCTCATTGACGCGCAGAATCCGGATGCGGCCGTGCTCAGCTGCTCGGATTCGCGCGTGCCGCCGGAGATCATCTTCGACGCGGGACTGGGCGACATGTTCACGGTGCGCACGGCCGGGCAGATCATCGACGACGCCGTGCTGCAGTCGCTTGAACACGCCGTCGGCACGATGCATGTGAGCCTGCTCGTCGTGCTTGGCCATCAGCATTGCGCGGCCGTCGAGCAGGGCGTCAAGGAGCTCGACGCGCTCGTGAAGAAGCTCTCCAAGGAGGACGAGCACGAGTCGCCGGCGGTGCGCGAACAGCTGATGGAGGACCTTGACGAGGTCATCCTCTCCTCCGATTCGCAGCTCCTCAAGAACGTCGGCCTGTCCGTCTGGCAGGCCCAGATGGCGGGGCTCGATTCGACCGAGGATTATGAGCAGGTGAACATCGCGCGCACAATCGAGCATCTGGTGACGCATTCGGAGATCATCCGAGAGGCGCTCGCCCATGAACGGCTGATGATCGTCGGCGCCCGCTATCGTCTGGACTCCGGCCTGGTCGAAGTGCTCAGCTTCTGAGCGCGACGATTGGCCGGCGGTCGGCCGACGGTCGCCGGTCAATCAGCCGTATCTGCGATTTTGGGGTGGGCATCCTCTGAGACTCCTTCTCTAATAGCCCCTAAACCTACCATATACGAACAAAAGCGATAGGAATGACGCGTTTAGAGGCGTAGTCCCAGAGAATACCCACCCCAAAATCGCAGATAGCGCCCGGAGACTACTCAAAGCCAGCGTTTCCAAGCGGCTTCTGAAGCACGACGGCCATCGGTGAGCTGTTCCACCGTCAATGGAGCACGGACACGGATCTTGTGTCCCAAGCGGATGCCGATGTGCTGCGCGACGCGCATCGCAAGCGCATGACGGTCACCTTCGGTGCGCATATCGACGGCGGTGACCTGAATGACATCCCAGCCTAGCTCGTCAAGGATTCGCCGGCGCTCCACATCCGCTTCCCATTGATCGGCATGGAACCGGCCATCGTATTCGATGGCGATCTTCAGTTCCGGATAGGCCATGTCCAAATGCAGCATCCGTCCGGTAATTGGATGCACCACGGGATGGTTCACGTCCGGGACGCCGAGACCATATTGATCGAGCGTGACACGCACGCGGCTCTCCATCGAGGAATCGGTATCCTCGCGAATCAGCTTCAGAGCCTTGCAGCATGCCCGGAATCCTTTGACCTTGATTCCTTTGCATCGTTCCCGCAACTGGTCGAGGTACTGCTCGAATCCCATGGCCGATGTGCGTTTGAGTGCAGCGTCGCGCCGCATCATGCTGTCACCCAGCACGACCACTTCCAGCATGCTCAGCATCGGCGCCATCATCACCCATGTGCATTCGGGCGCGGTGCAGCACACCGCATCCGCCACCACCTGTGTTTGGATCGGCCCGCTCCATTGCACATCATGGATGCCGGCAAGCGTATGATGCGCATTCTGCCCCGCGACCACGCGCTCCGGGCGCATATCCTCACCGCCTCCCGAACGACGCATCAAACGGGGCGGCTCGACTTCCAACAATCCCAACGCCGTCATCCGGCAGAACACCGGAGAATGCTGGAGCTTCGATTGCGCCTCGACGCATATGCGCAGCATTTCGTCGCGAGCCTCGCGCAATCGCTTGGCCTGATTCGATTCGCTCATACCGGTCACTCAAGCATGCCGGCCGACTCGATGCCACCAGCGGCAATAAATCTGTGGAAATGTGGATAACCAAACTGTTTCCCACACTGTTCCACAATCGTTGCATGAACGTTGCGCCCCTCATTCTCGCTCCTCAGGAACAGTTACCGAACAGCAAGCCCAGTGGCCGTCGCAACACTTCCAAGCGACTAGGCGTATCTGCGATTTTGGGGTGGGTCATCCGTGAGACACCGCCGCGAACAGCATCCAAACCCACCATATGCGAACAAAAGCGATAAGGATGGAACACCAAAGGGCGCAGTCTCACGGATGACCCACCCCAAAATCGCAGATAGGCTCTGGGCGGCCGATTGCCCTGCCAATGCCTTACGCTTGAGACATGTCTTTAGGTTTGAACATTCTGCTCATCTTCGTCTTCCTGCTGCTCGGATCCGTCTTCGCCGGCACTGAGCTCGCGCTCGTCTCGCTGCGCGGTTCGCAGATCGACCAGATGGAACAGGAAGATGCGCGCGGCGCCCGCGTCGCGAAGATCGCGCGCGACCCGAACACGTTCCTTTCCACCGTGCAGATCGGCGTGACGCTTTCCGGCTTCCTGTCCGCGTCCTTCGGCGAATCGTCGATCTCCCCGTTCATCGTGCCGGTCGTGGAAAGCTGGGGCGTCCCGGCCAAGGTCGCCGCCCCGCTCACGACGATCGTGCTCACGCTCATCATCTCCTACTGCTCGATTGTCATCTCCGAAATGGTGCCGAAGCGCATCGCGATGCAGCGCAACGAGCAAATCGCCCGCGCCGTCGTCCCGGCAATCTCGGTGTTCGCGACGATCTGCAAGCCGATCATCTGGCTCATCGGCAAGAATACGAACGGCATCGTCCGCCTGCTCGGCTTCGATCCGAACGAAACCGAATCCGAGGTCTCCGACGAGGAGCTGCGCGTCCTCGTCAGCTCGAACTCGAATCTGACGAAGGATGAACGCACGATTCTCGACGACGTCTTCGACGCGTCCGAGAAGATCGTCGCCGAGGTCATGCGCCCGCGCGCCGATGTCGCGTTCCTCAACGCCGACATGCCGCTCGCCGAGGCCGCCGCCTTCGTCCGCGACATGCCGTATTCCCGCTACCCCGTCTCCGGCAAGGACTTCGACGACATCCTCGGCTTCGTCCATGTGCGCGACCTGCTCGACGTGCAGAATCCCGACGGCATGACCGTTGCCGACGTGACGCGCGAGGGCATCGCGTTGCCGGGCACGTCGAAGCTGCTGCCGAGCCTGGCGCTGCTGCGGCAGCGTGGCATCCACCTGGCCACCGTCATCGACGAGTACGGCGGCACCGACGGCATCGTCACACTCGAGGATATGACCGAGGAACTCGTTGGCGACATCCGCGACGAGTACGACCTGCCTGAAGACCACACGAAGAACGATGGCAACGGAACCGTGTTCGTCAACGGCGTCGCCACCGTAGACGGCAGCATGACGATCGAGGACTTCGCCGACCTGACTGGCATCGAATTGAGCGACGGCCCATACGAGACGGTCGCCGGATACTTCCTTGCGCATACCGGCAAGATGGGCGAGGTCGGCGACACCTACACCTCCGATGACGGCGGCTACACGATGACCGTCACGAAGGTCGACGGCCGCAGGATCGAAACGATCGAAGTGCGCAAGCAGGACGATCATGAAGCCAGCGCATCAAAAGGGGATGAGGAGAATAAGAGTTAGGCTAACAGCTCACACTCAGCCAACATACGGCAATGGCACGTAAGCTCGAGGCAGAACATCCGCCAACATACCGAAAGGAACAACCATGGCACTGTCATTCATCATCCCGGGCCTCGACGAAGCCTCCTCGGAGAAGATCATCGGCATCCTGCAGGAGCGTCTGAGCCAGGAGCAGGAGGCCGCGCTCGTGCTCAAGCATGCGCATTGGAACGTCGCCGGCCCGAACTTCATCGCCGTCCACGAGATGCTCGACCCGCAGGTCGACGAAGTGCTCGCGATGGCCGACGAGACGGCGGAACGCATCGCCGCGCTCGGCGGTTCGCCCTCCGGTCGCCCCGACGACATCGTGCGCTACCGCACCTGGGACAAGTTCGAACTCGAAGGCCGCCAGAACACGCTCGACTATCTGCGTGCGCTCGACAAGTACTACGACTCGTTCATCAAGGCCGACCGCACCGCCGTCGCCGAACTCGACGACCTCGACTTCGTGAGCAGCAACATCATGCAGGACCACGTGCAGAAGCTCGAGCAGTTCCAGTGGTTCATGCGCTCGTTCCTCGTCGACTGATCCGCCGGTTCGGCCGACGACGACGCGATGTTTCACGTGGAACAGTGATCATGGAACATCGAGATAGACGCCACCGGTGAATGGGTGCGGCCCGGACATCTTCCCACGAAGATGTCCGGGCCGCACCCATTCACACTGACCTCAGACCGGCCGAACCGTTCGAACGCGACGCGTCCGAACGGTTCGGCTGTTCAATCACAGCTCAGCGGAAGGTCGGCGCCGCCCATTCGGTGCCGGGTTCGCCGATGCCGAGGCTTTCGCGATGGTAATCCTGCTTGCCGGTCAGCAGCTCGGCGGCGAACTTCGCGACCGCTTCGCGGGTGATCTGCGCGTCCTTGAACGGTTCGTGTGGGCGCTTCGCTCACGAACGCAGCGCGCGCAGGCTCTGGCCGAAGATGGTCACTATGGCCGTCGGATCGCGATGGTCGAAGAACCGGCTCTCATGCTTGTCGAGGCTGGCCATCGTCGCCATATCCTCCTCACTGAGCTCGAAGTCGAAGACATCGAAGTTCTCCTCCATGCGCTCCTTGTGCACCGACTTCGGGATCGCGACGATGCCACGCTGCAGCAGCCAGCGCAGGATCACCTGACCGTTCGACTTGCCGTACTTCGCGCCGATCTGCGCGATCGTCGGGTCAGTGAAGATGTGATACTTGCCCTCCGCGAACGGCGCCCAGACCTCAACCTGCACGTCCTGCTCCTGAGCGACGCGCACCTCATCCTGCTCCTGATACCACGGGGAGACCTCGATCTGGTTGACGGCAGGCTTCACGTTGCTCATCAGTTCAAGGTTGATCAGCTGGTCCGGCGCGAAGTTGGAGACGCCGATCGAGCGGATCTTGCCGACCTGCTGCGCCTCCTCGAGCGCACGCCACGCGCCGGCGACGTCGCCATAGGGCTGATGCAGCAGATACAGGTCGAGATAGTCGAGGCCGAGTTTGCGCAGCGAATCGTCGATGCCCTGCTTCGCCTTCTCATAGGTGAAGTGGTCGACCCACAGCTTGGACGTCACGAAGATGTCCTCGCACGCCACCGGGCTCTTCGCAATCGCCGCGCCGACCGCCTCCTCGTTCATATACGCGGCCGCCGTGTCAATCAGCCGGTAGCCGGTCGCGAGCGCATCGGAAACAGCCTGCTCGCACACCGCGAGGTCCGGCACCTGGAACACGCCGAAGCCGCGTCCGACGCCTTCACGGCCGGCCATCGCCACCCGTCCGCCGACTCCTCCACACCCGACCCACTGACGATCCGCCATGATCTGATCGACCCGGACGCAGTGCTCGACGAGCTGTTGCTGCGTAAGGCGACAATCGTCATCACCGACCGCAAGATCGACGACCCGCGCGTCGATTCGCTGTATCTGGGTCGCGAATTCCTCGGCGTCGCGATCAACAACTTCAATCCGCTCGCGCAACGCGCAAGCGTCACCTTCGCCGACCTCGCCGGCATGAGCTTCATCGTCGCCTCCGACATAGGCCCGTGGCGTACACTCATCGAACAGCGTATTCCGGGCGCGCAGTTCCTGTACCAGCAGGATCTGGGTTCGCTCGAGCAGATCAGCCGCTATTCGGCCTTCCCGTTCGTCTATTCCAACCTCACGCGCTCGTCGCATGACGTCAACGGGCGATTCCTCGTGCACACGCACATCGGTGGCGATTGACGACCCCGCCAAC
Source organism: Bifidobacterium choerinum (assembly GCF_000741135.1). Taxonomy (GTDB): domain Bacteria; phylum Actinomycetota; class Actinomycetes; order Actinomycetales; family Bifidobacteriaceae; genus Bifidobacterium; species Bifidobacterium choerinum. The sequence continues at coordinate 119,445 of NZ_JGYU01000002.1, read as the reverse complement.
CGTATCGATTTCTACGCGACCTTTCTGACCGGCAACCGCCGCACCGCACTGCCGATCCAGCAGCGTCTGGCGCAGCGCTGGCCCCGCGAATCGTGAACGGAACCCTGCGCGCAGCCACTACAGCAGCAGGTCGTCGTGCGTGTTCACCGACAGGAACATGACCCGCCCGGCGGCGTCGCGCGAGAAATGCAGACGATACTGACCGTGCACGTTGCAGCGGTAGATCGCATTGCCCTGTTCATCCTTGCGCCCGGGGTTATCCCCTCCCCTGCCGGTGCGCAGCTGATGCTGCCGCAGCCCGTTGAGCGTCTCCTTGCCGGCGAGCACGAGCACCATCGTGCGGATCAGCGCCCAGCGTGACATGTCCCCGTGCTCGCATTCCGCCAGCGAATCGAAGAACTTCTCCCCATACGACCACGGCGCCAGCGGATGCCGCTCGCGTTCCTCGACCGAGAACTGCAGCAGCGACTGCGCCTGCAGCTGCCAGTCGAGCTCCTCACGAATCGAGGCGAACCTTCCGCTGAACGGCGCGAGCGGTTCGTTCTCCTCGATTGCCTTCTCATAGGCGCGATTGCGCCGTGCCAGTTCGGCGTTCTCGTCGCGCAGACGTTCATTGGCTCGCGTCAGTTCGGCGTTCGCGTCCCGTGTCTCCATAAGCTGCCGGTGCATCGTGCGGATCGTCGTGCGCGCCGACTCCAATGTATCGACCGATTCGAGCAACGTCTCGATCGGCACATCGGCGAGACTGGTGCGCGCATACGCACGTGACAGATACGCCAACGCGTCCGTCACGTCCAGCCATGCGGGGCCTTCCGGCAGCAGATTCGGCGGTTCGACGACCGTGTCCGTCGATGCCGGCAGCGTGAACAGCCAGTCATCGTCGTCGCGCGCGACGACGCGCAGCGCAATCGTTGTTTCACGTGAAAACACCTGCCGCAGATCCATGTCGATGTTCACCGCCGTGCCGGCGAACAAATCCGCCCCGCGCACTTCGACCTCGACCGTCGGATACAGCATGACCTTGAGCATGTCCGCGCACACATACGTGACGAGCCCCGCAACGACGGCTTCCGGCGCATATTCGCACAGCGCGTCCTCGGCGTCGATCCAATCGGGCACGATTTCGAACCCGTCCTCGCCGACGGCATACCCATGCAGATGCTGTCCTTTGCGCAGCAACACGTCCGTCGATATCGACTCCGGCAGCGTCGGCGGCAACTCGATCGTCGCCTTGCGCGGCATCGGCTCATCGTTCGCTCGCACATACGCCGTGGAATCGATGATCATTTCGACGACGCCGCCGACGAGTTCGCCGTGTCGTTCGCGAACGGCATCGACGGCGCCGCCGTCGTCATTCGCATCGTCGACGTCCGCGCCGACGCTGTAGCCATCCGCATATGCGGTGTTCCACACCATTTCGGCGAGTTTGGCGACGACATCGGCGCTGTCCTCGCGGCCACGCACATAGAACAGCTTCGAATGCGTACGGTCAGAACCGTTGCGCGGCGGGAAGAATCGGCATGCGCCATGATAGGCGAGCGCCCAAGGCGGCAGATGGTCGCACAGCCATTGTTCGGTCTGCTGATCGGCGATGACGAAAACGACGGCGGCGTCCTCGATCTCGTCAAGCAACGCCGCCACGTCCAGATACGGCCGTGCATCCTCGGACGCGAGCGAGACGAGGATGCACGGGTATTCGCGGCTCGACGACATGATGGCTTCGCGGCACAGCGGAGCGTGCGCGAGATCGATATGAAACAAATGGCGGGGGCCGCGCACATCCTCAAGACTCGGCTCCTCGGCCGGCGTATCGGCGCGACTGTTCGGCGGCCGCGAAACCGGCACGGACGACGGCGCGGCAGGTCGAGCGGCATGCGTGGCGCGCGGCTCGCGCGCTGCGTCGATGACCTCGTTCAGTTTCTCGTCGATGCGCGCCAGATATGCCGGTTTGGACACCGATGGCAGCACGCAGGGAACGAGCCGGTAGTCGTCGCGCCACTGGTCGCCGGGAGGGAAGATGCGCGTCGCACCATGGTAGGGATCGACGGTGTCGAGCTGATTGCGCGCCGATTGCTGCACGGCGTTGGCGAGCAGCACCGTCACCGCACGCGAGCCAACGGTCGCCCGCACCTGGTCGAGAGGAACGTACGGCTTGCCTTGCGCATCCTCGGACAGCAGCACGCAGGGGATGTCGCGCGTCGACCTGCGCAGCCAGTTGACGAATTCGGGCAGCGCGAAGGGATCGCTGATGGTCGTGCCGTCATAGGCGTTACGCGTATCCTTCATGCCGGCTCCTTCGCCAATCACGTCCCCGTTGGTGGTTCCAGCATAGCAAAAACGCATAGCGAGACCTCGACGGCTTCTTCCGATGTTAGGGACTGCATACGCAACGGGAAATAGGTGTGCACACACCTATTCAGACACAGCGAAGCTATGACTGCCAGAGCGGAAATGAAGATAGCTTAATCATTCGACCATTATGAACTACATCCAATTCTGTCTTTTGGATTCCTCGATAGAGATATCATCACGTCGGCATTCTGTAATCCCAGAATTCTGAGAATACGCCAGCATGAAGAACCGCATCGTGCATTCTCCGACACAACATGCCGATGCATTCGACCAAAGCGACATGCATGCCTTCCCGTAGCGATGAGCAAACTCACTGCCGACGCAGCGATGACGCATAGCCGTCGAGCACATCGAGGATGCCGCGGTGCTCCCACACGATATTGCGTTTGGCGGTGTTGCGAGGAGTGAGGATGTCGGCATCGGCGAGCGCGCGCAGCGCACGCTCGGCCTGCGGTTTGGACAATCCGATGGTCGAACGCAGATACTGCGAGTTGATCACCGGCTGCGCAATCAGATACGGCAACACCTTCCACACAGCTGCATCCCTGCGCGTGCCCCGCAGAGCGGTTTTGGCGGCTTCGATCTGCCCATCGAGACGATCAATCAGATCGATGCCGCTCTGCGCGGCGAAAAGGCTCGCCTCAGCGAACACTGCAATCAGAGGAGCCGCATTCCCCTCACGGAATGCGGTAAGGGCATCAAAATAGGTGTTGGCAGCACGGAGAAGGCCGGCGGAAACCGGCGGTACCAGATGTGCGGCGAGACCCTTGCTGCGCAGCACGGCGTGGATGAGCGCACGACCCGTTCGACCGTTGCCGTCGGCAAATGGGTGAATCGTCTCGAATTGCGCATGGGCCAGAGCGGCCTGCGCAAGCACCGGAATGTCGTCGCGCCGGAGGAACGTGAGCAGGTCGTCAATCGCCGGTTGCACCAGTTCTGGCTGTGGAGCCACGAACGAAGCCCCTCGCGGTGAGTTTGAGCTGGCTCCCACCCACACGAGCTGTTCTCGGAACTTGCCGGCGTATTCGTCCCAGCCGGGTTGTGCGCTGAGCAATGCCTTATGCATGCGCAGCAAATTCTCCTGCGTCATGTCTCCGCTGAATTCCAACGCCGATTCCATCGCCCGCACATTACCTATGACGATCTGCGCATTCTGGCTGTCTCCCTCATCAAGGAGCTCCAACGCCAGATTCTTCGCACCAACGGTGAGATGTTCGATCTGCGAGGATGACGTAGCTTCCGTACGCAGCAGGACCGCACTCATCGGGCCGAGGGACTGCACTTGTTCGCCAAGTTTCCACAGTGCATAGGCATCGAATCTAGCCAATGCCTGACTCGCCTCGTCGATCACAGTGCCCAATGCTGACGGCAGATTGACATCCAGGTCACGCAACGCAATGGGAACGACTGATTCGTATGGACCTTTGCCCTTCATGCGCTGCGACCGGGAAACATAGTCGCCGTCGGCGATATGCCATACGTGCTCTTCATGGCCAAGTGCAGGAACATGCCATTCGACCATGGTGGGCATCTTTCTGCGTTCGGATGTGTAGCTACCGATGATTATAGCTACAGATAATCGATTATCTGTAGCTATAGAGATTTCTAGCTACAGATATCGCGGTGGAGGGATGAGTGGGAGGTATGGGTTCAGCGCCTTCTCACATACCGATCTTCTTCAAGAAATGCCGCCCAATTGACATGCATCGACACGATGGGAGCGCCATCGAGGCAAAGCGGGCGACGTGCCATTGCCACACGTCGTTATACTTTTTTATACTTTTATATTCTTTATACTTTCCGTTCGTGAGGAGACCACAAGAAGCCATTCAGAAGGCCGTAGGCGTGACATGGTAGTGGGGCCAATCATCATTCCTCTTTCTCGCCCCGTCAAAACCGCCACAAGAACACGGGCCTTAATTCTCAAATCGGAAAGACCTAGTGTTCCTCGCATCGAGAGCCCCTCACAAAAGAGAAAGTTCGCTCACAAACATGCCGGCACGAGCGCACTCTACAATATGCATTTCCCTGATTAGGCATACTAAGATGAAGAACATCATTCATTCAGAAGAGAAAGGTCAAACACCATGGTAAAGACAGCAATTAAGCGGACGGTAGCCAGTATCGTCTGTCTAGCGATGGCGTTGACAATCTGCGCATGCGGAAACGAGGACAAAGGCCCTGACTACGCCGACGACGAGGCAATGCAGGTCATCGCCAGCGGCCTCGAGAAGCGCTTCGAGATTGCGGACAGAGAAGCAACCACCAGCTCTGAACAACTCGCCCGCGCCAAGGATGCCATTCAAGCAGAACTTGACACCGATACCCCATTGAAGAATCGCCAATTCAAAAACTCGAAACTGCAGGAGCAAGTAATCAGCTACATCAACGTGCTCAACGAGCAGAAGGATGTTACCAAGGACTATGAGTATCAGTCCGCGGAATACACCAAGCAGTGGGGCAAGGCCTACGATAAGCGCACGCAGATTCTAAAAACCTTCGTTGATGAATATGGATTGAAGTTAAGCGGCAAGGATCAAGAAGTTCTGGACAAGCTTGTCGCCGAAGGAGCCGAAGCCGCAAAGACCAGCGACGAAAAAGAAACCATCAACAAATTAATCAATGAGGCAAAATTTGAAAAGACCGACGACGGATATGGTTTCTATACATACAAGGCCGTTGTCGAAAACACTTCCAATCTGACCTTCACAAATGTCTCAGTCACGCTTGATTTGCTTGACGGCGCCGGCGTAAAGCACGAGGAGTATACAAGCATCGGCAACTGGGCGCCCGGCGAGAAGGTCGAGCTTAAGACATCCAGCGACATCAATGCAAAGGAAATCAAACAGCACGTAACATTCTACGATGTTGAGGATTAACCATACATCCATTTTCGTTAACTCATAGAATAGCTTGGCACGTCTGTTGAAATAATCACAGGTGTGCCAAGCTGTTTTCGCGCCAGACATGCAACCTCACAGCTGACAGTATCGCGATCAACTACGAACTCAGCCGTCACAACAACAACCGCGCTCTTCTCACTCGTCACTGCCATGCCCGAACTTATCCATCAACGCGCCCGATTCGTCGGTGAGGACGCCGGAATCGTCGAGGATGGGAGTATCGAGCACGGACTTGATGGACATGGCCAGCGAAACGCAGGCGGCGACGGACTGCTTGGCCTCCTGGTCGAACTGCGCGTAATCCTCACCCTGCGTGGCGATGATCCTGTCAAGGTTCTGCAGTGCCACGACGAAGCGAACGTCAAGTTGCGCAAGCGTCGCGTAGAACATCATCGCCCGATCCCTGATGGCGCGTGATAGATCGGTGGCTGCCGCCCACTGCTCGCAGTAGGCGTTCACCTGCACCGCATTGGCTTTCGCCTGCTCCAGTCCCTTCATGCCGTTCAGCCCAACCATGGCGCCGAACACCAACAGCGCAGGTCCTGCCACAAGGCCGCCGAGCACCGCCATACCGCCGGCCATGCCCATGCCACCTGCAGCCAGGGCGCCGCCACCGAAGAACGCCAGCGTCGCATTGGCAGCGGCCGCACCATGCAGACCGGCGATGGCCGCGCCCGTGGAAGCCGTGGCGAAATGCATCGCCAGACCATATGCGCCGAATGCCGTCAATGATCCGGCGGCCAGTCCCGCGACACCGCCTTTGACGATTTCGACGGCCATATCGCTGAGCTTGCGCAGTTCCTCGAACGACGCCTCGTCGATGTGCAGACGCTTGAGCTCGTCCAATCCGGCGGAGTCCCGCAGTTCCACGTTCTTGAGCCTGCCGAACGAATCCAGAAAATGCTTCATCGACGTATCCAGAACGCTGATCTTCTCGCGTCCGAGTTCGTTGAGAGCGCGTCCGCACTCCTCACGCAGCGTTTCCAGATTCTGCGCGGCGACGCGTTGCCGCTCCGCCGTGTTCTCATTCAATCCCTGCGCCTTGTACCCGTCCGCGACGCCTTTGACTCCGGCGCCCACACCTCCGACGCCGGCGAGCGCCGCCGCACCGATTACCAACGGAACGAAAACCACCATGATGACTGCTCCCTTATCCTCTACGCATCCTGTACGAACCGTGCACTAGTTCCTCTTGAACCAGCCGCCGACGGTATTGGCCACGTTGTTCCACGCCTGCGTCGCGCCCTTCTGCACTTCGTTGCCCACGGCGCCCATGGCGTTGCCGACCTGTCCTGCGGCATCGGCGATGGCATGCCCCGCTTTGCCCGCCGCATCACCGATGGCGTTTCCTGCTTTGCCTGCCGCATCACCGATGGCTTGTCCGGCTTCGTTCATGAAGTTGCCGACGCCGCGCATGCCCTGATCGACGATGTCCTCCTGAACCTGCTGTGCTGCGGGAACCGCGGGCATCCGCGAATCGTTGATGACGTCGAGTGCGCCGGCAACCATCACGTCGCGCCGATGTTCCAGTTCATCGACGATCGGCTTGGCTTCGCTGTAGTTCATCGACGAGTTCTCCACTGCCTCCAGTTGGGCGCCCACCGCCACGCAGGCGTTCATCGTGTAGACGAACTGCCTATAGAGCCGCTGATCCACATTGTTCACGCGCACGACGTGCTTGATCAGCCGTTCCTCTTCGGCGCTGCACGCACGATCGGCGTGCGCGACGGCGAGCATGTCCCACAACACCATGCTCAGCGGAATCTGCGGCCCTTTGGCAGCAGGTTTGCATGCGAGAGCCTTGTCGACTCCCTCCGCGACGAGTTCGTAATGTTCAAAGTCGTCGGCAGCGCCGGCGACCTGCTTCTCGCAGTCAGCGATCACCGTCTCCCGGCACGCTTTGAATTCGGCCGCGTCGAATTGTTCGCCCAACTGCTCGAACAGCTGCAGCTCACGCTCCTGGGACTGCCCATCCACCAGAATGAGGTAGTACAGCACACTCAGTGCCATACGCACATCGCAGTTCTTCATCACTCTCCCACCTTTCGTCGAAACGAATTCGTCGCGTTCCGCCTCATAGCCGCAGGCTGCCGTCACGACTCATTAAATCATCGAATTCCACCTGTGACCTAAATTGCGGTTCGTATCCCAGCGCCTGCTGCAATTGGGCGTTGGCTTCGATGAATCCGTCGCCGTTCTGTTCCAGAATCGCCCGGTCCATCGTGCGGAACGCGGTATCGAAGGTGTCCAGATGCTCGCTGAAGTAGCGTTCGGATTGCTCATTGAGCTGCTGACGCCATGCGCGCACCTGCTCCACGATTTGTGCGCATTCCGCTTCCACCGCGATGCGTTCCTGCTTGGCGAGCTGATATTCCTGGATTGCCTGCTTCAGGTTCCGATAGGAGCCTGCAGCCACCTGCACGGCGATCATGTTCGCGATAATCGGAGCGAGCGCCATACCGGCCGCTGCCGTACCCACCGCGGCACCGGCGAAGCTGGATGCCAACGCACCGATATTGGTTTCGGCCAGAGCGTCCAGGAACTCCTCGCCGCTCATGTCGCTTCTGACCAGTTGCTGGACCAGCATCGCGTTCTCGAACGCCAGCGACGCCATCATCGTCAGCGCGTTGCTTTTCGCGACGGCTCGCGCATAGTCGCCGGCAGCGTTCTTCATTGCACCGTCAGCTGCGATCTGAATGAAGCCGACCACATACTGGATGCCGCCGGCCCATGCCACATCCAGACCATGCTTCTTCAACGATTCAGGCAGCGACCGCTTCTGCTGCACACAGTCCAGAACCACGCTCATCATCGCCATCGGAGCTGCAGCGGCCATTACCCCCGCCGCTTGTCCCATGGCTCCCTGATGGGCGATCTTCGCCGCATGCTTCACCGCTTCGCGCTTGGGATGTATGGCCGCTGCCAATGCCTCGTCCTTGGTGAGACCGGTTTTGCGGATCTTCTTCTGCAGCTGCTTGTCCTGCTCGATGCGCTTGCGATGCTTCGCACAGGCGTCCTCATCCCCTCGGGCAATCGCAGCCGTCAACTTGGCTTTGGTGTCCTGGATATCCTGATGAATGGAGTTCGGCCCCTCCCCCAGCAGTTGGTCACAATACTCGTCGGGAATCCCGAACAACACGTTGCCGTCGTAGTACTTCTCATATCCTTTGGAATGCAGCACATTCAGGCATTCTTTCGCGTCCTTGCCGACGAATTTCATCTGGATCTGCTGTGTCTTCAGCGGCCGGTCATGTGCCCCGAACACCTGCGCGTCCACGAGCGGATCGTTGTTGTTCGTCCTGCGCATGCGACGTTTGCCGCCGTCGATGATCGCATCCGCGTTGTAGTGCGCTTCGGCCATCGCCTCAGCGGCGAAGCCTTGCTTCTTGGCAGGATCGGAACCATTCGCGCCAACGCCTTTCAGATCCACCGTGCGCACATCGTCGCCCTTCGCCGCGCGGACATCATGATTGACGTACGCCGCGCAGTACTCGCGCACGGCATCCCCATACCGCTGCCCGATCTCATCCAGCGACAGGCGATCCAGCGCATACCGAATCGCCTGCACCCACGATTCCGGCATGCTCTGGCCGGAACCGACGCCGTTATGCTCGCTCAATCGCCCTACCTCCTCCAGGACAATTCTCATCTACAGCAATGGTACGCGTCCCACTTAGGGGAGCAGCATGCTAGCTCATCCGTTCTTACAGTTTCTCCGAGAATTCCTCATCGCTTTTGATTTATGCTGAAGCATCTGACCAAAGAAGGTAAAGCCGCTCTTGCTATAGGACCATCAACCTACTGCCGATCTCGCTCATTCTGTCGTTTCATCAGCTCAGCGCGCAGTGCAGGATCGTATGCGAAAACATACAGGCCATGCACACCACGAGTCATCAGCACGTTGAGTTCATCACGTAGATTCTCTTCGGCATAGTCGGCGCCATCGCGCTTCTGCACAGCGCGGCGGCTTTTACTGGATTCCGGATGAAATTCAATGCATTCCTTCTGAGGGTTATATCTTACCGAAGGTCCAAGAATCACACCTGCATAATTCAAATCGAAACCTTGAATCGTAAACGTCGATCCAATCTCTTCAATCGTATGAGGCTTTTCAGCCCATGCGAGATCGCTGAATTTCCTGACGGCCTTTTCCTCTTTCGTATCAGGAAGCTGGTAATTCCAGGGCCTAAAGAAATAGACATCATCATTGGCTTCGATACCGCGGCCGTGATCGGCTGCAGGCCCCATACGCCACTGTCCATCCTCCTGATGCATCTCGACGCCCCACTGACCTCCAGACTCTTCCATATCCGGATTGCGTGCGGCATCCTTATAAGCCCAGTCATAGGTCGCTAAAACACGAGACAGTCCTTCTCCGCTTGGCCCTTGGTAGTTCTCCAAGGAATCATTGACGGAATCTTGAGATGCAGCCTCCTTCTGTCGAATCGCATCCATAAGTTCCACGGGAGAGTCAAATATCTTCAGTTCATAAGGTCTATAGATCCATTCTGCATCGCCTCGTCCTGTGGCGTGGGGAGCTTTCTTCCCCTTATCTTTCGCCAGCGGACCGACCTTCCCTCGCAGGGTAAAGTCTTCCAACCATTGAACCGTCGTATCATTAGCTGCAATCCTGAACTGATGATGCAACCGAATATGCCTGTAACGTATTGGAAGATCTTCTATATCGCCGTCTTCGAATCTATCCTCTTCATTGATTTCCGAGAGCAGCTGCGCCCCGATCGTATCGTCCCATCGCTGTCTGCTTTCCAGAATCTGATGAGGATCAAAAATGGCTACCACCACTTTGGCACGCCGGAGGATATCCGCGAGCATGTTAGTACCGCTGTATCCCTGATTGCCTTGAGTATTGAGCAGATGCGCCTCATCAACAAGCACAATGTCAGCGGCGCCCTCAGGAATGTATCGTTTCTTTCCATCCGTACCGATAACGCACTTTACTTTGCCGTCCTCATGCTTTGAGAACCGCTTAATGAAGTTGGATGGTCTGAGCACAACCTGATCATCCCGCTTTTGTAAACCCAGTTTTGTCGCAATCTGGTTATACACGTGCCGCTGCTCATTATGGTTGACGAGGATATAGGCCGAAGGTCTTTCCGTTTCAGGAATAGCCGCCTCGGCATCATCTTCGATGCTTTCGACCTGTATGCCCTCCGTCATAATTCGATAGAACAAGTGACTCAGCAACACGGTCTTTCCTGTACCAGCCGCGCCACCGACCAGAATAAGTATCGGCTTATCCGCCGCCTCACTATCATCCGTCGCCGCATGCGCGCTGAATAGCGTCTCCAGAATCGTGCACTCCGCTTCTTTCTGCTCGCGACTCAGCTCATGGAACGGAGATGCCTTGAACAGCGCAGAATCTCTAATGATTTGCTCTGCCGGGAACAACATCGGATCTTGCTGATGCAACCCAAGCCATATGTCATGGAAAATAGAGTTGAATTTCTCATGAGTGAAGTACTTGCCCTGCGCATTGGTACGTCGATTGTTAATCTTGCTGACCGAACCGACACTCGACATGTAGTGCATGAGCCTGTTCTCGACATCAAGCGTCAGTGATTTATTGAAGAACTCACTGCCGATGACATACTGCTGCGCATCTTCACGCATTGCCAGGTCATGCCAATCGTCGCGTTTCTTCACGTCTTCGGTAAGGTGCTGCCGCGTTCGCGAGACAATGTCGTTTGTTTCGCCAACGTACACAACATACCTGCCTCCAAGAGCATCTCGCGTCCATCCGGCCCCGCCGGCATGCACGATGTACACGACCGGATATTGCTCAAGATATTCTCGAGCTTGCAGTTCAAGCACTGCATCGTCTGCGATCATCCTGCCTAGCTGATTCTCGATGATGGAATACATCTCATCACTATCCAATTTGTCCGGGCGGGCCGGGAGATGCACGATGTAAGTATGGCTTGACGGCGTTGTAGGCATGCTCATATAGCGGATAATAGCATTTTTTGATACGATTCCCAGCATGATCGCCGACGATACCATCCACATGATTCACCAGTTCAGCGCAGATCGCGACTGGGAACAATTTCACGCACCAGCCAATATGGCAAAATCCATCAGCATCGAAGCCGGAGAGCTACTCGAATGCTTCCAATGGAGCGACTCGCCGCGCGACAACGACTGGGAACACGTCTACGAAGAACTCGCCGACGTAATGATTTACTGCATTCAGATGGCTGATGTTCTAGGAGTGGATCCCGACGTGATCATCCGTGACAAGATGGCGAAGAACGCAAAGAAGTACCCCAAGGGCTCAAGCGAAAAGGTACAGTAATCAATATCGAAAACATCTTAAAAAGGCAATCATGATGAATTTAAAGGAACTATACACTGCACATTTTTACGAAGCAGCTAGTTATCACGCTAGACGCGTGAGACTATTACAAAATCCCATGTTTCACGAATACAACGAAGATGATTTTGAATTATGTACGCACGCCGCCATGTGTATAGAAATGTACATCACCGGAAAAGTATTAGAAAACAACCCAACAGACACACTTCCATTACAAAAATCAAAAACAATACAGCATATATCGCATTGACCGCTCTACAAAATGATGACGCAAACGCGATCGACATCAATGCACTTGCATCCCTACAGACATGCGGAGCCGCAGATATGCTCGCTAAGTACATATGCATCGAATCAAATAGACTCAAAAGTGGTGGAGAAGATACAAAACGAAACAAAGATTTCAATACTTCAATTAACTCAATTATGAAATATGCAAAAATACTGATTGACGGACGAAATGATATTTTACATAGACGCCACATGCAAACAAAATCAATTAGCCCCACCCAATCTTTTACATACTTCCTACAATCAGTCGACTTCATATATGGAGAAGACAGCAAAGAGCATCAATACCTCACAGGCGCGTACTCGAACAGCATCCCGGCTTTAACACAACTGCTGCAACGTTACCTCAACGCATCTTCCAGCAGTTTTTTGAGCGCCAGCAAAAGTAAGTACAACAAATATATACACAAAATCGACCGCAATTACACAACACTTATGCAGAAACATCAGTACCCCCATCTATCCATTACCGCAGATATAGTCATCTGCCCGAAGTGCAACCATTATGCGTTCCTGGTTCATCGGACAGAAGCGTTGTTTACCTACTGGCAAGGTGCGCCCAACAATAGCCCATCTGTTTTAGGATTCTTCAATCCGAGCGGAAAGCCCGAAGAGGTTCTGCAATGCCCATCTTGTAATCTCGAATGGAAAGACAACGTATTGCAGCTATACCGGGACATCGAAAAAATCGAACACGTCAAGAACTTCATCCGCCCCAACGAACTACCCCGCGAGTTCTCTCATTATTATAATGAACCTACCCCAGAATTGCCGAAATAACGTAATTATCATTGAATCCATTTGCAATGAGGCATTTACGCAAGCAACACGTACAACGCAACGCAAGTGACCAACGAGCGGGAAGCCTCAGACAAATGGATGCCAACATGCCACAACAAGACGGACATCGACCCGCACGGCGTCGTGCTCAACGATGTGCGCTTCAGTTCGCCGTCGCAGGCCGGCGCATTCGCCACCGGCCATGCAAGCAACGGCTGGGCGCAGTGGAAGACGAAGGAAGGCAATCCCATCGACCAGTTCCGCACACACGGCGACTGACGTCAGCGGAACAACGGAATGCGATTTACGTCGCAATCAAGCGACATATCGGAATTTGTATCCGCAATCGTTGCAACGGTAGTTCGGCATCGGATGGTAAATGTCGATGTCGCAACCTCCCAGCGTCATTGTGCCCTCGTCGAGCTCTCGCTGCAGGTCCTCGCTGAAGGCGGGCATGCCGTAGAGAATGCTCGCCACATGATGCGATACGCACTTCGGGCACACCCTCTCCTTGGATTCCGCTGAGGATCTTCGCCGGTATCCGCTCCGATATCCTCGAACTCCAGCTCCATGTCATCCTTGTGGTCAACCATACCGATCCCTTCCATAGTGGTTTCTCATTATGACGATAATCGCATACCGCACGCGTCGCGCACGCTCTTTTCACGCAAAAATCACAATCCGCCGCCCCAATCATTGACCACCATGTCCACACATGAGAACATGGCCGCATGAGTGCATCGACGAACGGCGGAACGACGAACGGCGTGTCGAACGACGTCCGTCGGCGGAACGTCGATCTCGCGCTGCAATCGGTCGCTTTGGAAGGCGGACATATCGACGGCGGTTTCGCAGACGCATTCATCGCATACGCCAACGGCGAGATCGACGAGGATCGGCTGACCGAGCGCGCCGTCGCCCGTTATGTCCATCGCGACGCCGAACCGGAACATCAGACGATCGGCACGAACGAGGCAGCCGTCGACCCGTATCTCACCCCCGGCACACAGGTGCTGCGCAATCTCGTCGGCGCGCGGGATGCGGAAACGCTCTCCACGATCGAGTTCACGTTGTTCGCGGTCCGATTAATCAAACTACAGACGATGCGAATACCGGCGCGCGGCACCGTGCGGCAGCTGCAGCAGATCCACCGCTATCTGTTTCAGGACGCGTACGACTGGGCAGGCAAGCTGCGCACCGTCACCATCAGCAAGGCATACACGACGTTCCTGCCGACGCACATGTTCGTCACGGGCATCCCGTACTGCGAGCGCGCGCTTGCCGACGATCATTATCTGCGTGGGCTGGGTCACCAGCGATTCGTGGAACGGATGAGCGTCCACTACGACGATTTCAATGTGTTGCATCCGTTCCGCGAAGGCAACGGACGCACGCAGCGCTTCTTCTGGGACCTGGTGGCGCGCGATGCCGGATGGCGGTTCGACTGGCGACTGATCGGCAAGCGGGAGAACGACGTCGCATCCGCGCGCGCGATGCTCGTCGGCGACTATGCGCCGCTCATCCGCATGTTCGACAAGATCGTCAAGCCGCTGAGCGAGTCCCTCACCACCGACGACGCCGCGTTGCGGCGACTGGTGGAAGCCATGTCCGGTATGGGTTCCTGAGGCGCCCTTCCTGACCGCCGGGCTTCTTTTCCGACCGTCAGGTTCCGCTCCTTTTCCTCCCCGGCCGCTCAAATCTCCTTCGGGCCATCCCAAATCACCTTTTCAAGCCGCCTCGCGACTGTATCTGCGCTGAGGAGGAGCATTTTCTCCGGATCCTCTGAGTACTACCCTCCGCCTGCCCGCATCTTTGCAAGCATCGGCGGTGCCGCTACTCGCCATCCAGCCGGAAAATGCTCCTCCTCAGCGCAGATACATCATCGACACCATCCCGACAAGCCACCGACTGCGCGCCACGACGCCTGCGGCAGTGCTCAAGAATGCGGCCTCCGCCGGCACACATCCTCCGCACCCTCATGTGATTCACTCCGTAAACCTAGGCATTGCAACGAATCGGCAATATTTCGCACAGCCATAATCAGCAGGAACAATGGAGATAGGCCATGACAGCAAAAGATAGCAGACCGCGAGACGCCGCAACGGCAGCGAGGAAGACGGGAAAGGAGCGAGGACATGCCCCGAACGATCGACATGCATATGGACATGACGCTGTCCGAAGTGCAGCAGGCGTTCGAGACGGCGGCACTGCTGGAGGGATTCCACACGAGGTTCCGCGTCTGCGCATTCTCCGACAACTATTTCTACGGCACTGAGCGCTCCTTCATCCCCCGTGTCCATCTGCGACACGACCACATCGATCTGACCGAGGACGACGACACGAAATGGGATCTTCTGATCCCGGATTGGATCCCCCACTCCGAACTGTTCATCGACTATGCGCTCATCGCCGCAGACGGCACACGACTAGAACCCGGACGACTCACGCTTGTGAGGGGCGCATTACGCACATCGGATGTCGTCGACGCTTACGGCCTCGTCATCGACCCCGACGATCAGGACATTGTTCCCGACGTATTCGCCCTTGTACTCCCCGACCACAACCTCACGATTCCCTTCAACGCCATGAGCAAAATCATGCTCGTCGACTTCAGCGACGGCGGCGTGGACCATGTCACCGTGGTTGACAGACGTTTTCTCCACCAACTCCCGAAGCTAGAGGCATCCATCAAAAAACGCGCGGCATTCGTCGCCCATCCGCAAGGCCAGCAAATGGTCGACCTCTGCATGGACGAGGCAATACTCAACACCTTGCTCTCAGTTGAAGCGCAGGAGGGGATGAACGACGAGTCCTCCTGCCATTTCTATCAATTCGTCCACGACAACCCTCGCGTCCTGGATCAGACCGAGCAGACTCAGCCCGAGCGGACCACACAGCCATCCCCGCATGGAGCCAAACCATCAGCACAGCCCGAACAGCAAGAGTCGACGCTCCCTCAGTACCAGGTGGAACCGTTCGGACCTGCGGCGGTCTATCTGCTCGACGACATCCGCTCCAAGCGTCCGAACAAGCTGCTGAAGCAGAACTGCTCGTATTTCTCGCGTATGGCGAGAGGAGTGAAGCCATCCGCACGCGAGCTTGCGCCAGGATGGCGTCATTGCATTGACCTCGCCTACGGTCTCCTCACCATCCGCATCGACTCCTACTCGTACTCCAGAAAGCCCGAAAGAAAGTTCATTCTCGACTTCATCAACGATTACCCGAATCTTATCGGAGCATTCGACCTACTCGGCCATCACGATTGGTCGGCTCCCGAACGGCCAACCGGGATACCCGCAATCGACGCAAATCCGGCGGTCTGGATTGCCATGCGCATCTTCGGCCTTGTGCCGATCGCCGCGCTGATGCAACAACTGCCGCCCGATCATGCAGTTCGAAAAGACCTAGGCAAAAGAATCGTACGTTTCGAGAACGACCACTGCGTGCACTTCATGGAAGAACGATATGAAATCGTACGGAACGAGTGGCTGACCAGTCAGATCGCATACTGGTCGAATCTTCCTTCGACCGCAAAGCCCTACCAGCAGAGACTGCGCGACGATGTCCTCGAAGCGTATATCGAAATCGACACACTGCTCGAGCAGGGATGGGCACGACAGGACGCGAATCCGGAATTCTATTTCCTCAGTCCGACCGAATCCTATCTGGAACGCGCTCTGCGAGCAGTGGTCAATACCGATCCAATTCGCCTCGACGCGAATGCGGTCCGTGTGCTTGCCGCCTGCAATGTGCTCGTCATACTCAAGGCGATGGAAACGCAATTGGATCTGACCTACTGCGACAACATCGTGATGCCCCCATCGCTGCGAAGCCTGCGATATGACGCGAAGTGGTGCATGGATACACTGCAGGATCCTCAGAAGCAGGGCATGATCGAGTTCAGCACCGAAGAGTACTTCGGACGGCATTTCGGAAGCCTGCTGCCTTACATCTTCGCCAAGGATTGGCAGTTGAACAACAACCTGCTCTCCCTCGCTCCGGAATACGATTGCAATACCCCCTCCCGTGTGATCCGCACATTGTGCGAACTGGTCTCCGCGGCGAACGCAGAGGATGGCCGCGCCAATCCGAACGACTTCTTCTGCGCCGCGGGAAGCGAACCACAGTTCATGGTCCGCAATCTCAAGAACAGATACGAACTCGACGACGTCGGTCGGATGACCGGACTCATGGGTCGTACGCTCGTGCCGGGAATCGGCAAACATATGAGCTGGGTTCCGGATCGACTGATGTGAGGGAAGGGGTCAGGCCACAGAAGGCACACATCCGAACCATCGCGCAACGCCGCCCACGCCTTCTGGACCACATACCCCCGTCCCCAAACACTGCAAGAAAATGCGCCATAGCTCAGCATGGAGTAAAGATTTATATACAGCGAAAAAATTTATTATATATCCAAAATAGTAACAACAAGGAAAGGATGATTATGGAAAAGCCATTCATCACCGAAGCGGAGTTCCTCGAGTTGGGACGCACCGAAATCAGCACGGCGAAGGCGCTCAAGGAAGCACTTCATGTGTTCCAGCCCCAGGTGACCCTCACCGATGAGGGCGCGAAGAAACTGTACCGGAACATCCAGCTGTCTCTCTTCGCCACTCGCATCAAGGATGCCGAGAAGGGCAAGAAGAGGGAGGACGACGAAACGATCGCCGGCTGGCTCGATAAGGGCTTCCCGACGTTCCGCTACGGACATGCCGGCAACTTCCTCGTTCCGGATCCCAAGGACGACTTCAACTGGAATCGTCCGTGGGATGACATCGAGCATCCTTCTGAGGAAGACCGCGCCCAGCTTCATCGCGAATACGAGACGCTGTGCAACGAAGGCGCGCTGAGCACCCCAGTCATGCTGATTCAGATCAATTGGTCCGGCATCGGTTGGAACAACAACGCCCCGTTCTGGTACAACATCCTCAACCACGGGGGAGTCGACGGGGAGAAAGACGGAGTCAAATGCATGGCCGGCAGACTGCCGAAGATCTGGCACACCATCGTCGACAACGGCTACGAGGACACGTTCCGCGGCGCTTATGTGACCGATTTCTACAAGCCGTTCTCCACCCCGAAGTCGGGCACGTTCGAAGAGGCGTTCAAGGGCGCAACCCTGGGCGCATACCTGCATGACGACGATGCCGCCAAGGCCAAGTGGAACACGAATCTCGACAATTCGGACTACGCGGTTCTGCGTCGTTTCGCCACGCTCGAGTCCGGCGACGACTTCACCGGGAACATCGACCCGCAGCTGAATCTCCTGACGCTGCTGTACATGGCGATGTTCGTCCAGCTGTGCGAAGAAGCCAAGATGCTCCACATCGAGCATCCAATCATGGTTCCGTGGGGCCGGATTCCTCAGTCCGGTCTGGAAACGTCCACGGCGAAGGCAGAAGGCAGCGAGACGTTCCCGCTCCCCGCCGAGCTCCCGTTCCTCGACGGCAAGTCGGTCGAAGTCGCGTTCGCCGATACCTTCATGCAGCATAATTCCAACGGAAACGGCCATATGGGCGGCTGGCTCGAGACGGAAGCCCTCAGCACCTTCTCCACCATCAGGGACATGAAGGCGGACTGGAAGGCCGAATACGGCGACAAGGCCTGATGCGTTCCCGCTCAGGAAAACGACATCGCCGAGTTCAGATGACTGAACGAACGCGATGAAAGACAAGCATGGGGGGTCGTGGTGCTCGTACCACGCCCCCCATCGTTCAGCAATGAATCAGCGTCCGCGCCTTATTTGGCATCCACCACGAGCGATTCGCCTTCGGCGGTGATGCCGTTGGTGTCATCAGCGTCCCCCGAGACGGAGAAGGCGGAGTCGTCACCCGACAAGGTGACGACCGCGCCCTTCACCGCGACAATCCATTCGGGCGCTCGAGCCACATACAGAACGATTTCGTCCATATACGGCGCCGCCGCCCGGCATCGACGTCGCAGTGCGAATGTCGTCGATGCCGGGCGGCGCCTGAAACAACCGCGCAGCCGTTGCGCTCAGTCGAGGACCAGGTACGACTTGATCGTCTTGCGCTCGTCCATCGCCTCGTAGGCGGCTTGGATGTCGTCGAGATGGAACTCGGAAGTGAACACCCTGCCCGGGTTGATGTCCGCGTTGAGCACGGCGTCGAGCAGCACCGACTTGTCGTAGGTGGTGACCGACGCGGGGCCGCCGTAGACGCCGACGTTCTGGTAGAACGTGCCCTCGCCGCTGATCTGCTGACCGTGCGGCAGGCCGACGCGACCGATCAACGCGCCCGGACGCGCGACCGACACGGCCTCCTGGAACGAGGTGTCGGTGCCGACGCATTCGAGGACGGCGTCGGCGCCGCCGTCGCTGATCTCCAGCAGCTTCGCGACGCCTTCGTCGCCACGTTCGGCGACGTTGTCGGTCGCGCCGAACTCCTGCGCGAGCGCGCGGCGGTCGTCGTGACGGCTCGTCGAGATGATGCGCTTGGCGCCCATCATCTTCGCGGCGATGATGCCGCACAGACCGACGGCGCCATCGCCGAGCACGATGACGGCGTCACCCGGCTTGACCTGTGCGGTGCGGGCGGCATGATAGCCGGTCGCCATCACGTCGGACAACGTGAGCAGGCTCTTGAGCATGCCTTCGCTGTAGTTCTCCGGCTGTCCCGGAACCTTGACGAGCGCCCACTGCGCATGCTGGAAACGGATGTACTGACCCTGCGCACCCATCGAGAAATTGTCCGGATGCGCCATGCAGGAGCCGTCGAAGCCGGCGCGGCAGGCGCGGCACCGGCCGCAGCCGTGCGTGAACGGCGCGATGACGAAATCGCCGGGCTTGACCGACGTGATGGCGTCGCCGACCTCCTCGACGATGCCGATGGCCTCATGCCCCGAGTTCTCCGAATGCTCCTCGGTCTGGTTGATGCCGCGGAACGGCCACAGGTCGGAACCGCATACACAGGCGCGCACGACGTGGATGATCGCATCGTCCGGCTGTTCGATCGCAGGCATCGGCGCCTCCTCGACCGCCATATGGCGCGCCGACTCGAAGATAGCTGTCTTCACAGTATGATGTCCTTCCGTCAGAGGCGTCCAGCCCGCGCCGGAACACCCGATTTTTCAACCGTTGCATCATTGTATGATGCAGGAATTCGCCTGCACCGTCAGTAGCAGCGAAGCCTGATCCCGCCATGCCGCGTCATGCAAGGCCCTCGATGCAGATGCCCGCGGTTTGGGATTGCGCCGGCAAACCGAACGCGCCAAGCGCCTTGCATTCCTTGTCGAACTGCGCACGGTTGGCACCGCTCAAATCGAGCTGATATTCAGGAATCGCGATCAACGGGCCGTTCAACTCCAAACCATCCGCCGTGCCGTCATCGACGATCACGATGCCGACGCCGTACAGATCGGCATACGTGCAACTGATGAGCGTGAGCCGGTCGCCTGTCAGATATCGGCGCAGCCAGTTGTAGAGGAAATCGAGCATTGCGTCGGAAGGTTCGGTCGGCAATGGCAGAATCGGCATGCGCTTCGACCGCAAGTCGGACGGGTAGTAGACATCGTTCACGTCCACATACAACGCGGCGTTCTTGACGACGATGAATCGTTTTCTGATGAACGCGAGATACTGCTCTCCCACAACGAACGGGATGACGATCATGAACACCATCGACACGAAGCCCAATAGGATATGCCCGTATTCGCCGAGCACATAGGTCACATACGCCAGGCCTATCACCAATGCGATCGCAGCCATGCACACAAGCGTGGCGAGCGGCTTCCTCCGCAGCATGACGATCGACGTGATGTCGTTGCGAATCACGCGTTCCTCAGCGGATGAGCGGGTGCGCGAGTCCTTCGTTCTGCGCGAGAAATAGATGAAGAACGGGGAGCCGATGATCGCGAACAACACGGCGATGAATGTGAACACGATGATCGGATAGCACCATTCGCCAAAATCGTTGAACACCGCGATGACGACGAACAGGAAGTCGACGAGCAACAGACCCAGCCGACGAGCTGCCAGAACAGATACGGATGCCGCTGCGAAAAACCCATGTCGCCGCCTTTCTCACTCCTTCGTCGCACGGTGTCCCTTCAGCATAGAAGCGGCGGGGGCGAGGCGATGCGTTCATCTCAGCGGCCGTCGACGCTGCCACGAAGCGTAGCGAAAAGGACGGCAGTGATTGCGGGTCGGCCGGCGCCGGCCGGCGCCACGGCTAAGCAAACGAGGCAGGTGCAAACCGCACCCGGTCCGATCACTATCGGCACGCTAAGCGAACGAGACTGGTGCAGACCGCACCCAATCCAGTCGCAACTAGTCACCTTAGCGAACGTGTTGGGGCGACCCGCACCCACTCCGATCACAACCGACCCACACACCGCCCACACACACCGCGCCCACACACACAGCCTTCACCTCCGCGTCATGCCGACGCACGGCGCCAGATACTTGCCGGTCGCGCTGAGCGGATTCGCGGCGACCTGCGTCGGCGTGCCGACGGCCACGATCTCGCCTCCGTTTTCGCCGCCGCCGGGACCCATGTCGATGATCCAGTCGGCGTTCGCGATCATGTCGAGGTCGTGTTCGATCACGAGCACGCTCGCGCCGTGGTCGATGAGTTTCTGGAAGACACTGATCAATGTGCGCACGTCGAGCGGATGCAAGCCGATCGTCGGCTCGTCGAAGACGAACAACGTGCCTTCCTGCGCGCGTCCCATTTCGCTGGCGAGCTTGAGCCGCTGCGCCTCGCCGCCGGACAGCGCCGGTGTGCTCTCGCCGAGCGTCAGATAGCCGATGCCGAGTTCGTGCAACGTCGCCAGTTTCGCATGGATGTGCTTCTGGTCGGCGAACGTGTCCATCGTCTCGTCGACCGTCATCGCGAGCGCATCCGGCAGCGACACCGGCGCGCCGCCGCCCTTCGGCGCCCATGTGATTTCGCCGGCCTGGTCGCTGTAGCGGGTGCCGTGGCAGTCGGGACAGTCGATGTCCACGTCGGGCAGGAACTGCACGTCGAGCGTGATCTGCCCGGTGCCGTCGCAGGTCGGGCAGCGCAGCGAGCCGGTGTTGTAGGAGAACGCGCCTGCCTTCAGTCCGCGCGACTTCGCCGCGTCGGTGCGCGCGTACAGCCGACGCAGGTCGTCGAGGACGCCGCTGTAGGTGGCGACGGTCGAGCGCACATTGGCGCCGATCGGCGTCGCGTCGATCATCGTGACGCGGTCGGTGCCCGGAGCGTCGAGTTCGCGTACATGTTCGGGCAGTTGTTCGTCGGCGATCTTCGCGGTAAGCGCCGGCACGAGGCTTTCGAGGACGAGCGTCGTCTTACCGGAGCCGGAGACGCCGGTGACGACGGTCAGCCGACGCTTCGGCACATGCGCATCCAATGCGTGCACGGTGTGCAGCGGCGCGGTCCTGATCGTGATGTCGCCTTCGTCGAACATCGCGTCGGCGGCCGTCTGCGGACGCACGATGCGCGAACGTTCGCTTGCGAGGAACGGACCGATCAGCGAATGTGCATCGTGTTCGACGTCGTCCACGGTGCCCTGCGTGATCACGGTGCCGCCGTGCGCGCCGGCGCCGGGTCCCATTTCGATGATCCAGTCGACGTCGCGCAGCACGCGCGTGTCATGGTCGACGACGACGACGGTGTTGCCCTGCGCCTTGAGGTCGCGCATGACGCCGATCAGACCGTCGACGTTCGCCGGGTGCAGGCCGATCGACGGTTCGTCGAGCACGTACATCGCGCCGGTCAGTTCGCTGCGCACGGCGCGCGCGAGCTGGATGCGCTGACGCTCGCCGGTCGATAGTGTGGATCCTGCACGGTCGAGCGTCAGGTAGCCGAGGCCGAGTTCGAGCAGACGACGCGCGGTGCGCGTGAATTCGTCGACGATCGCCTGCGCCATCTCGCGCATGTCGTCCGGCATCGACGCGGGCACCGTGCGCACCCACGCCGCGAGGTCGTCGAGCTGCATCGCGCACTGTTCGGGCAACGTCCTGCCGTCGACGGGCAGTGTACGCGCGCGCTCGTTGAGGCGTGTGCCGTGGCAGTCGGGGCACGGCTCCTCCTTGATGAACGGCTCGACGCGTTTGAGCGCCTTCGCGTCCTTCGCCTTGTCGAGCGCGTTGAGCACAGTGCGCTCGGCGCTGAAATACGTGAAGTCGAGTTCGCCGGCGCGGTTCAGTTTCTTCGAGTGGTACAGGATGTGCCGTTTCTCGGCGGGGCCGTGCAGCACGATCTCCTTCTCATGGTCGGTGAGGTCCTTGTACGGGACGTCGGTGCGCACACCCATCTCACGGCACACGTCGACCATGATCGACCACATCAGCGAGCGCCACGGCGCCACCGCACCCTGTTCGATCGTCAGATTCGGGTCGGCGATCAATGTCGACTCGTCGACGGTGCGCACGATGCCGGTCCCGGCGCAAGTCGGGCATGCGCCGCCCGAGTTGAACGCGAGGTCCTCGGCGCCGAGCGCCTGCACCCGTTCGCCGCACACCGGGCAGATGATCGGCCGTTCGAGCGCGACGTTCGGCGTCGGGTTGAGCACATGGCCGTTCGGGCAGCTGTAGTTGCCCAGTCGCGACGTCATCAGCCGCAGACTGTTGAGCAGCTCGCTCATCGTGCCGAAGGTGCTGCGGATGCCGGGAACACTCGGCCGCTGATGCAGCGCGAGCGCCGGCGGCACATGCTCGATCGCGTCGATCTTCGCCTCGCCGCTCTGCGCGATGCGCCGACGCGTGTACGTGGAGAGCCCCTCGAGATACCGCCGCGACCCCTCCGCGTACAGCACGCCGAGCGCAAGCGACGATTTGCCCGAACCGGAGACGCCGGCGACGGCGACCATCTTGCCGAGCGGCACCTGCACGTCCACCCGTTTGAGATTGTGCACGCGCGCACCGGTGATATCGATTGTCTGCGCCATCCGCCACTTCCCTCTGTTGTCTGTGTTCGACTGTGTCTGCCTGCGTCTGCTGTTCGCCTGACGATTGCGTCATATTGTCATATCGATGACGCGCGCGGTCTGCCAAGCCGCTTCACGATATCGCTGCTGCCGAGCGTAAGATGCGCGTGCACGCTCCGCCGTGAGCACATTCGCGCGCGCTTTCACCGGAATCCATGTGAATCAACAGTGAATTTTGAGCTTCCGTCATCGTTTTTTCAAGGCGCGCTTCGTATCGTAAAGCCATCGGCTCACGGAAGACGCGAACCGAGATAACTGAACATCTCCTTTTTCCTTCTCTCTCAGTGTTGGGCCGGGGTCGCGTATAGCGCGGCCCCGGCCTTTTCCCTGTACGTTGACTCTGGTTGACTGTGGTTGATTGACGCGTTGGGCGCGCTCCGTTTTCGCTCCCGACATCTTTGCCGCGTCGTCAAGGTCGAGCCTGTCGCCAACGAATATCCGTCCGCCGCTCCCGCGATATACTTCATCCTCAATGAAGCGCGGTTCTGCCCCGAGGCACGGGCATGGCACCAAACAGCTCGTCACCGACGGCAGATACGGCCAGCACGCGCTTTTCCGCGGTAGACTCGGCCCATCCCGATGCGCTATTGCTCAACGACCATGCCCATGAGCGCGTCGGCCTGGTTGCGGATCGAGGCCTTCGCCGCGTCGTCAAGGTCAAGCCTGTCACTGATGAACATCTCGCGGTTCAACGCCACGCCGGTGAACGTCGCCGGGGCGATGCGCATCTTCAGCGCGTTGAGCACCGGCAGCCACGTCGAGAAGCAGTCGCGCGCGCAGCTCGAGCCGGCGGCGCCGCTCATCGTCATCATCTTGCCGACGATCGGCGACGGCGAGCCGTCCTCCGCGGGCCGAGACAGCCAATCGAACAGATTCTTGAGCGCTCCCGGCATGCCATGGTTGTATTCGGGAGTCACAATCCAGATCGCGTCGGCCTCGGCGACCTCGGCGCGCACCGACGCGACCGGTTCCGGCGTCGGGAACTCCTCGTCCTGAATGAACACCGGCACCTCACGCCAGTCGAGTGTGCGCACGTTCGCGCGGTCGGCGAGCTCGCCGGCGGCGAACTGCGCGAGCTGCCTGTTGAACGACTTCTTGCGCAGCGAGCCGACGATCATCAGCACGGTGGGCAAGCTGCCGTCATGTTCCTCGATGCGCACTTCGTTGACTGATTCCATCGCTGGATTCCTTTCGTATGCTCATGTCGTATGCTCACGGCCGACCGATGGCCGAATGGCTGTATTATCAGCCGTTGTGCGGCACATGAGCAACCCCTCACGCCCTCAGCTGACCGTGCGTAGACGACCGCGACTCGACACCGCATCACAGCCACACTGTCATCCACACCGTCATTCACACTATCATGTGATAGTGATGTGACAGTGTGATGACAGTGTGATGACAGTGTGATGACAGTGTGATGACAGTGTGATGACAGCGTGGCCGATAGTGTGAACGACACCGCCGATCCGCGATTCCGCGCGCATTACGACGCCATCGAGCCCGGGCTCGCCGACTGGCTGCGCGCGATCATCGAAGCGCAAGCCGCCGCGGAATGCGTCGACGTCGAACACGCGCGCTGACAGTAGCGGCGGGCGGCGAGTCAGCGCTGCATCTGCGGCACTTCGAAGATCGTGCAGCGATTGAGTTCGCGGCGCAACTCCTTCCATTCGGGCAGCGCGTCGCTCATGCGCGCCTGGAAGGCGGCGCCGTGGCCGTGCTCCCACAGATGCGTCAGCTCATGGACGAGCACATATTCGAGGAACTTCGGATCCATCAATCCGAGTTGCAGATTCAGACGGATTCGCGACGTCTTCGGCGTGCACGAGCCCCAACGCGACGTCATCGCGCGCACGGTGATCTTCGACGGAGAACGGCCGATGATCGGCGTCCACTTCTCCAGCAGCGCGGGAATCTGCTGTTCGATCGAGCGCCGCGCCTTCTCGACATACTGCTCGTTCCACGTGAAACCAGCATCGGCATCGCTTGCCCCGGTCGCCTCACGCGCGACGGAGACCTCGGCTTCGGTGGCGGCGATCGACGACGACGGCACCGACGGATCGACGTTCACCGACGCGAAGGTGCGCGAGCGTGCGGCCGCCATCTTGCGCAGCGCATCATCGATCCACTCGCGGCGGTCGCGCACGAAATCGACGATCGTCTGTTCGGGCATGCGCGCCGGCGCGGTCACTTCGACGGCGCCGTACGGCGGCTTGATGCGCAGATACATGTTGCGGTTGTTTTTGCGCAGCACCATCACCTGCAGCCCGTCGACATTGAGCGTCTCGCGCGAAATCAGCGCACGCTGCGACGGCCGGGGGAACGAACGGGCACGGGGCATTCCACGGAAAGACATATGAGCATTATCAACGCGCATTCGGACATATGTTCGAATGCGCGTGGGTTGCAGAGAAGGTCATGGAGGCGGATTTCCGCACCGTTTTGCCACGTCTTTCGCGTCTTTTGCGTCTTTTGCGCCCCCTCCACGCACCCCGCGCATCCCGCGCCCTTCCGCGCACCCCGCGCCTCACGAAGACGACGACGCCGTCAGTCCGCGAGAAGTCGACGCGACGCCTATCGTCTGCGCGATCTCTATCCACCGCCCGCGTGAATATGGAATGCACGATACCGCGGCACGACAACACAGCAGACCCAAGACGGCCATGATCCGGCGCAAAACGGCCTCATCGGCAACGACGACACGCCGAACGATGCTCAATTTGCGCAAGTACACACCGAAGTGTATTCTCTTTATCTGTTGCGTCTAGCGCAATCGAATCGGGCCCGTAGCTCAGGTGGTTAGAGCGCATCCCTGATAAGGATGAGGTCGGAGGTTCAAGTCCTCCCGGGCCCACGTGGGGAGCATTCTCACGTGTTCCCCCGTTCGGGGCTATAGCGCAGCTGGTAGCGCATCTGCTTTGCAAGCAGAGGGTCCCCGGTTCGAACCCGGGTAGCTCCACTCGTGTAACCGTTGAAAACATTGGGTTTTCGACGGTTTTTCTGTTTTCTGGCGCTGTTCAGAAACGGGCGGATGTGCGGATGCGATCGCGCTGAGATTGCGCTGAACAACGCCTGCGATTCCGGGCTTTCGCAGACTTCACCCACATACACGCCTCTTCAGGCATGCGAGCGCCACTATTGCACGAGTGTTGCACGCCAGCACCGTCCCGATCCGTCGACGGCCCCAACGAATCCGGACGCCAACAGACCCGTTTCCGTCCCAAACCATCGACGTCGCCGACAACCCCGGACGCGAAGAGCCTCATTTCCGTCCCAAACTGTCGATACCGTCGACGAATCCGGACGCCAACAGGCCCATTCCCGTCTCGGTTCATCGACCAGCCCGATGACCCCACCCGCTCCGTCCCGATCCGTCGAGACCACCGACAACCCCGGACGCAAACTGCCTCAGCTCCGTCCCGATCCGTCGAGACCACCGACAACCCCGGACGCAAACAGGCCCGTCTCCGTCCCGAACCGTCGACACCGCCGGCGAATCCGGACGCTAAGACGTCTGTTCCCGTCCTGAACCATCGCCCAGCCCGACAATCCCGGACGCAAACCGCACACCGACGGCGTCAACATCACCTGTCCGCGCCGCCGTGCGCATACGGGGCCGTCAATGTCGGCGCCGTCTCCTCCAGAATCGGGTCGCATGAGGCATGGTTGGTTTCCGGATATATGAGTTCAATCATGCTGATGGCCTTATCCCCGATGATCTCCCGCACATAATGCACGTCGCCGTCCTGTGCCCAGGTGGCGACCATGACGTCGCCTTTGATCAGACTGTAGCTGACGTCATATTCCCTTTTGTACGTCGCGAGCGTCTGCTGCGGCGTCGTATCCAGAGCATTGTGCATCGCGCTGACGGTGATGCGCATGTCCAGATCCTTATCCACGAACGTCTGACCGTCGCCGTTATCCGGCCCAGGTGTCACGATCGCAAAATCCTTGGGGATCTGCACGCCGAATCCGTAGCGCGCGTTGATGTACTCCCGCTTGCCATCCTTCGGATAGGACAGCCAATCGCCGTCGATGTCTTCACCACCGCCACGCGCCGACGAAGTCGTCGACGCCTGATCGTCGGTCTTCCGCTGTGCCTTGCGCGCATCCTCGGCAGCCTGCTGCTCCTGCTTCCGTTTCTCTTCGGCGGCCGCCTCATCGGCGGCTTTCGCGTCGGCTTTCTGCTGTGCTTTGCGGGACGCCTTCACCGCTTCGGCCGCCTTGCTGACGGCCTGCGCGTCCTTGCGCTGCGCATCAGCGCGCGAGCGCGCCTGCTGCGTCACGTAGTCGAGCACATCCTTATGCGCGTCCGCCGCGCAGGTCAGGCCGCTTTTGTCTCCGGAGAGCTTGTGATAGCGATCGATTGCATTCTTGAGTTCCTTGACCGTATCCTCATCGGCCACATCGTCCGCCGACAACATTTCCAGTTGCTGCGCCTCGTCGACTTCCTTCTGCGCCTCCGCGTACTGATCGTCGAGTTCCTGTACGGCGGCGGTGCAGGATTCGCGCGCCTGTGTCAGTTCCGATTGCTGCCGTCGGCTCCAGATGAAACCACCGACCGCACCGATGACGATGACGACGGCCACGACAATCGCCGTGATGATGATGGCCTTCTTGTGACCATGTGTTGGACCATGCGCCCGACGGTCGTCATGCGGCGGCTCAGGCTGCGGCGCTGACACATCCACGACAGGCGGTGCAGATGGCACAGACGGAGCGGACGGTGCAGGAGGCACCGATGGCACGAAGGTCGCCGTCTCGTCCATGGCGGACGTCATGCCCGTCGCGACCCGTGTCCGATCCGGCACCGGCGCAGCATCAAGCGGCATGCCGCAGTTCGGACAAACCGCCGCATCCTCTGAGACGTTCATCCCGCAATTCGGACATGATTGCCATGTTCCATCCGCCATCCGCTTCCCCCTCTGCCTCTGTTCGCCGTCACCTCACCGCGGCGACGGCCACCGTTCCTTTCCGCCAAATATACCGCCGTGCCATTTCGCCAAACGCCTACCGTCCCATCTGCAGATTCCGTCTCCGTCCCAATCCATCGGCACCGCCGACGAACCCGGACGCAAACAGCCCCATTCCCGTCCCGACCCATCGACCAGCACGACGAACCCACCCGCTACGTCCCGACCCATCGACGCCACCGACAACCCGGGACGCAAACAGCCCCATTTCCGTCCCGACCCATCGGCACCGTCGACGAATCCATCCGCATCCCACCCGCACCCCGCTCGCATCCCGCTCCAGCCGGCGCGAAATTCTCAGGAGATGGACTCGCCGCCCCTCACCGCTCCCCTCCTATGCCACAATCTTCATTATTTACCGCACACCGAACAAGCAGCGGCCGGCCATGCGCCCCCCCAAGAAAGGCGCCGGCAACCATCATGAGCACTAGCACAGTCAGTTCATCCCGATCATGCAAACGCAATCTCCTGCTGGCCATCGTCACGACGGTCCTCACCGCACTCCTCTTCGGATTCGCCGGCACGATCATCCTCGCCGGCATCGCGAACAGCGGCCGCGACGCGCGCATGACCTATCGTTCGCTCGACTATGACGTGACCGTGGAGGATGACGGCAGCCTGCATATCGTCGAGACGGTCGACGTCAAGCTCGACAAGCAGAAGAAACGACAGCCGTGGCGCCAGATCTACCAAGCTACACGCTCGATTCCAACCAGCTGACCGGCATCAGCGGCATCTCGGTGGAGCAGCTCGACACCGGCGACATCTACGCGTAGGGCGACATCGTGCAGCCGAGGGACGTGCGTCGCGCGCACGGCTGGAACAGCGAGCACGCCGGCACCTGGTACATCGCGAACGTCGAGAAACCGAAGTCGAAGCAGTCGCCGCTGACCGAATACACGTCGATCGCACCGACCGACAACGTGGCCGACCCGCACAAGCAGACGGTGGAGATCGGCTGGAACATCCCGGAGACGAAACATGCGTCGAGCATGCGCTTCCGCGTCGAGATGACCTTCGACAACGTCGCGACCTCCTACGACGACGTCATGAAGTTCCAGTGGGAGCCCGTCTCGAAGGACAATGCGGTGCCGATCGGCACCCTCACCGCGCGCGTGCACTATCCGCAGCCGCTCGACGACGGCGATTCGTGGGCGTGGCTGCATTTCGAAGGTCCCGACTCGTCGATCCACCGCATCGACGACGGCTTCGAATTCCGCGCGACGCACGGCTCACGCTCGTCGGCATCGGCGTCGGCGCCGCGCTGTGGCTCGTCTGCACCGTCATGGCGTATCTGCAGTGTGCGCGCATCCTGCGCGGCATCCGCTACCGTGGCCCGATCGAATACTGGCGCGGTGCGCCGGCGCTCAGTCCGGGCGCCGCGGCGCGGCTGTACAACATCGTCGTCGGCTACGGCAACGGCGAAGCGGCGACGTTGCCGGCGATGGCGGCCACATTGATGGCACTCGTCAATAAGCGCATCGTCGCCGTCTTCCCCGGCAGGATCAAGTTGTACGACGGCGAGAACGGGCAGCCGCCGATCGACCTGACGTCGGCGACGCCGTCGATGGCGATGGTGCGGCTCAACATGCTCGACGACGACCCGTGCCGCAAGGCGATGAAGCAGTGCACCTTCGTGCTGTTGCCCGCCGCCTTCGACCAACGCGACCCCGCCACGACGCGACTGTGCGCATCCGAACGCACGCTGCTCGACATCCTGCTGGAGATTGGCGAGCGCACCGGATCCAACGTCTTCGACACGAAGCAGATGAACAAGACGGTGCGTAAATGGAAGCAGGCGAGCAAACGTTTCCGGCAGTTCACGCAGACCTGCCGCGGCGAGCTGCAGCATGCGCACGTCGTGAAGGTGTCCGACCGTGCGCTGCATTGGTGGGACTTCGGCGCCATCGCAGCGCTGCTGCTCGTCTGCATCCTGCTGTGCTTCGGCGTCGGCGAGTTCGTGCTCACCGGCATCGTCGCCTGCACCGCGTTGGCGTTGACGCTGTTCCCGCTGATCCCGCTGATCCACGCGCCGAAGTACACGCTCGACCCGCAGGGCGAGGAGATCGCCGGCCAGGTGGAGGGTCTGGCGCGCTATCTGCTCGACTTCAGCCATTTCCAGGACCGTACGATGCTCGACGTGACGCTGTGGGGCGAATATCTGGTCTACGCGACGGCCTTCGGCATCTCGAAGGACGTCGTCGCGCAGTTCGCGAGCGCCGCCGCCGAACTGCAGGACGCCGCCTGGCTCGACGCGTATGCCGACGCGACGCCGGTGCTGTATTGGTCGATGTGCGCGGCGAGCGGAACCGGTTCAGTGTTCACGAACGATGGCGGCGCGAGCGTCGGCGGCGCGTCGTTCTTCGATTTCGGCTCGCAGATGGGTTCCAATTTTTCGTCAATGATGTCGGCGGCGTCCGGCGGCGGCTCATCGTCGGGCAGCGGCTTTGGCGATGGCGGAGGCGGCGCCGGCGGCGGCTCATCGTCGGGCAGCGGCTTTGGCGATGGCGGAGGCGGCGCCGGCGGCGGCTCGTTCGGCGGCCGCTGATTGTTTGCGCCCGATATGACAATGAGCAGGCGCCCGTGTATCGGGCGTCTGCTCATGTGATGCGGTCACGGAATGCGACCTGTGGAGGAATGCGGCCTGATTACTTATTTGGATGCCGGAGTCGCCGTGGCGGTGCCGTTCTGCTGTGCGGCGAGCGAGTCGCGGATCTCCTGCAGCAGGACGACGGTCTGTTCCTCGGGGCTCAGCTCCGGTTCCCCGGCGGCGACGTCCTCGTCCTTCTCGCCCTTGACCTTGGCCATCGCCTTCTCGCTCATGTCGCGCAGCTTGTTGATCGGCACGATGATGCAGAAGTAGACGGCGACGGCGATGATCAGGAAGTTGAGCAGCGCGTTGAGCACGGAGCCGAAGGAGATGACCGAATTCTGGCCGGCCCAGTTGGTGATCGTCCAGTTCCAGGTCTTGCTCAGGTCCGGCTTGCCGAAAATCGCCGCGACGAGCGGATTGATGATGCTGTCGACGATCGCATTGACGACACTGGTGACGGCGGCGCCCATGACGACGCCGACCGCCATGTCGATCATATTGCCGCGCGCAATGAATTTCTTGAATCCGTCCAACATGATGCTGTCTCCTTTTTCAGTGTTTCGACGGGCGAAGCGGCCATCCGTCACCGTTCCGCCGCTTCACGTCGCCGGAAAGGACGGCAATCGGCACAGTGACGACCACATATTGCCATAGTAAACGACTTGATTACCGGGACATGTCCGAATGCGGGCAATCGCCGCCGACGTTCCGCGCTGCGCGCAACAATGCCCGACCTATGCGGCCGCCGGCACAGCAGACCGGAAGACGGCGGATGACCATCATCGTCCGCCGTCTTCCGGTGCCATGCCGATTATGGTGCCGATCGTTGCGCTGTCGATTATTCGGCGCGGCGACGTGCCACGACGAGCGCGACCACGGCTACGACGACGGCAATCGTTGCGGCGATGACGACGGCGGCGATCGACGAGCCGGTGTTCGCCGTCTGCTGCGTCGACTCGTCGTCGTCCGTCCGCTGCGCGGCGTCCGTATCGGTCGACGGTTCTGCGGTCGACGGCTTGTCCCCAGTCGACGGCTTATCCGGGGTTGTCGGCTCGGTCGGCTCGGTCGGCTCGTCGATGGCGGCGAAGTCGATCGGGCAACTGGCCGGGTCGCCGGCGGCGATGTCGGCCGAATAGTCCGGCGTCTCCTCCGGTTCGGTCGGCTCGGCGGGCTCCTCCGGCTTCGTCTCCGGCTTCGTCTCCGGCTTCGGGTCGGCGGTGGCGTCGGAGGGGACGACCTTGAGGTCGTCGACGGCGAAGTTGACGGCCGGATCGTCGTTGTTCCAGGTGTTGCCGGCGATGACGACCTCCTTGATCGCCGCAAGGTCGTCGGCGGTCATCGTCTTGCCCTTGTTGGCGCCCTCCGGCCAGGTCTGCGTCAGCGACGGGTTGTCGACGAGGTCGATCTCGACGGTCTTCCAATCGGTGCCGTCCTCGGCGGCGAGCTTGTGGTCAATGTGGAAGTACTTGTCGTCGGCGGTGCCGATCTGGATCGCCATCGCGTTGTTCGAACCGTCATGCCTCAGGCGGAAGGTCAGCTTGCCCTGGCCGGTCCAGTTGCTGCGCGCCGGATCGTTCTGGATGAACGTGGCGACGTCAAGCCAGCCGCCGCTCGGATTGGCGTACTGCAGGTACTGGTTGCCGTCCTCGGCCTGCAGCGACAGCACGTCGGTGTGGTCGCGGTTGCCCCACGCGTCCTTCATCGCCGCCTCATCGGCATACACATCGAAATCGTCGAGCATGATCGGCTCGGCGTCCGACGGTTCGACGGGTTCGGGCACATACGGGTCGCGCGTGCCGACGAGCCTGATCGAATCGAAGACGATGTCGCCGGTGCGCGGACGCCCGGCGCCGTCATGCAGCTCGTTGTCGTTGTCGTTGACGTAGATCGCGAAGGAGCCGACCTTCGACAGCAGCTTCTGGTCGGGCGTCCTGCCGGCGTTGGCCGTGTCCCAGCTCGCGACGTTCCACACGCCCGGCTTGTCGAAGGGCAGGCTGATCGTCTGCGCGTCGGTGCCGTTGAGCGACGGATAGGCCTCGAAGGTGACGCCGCCCGCGTTCATCTGAATGACGAGCTTGTGGTCGGAGCCGTCCGGCTTGTAGAACATCTCGATGCCGGTGTATGCCGACCAGTCGCGCTTCGGGTCGAAGGAGCGCGCATAGCCGGTGTAGCCCGGGTTGGCGTTGTAATCGTAGTGCAGATTGACGGCGTTGCCGGCGTCGGCGCCCTGCGGGCTCGCGACGAGCGTGAAGAACGCGCTCTTGCCGTTGTTCGGCGCATAGACGCTGTTGAGCGCGTCGTCGTTGTCGTAGGTATCGAAATCATCGATGACGTTTTCGGGGACGACGGCGGCCTCGCCGAGCTTGATTGCGACGGCGCCGTCGGTGCCATCCGGTGACATGAGCCGCGTGCCGTCGGCGAACGTGATCTGCGGCGTCAGGCGCAGCGTGCCGACGGTGTCCGGAACGCCGGCCTTGTCAGGGTCGAGCGTGCCGGTCAGATAGCCGTTGCAGCTGTAGGTGAGCGGCACCGTCACGAATGCGCCGTCGGCGCCCCGGTAGTCGGTCACGACGCCATCGGAGATCGCGTACGGCGGCTTGTCGGTGTTGTCGAACCTGACGTTGCCGATGTTCGCGTCGTCGATCTTCACGCGGATGTCGATCGTGCGCGCGGCCACGCGGTCGCCGTTTACCGGCGTCACAATGCGCGCGCTGCCGGCGCGCGAAGCGGCGGCCGGCGCGTTCGTGTAGTCGACGTTCGCGGGGCTCGCCATCAGCTTGTCGGAGCTGTTCGCGAACTCGACGAACTCGGGTTCGGCGTCCTGACCCTTCCACGGCGTGTACGCCTGGAAGTTCGAGCCGGAGCCGCCGAAGTTCGCCCACGTCATCATGTAGGCGGTGTTCGGCGCGTCCTTCGTCAGCGCATCGCGCAGCTCGGAGAAGAATCGCTTGTCCTTCGTCGCCGTGTCCTTCTTGAAGCCGCGTTCGTCGCTGCGGCCGAACTCGGTGAACGCGACGATCTTGCCGCGCGCGGCGGCCTCGTCGTTGAGCATCGCCATGTCCTTGATGACCGGCGCGAGCCATGCGGAGGCGTCGTCCTTCGTGTTGTCTCGGTCATAGGTGTCGTAGCCGAGCACATCGACGTAGCCGTCGCCCGGATAGGTCTTCAGATAGGCGTTCGCGTCGCCGTCGAGCGTGCCGCCCGGCGAGTAGGCGTACAGGAGGTTGTGCACGCCCTTGACGTCGCGCAGATAGTTGACGATGTAGCGGAACAGCTCCTTGTATTCGTCGGCGGTCGCATGCGTCGCGCCCCACCAGAACCAGTTGCCGGTGTTCTCGTGCAGCGGACGGAAGATGATCGGGATCGCCGTGCCGTCGGCGCGCGTGGACTGTTCGGCGACAGCGGCGATGCCGTCGAGCACCGTGTTGAATCGGCCGGAATAGGCGCCGCCGGGCAGCAGGTCGGCGACGACGCGCGTCGTGTCGTCGTAGTTGCCGCCGGTCTTCGGGTTGCTCCAATGCGCGGACAACGTCACGATCGCGCCGAGCGCGTCGGCCTTCGTGATCTCGGCGGCGAGCGCCTGCGCGTTCGCGGCCTGGTCGGAGCCTTTGCCCGGCTTTTCGCGGCCTTCGAGGACGAGGCCGGCGTCCCATCCGAAGACGGCCGGGTATTTGCCGGTCATCTCATGGACGTCGCCGTCGGTGGCGGTCTCGCTGATGTGTTCGTCGGTGGCGTGCTGCTGTCCGAAGCGCACGTCGCCGGCCTTCGTGTCGCGCAGTTTCGCGAACAACGCGCGCGTCTCGGTCGTCGCGGCCGGGTCGGCGATGTTCACGGCGGCGCCGCCGGCTGCGGTCGCGCCGGCCGTTTCGGTCGCGAGCGCCGGTCCGGCGCATGCGAGCGTGCCGACCGCCGTCGCGGCCGCCGCGCACCAAGCGATCAACTTCTTCGTCAATGCTGTGCTCACTGGAATCCTTCCGATGCACGATTCGCCGCATCGACGTCTTACACGATTTCGGCGTGTGCATACTGTCTGTCTTGGTTCTTCGCTCGTGGGCGGCGCACTCTGCGTTGAGACCGCTCACGCGAGTTATCCTAACGGCTTAAACGTTTAAGTGCACGTCGGGGATTTTCAGTAACCGCCACCGAGGAATCGCGAGGAATCAACGGTTCGTCGTACTGAACAACCGCGGGTTCGCGTGTCCGATTACGGCGTTTCCTCGAGCGAATCGCCCATCGTCGGCGTGTCGGAACGATGGAGGGCGGCTCCGGCGCATCGCGAACAGCGCGGCCGGAGACGACGGCGCCGCGCCTACAATGGCGACGTCGTCGACCGAACAACGGACGTCACGACATCACGCGGAGACGTCATATCACCGCGCGCATCGCATCATCGAGAGGAAGCACCATGGCCGCCAACGATCACAAGGAGCGCCTGATCACGCGCGACGTGGCGCTCATCATGGCGGCGACGTTCTTCTTCATGACGGCGAGCATGATGGGCGGCCCGATCGTCGCCGGCTTCGCGCACACGCTCGGCGCGAACGGCGCATTGATGGGATTCATCGCCGGCGCATTGTCCCTGGCCGCATTGTTCTGCCGGCCGATCGCCGGACGTCTGTCCGACCGCACGAGCAAACGCGTGCTCGCCGTCATCGGCGGCGCGCTGTATCTGATCACGAACGTCTGGTACGCGTACGCGTCGACCCCGGCGTCGCTGCTCGCCGCGCGCATCGTCAACGGCGTCGGCTTCGCCTGCATCTCCGTGTGCCTGTCCACATGGCTCGCGACGCTGCTGCCGCTGTCGCGCATGGGCGCGGGCATGGGACTGTACGGGACGATGAACGCGTTGGCGCAGGCATTCGGCCCCGATCTGGGCATCCGCATCTCGAAGACGGTGAGCTACCGCGCGGCGTTCCTGACGGCGTCGGCGATGGCGGCGCTCGTCGTCGTCTGCGTGCTGTGCATCCGCGACGCCGGCCGTCCGTACGCCGCCGCACGCGGCGCGACGGCTTCCGCCGATGGCCATAAGCTGCGACTGAGCGCGTTGTTCGAGCCGAAGGTGGTGCCGATCGCATTGATCTTCATGATGTTCGGCATCCCCTATTTCGCGAATCAGTCGTTCATCGTCGATTACGCCGCGCGCATGCATGTGCCGTTCGGCGTCTCCGTGTTCTTCCCGATCTACGCGCTCGTGCTGCTCACGATCCGCATCGTGCTGCGCAATTGGTTCGACACGAAGTCCTTCCCGTTCTTCCTGACGTTGTGCACGGTCTGCGACGTCGTGATGCTGCTGTCGCTCACCTGGCTGCGCAGCTTCTGGATGCTCGCGTTGGCGGCGGTCATGACGGCCGGCGGCTACGGGCTGATGAGTTCGGTCACGCAGGCGAAGGCCGTGCTCATCGCCGGCAAGGCGCGCAGCGGCATGGCGAACACGACCTATTACGCCGGCATCGACCTGGGCATGTTCCTCGGGCCGCTCATCGGCGGCTTCCTCTACGGCGGCGTCCCGATTGCATGGTTCTACCCGGCGCTGCTCGTCACGATGCCGATCGCCTGGGCGATCTACCTGCCGTTCCGCCGCACGATCAACGGCGCGCAGGCGCAGTCGTGACCTCCGCGTCCGACTTCCCCACCGACCGCGACGACCGCGGACGCGACGATGAATGACGGCGTTGGCAAAATCACCTTCCAAAACATGAAACATGCTTGTGCGCGTGTTTTCGCTGTCTTTAGAATGATGCTGTTTTGTCCGTATCCGAATCAGAAAGAGGAACAATGCTCACCGATGAGTATGTGAAGCGCGTCTACGCCAAGGTCGAAGAACGCGACCCCGACCAGAAGGAGTTCCTGCAGGCCGTGCAGGAAGTGTTCGAGAGCATCGAGCCGGTCTTCGCGAAGCACCCGGAATATGAGGCGGCTGGCGTCCTGCAGCGCTTCGTCGAGCCGGAGCGCCTCGTCAAGTTCCGCGTGGCCTGGGTCGACGACAACGGCGACGTCCAGGTCAACCGCGGCTACCGCGTCCAGTTCAACTCGGCGATCGGCCCGTACAAGGGCGGCCTGCGCTTCCACCCGACCGTCACCGAGAGCGTCATCAAGTTCCTCGGTTTCGAGCAGATCCTGAAGAACTCGCTGACCGGCCTGCCGATGGGCGGAGGCAAGGGCGGCGCGGACTTCGACCCGAAGGGCCGTTCCGACGCCGAGGTCATGCGTTTCTGCCAGGCCTTCATGACCGAGCTGCAGCGCCACATCGGCCAGTTCACCGATGTGCCGGCCGGCGACATCAACGTCGGCGCCCGTGAGGTCGGCTACCTCTTCGGCCAGTACAAGCGCCTGCGCAACGAGTTCACCGGCGTGCTCACCGGCAAGGGCCTCGAGTTCGGCGGCTCGCTCGCCCGCACCGAAGCGACCGGCTACGGCCTGTGCTACTACACGCAGGAGGCGCTGCGCGTGCTGCGCAACGATTCCTTCGAAGGCAAGACCGTCGCCGTCTCCGGCTCCGGCAACGTCGCGATCTTCGCGATCGAGAAGGCCACCGAGCTCGGCGCGAAGGTCGTCACCTGCTCCGATTCGAACGGCTACATCTACGATCCGAAGGGCATCGACCTCGACGTCGTCAAGGACATCAAGCTCGGCCACCGCGGCCGCATCAAGGAATACGCGGACCGCGTCGCCGGCTCCGAGTACCACGAGGGCTGCAGCGGCGTCTGGACCGTCAAGTGCGACATCGCGCTGCCGTGCGCGACGCAGAACGAGATCGACGGCACGTCCGCGCAGACGCTCGTCGACAACGGCTGCACCGTCGTCTGCGAAGGCGCGAACATGCCGTCGACGCCGGACGCGATCGCCGTCTACCAGAAGAACCACATCCTCTACGGCCCTGCGAAGGCCTCGAACGCCGGCGGCGTCGCCGTCTCCGGCCTTGAGATGAGCCAGAACTCGTACCGTCTGTCGTGGACCTTCGAGGAGGTCGACAACCGCCTCAAGGACATTATGAAGAACATCGTGTCCGAG
Source organism: Bifidobacterium choerinum (assembly GCF_000741135.1). Lineage (GTDB taxonomy): Bacteria > Actinomycetota > Actinomycetes > Actinomycetales > Bifidobacteriaceae > Bifidobacterium > Bifidobacterium choerinum. Next base: position 81,273 of record NZ_JGYU01000002.1, on the reverse strand, counting down.
TCGCTCGACGCGGCGAAGGAATACGGCCATGAAGGCGACCTGATGTTCGGCGCGAACATCGCCGGCTTCGTCAAGGTCGCCGACGCGATGGTCGCCCAGGGCATCTTCTAAGCCCACCCGGGCGCACGTCGCCCTCACGCGCGAACCACCCGGATGCGCGGCCGTTCCCCGTCAGAGGAACGGCCGCGCATTTTTTCTGACGCACGCCCCTATGCTAGGAGACATGGTCGGCGAGAACAGCAGAAAACGGAAGAATCAGGTGCGTGCGGTGTCCCAGAGCCACCGCCCCATCTACAACATCCCGCGTTCGGAGGATGAGGAGCCGCGCAGGCCGAAGAAGGCGGTCACGGCGAAGAAGCTCAACGAGCAGAAGCGGCGCACCGCGAGGTTCCGCGAATGGCGCGAGCGCCGGCAGATCCTGCGCGAGAAGCCGAAGCTGCGCGGATGGCTGCATCTGATCGCCTTCCCGTTCTCGATCGCGACGTCGGTCATACTCATCTGTCTGGCGCCCGCCGGCTGGATGAAGGTCGGCATCAGCATCTACGGCGCCTCGGTGATGCTGCTGTTCGGCGTCAGCGCCACGCTGCATCTGGGCCACGGGTACTTCCCGAAGCTCGTCGACACGGTGCTGTGCCGCATCGACTATTCGAACATCTTCCTCGTGATCGCCGGCACCTGCACGCCGTTCCTGTTCGCGCTCAACAACAAGCCGATCTGCTGGACCTATATGGGCATCCTGTGGGTGACGGCGGCCGTCGGCACCGTCGTCCATCTGCTGTATCCGGTCGGCCTCGACTGGCTGTTCACGATCATCTACTGCATTCTGGGACTGTCGCCGCTGTCGATCATCTACTTCTTCTGGACGTCACCGTTCATCGGGCCCGTGCCGACAATCCTCGTCATCTGCGGCGGCGCCTGCTACATCGTCGGCGCCGTATTCTTCGCGCTGCGCAAGCCCAATCCGTTCCCGCGGTGGTTCGGCTACCATGAGCTGTTCCATCTGGGCACGATCGGCGGCTACGTGTGCCATGTCATCGCACTGTTCATGGTCGTGCTGCAGATGCGCTGACGGCGCAGAAGACGCCGTCGGGTCGCCGGGCACCAGATCCCACGGCATCCGGTGCATGAAGATCCACCAGACGACGAGTGCGGCCGTCAGATACCAGAACCAGCGGTTGGCGCCGGTGTTGAGCAGCACGTACCAGGCGCCGAGCACAAGCGTGCGCACCGTGTAGAGCAGGACGCGGCGCCAGCCGGTGCGCGGCGACGTCTCGATCGTCATGCGCGTGTAGGCGCCGCCAAGCGTGCGGCCGTCATGCTCCATGGACGCCACACTTCGAAGATCAGGAACAGGATGCCGGCGAGGATGCCGGGCACCCAATGCACGCTGTCGGTCGAGATGAGCAATGCGCCGATGGCGTAGTGCGTGTCGTCGAACGCGACCGCGCATTTGTAGAACACATAGACGAGCAGCAGCACGAGCGCGTACAGGATGACGTCCATGATGATGACGTCGATCGCGAGCGCGACGAAACGGTGCACGAATCCGGGATGCGTGTTGACGCTGGCGGCCTGTTTCGCGCGTTTCGGCACGAGCTTCGTGTAGAGGACGGCGAGGCCGTAGCCGAGCATCGCGCCGATCGTGTTCGTCAGCATGTCGTCGACGTCGAAGTAGCGGTAGGCGCAGGGGTAGAGCCCCCAGATGCCGGTGAGCTGTGTCGTTTCGATGAAGATCGAACAGGCGAGGCCGGTGCCGGCGGTCTGCCAGAACCTCCAGCCGGCCCAGCGGCCGAGCATGAAGCCGAGCGGCAGGAACAGCACGACGTTCATGACGAGCTGCAGCACGCCGGACAGGCCGCTCTGCGCGTCCTGGATGAAGCGCAGCAGGTCGAGCTGCGGCCCCAGATGGTGGGTGCGGCAGTAGGCGGTCGGATCGTCGGGCATCGGGTACATCGTGAACGCGAGCAGGCCGAGCGCGTAGAGCACGGCCATGTAGGCGGTGAAGGCGCTCATGAAGCTCAGCCGATGGTTGCGGTGGTAGATGACCGCAACGATCGGCAGCGTCAGCAGGAACGACACGAACGGCCACAGCATGACGGCGAGCATGAACGACTGGCTGAAATACCCGAGATATCTGAACACGGTCACGAGTTTACCGGCCGCCGCGACGGTGCAGCATGGTCCGGATGGATGATTTTCCGTCCGGCCGCGAACGCGGCACCCGCGATCTGCACCGCCGGCAATCGCAACGACGACGCTCCGCGAACACGCCGGGTGCGATACGCGGCGGTCACGTTCGCGAGGGCGCGCGTTTGCGAACATGACGGGGTCGTTCCGCACCCGAAACGGTCGCAACGGATGCAAAAAGGCGGCCTGCGGACGAACCATCGTCCGCAGGCCGCCTTCGCAGCGAATATCGGGATCAGTCGTCGCCGAGCGTCACATGGACACCGCCGACGAGCGAGCAGACGACGTTGTACAGCAGCGCGAAGATCGTGACGAGGATCGTGACGAGCACGATCTCGACGATCGAGAAGATCGTGACGCCGCTGAGGATCGTCGGCAGCGAGAAGACGTTCGCCAGATTGATGCCGCCCGCGTCGAGGCCGGCGGATGAGACGATCTGCGTGACCTGGTCGAAGACGCCGACGACCTTGAGCAGCGACCACAGCAGCGCGACGGCGATGATCTGGATGAGCGCGCCGGCGATCGACAGCATGAATGTGACCTTCGCGACCGACCAGGCGTCCAGATGCGTCAGCGACAGCTTCATGCGGCGTGCGCCTGGCTTCTTGCGACGCTTGATCGGGCGGACCGGCTTGTTCTCCTCAGGACGGTCCTTGTCCGCGATCAGCGGAGTGTTCGAGGCGGAACGCGCGACGCGCGGCGCATGCCTGTCCTGCGTCATCGAAGCGGTCGTATGCTCCAGTGGATTGGCCTCGCGGGGGTCGCTCATGCTCTGCTCCTTGAAATGCTCATGGCTTTGAGGTCGAGATTACCAACGTTCGGGGACGTGCGACGGCCCTATGCAACGGCCGCACGTCCCCGAACATCGGTCATTCGGCGTCGTCCTCGTCGGTGCGTTCGATCGCCGCCGAATCCTCCTCGATGACCGGCGTCGGCTGGTCGCCGTCGGCGCGGGCCTCGAAGACCGGTTCGCCTTCCGCCGGCTGCACGCTCGTGCTGCCGGTCGCGGAATCGGTCGTGACGGTGTCGCCGTCGGCGTCGTCCTCGGTCTCGGCGTTGCGCGCGATCGAGACGATCTCGTCGTCCTTGTCGGGCTTCGCGAAGGTGACGCCCTGCGTCGTGCGGCCGGTGCGCTTGACCTCGCTGACGTCCGAACGGATGACCTTGCCGGACTTCATGATCGCCATGATCTGGTCCTCCTCGGACACGACGAGCGCGCCGACGAGGAAACCGCGGCCCTCGACGAGCTGCACGGCCTTGACGCCGTAGCCGTTGCGGCCCTGGAGACGGTATTCGCTCAGCTGCGTGCGCTTCGCGAAGCCTTCGTTCGTGACGACGAAGAGGTCCTTGTCGGTGTCGCCCCAGACGACGTCCATCGCGAGCAGCTCGTCATCGGCGCGGAACTTCATGCCCTGCACGCCGGCGGTCTGGCGGCCCATCGGGCGCAGCTGCTCGTCGTCGGCGCGGAACTTGAGGCTCATGCCGTGCTTCGAGACGAGGATGATGTCGTCCTCGGCGTTGCACAGGTTCGCGCCGATCAGCTCGTCGGTCGTCTCGCCATCCTCGCTCTGCATCAGGCGCACGGCGATGAGGCCGCCCTGACGCGGCGAATCGTATTCGGACAGGCGCGTCTTCTTGACCTTGCCGGAGCGCGTCGCGAGCACGAGGTACTTCGCGACCTCATAGTTCGGGATCGACAGCACGGTCTGGATCTGCTCGTCGGGTTCGAACTGCAGCAGGTTCGCGACGTGCTGGCCCTTGGAGTCGCGCGACCCCTCCGGCAGCTCATAGGCCTTGCAACGGTAGACGCGCCCCTTGTTCGTGAAGAACAGCAGCCAGTTGTGCGTGCTCGTCAGGAAGAAGTGGTCGACGACGTCGTCCTCGCGCAGCTTGGCGCCCTTGACGCCCTTGCCGCCGCGGTGCTGGGCGCGGTACTCGTCGGCCTTCGTGCGCTTGATGAAGCCGGCGTGCGTCACGGTGACGACGACGTTCTCCTCGGCGATGAGGTCCTCGACGTTCATCTCGCCGGAGAACGGCAGGATCTTCGTGCGGCGGTCGTCGCCGTACTTCGCGACGATCTCGTCGAGCTCGTCGCCGACGATCTTGCGCTGGCGTTCCGGCTTCGCGAGGATGTCGGCGTAGTCGGCGATCTTGCGCATCAGCTCGTCGTGCTCGTCGAGGATCTTCTGGCGTTCGAGCGCGGCGAGGCGGCGCAGCTGCATCGCGAGGATCGCATCGGCCTGCACGTCGTCGACGTCGAGCAGGTTCATCAGGCCGGTGCGCGCGACCTCGACGGTCGCCGACGAACGGATCAGATGGATGACCTCGTCGATCATGTCGAGGGCCTTGAGATAGCCCTGCAGGATGTGGTCGCGTTCCTCGGCCTCGCGCTTGAGGTAGGCGGTGCGGCGCGCGATGACGTCGAGCTGGTGGTCGACCCAGTGGCGGATGAACGCGTCGAGGCTCAGCGTGCGCGGCACGCCGTCGACGAGCGCGAGCATGTTCGCGCCGAAGGTCTGCTGCAGCTGCGAATGCTTGTACAGGTTGTTGAGCACGACCTTCGGGACGGCGTCGCGCTTGAGCACGAGCACGAGACGCTGGCCGGTGCGTCCCGAGGTCTCGTCGCGCATGTCGGCGATGCCCTGGATCTTGCCGTCGCGCACGGCCTCGCGGATCGAGACGACGAGACGGTCCGGGTTGACCTGGTACGGCAGCTCGGTGACGACGAGGCACATGCGGCCGTGGATCTCCTCGGTGTTGACGACGGCGCGCATCGTGATCAGACCGCGGCCGGTGCGGTAGGCCTGTTCGATGCCCTTGTGGCCGAGGATCGTCGCGCCGGTCGGGAAGTCCGGTCCCTTGATGCGGGCGATGAGCGCGTCGAGCAGCTCCTCGCGCGTCGCCTCGGGATGGTCGAGCGCCCAGTGGACGCCGTCGGCGACCTCGCGCATGTTATGCGGGGGGATGTTCGTCGCCATGCCGACGGCGATGCCGGAGGAGCCGTTGACGAGCAGGTTCGGGAAGCGTGCCGGCAGCACGGTCGGCTCCTGCGTCTTGCCGTCGTAGTTCGGCACGAAGTCGACGGTGTCCTTGTCGATGTCGCGCACCATCTCCATCGCGAGCGGCGCCATGCGGCATTCGGTGTAACGCATCGCGGCGGCCGGGTCGTCGCCGGGGGAGCCGAAGTTGCCCTGACCGTCGACGAGCAGATAGCGCATCGACCACGACTGCGCCATGCGCACGAGCGTGTCGTAGATCGCCGAATCGCCGTGCGGATGGTACTTGCCCATGACGTCGCCGACGACGCGCGAGCACTTGTTGTAGCCGCGGTCGGGGCGGTAGCCGCCGTCGTACATCGCGTAGACGACGCGGCGATGCACCGGCTTCATGCCGTCGCGCACGTCGGGCAGCGCGCGCTCCACGATGACGGAGAGCGCGTAGGAGAGGTACGACTGGCGCATCTCCTCCTGCAGGTCGACCGGCTGCACGCGCGTGCCGACCATCAGGCCGTAATCGGTGTTGTCCGCTTCCTGCGGACTGAGCGGCTCCATCGAGCCGGAGAGATTGCTGAGCTCGTCGTCCGAGCCGTTGTTGGTGGGTTCGTCTGCCACTTTGCTTCCTTTGCCTTCGCCGCGTCTGGGCGGTCACGTCTTGTTGCGGGTGGTGCCTTGGATCGCCTGTCCGGCCGATCCGGTCAGGCGTCGATCCAGCGGGCGTTGTGCGCGTTGCGCTGGATGAACTGGCGGCGGGGTTCGACCTCGTCGCCCATCAGCATCGAGAAGGTCTCGTCGGCCTGCAGCGCGTCCTCGATGTGCACCTGCTTGAGCACGCGGTTGGACGGGTCCATCGTCGTCTCCCACAGCTCCTGGTAGCTCATCTCACCGAGGCCCTTGTAGCGCTGGATGCCCTCGCCCTTCGGCAGCTGGCGGCCGGCGGCCTTGCCTTCGGACAGCACACGGTCGCGTTCGGCGTCGGTGTACACGAAGTCGTGCGGTCCCTTCGTCCACTTGATCCGGTACAGCGGCGGCATCGCCACGTAGACGTAGCCGGCGTTGATCATCGGACGCATGTAGCGGAAGAACAGCGTCAGGTTGAGCGTCGCGATGTGCGCGCCGTCGACGTCGGCGTCGGCCATGATGATGACCTTGTGGTACCTGACCTTGTCGAGGTCGAAGTCGTCGCCGTAGCCGCCGCCGATCGCCGTGATCAGCGATTCGATCGTGTCCGACTTCATCATGCGGTCGAGGCTCGCGCGCTCGGTGTTGAGGATCTTGCCGCGCAGCGGCAGGATCGCCTGCGTGTTCGGGTTGCGTCCCTGGATTGCCGAGCCGCCTGCCGAGTCGCCCTCGACGATGAACAGCTCGCACTCGCTCGGGTCGTTCGACTGGCAGTCCTTGAGCTTGTCCGGCATGCCGGCCGATTCGAAGATCGACTTGCGGCGCGTGTTCTCGCGCGCCTTCTTCGCGGCCATGCGCGCGCGGGACGCCTCGATCGCCTTCTGGATGATGTTCTTCGCCTCGTTCGGATGGGCGTCGAACCAGTCGCCGAGACGGTCGTTCATGATGCGCTGCACGAAGGTCTTCGCCTCGGAGTTGCCGAGCTTCGTCTTCGTCTGGCCTTCGAACTGCGGGTTCGTCAGCTTGACCGAGACGACGGCCGTCAGGCCCTCGCGCACGTCGTCGCCGGAGAGGTTGTCGTCCTTGTCCTTGAGGATGTTCTTCTCGCGCGCGTAGCGGTTGACCATGCTTGTCAGCGCGGCGCGGAAGCCCTCCTCGTGCGTGCCGCCCTCGGTCGTCGCGATCGTGTTCGCGAAGGTGTGCACCGACTCCGAATAGGCGGTCGTCCACTGCATCGCGATCTCGGCGGAGACGCCGATCGCGAGGTCCTCGGCCTCGATGTCGATGACGTCCGGCTCGATCGGCTGCGCCTTGCGCATCTTCACCATGTACGCGACGTAGTCCTTGATGCCGTTCGCATACTGGTAGGTGACGCTCTGGTGCAGCTCGTCGCTTGCGTCGCTTTCGCCGGTGACCTCGTCGCCGGTCGATTCGGTCTCGCGCATATCGGTCAGCGACAGCCTCAGTCCCTTGTTGAGGAAGGCCATCTGCTGGAAGCGCGCGCGCAATGTCTCGAAGTCGTAGATCGTCGTCTCGAAGATCTTCGGATCGGGCCAGAACGTGACCGACGTGCCGGTGGATTCGCCGTCCTCCATCGCGCGGCCGCGCTTGAGCGGCGCCGTCGGATGCTGGTTGATGTAGGTCTGCGTCCAGTAGTAGCCCTGGCGGCGCACCTCGATGTCGACGCGCGTCGAGAGCGCGTTGACGACCGAGATGCCGACGCCGTGCAGACCGCCGGAGACCGCGTAGCCGCCGCCGCCGAACTTGCCGCCGGCGTGCAGCTTCGTCATGACCGTCTCGACGCCGGAGACGCCTTCACCGGGGACCTCGTCGACCGGGATGCCGCGGCCGTCGTCGACGACGCGGATGCCGTTGTCCGGCAGGATCGTCACTTCGATGTGCGTCGCATAGCCGGCGAGCGCCTCGTCGACCGAGTTGTCGACGATTTCGTAGACGAGGTGGTGCAGGCCGCGCGGGCCCGTCGAGCCGATGTACATGCCCGGGCGGATGCGGACCGCCTCGAGGCCTTCGAGGACGCGCAGGTCGCTCGCGTCGTAGTGTTCGGGGGAGAGGGTGTCGTCCAGCTGTCCGTCGACGACCTGATCGTCGTCGTTCGAGGATGCGTCCACCGCATCAGCCGTGAAATCTGCCACAGAGTTTCCTTTCTGTGTTCGTCGCGAGGGTGTTTTCGCGATGCGATATGCCCTATAACACGAATAAAACGCCCTTGTGGGCGTTTGACCGCTATAGTAAAGATTCTACTCGCGCGTAGGGACGGCGGCCTCCTGTGGCCCGTTATCCGTTTTTGTTCTCCTGCAGCGAACGATGACGTCGTCATCGCCTGCGCCGGTCAGCCGCGCGGATGCGGCCGTCTCGTATTCTGCTGCACGTATTTCATCATGCGCACGCCGCGGCCGTGCGTCTGCGGCCCGGTGACGCGCACCTCGTCGATGCGCAGCCCGCCGAGGCGTTCGCGCAGCGTCTCGGTGAGCGTCGGCGCGATCGCCGTGAGCTGCTGCGTCCACGATGGCGAATCGGCGGCGATCGTCAGCACGCCGTCGACGTAGCTCGCGACGCGCGAATGGCGCGCGTTGACCTCGCCGACGACCGACGCCCAGTCCGATTCGAGCGACGCCATCCTCAGCCGCGGCCCCCATCCTGACTGTTCGACGATCTTCGTGAGCACGTCGCCGAGCTCATGCGGTTCGCGTCCCGGCTTGCCGAAATTGTCGAGCGCCTCCTCGCGACGCACGCGCAGTTCCCCGATGAGGCCGGCCTTCGCGGCCACACGCTCGAATTCCTGGGCTCCGAGCTTGCGCTCGTCGAGCTTGAGCGTCACGCAGATCGGCGTCTGCATCACAGATCCTCCCCGTCGTCGTTTCGTGCGCGCAGCGCGGCGACGTCGACGACGTGCGCGTCGGCGAGACGTTCGTCATCGGGGATGTCGCTCGCGGCGGCGACGGTGATGAACACCTGCCGCTGCGCCGCCGCGAAGCGCAGAATCTGCGCGCGGCGCGTCTCGTCGAGCTGCGCGAAGACGTCGTCGAGGATGACGATCGGCTGCGTGCCGAAGCGTTCCTCGAGCAGCCGGCAGACGGCCATCTTGAGTGCGAGGCCGAGCGTCCACATCTCGCCGTTCGATGCGAATTCGCGCGCCGGGAAGCCGTTGAGCCCGATGAGCATGTCGTCGCGCTGCGGGCCGATGAGATTGCGTCCGCGTGCGACTTCGCCGGCGTAGAGCCGCTGGAAATGCTCGCTGATGAGTCGCGGGGCGTCCTCGCCCTGCAGGATCTCGTCGAAGGAGGGCTCGTAGTCGAGTTCGGCGTCGTTGCCGGCTCCGGCGAGTTCGTGCACGAGCTCGTGGAACGGTGCGCGCAACCGGTCGACGACGGCCATGCGGTCGCGCGTCAGCTGCAGGCCGAGATCGATGTACTGGCCGGTCCAGATCTCGAGGCCGCTGAGCGCCGCGTCGCGCGATGCGTCGAAGTCGTCGGCCGCGCCGAGCTGCTTGAGCAGCGTCGCGCGCTGCTTGGCGACGTGTGTGAAGCGCTGCAGCGTATCGGCGTAGCCGCGCACGAGCAGCGACGCCGTCTGGTTGAGGAACTGCCGGCGCGCGGCGGGGTCGGCCGAGACGAGCCTCTGGTCGTCGGGTGTGAACGCGACGAGCGGGATGTCGCCGACGATGTCGCGCAGATAGAGCGACGGTCCGCCGTTGACGCGAGCGCGGTTCGCGCCCTTCACACGGATCGTCACCTCATAGGTCGTCGTGCGGGCCGCGTCCTCGTCGGTCACATTCGCGCGGATCGCCGCCATGTCGAAGCCGCGTTCGACGAGCGGCGCCGACGACGAGGTGCGATGGCTCGCGCCGGTCGACAGGAACTCGATTGCCTCGACGATGTTCGTCTTGCCGAGCCCGTTCGCACCCTGCAGGATCGTCACGCCGGGCGTGAAGTCGAGCAGGCAGTGGTCCCACGAACGGAAATGGTCGAGGGCGAGACGGGAGATGAACATCGGTTTCCAACGGTTCGGCGGGGAGGGATACAAGGAAGGCGGCTGTGGCGTCCCCATGCGGCAAGGACGCCACGGTCGAGACTCAGCTGTTGAAGCGCATCGGGACGAGCAGGTAGCGGTAGGCGAGCGACTCCTCGGAGTCGGCTTCCTGCTGACCGTCGAACTCGACCGGCTTGACGGCCGTCGTCATCTTCATGCGCACATACGGTTCGGTGATCTCGCTCAGGCCCTCGCGCAGATAATTCGGGTTGAACGCGACGGTGACGTCCTCGCCGTCGAGGTCGACGTCGAGCACCTCGCTCGCCGAGGCCTCGTCGGCGGCGCCCGCCGTCAGCGTGACCTCCTGGCCGGCGAAGACCATGCGGATCGGCGCATTGCGTTCGGCGACGAGCGCGACGCGCTTGATCGCGTCGAGCAGGTTCTGCTTGTCGAGCACGGCGTGGATCGGATAGGAATCGGCGTACAGACGGTCGACGGCGGGGAAGTCGCCGTCGATGAGCTGGACTGTGGATACGCGGCCGGCGTTTTCCACACCGAGCAGCGTCGGGTTCTCGACGTCGAAGTACAGGTTGACGTTCTGCCGCTCGTCGAGCGAACGGGAGATGTCGCGCAGATGCGTGCCCTTGACGAGAGCGACGGCCTCGAGGCCGTCGTCGGCCGGCGACCAGTGGAAGGTCGAGCGCGCCAGACGGAAGCGGTCGGTCGACGACAAGGTCACCGTGTCGCCGTTGAACTTCATCTGCACGGCCGTGAGCACCGGGCGGTCGTCGGTGCGCGCGATCGCGACGGCGGCCTGGACGATCGACTGCGTCAGCGTCGGCGCATCCACCTGGCCGAGCAGTGGGGGCAGCTGCGGCAGATCCGGGTATTCGCTTTCCGGCATCAGCTGCAGCGTGAAGGTCGACTTGCCCGAGGAGATGCGCAGCGTCGAGCCGTCGGTCTGCAGATAGGCCTTCTCGAAGGGCAGCGACTTGCTGATGTCGGCGAGCAGCTTGCCCGGCACGACGGCGGCGCCCGCCTCGTCGACGCCGGCCTCGATGTGGTCGCGCGACGAGAGTTCATAGGTGAATGTGGACAGTTGGAGCGCACCGTCCCGAGCCTCGAGCTTGATGCCGGAGAGCAGCGGGTTGAGCTGCTTGGCGGACAGGATGCTGGTCGTCCAGGACACGGCATCGGCGAACGAGGTGGAATTGACTTCTACTTTCATGCGCTTTCCTTGACTGTTGACGATTGGTGAGTCTGGCATTCATTCTAACTGCTCTTTGCTTCGTTCGTCGAGGCGAAGCGCAGGGCGCAGCCTTGGGTGGTTGATGGTCATGATGAGATTTAAGTACAAAAGGATTCATCACCATCATCAGCGCGGTGGATATGTGGAAAACCTTCGCGAGCCTTACAGGGCGGCGGTTTATCCACATTCAAGGCATGTGGATAACTTCTGCATCGGCTGTGGATAAAAGGCCGGTTTTTCCACATGGCGATGGGGACCGAGCGGCTATTCACATTTTGACTGCTTCTCTCCACGGGTTATCCACAGCCGATTTCGGCGTTTTCCCCGCGATATCCACCGGTTTTGCCAACAACTGTGGATAACCATGTGGAAAACTTTATGTCGCAATCGGCATGGCGAGGTGTGTCGCGAGCGCGCAGCATCCACAGTCGGGAACGCCGCGCGCCCGGACCGTCCGGTCTCCGTCGGTCATTTGGTGTTGCGCTGGCGCAGCAGCACCGTCAGTTCGGTGACGTAGTTGTAGATCTCCTGCTTCTGCTTCATGCCGTCCGAGACGATCTTGATGTTGTGCATGACCGTCGTGTGGTCGCGGCCGCCGAAGACCTGGCCGATGTTGACGAGGCTCATGCTCGTCAGGTCGCGCGTCAGATACATCGCGATCTGGCGGGCGAGCGTGATGTTGCGGTTGCGCTGCGGGCCGACGATGTCGTCGAAGGTCAGATGGAAGTACTTCGCGACGCGGCCGATGATGTCGGTCGGCTTGACCTCGATGTCGGTCGAGAAGAAGTCCTGCAGTGTCTGCTCGGCGAGTGCGACGGTGACCGGCTGGCCGTTGAGCGAGGCGAGCGCAGTGACGCGGTTGAGCGCGCCCTCGAGCTCGCGGATGTTCTCGGTGAAGCGTTCGGCGATCAGGTCGAGGACGTCGTAGGGCACGCGCATCCCGGAGTTCGACGCGATCATCCGCAGGATCGCGATGCGCGTCTCGAGGTCCGGCGGCTTGACGTCGACGGTGATGCCCTGCTCGAAGCGCGAGATCAGGCGCGACTCGAAGTCCTTGAGGTTCTTCGGAGGCACGTCGGAGGCGATGACGATGCGCTTGTTCGCCTGGTACAGGCTGTTGAAGGTGTGGAAGAACTGCTCGAGCGTCTCGGTCTTGCCGCCGAGGAACTGGATGTCGTCGATGAGCAGGACGTCGACCTCGCGGTACTTGCGGTTGAACGCCGTCACGCGGCTCGAGCCGGACTTCGTGCCGGCGTCCATGCGCAGCGAGTCGATGAACTCGTTCGTGAACTCCTCGCTCGTCACATAGCGCACGCGGGTGCCGGGCTGCTTGATCAATGAGTAGTTGCCGATCGCGTTGAGCAGATGCGTTTTGCCCAGGCCCGATCCGCCGTAGACGCACAGCGGGTTGAAGTCGCTGCCGCCGCCTTCGGCAACGGCGAGCGCGACGGTGCGTGCGAAGCGGTTCGAGTCGCCCGGCACGAAGGTGTCGAAGGTGTCCGACGGGTTGAGATGCGTCTCCGGGTCGATCATCGGCTGCGGGGAGCGGCCGAAGCGTCCCTTGAACACGTCGGCCGCGCCGGTGAGCGACGTCGACATCGTCGCCGCCGACGCCGGGTCGAGGTCGTCGCCCATCGAATCCTCGAAGGTCTGCACGACGGCGGCGTCGTAGTGCGTCGTCTTCGGCGGCTGCTGCACGACGACCGGCTCGGGCGCCGGCTCCGGTTCGGGCAGTGGCTGGCGCTTGCGCGTGTCGCCGCGCGGCGCCTCCTCGCTCAGCGCGGTGACCGGCAGCACCGGCTGCTCGGGCTCGTTCGCGCGCACCGCGATCTTGAAGGCGGGGAAGAGGTCGACGCCGCCGTTCGCGATGCGCAGCGCCTGCAGCAGCTCGTCGTTGAGCTCCGTCTGCAGCACATGCTGCGTCTCGCTGTTCTCGACGGCGAGGATGATGTTGGTGCCGAAGAGCGCCTCGGGGACCACGCCCTCGAACCAGCCCTTCTCACGGGCGGTCAGCGACGAGTTCTTCCGAAGCAGTTCGAGCGCGTTCGACCATATGACGGCGGCCTTGGCCGCCGGGTCGTTGCTTGCTTCGCTCATGATTTCGTCTCCATCAGTTGTATACACATGCGTAACAGGTCATTCTTACTCTGACTGATGGAAGTTATCCACAAGCTCGCATAGCGGAAATGCTGGGTTTTTGCGTTGGCGCCGCTGCGCGTTGTGCATAACTTCCCCCGGCTTTCCCCAGTATATCGGCACTGCCCTGTGGACGGCCGGCGACGATGTTCCACGACGTTCCCCGGGCGTGTCGCAGACGCTCCCCGCATGCCCGCATGTCGCCGCCGCGCGCTGAGGTATAGGGGTATCGGTAAATTGGTAGAGATTGTCTCAAGCGAAGTCATGCATGCACGCATGGCCCACCGACCTACCTAACGGGAGCATGAAACTATGAAGAGGACATTCCAGCCGAACAACCGTCGTCGCCACATGAAGCACGGCTTCCGTGCCCGCATGCGCACGCGTTCCGGCCGCGCGCTGATCAACCGCCGTCGCGCCAAGGGCCGCAAGACCCTTTCCGCCTGAGTTTTCGTTTCAGTCGGACGAAAGTGGAACGGCTCAGAAGCCACCGCGATTTCGTCGCCGTGCTGCGGCGCCGTCGGAAGGTCTCCGGCGACGACGTCGTCGTGCACTATCTGATGCCCGACGACACCGATGACGGCGGCGCCGGCGGTGCATCCAGACATGTGGGGCTGGCCGTTTCCAAGGCGGTGGGGAACGCGGTCGTACGCAACACGGTGAAACGCCGTTTCCGCGTGCTTGCGCAACGCTACGAGGACGAGCTCCCCGAGCGCTGCAGCGTCGTGCTGCGCGCCAAGCCGAGCGCGGCGCACGCGTCCTTCGCGTCGCTCGACGCGCAGATGGCGCAGCTGTTCCGCGCGGTGCGACGCAAGACGGCACGTTGATGACGAGTCATGCAGGGCGGGCGATGATTCGCTGCATCCGCTGGTATCAGCGGCGGATTTCGGCGAACACCCCGCCCTCGTGCCGTTATTACCCCAGTTGCTCGAACTACGCGATCCAGGCGATCCGCCGCTACGGCGCCGTGCGCGGCGGCATGCTCGCCGCGCTGCGCCTGCTGCGTTGCCGCCCGTGGAGTTCGGGAGGCATCGACGACGTGCCGCAGCGGTTCTCCCTGTTCTACAGATTCCCTTGGTCGCGCGCGCACGAAGAGCCGCGGCTGACCCCTCTGCCCGACGACGAGAAGGAGTGAACGGCCAGATATGACGGATAATTTCTTATTGGACAGCGGTTTCTGGGGGTGGCTGTACAAGCTGCTGACCCCGGTCGAGTGGCTCATGACGCAGGTCATGTACTGGTTCCACAAACTGCTCACGCTCATCGGCATGCCGGCCGTGGGCCTTTCCTGGGTGCTGTCGATCATCTTCCTCGTGATCGTCGTGCAGGCCTGCGTCTTCCCGCTGTTCTACAAGCAGATGAAGTCGATGCGCGGCATGCAGGCGATCCAGCCGAAGATGATGAAGATCCAGAACAAGTACAAGGGCAAGAACGATCCTGCGAGCAAGGAAGCGATGCAGCGCGAGATGATGAAGCTCTACAAGGACAACCACGCCAATCCGGCGGGGTCGTGCCTGCCGATGCTCATCCAGGGCCCGGTCTTCATGTGCATGTTCTACGTGCTCTCGGCGATCCCGTACATCGCGCGCGGCAAACGCGACCCGCTCGGCGCCTTCGACGTGGCGACCGCACAGGAGTTCTCGGAGACGACCTTCTTCGGCACGAAGGTCTCCGACACCTTCACGACGGCCGGGACGAGCGGCAAGGTCGTCATCGCGATCTTCGTGTTCGCGATGTGCGCGTGCCTGTGGTACATGCAGTGGAACACGATGCGCCGCAACACGGCGCCGGCGTCGATGAACAAGCAGACCGAACGCATGCAGAAGATGATGCTGTGGATCTTCCCGATCATGTACGTCTTCTCCGGCGTCGCGATGCCGTTCGCCGTGCTCGTCTACTGGCTCGCGAACAACATCTGCAACCTGCTGCGTTCGTTCTGGCAGCTGCGCGAGTTCCCGACGCCCGGTTCGCCGGCCGCGCTCGACAAGGAGAAGCGCGACCACGACAACGAGAACAGGAAACGCGAACGCGAAGGCCGTCCCTCGCTTGAGGAGGAGGAGCTCATCAAGGCGAAGGAAGAGGAGGAGCGCAGGAGCGTGCAGGGCCACCAGCGCCAGCAGCCCCAGCGCAAGAAGCGCAAGAAGAAGTAGCGTTTCCGCCGCTTTCCACGGTTCCCACGGTCGTCGATCGGCCGTGGGAACCGTCATATCGGGGCCCGTCACGCTACGCCGTGCGCGCCCGGCCATGTCGGGTGGCGGGGGACTGCCCTACACTGGTGACCTACAGGCGTGTATGTCCGGCGGAACGTTCCCCGGACCGAACGATTTTTACAGTATTGAGAACATTCCAATGCATGCAAGGAGTGCGTATGGTGCAGGACGAAGAACGAAGCGTGGAGCAGCTGGACCGCGAGGCCGACATCGCAGCCGACTATCTCGAGGGTCTGCTCGACATCGCCGACTACGAGGGCGACATCGAGATGGGCGTGCGCAACGGCCGCCCGATGGTGCAGATCGTGGCCGACGACGACACCGACATCAAACATCTGATCGGCCGCAACGGCGAGGTCGTGGACGCGCTGCAGCAGCTGTGCCGCCTCGCCGTGCAGCAGGAGACCGGCGAACGCTCGCACCTGATCGTCGACGTCGACGGCTTCCTCAAGCGCAAGCGCCAGATCCTGCGCGACATGGCGCTCGACGCCATCGATGACGTGCGAGAGACCGGCGAGCCGGTCGACCTCAAGCCGATGAACTCCTTCGAGCGCAAGATCATCCACGACGTCGTGCGCGACGAGGGCCTGCGTTCGCGTTCGCACGGCGAGGAGCCGAAGCGCTACGTGACGATCTACCTCAAGTACAACGACGCCGACGACGACGAGCTCGAGGACGACGAGTACATCGTCGAGGACTGATCGGTCGGCTGAACGAACGCGAGGGGCGCACGAGCCACATGGTTCGCGCACCCCTCGCGCATATGGCGCCACGGACGCCACTGGATGACGTCCGCGGCGCCGGCGGTCACATCAGGCTGCGGTAGAGCTCGAGGATGTCCTCCTTCGTCGCCGGGCGCGGATTGCCCGGCGTGCAGACATCGGCGGCGGCGTCCGCGGCGAGCGCGTCGAGGTCGTCCTCGGTGGCGCCGACCTCGCTGATCGTCGTCGGGTTGCCCAGGTCGCGCGTCAGCTGCGCGATGGCCTCGACAGCTTCGTCGCGCACATGCTCGAGGTCGCCGGTGTAGGCGTCCTCGACGCCGAAGGCGTCGGCGATGTCGCGGTACTTCTCGCCCGAATAGTCCTTGTTGTATGCCATGACCGGAGCGAGCAGGATACCGTTCGCGACGCCGTGCGCGACGCCGAGGCGGCCGCCGAGCGGATGCGCCATGCCATGCACGAGGCCGAGACCGACGTTCGAATAGGACATGCCGGTGATGTACGAGGCGTAGGCCATCTGCTCGCCGGCCTCCTTGTCCCCTTCGACGCTCTTCGCCAGATTGTGCGCGATCATGCGGATCGTCTGCATCGACAGCGCGTCCGACAGGCTCCACGCGCCCGGCGTGATGACGCTTTCGATCGCATGCGTCAGCGCGTCGAGGCCAGTGGCGACCTTCAGGCCGCGCGGCATGCCGTCGGTCAGATCCGGGTCGACGAAGGCCGCGACCGGGATGTCATGCGGGTCGACGGCGACGAACTTGCGCTTGTTCGCCGTGTCGGTGATGACGTAGTTGATCGTCGTCTCGGACGCGGTGCCGGCCGTCGTCGGCACGCCGAAGATCGGCACGCTCGGATGCTTCGTGTCGGCGACGCCCTCCAACGAGAGCACGTCGGAGAACTCCGGGTTCGCGGCGACGATGCCGATGCCCTTGCAGGTGTCCTGCGGGCTGCCGCCGCCGAGGCCGATCAGGAAGTCGGCACCGGACTTATTGAACTCCTCGACGCCGTGCTGGATGTTCTCGACCGGCGGGTTCGGCTGGACGTCGTCGTAGATCACATAGGGGATGCCGGCGGCGTCAAGCACATCGGTGACCTTCTTCGCGGTGCCGTTCTTGACGAGCACCGGGTCGGTGACGATGAACGCCTTGTGGAAGCCGCGGGACTTCACCTCCTTCGGGATCTCGTTGATGGCGCCACGTCCGAAATAGGCGGTCTGGTTGAAAATCATGCGGTAGACCATACAGCTACGCTTCCTTTCGTACATAGGCGGCCACAACATCGTGGCCACAAATATCCAGCGTAGTCGGGCGGGCGTGGGCGGGCAAATCTCTTTGATTTCCCGCTCTTACGACCATCTCAGCGCGCGTCGCGCACGGCCTGCAGCGCCTGGCCGGCGTCGAGGAAGCGCACGCCGTGCATGCCGGCCTCGGTCGCCGCGCGCGCGTTCTCGAACTTGTCGTCGAAGAACATCGCCTGCTCGGGCTTGAGGCCGAAGCGTTCGATCGCGATTGCGTAGATCTGCGGGTCGGGCTTCGCGCAGCGCTCCTCGGAGGAGACGATCGTGCCGCCGAGCAGACGCATCGCCGGGAACTCGGCGTGCGCGAGCGTGACGAACGGCGTGCTGAAGTTCGTCAGGCCCCACAGCCGGTAGCCCCGCGCGTGCAGGTCGTGCAGCAGCGCCGGCATGCCGGGCATCATGCCGGCGAAGGCGCGGCGGTAGTTCGCGAAGTACAGGCGCATCGCCTCGTTGAGGTCGTCGTCGTGCGGATGGTGGCGGCGGAAGTCGGTGAGCACCTGCTCGGGGCTCCAGCCGATGTCGCTCATCAGGTCGTAGTACCAGAAGCCGTGGGGGTCGGCACGGTCGAGCACGCGGCGGATGATCGGCGTCGACACCAGTCCCTCCATCGTCAGCTCGGGGCGCCAGTCCAGCAGCACCCCGCAGTAATCGAATACGACGTCGGTGATCGGCATGGTTCTCTCCTCGGTTCTCGCGCTGCCGCGCATTCGTGGATCTGTGCGTCCGGCGCGCCGTCCGCACATCCGGGCGTCTTGCGGCATCCACTATCCTAGCGCCGCCCTTGCGCCTTGGCGTGGTCACGGCGTGCGTGTGGCGGACAGGCGCACGAAGCCGGAATGATGCATCGTGAAGCGTATGCGGTCGGAGCGGTACATGTCGATTGCCCGTTCGCACGGCAAGCCATGCGTGTCGGCGGTGATGCGGTGGATGCGGAGCAGTGGTGCGCCCGCCGTGGCGCCGAGAAGGGACGCCTGATCGATGTCCGCGGCGGTCACGTCGAGCGTCTCGTCGACGAACTTCGGGTGTATGCCGTAGTCGTCCTCGAAATGCCCATAGAAGGATGTGGTCAGGTCGAGGTCGAGGAAGCGCTCGAAACGGTATGCCGGTAGATGGGTCTCCTCAAGGGAAAGCGGCGTGCCGTTGAGCATGCGCAGACGGGTGATCGCATAGACCATCGGGCGGCCGTCGGGCAGACGCAGCAGGCGGCGGTCCGCAGGCGACCCGGTGGTGAGCGTCGCATTGAGCACGGTGGACGTGAGTCGCCAGCCTTGCCTCCTCGCGATCTGCGTGAGCGATTCCACCGTGTTCAGCGAGCGTTCGAGCCTGCCGTCGGCGATGACGATGCCGCCGTTGCGTCCGATTCGGCGGACGATCTCATGGGTCTGTTCAAGCTGCGCGAGCGCAAGCCTGAGCAGTGCGCGCGAAATGCCGAACAATGCCGCGAGCGCGCGCTCGGATCCGAGCTTTTCGCCCGGACGGAGCTCCTGCGTGCGGATGATGGATCGTATTCTGTGCACGACGTCATCGGCGGTGGGATGGGTCAGCATCCGAGTTCCTCAAGAGTGGTGGCGAACGCGCTGATGAACATGTCCACGTCGTCCTCGGTGAACACGAGCGGCGGCCGCAGTTTGAGGATGTTGCCGAACCGTCCGCACACCGAGGTCAGCACATGGTGGTCGCGCAACGTCTCGAGGATGTCGAGTGCCGTCGGCTGATCGGGGTCCTTCGTACCGGGCGCCACGATCTCGCATCCGATGTACAGTCCGGCGCCGCGCACGTCGCCGATGCACGGATGGTCGGCCATCAGGTCGGTCACGGCCTGTTTGAAAATGGCGCCGACACGTTTCGCGTTGCCCATCGTATCCTCGTCGCGCATGACGTTGAGCGTCTCCTGCGCGGCGGCCATGCAGACGGGATTGCCGCCGAAAGTGTTGAAGTACGGGATTGACGCGGCGAAGGGTTCGAGCACTTCGTGGCGTGTCGCCATCAGCGACGTCGGCAGGCCGTTCGCCATCGGCTTGCCGCTCGTGACGACGTCCGGGACGATGCCTTGGCGTTCGAAGCCCCAGAACGCGTCGCCGGTGCGCGTGAAGCCGGGCTGCACCTCGTCGGCGATCCACACGCCGCCGAGCTCGTGCACGGTGTCGATGACCGGTTGGAGATAGCCGACCGGATCGGGGTAGACGCCGTCGGACGAGAAGATCGAATCGGCGAGCAGCGCGGCGAAGCGGATGCCGTGCCGCTCCATGTCCGCCACGGCCTTGCGCACCTCGCCGGCCATCCATGCGCCGAATTCCTGTGCCGTGCACTCGTCGGCCGGCTTGCCGTCGATGACGAGCCGATAGGTATCCGGCGTGGGGATCGTACGCATCGTCAATCCCAGTTCCTGCGCGGTGCCGAGTGCCGGGGATAGCTTCGATGTGAGTGCCGAGTTGCCGTGATAGGCTTCGGCGGTCACGATGACGCCCTCGCCGCCTGTATAGGTCTGCGCGACGCGCACGGCGAGATCATTGGCTTCCGATCCGGTGCACTGGAACATGATGCGGTCGATTTCCGGCGGCATCGTGCTCAGAATATCCTCGGCGTAGTTGAGGATGTTCTCATGCAGATAGCGGGTGTGCGTGTTGAGCGCGCTCGCCTGACGGGTCATCGCGTCCACGACGCGGGGATTCGCATGGCCCACCGACGCCACATTGTTGTAGACATCCAGGTATTCCACGCCGTCCGCATCCCACAGCCGTGCGCCCTGTCCGCGTACGAGATGCACCGGATTGCGGTAGAACAGGCGGTAGGCCGGGCCGAGCACGCTGCGTTCCTCGGTGAGCCTGCGCGTCCGCGGGTCGAGTGCCGCCGCCATCTCCGGGCGGAAGCTGTTCGTGTCCATGATCGTCGAGCGAGTTGCCATGGGGGTCTCCTTGGGTGTGCCGTACTGTGCTGTTCGTCGATGATGGCGAGCCTATCGCGGCAATGTAGCGGCCATGGATACACTCCGGAAATGAACCATTATGGCGGGACGGGCAGTGAATGGTTGTGCACGCAGGGCGTGTGGCATCCGCCGGAGATGCGCCGCAGCGTCTTGCGTACTGGGCGGCCGCGAACGGGCATCGTGCCCGTTCGCGGCCGCCCAGTGCGCAAGAGGTGGTGGAAAGGTATACGTGCCCGCGGCCTGTCATTCATGCGTCCGGTACGCGGCGGTGCCGCCGGAGGCAGCGAACTCCTCCTCGGGGGAGAGCACGAGATGCTTGCGCCCATACACCGCGAAGAACACGGTGGCGGCCAGATAGATGCCGACCATCACATAGACGGCGAGTCGATAGTCGGGATTGAGCAGTACGGCAACGAAGATCGCGAACGACAGCAGGCCGGCGACCACCGCTCCGGGAACACCGAATCTGGAGACGAACGGCCTCTTGATGTTCGGCATGCGCTTGCGCAGCAAGACGTAGGAGACCATTTGCAGCAGATAGGCGAGCACGGCGCCCCACACTGCGATGTTGAGCACGACCGAGCCGGCGCCTTCGCCGCCGTATGCGATGATGAACAACGCGGCGAAGCCGATGATTGCGCCGACCACAAGACCCCAGTACGGCGTCTTCCTCTTGCCGGTGAGCGAGAGGAACGCCGGATAGTAGCCGGCGCGGCTCAGCGAATAGAGATTACGGCCATAGGCGAAGGTGATGCCCTGCACGGAGGCGGGCAGACCCACAAGCGCGAAGGCCGAAAGCACCGCGGCCAGATTGCCCGGCAGAATCGCACGGAATCCGTCAAGCAGCGGTTCGTCGGAGCCGCCGAGCGCAGCGGAACCCAGGACCGCCGGATTGAGGAAGACGACGATGAGCGCCGAGATGCCGAGCGTCATGATGCACAGGCGCGACGCCTTCGGGATGTTACGTTCCGGCTCACGAACCTCCTCGGCGGCCAGCGGCAGCTGCTCGATGCCGAGGAAGAGCCACATCGCGAACGGCATCGCGAAGAATATCGCCCCGACGCCGAACGGCAGGAAACTGCTGTTGCCGGCGGTGGCCTTGATGTCGAGCAGCGACGAGAAATCGACCTTGCCGCTGAACAGGGCATAGACGCCGAAGAAAGCGACGATCGCAAGCGCGGCGATCGAGACGACCTGCGCGAAACGGAACGACGTCTCGGCGCCGGCCCAGTTCAGGGCCACGAAGATCGCGTAGATGCCGAGCCACCATACCCATTGGTAGCCGGCGTCAGTCAGTGAGAAGCCGGTGAGATCCATCAGGATCGAATCGGCATAGGCGGAGGAGAAGTAGACGATCGTGGCCGCCGTCATCACGTATTCGACCGTTTCGGCCAGACCGGTGAAAAAGCCGCCCCATGGTCCCATCGCGGCGCGTGCGAACGAATATGCGCCGCCGGTGTGCGGCATCGCGGAGGCCATTTCGCTGATTGCGTTGAGCATGAGGACGTACATCGCGTAGACGACGACCGCCGCAATGAGGAATCCGCCCCATCCGGCTTGTGCGATGCCGCCGTTCCATCCCGAGAAGTCGCCGGAGACGACGGCTGAGACGCCGATCGCCCATAGGCCGAACGCTCCGGTTGTGCGTTTGAGCTGCCGTTTCTTGAAGTAGTCCTTCTCGGTGGCCACGTATGTGACCGATCCCAGACCGTTTCCCGACACTGTGCTGGACATGATCGTTCCTCTTTTCTCCGATGGTGTGCTGGTCGTGTTGGTATGTCGATGCGGCTTCCTGTGTTGATGCGGTCGTTGACGGTGCGTCGGTCGCGGCGTCAACGCATGAGCCAGAACGAGTCGTCAAGATAGCGGCGTGCGCACATGACGCTTCCCGGCGCCTGCTCGCGCGCGAGGCCGTCGGGAAGTGCATCTTCGCGGTGGTTCGTCGTCCATCCGAGCATCTGCAGACGCCGGATCATCGACAGTGCGGACATGATTTCGCGCTCGACGTCGCTGAAGTCGCCCGCGACGTGTTCGTAGCCGCGGATCCACGCCTGTGCGAGCTGCGGCGCGTACTCCTTGTGCTCGATGAAGCTCAGCGACGATGCGTAGTCGTAGAGATACCAGCCGTATCCGGCATCGTCGAAGTCGATGACGGTGAGCGTCCCGTCGGCGCCGCGGATGATGTTGCTCGGGCGCAGGTCGGCGTGGATGAGTCCCCATGTCCGTGATGTGCGTGGCGCATCGGACATGACGGCGAGTGCCTTGTCGAGCGCGGCCGTGCACAGCTCACGTTGCGCGTCCGTCAGCGGCGCGGTCTCCCATCGCCCCCAGCGCGGCGAGATCCCGACCATGTCCGACAGGTCCCAGTTGAAGCGCTTGAATCCGTATGGTCGTTGCCATGCGCGTGATTGCCGATGGAATTCCGCCGCCCATGAGCCGATGGTCTCGTAGTGGGAGCTGGGGTCGTCAAGATCCTCGAGCACGGTGCCTTCGACGAATTTCGTGGAGACGACCGTCCAGCCTACGCCATTGAGATCGCGAATCTTCGTGACGAAGGTGCCGCGCACGGTGGGCACCGGATCGATCAGATGGATGCCGTCGATGTCATGCAGCGCGTTGAGCCATGCGATTTCCGAGGCGACCGCTTCGGGGCCTCCCACATACCCTGGCTGCGAGACGCGTACGACTCCTTCCGGTTCGCCGTCGATGAGCAGCAGGAACGTCGCATTCTCCGAGACGGTGATGAGGTCGAGCCGCGCACGCGGCTGTTCTATGCCCCATGCGCCGCAGACGCCCCGGAACAGCCAGTACGGGGCAGGCGATCCTTTCGTGAGCGCGCTGAAGGCATTCAGCGAGACAGCATCGATCGGATCGTCGATCAATGGTTCCAATGTGGATGTGCCCATATGCATCACCTCTTCTTTTCCGCCGATGGTTCGATTGTGCCGCAGCGGACCGTTGCGCTCGCCCGTTTGCGGTTACGGTGCGGTAAACAAACGCGCGGCGCTGATTAATGGCCCGTTACCGGAGGTGCCGATGATGACATGTGTCGCGGTGCCGGTGTTCGCCAATGGCATCGGGCTCCTGACGTCGAAGTCGTGCTCCGTATAGAAGGCGAAGCCCTCCGGCAGGCGGATTGCGGACGTGTCGCCTTCATGGGCGGTGTTGTTCGGCAGGCGGAACTCCATCGCCGATTCGACACGCCGGTATGGCCGAATGGTCGTGAAGGAGAGCTTGGCGGCAGTGATGATGTTCTCGCTGAGCCCGACGGCATTCGCGTGGGGGAAGCAGCGTGGCGGACTGGCGCCGCCGAGCCCCGTGTCCGTATTCTTTCCATATTCCAGAACCGAGGCCGGTGGGGTCAATCCATCGCACCGATCGACGTTGACGCGCTCGAAGAGTCCGCCGCGGCCTGCTCCGACGCCGTCCCATGCCCGGTGTCCGGCGTTTGGCCGAACGCATGCCGTCGATTTGGGCTGACATAACGCTGAGTATAATGGCGAGGATTGTTCCCTCGATCGGCTTTCCGCCACTGGCCGGCGAAACTGTGCGGATGAGGCGGCGCTGCCTTATATGCGACTGGCGATGCTGTGCGAGGTCGATGTGGCTGTCCGGATAATTTCGACCATTGCGACGTGTCGCCGGACGCCACGCTGGCGTGATGTCATATATGCGGCGCTGCGCAGTCGGTCGGAGAGTTGTTTCACGTGGTGATATCGTGGTGTTTCACGTGAGAAAAGTGCGCCATGGCGGCGATGTTGCCGGTGAAAACGGTATAGGATGGTGCGTTATGAGTGACGAGATCCATACCGACGAACAGCTTGCCGATTCCCCGGTGCTTGAGGCGACCTTCGGCGACGCGCTGGATGCGATGCGTGTGTTTCACGGGAAACTCGCGCAGGAAGGTGAGCCGAGGGGGCTCATCGGCCCGCGCGACGTGGACATCCTATGGGAGCGGCATCTGCTCAATTCGGCGGCGGTTGTGCCGTTCATCCGTGAGGCGACCGAGGGGCGACAGTTCAAGACCGTCGCCGACATCGGCAGTGGCGGCGGTTTCCCGGGGCTCGTGGCCGCCGCGATGCTGCCCGATTGCGTATTCACGCTCATCGAGCCGATGGAACGGCGCTGCGAATGGCTTGCCGAATGCGTCGAGGCGATGGGGGTGCGGAACGTGACCGTCGTGCGGGCGCGCGCCGAAGAGGCGATCGCCGCGCTCGACGAACGGCGGCCGGCGGCGAAGCGCCATGTCAAGGCTTCCGTCGTCGTCCCCGAAGAGGTGTACGAGACGATTCGGCATCCGTTCGCGGCCGTGACCTGCCGCGCCGTCGCGCCGCTGACGAAGCTCGCCGGCTGGACGCTGCCGCTCGTCGAGCCCGGTGGCGAGCTCATCGCGCTCAAGGGACGTTCCGCCCAGGCGGAAATCGACAAGGCGCGCAAGGTGATCGCCCAATACGGCGGCGTGCGCCCGCGCGTCGTGACGGCGCCGGTCGCCGAAGGCCTCGAGGATACGCGCGTCGTTGTCATCAATAAGAAGGCGGCCGGCAAGAAGGCGGCGAAGCGGTAGGTTATCCACATCTCTCGTCGGTTCGGAAAAGTTATCCACAATGCTGATGTGGATAACTTGATTACCACTGATAGCTTGAGAATCAACGGTTTCCACAGTGGAGACGGTGTGGGCGGCGAAAGAGTTATCCACAATCATCCACCGGTTATCCACAATGGAGCGGGGCGTGTGCCCTGTCCATACGGCTACACAGACTTGAAGACACTGCGACTCAACTAGGAGGACAGTCCTCGTGACAGATCAAGGGAATATCCCCGGCATGGAAAGCACAACGGAGACGCTGGCGCGCATTTTCAAAGGCAGCGACTCCGGCGTCGGCTCGCAGATCGCCGACGAATCCACGCGCTACGAACGCATCAACGCCGCGGAATTCAAACGACCGGCGCGCACGCGCCGCATCGCCGTCGCCAATCAGAAGGGCGGCGTCGGCAAGACGAGCACGGCAGTCAACGTGGCCGCCGCGTTCGCGCAGACGGGCATGAACGTGCTCGTCGTCGACATGGATCCGCAGGGCAACGCGTCGACGGCGCTCGGCGCGAAGCACAACTCCGGAGATCCGTCGGTCTACGACGTCATCGAAGGGCGCGCGACGATCGCCGACGTCATGCAGACCTGCCCCGACTATGAGACGCTGCACGTCGTGCCCGCGTCGATCGACCTGAGCGGCGCCGACCTCGAGCTCGCCGACATGCCCGACCGCAACAACCTGATGCGCCACGCGCTCGACGACTTCCTCGCCGACAGCGACGTGCACTACGACTACGTGCTCGTCGACTGCCCGCCGAGCCTCGGCCTGCTCGTCATCAACGCGATGTGCGCGGTCTCCGAGATGCTGATCCCGATCCAGGCCGAATACTACGCGCTCGAAGGCCTCGGGCAGCTCATCAACACGATCGGCCTCGTCCAGTCGAACTTCAACCCCGAGCTGCTCGTCTCGACGATGCTCGTGACGATGTTCGACCGCCGTACGCTGCTCAGCCGCGAGGTGTACGAGGAAGTGAAGAGCCACTACCCGAGCATCGTGCTCGACACGACGATCCCGCGCACCGTCAAGATCTCGGAGGCGCCGAGCTTCGCGCAGACCGTCGTCACCTACGACCCGCGCGGCATGGGCGCGATCGCCTACCGCGAGGCCGCGCTCGAAATCAACAACCGGTCGGCCGTAGTGCTGGAGACCATCGCATCGAGAAGAAACGAGGAGTGACATGGCATCGAAATCACGTTTGGGCCGAGGACTCGGTGCGCTGTTCCCCTCGCTGCCCGGCGAACAGCCTGCAAGGCCGGTGACGCCAGCGGCGAAGCCGCAGCCGAAGCCGGCGGCGAAGAAGCCGACCGAAGGAAAGCCGGCCGCGAAGAAGCCGGCGCAGCAGCAGCCGGCCGCCGGCGACCAGTCGTCCGCGCCGATCTCGCCGCTGAGCTCGACGATTCCGTCGATGGGTGCAATGACGCGCCACGGCGACACCGTCTCGAAGCTCGCGGCGCCGATGACGCTGCAGCCGGAGGCCGCCGAACACCGTCCGATCGCGCAGAACGACGCTGATACGTCGTCGTCCGCACAGTCGACGAAGACGTCGTCGAAGCGCGCGGCGATGCCGGCGATCGGCGACATGGCGCATCCGAGCGACATGTTCTTCGACGGCACGCCGATCGTCGCGAAGACCGACGCCAAGACGCAGCCGCAAGAGGACGAGAACGGCCTCAAACCGGTCGAAGGCGGCTATCTCGTCGAACTCGAGGTCACACAGATCGGTCCGAACCTGCATCAGCCGCGGACCGTCTTCGACGACGACGAACTGCGCGAGCTGTCCGAATCGATCAAGGAGGTCGGCGTGCTGCAGCCGATCGTCGTGCGCAAGCGCCCGGTCGAGCAGATCCGCGCCGCGCACGCGCGGCCGAAGCAGCAGACGGGCGACCGTTTCGCCGACCAGATGGACAGCGAATACGAACTGATCATGGGGGAGCGCCGTTGGCGCGCTTCGCAGCTCGCCGGACTCAAGACGATCCCGGCGATCGTCAAGACGACGGCCGACGACTACATGCTGCGCGACGCACTGCTCGAGAACCTGCACCGCGTCGCGCTCAACCCGCTCGAGGAGGCGGCCGCCTACCAGCAGATGATCGACGAGTTCGGCCTCACGCAGATGCAGCTCGCGCGCTCCGTCTCGAAGTCGCGCCCGCAGATCGCGAACACGCTGCGCCTGATGAACCTGCCGGCGAGCGTGCAGAAGACCGTCGCCTCCGGCAAGATCTCGGCCGGCCATGCGCGCGCGTTGCTCGGCCTGCCGGACGCCGAGTCGATGGAGGCGCTTGCCAAGCGCATCGTCGACGAGGGCCTGAGCGTGCGCAGCGTCGAGGAGATCGTCTCGATGCAGGCGAGCGACCATCCGAAGAAACCGAAGGCGAACAAGCATAATCCGTGGGCCGGTTCGCCGATCCAGGTCAGCCTCGAGCAGCGCTACGGCACGAAGGTCTCGATCAAGGGCTCGGAAAAGCACGGCCGCATCGAGATCGTGTTCTCGTCGCCCGAGGAGATGGAACGCATCATCGGACTGCTCGACCCGCAGTGACGGGCGCCGCCGGCCGACCGCCGACGGCCAATGGCACAGAGCCCATACGTACGAGGGCCGTGCGAACCGATTGTCGGTTCGCACGGCCCTCTTGTACGTCGCATTGCTCGGCAGTCGCCCTGACGGCTCAGGCGTCGGCCTCCTCGGCGAGCGATTCGAGGTAGGTCTGCACGTCGATCGCCGCGCGGCAGCCGGTGCCGGCGGCGCTGATCGCCTGCTGGTAGACCGGGTCGGCGCAGTCGCCGGCCGCGAAGACGCCGGGCACGTTCGTGCTTGTGCCCGCGCCGGCGACGACGATGTAGCCGTGGTCGTCGAGCGTCAATGCGCCGCCGAGGAACGCGGTCTGTGGGATCTGACCGGCCGCGATGAACACGCCGTTCGCGTCGAGTTCACGCTCCTCGCCGGTGTTCACGTCGCGCACGGTGACCGACGTGACGGCCTTGCCGTCGCCGTTGATGCTCGCGACGACGGTGTTCGTCATCACGTCGATCGCCGGATTCTCCATCGTGCGGTCGATCATGATCCGCGACGCGCGGAACTGGTCGCGCCGGTGCAGCAATGTCACCGACGAACCGAAACGGCTCAGGAAACCGGCCTCCTCCATCGCCGAGTCGCCTCCTCCGACGACGACGATCGGCTTGCCGCGGAAGAAGAAGCCGTCGCAGGTCGCGCAGTACGAGACGCCCTTGCCGGCGTACTCCTCCTCGCCGGGCACATCGAGATGGCGGTAGTACGAGCCGGTGGCCACGATGACGGCGCGTGCGCGGTAGACGTCGCCGCCGTTGCAGCGCACCGTCTTGATCGTCTCGTCGAGTTCGACCGATTCGACGTCGTCGTAGACGAGTTCGGCGTCGAAACGCTCCGCCTGACGCTGCATCGCCTCCATCAGATCGGGGCCGAGCACGCCGTCTGGGAAGCCGGGGAAGTTCTCGACCTCCGTCGTGTTGACGAGCTGGCCGCCCGGCGTGAGCGCGCCCGCGATGACGAGGGGCTTCAGGCCGGCCCGTCCCAGATAGATGGCCGCCGTGTAGCCGGCGGGACCCGAACCGATGATGATGACGTCGCGAATTTCACTCATGCCTTCACAATAGATGCGACCCGCCGATTATTTCGACGTATCGCTCTCGGCGGCACCTGGACACGGAAAACACAAGGGCGCCCGTGGGACGTTGCAGTCCCACGGGCGCCATGGACGATCGGTGCGCTGTGACTCAGAAGGCCTGTACAGAATCGATGTACAGCTGGTTGCCGGGCAGGCTGTCGAGCGGCACCCACATGACGATGTCCTGCGTCTCGATCGGCTTCGAGAACTTGACCTCGGTCGTGCCGCCCTCGGCGAAGGTGAACTCGGCCATCTTCTCGCCGCCGGTCGGATTGTCGGCCGTCGCGTTCGCATAGACGACGCCCTTGCCGCCGGACGACTGGATCTTGACGACGAGACGGTCGACGTTCTCCTTGTTCGTCAGATGCAGATAGTAGCCGTAGCCCTGCTGACCGGCCGGACGGTCGAGGAACTGCCCCCGGTCCGTCGGATACGCGGTGTTGTTCGGCGCCTTCGACGGTTTCTGCGTCGGCTTCGGCGTCTCGGTCTGGCGTTCGCCGGACTCCGGCGTCTTCACATCGTCGCCGTTGCGCTTGCCGAAGGGGACGTCGCCGAAGCTGCCGTCGGACGGCCAGTACGTCGTGTCCTGCTTGCCGAATCCGAACAGCGATCCGCTCGTCGCGATGCTGTGCACGGCGAAGCCGAGCGCGACGAGGATGGCGATGATGCCGACGATGATCGCGGCGCGCGTCTTGCCCTTCTTCTTCGGCTTCGGTTCGGTGTAGTTCGGCGCCGGCTGCGTCTTCGGACGCTCCTGCGGCGCGAAGCTCGGCGGCAGCGCCGGCGCGCCCATGACGTAGGTCGCGTCGATGTCCTCGCGTTCCTTGCGCAGTTCGCGCTGCGACTGCGAACCGTCGGGGATGACGTTGCCGTGCTCGTCGATCGCCGGCAGATGGCCGGTCGACGACGTCGACGACGACGTGTCGATCGTGCCGTCGCGCATCGAGGACACATCGAGCGGCACCGTCATGCGCGACGGCGTCATCGGCGTCTCCTGGACGGCGTTCGGGTCGAAGGCGGTGAACATCTCGGTCTCGTTGTTCGGCGAGATCTCCGGAATCTTCGCGGCCGTGTCGTCGGTGCCGCCCATGATCGCCTTGCTCTTGTTCCACAACGCTTTGAACGAACGGCCGGCCGCCGTGTCGGAGGCCTCCTGCTCCTTCGCCTCCTCGGTCTCCTCCTCGAGTTCGGCGAGCGATTCCGGATCGAGCTGCTGCGCCGGGAACATCATCGACGGCATCGTCTGCGATGAGACCATCGAATCGGGGATCGGCAGGATGTCGCCGGGCAGCGCCGGCTGGATCATCGCACGCACGATCGAGCATTCGCCGTCGGCGCCGGTCAGCCGCAGATCGTGGCGCGTCAGCGCATGCAGCGGCTTGCGCGCGCCGAGCAGCGCGTCCATCTCGGCCATCGTCACGAGCGGCACCGTCGGCTTGGCGCCCTCGTTCAGCTCGAGGCCGCGCTTGACGATGAGGCGGAACTCGATAGGCGCGTCCTGCGGCAGCTTGTCGAGCGAGAAACGCGGATGCATCGTCGACGGCGTGCGCGTGAGCATGCCGTAGAGGACGCCGGCGATCTGACGGATCGCGCGGCGCTCGTCGTTGTACGAGGCCGGCGTGTTCGCCGTGTCGGCGAGCGCGGCGCTCACCGGGGTGTCGGCGAGCTGGACGCCGTTGCGCGTCAGGCGCACCGTGTCGGTCGACAGTGCGCGATGCGTCAGGCGGTCGCGCTGCAGGAAGCGGACCGCGTCCATCGTCTCGCCGATGATCGTGCGCATCGCCTCGTAGCTGAGTGGAGGTGCGCCGGCGCCGTCGTCGCGCATGTATTCGCTGATCGAGACGCCACAGTCGAGCCTCGTGAGGATGACGGCGATGTCGCCGTCGTGCTGCAGCTGGATGACCTGCGTGAAGCGCGGGTCGCGGAACGCGGCGAGCGTGCCGGCGAGCGCGTTCGTGCTCGCCAGGACGGCGCGGTTGTTGACGATGAACAGCTGGCAGTCGCGCGACAGGACGCGGTCGTTCGACTTCCACACCTGCAGTCCGGCCTCTTCACGCAACGGCGATACGAGCGTGTATCGGTTGAGAATCGTATCTCCCAGATGAGGCTTCATGGTCACCCCTGATTCGTAAGGCCTTGCGGATGTGTGCATCGTCATTCTACTGTCCGCGGTGGTCGTCGGCGCCGGCGTGCGCGGCTCGTCGGCGGCCAGCGCAATCGGCGGTTCGGCGAGCTCCGCGGGCACCGGCGGATCGAGCTGCGCGAGCTCGTCGATCGGCACAGCCGGCGCGATGCGGATCAGCTCGGGGATGACGCGTGTGCTGTCGTCGACGTCGGCGTCGACCGCATGTTCGGCGGCATCGGCCGTCGCGTCCGCGGCGGCGGGCGCACGGTGCGACAGTCGCGCCCGCAGCGAGGCGACGCCGGCCGTCAGCTCCTCGCAGCGCAGCACCCACAGCACGCCCAGATAGACGACGACGATGACGACGAACAGCAGCGCCGCGGCGCCGACCGACTGCAGCCAGCCGACGATGCCGCCGCTCGACGGATCGTCGACGTGCAGCAGATGGTAGATCGGCCGTTGCAATGCGAAGCCGATGACGACGCTTACGATCATCGCCGCGAAGGCCTTGCCATAGGTGAGCGCGATGCGGCGGCCGTCGAGCGAGCCGTTGAAACGCTTGCGCAGCATATGCACGAGCGGGATGAAGGACAGCAGATAGCTCCCCGACGCGCACAGGCCGACGGCGGCCGCCCAGTCGGTCGGCGGCAGCAGGCGCGTGCACAGCAGGCACGACGACAGTTGCAGCGCGTACATGATCAGCATGAAGATGAACGGGGAACGGCCGTCTTCGAAGGCGTAGAACGTGCGTTGGATGATCAGATACGCGCTTGCAAGCGGCAGGCAGACGCACAGGCCCATCAACGGGCCGCAGATGAGGATCGCCTGGCTGACGGAGACGGTCGGCAGCAGCGCACGTGTGATCGCGAGCGGCATGACGAGGAAGAAGGCCGTGAACAGGAACATGATCGCGCCGACCGTGCGCAGCGCGCCACTCAGGTCGTCGCGGGCGCGCGCGATGTCACGGTCGGCGATCGCCGACGAGATCTGCGGGAAGATCGCCGTGGCGACGGAGACGGCGATGAGCGAATACGGCAGGATGTAGATCGTGTACGCGTTCTGGTAGGTCGCGTTGCCGGCGACGTCGAACTCGCTGATATGCATCGTGCGTTCGGCGAGTCCCGGCGCGCTCGTCAGGATGCGCGTGATGACGATGTTGGCGATCTGGTCGATGCCGACGATGCCCATGCTCCACGCGGCGATCGGGCCCATCGTGCGCAGGCCGATGCCGCGCACGCCGAAGCGGAACCGGAAGCGGAAACCGGCGCGCAGCAGCGGCACGAACAAAATCAGCGCCTGGAACATGACACCGAGCGTCCACATGCCGGCCGTCAGCGCGATCTTCGGCGTCGTCCATGCGCCGGCCGACGACTGCGCATGGTTGCCGTAGATCGCGATGAACAGGATGAAGCCGAGACAGCTGATCAGGTTCGCGCCGACCGAACTCCACGCGTAGGCGCCGAACTTGTTCTTGACGGCGAGGATCTGCCCGAGCACCGTATACAGGCCGTAGAAGAAGATCTGCGGCGTGCACCAGAGCGTGAACGCGCAGGTCAGGCTGATCAGCTCGGGGCTGCCGCTGACGTACAGCCGCGTGATCCACGGCGTGAGCACGCCCATCAGCACCGTGACGCCGAACAGCAATGTGACGGCGAAAGTGACGATTTTGTTGAGCTGCTCCTCGGCGTTGTCGCTGTGCAGCGTGCGCACGATATGCGGCACGAGGACGGCGTTGAAGATGCCGCCGGAGACGAGCGTGTAGATGACCTGCGGGATCATCGAGCCGGCCTGGTAGGCGTTCGCCGCCAGACCGGTCGTGCCGATCGCCGCTGCGAGCAGGATCGTGCGGATCTGGCCGGTGATGCGTGACGCCGCCGTGCCGGAAGCCATGATGAGCGAATTGCGGCCTACGGAAGAACTCATTCGTCGGGATCCTTCTTGCGGTGGAACTGCCGCCACAGGCCGAGCAGGCCGAGCGCGACGGCGAAGATGATGATGGCGAGACCACTCTTGTCGCTGATCTGCAGCGAACTGGTGATCGACGTCTGCTGCATGGCGCCGAAGGGCTCGCCGTCCCTGTCGACGAGCTGTTCGCGCGCGACCGCCGTGCCGGAGGTCGTCACGCGGATCGAGATTGACGTCTGCGCCTCGCCGCGCGCCGGCGCCGTGATCGGCGTCATGCGCGCCGTGATGATTTCAATCGAGTCGGTGCGCGACGAGATGCGCACTGAGATCGGATACGGCAGGCCGTTGCTCACCGTGACCGGCATCGACGCCGTCTCCGATAGTACGCTGACGTTGCCGGACGGGCTCAGCGTGATCGCGCCGAGCGCCGCGTCGGAGAATGCGGCCGCCGCCTTGCGCATCGACGTGCACAGCGCGGTGTCGCCTTGCAGCGCGAACAATGCGAGCGTGTCATGGGCGTCGAGCAGCCGGCGCGCGTAGGCGGACTCGGTCAGCCGGGAGCCGCCGCCCTCCGACGATCCCGATGATTCCGACTGCGCGTCGACGGTCGCGTCCGCCGTCGCCGACGGGGAGGGCGCCTGCGACGCGTCGTCGTTGCTGTCGCTGGCGTCGTTCGGCTTGTCACCCGACTGCTGCGCGTCGCCGCCGAGGATCGACGAGCCGAGCCGCTTCAGGTCGCTGCGGCTCGCGCCGAGCTGCATGAGCGTCTCGCGGACCGATGCGGCATGGCCGGCGGACAGGCCGACGTTCTCGCCGATGAGCTGCGGCATCAGTCCGGGGTCGATGAGCGCGTCGTGGGCGGTGAGATCGGCGAGCGACGTCAGATCGATCCAGCTCGCGTCGCCGAGCGCATCCATCAGCATCTCGACCTGCTTCGGCGAGGAGTCCTCGCCGAAGCAGACGAGCAGCGTGCGCTGCGCGTACGGCTGCTCCATCTGATAGAACGCGCTCTGTGCGATGAAGCGCGCGATGCGCCCCGCGTCGGTGCGTTCGGCGCGCGCATGCTGCGACGTGGCGTGCGCGTTCGCGAGCGACGTGAGTGTCGGCTGCGCGGCGAGCACGGTGACGTCGCCGTGCTTGGTCGGCGCGCGGTAGACGAGCGTCTGCGCCGTCGCATCGTCGGCGATGTTGAAGTCGCCGGTCGCGATCACCGTGTCATAGCCGGCCCCGCGCGCCGCATCGAGCGCGTCCATCGTCCAGCTGTCGGCGCCCTGCCATGCGATCGCCGGCGCGCTCGCCGACATGTCGCCGAGCGCGCCGCGCAGCTGCGCGAGGCCGCTCGCGGCGCTCCACTTGCTCTTGCCGACGCCGGCGCGCGCGTAGGCCTGCGGATCGCCGACGCGTGCATAGGAGGTGATGTCGAATCGGGCGGGCTGCATCAGCGCCGTCAGATGTGGCGTGCCGAGCGTTTCGAGCACGGCCGGATCGGCGACGACCTGCAGCTGCGGATATTTCGTGCTCAGGCGGTCCTTGTCATGCAGCGCCTTGCATTCGTTCTCGTCGAGCGTCGCGATGGATTGCGCGGACAGGTCGCGCGTGTCCGAAGTGATGAGTCGTTGGCGTGCCTTGTCGTCGGCGGACCAGTCGTGCGAGGTGAGCGGCATGACGATGCTGATGCCGATCGACGGCGTGCGCACGCTGGCCGCGCCGTCCTGCGATCGCGTGATGTAGCTGTTGAGCGATGCGTGCACGGGCTGCGCGTCGCCGTCCGACTGTGCCGTGTAGAGGATGCGCAGCGGGCGTGGACCCCACGTCGTCAGCGCGGCGAGGGCGGGATCGTGGGCGGAGAGGACGGCGTGCACGGCGACGCGGCCGCCGGCCGGAATCGCCGCGACATCGGCGTGCGCGAGCTCGTGCGTCGTGTCGATCTGCGCGGTACCGTCCGCCCATTCCTGCACATCGGTGCGCGAGACGAAGTTGTAGTCGGGATTCGTCATGATGTCGATCGCGCCGGCGGACACCGGCTGCGTCGTGCGGTTCTCGACGGTGAGCGTCGCGGAGAATCCGGAGGTCGCCGTGACGACGGCGGTGAGCGATTCGACCGACAGCGCGACGCCGGGCACGTCGCTCGTCGTTGAATCGCCGTCGTCGGCGGCCGCCTGGGGGATATGCACGTCGAGCACCATCGCGATCGCCATGAGCAGCACCAGCAGCGCGCACCAAGCGCGACGCCGGGCGTGCGGATTGGTGTGACGTCGGTTCACGTTAGCCCTGCCTGTTCAGTTTCCTTGCGTACAGCCAAGCTATCTTACGCTCGTTGGGATAACTGAGCACATCGTCCAGATCGGCGAAGTCCACCCAGATGGCATCCTCGGCCTCATGGTCCGGGTCGCCTTCCACCGTCAGCTCGCCGCCGATCTGGCGCAGCGCGAAGTGGTGGACGAGCTTGTGGACGCGTTGGCTGGTTCCGGTAAACCAATAGTCTATCGTGGCGATCGAATCGACGACCTCGCCGAGGATGCCGGTCTCCTCGTGCACTTCGCGCACGGCCGTCTGCTGGGGCGTCTCGCCTTTTTCGATATGCCCCTTCGGCAGGCACCATTCGAGGTGGCCGTTGCGTGAATGCCGCGCGATGATCGCGACGCGACCGCGCTCGTCGAAGACGAGGCCGCCGGCCGAGTATTCGCGTACGATCGGCAGCTCCTGGGCGTCGAGCGACGCGAAGGTCGTCGGGCGGTCGCTTGTGCGCCGGCGCGGCATCATCGCCGGCGTCGGCGTATGCGGGTCGGGTTTCGCCGGCGCCGTGTCCGTCGTGATGCGCAGCGTCTGTGTCTGCGACGTGTACATCAGCGCGTCCGGTTCGAGCAGATTGCGGGCATGGTTGGCCGCAGCGTTGGCAAGCATGCGTGCAACGTCTGCGGGTGTGGTCATGTAGTCCACCATACTCATGTTTTGCCGCCGATGGGGTACGGGTATGCTTGAAGGGCAGAAATGTGCCGGCGGAAACGCCGATGGGACATGTTCGACATGTGAGGACGATTGGCCGAAAGGGAGCCTGTGAACTTCGAAGTGTGGCCGGAGGCCATTGAGCTGGGAGAGATGTTTGCCGATGCCGGGTACGAGCTCGCGCTCGTCGGGGGTCCGGTGCGCGACCTGCTGCTGCAGCGGCCCTCGCACGATCTTGACTTCTGCACGTCGGCGCGGCCCGAGGAGTTCGAGCCGATCCTCAAACGCTGGGGCCATGACGGGTTCTGGGACATGGGACGCAAGTTCGGCACGCTCGGCGCGCTGCGCCGGCGTCCCGACGGCACCGAGGTCAAGGTGGAGGTGACGACCTACCGTTCGGACGTCTACGACCCCGAGTCACGCAAGCCCGAGGTCAGCTACGGCGACTCTCTCGAAGGCGACCTGTCTCGCCGCGACTTCACCGTCAACGCGATGGCGCTGCGTGTGCCGCAGCTCGAGTTCGTCGACCCCTTCGGCGGCGCGAACGACCTGCAGCGCAAGGTGCTGCGCACGCCCGTCGACCCGCGGCAGTCCTTCGACGACGATCCGCTGCGCATGATGCGCGCCGTGCGCTTCGTCGCGCAGCTCGGATTCTCGATTGAGCCGGAGACGGCCGAGGCGATCTGCGACATGGGTTCGCGGCTCGAGATCGTCTCCGCCGAACGCGTGCGCGACGAACTGACGAAGCTGTTGCTGTCCGACCGGCCGCGCGCCGGCATCGAGGCCTTCGTCGACTCCGGGCTCGCCGATATCGTCTTCCCGGAGATCCCGGCATTGCAGCTCGAGATCGACGAGCATCACCGCCATAAGGACGTCTTCGAGCACACGATGATCGTCATCGACCGCGCGGTCGCGCTTGAGACGGGACCCGACGGCCCGGTGCCCGGTCCCGACCTCGTGCTGCGCCTCGCCGCGCTGATGCATGACATCGGCAAGCCGAAGACGCGCAGGTTCGAACCCGGCGGCAAGGTCACGTTCCGCCATCACGACGCCGTCGGCGCCAAGCTCACGCGCAGGCGTCTCAAGGCGCTGCGCTTCGACCACCACGTCGTCGACGATGTCAGCGGCCTCGTCGACCTGCATCTGCGCTTCCACGGCTATGTGGACGAGCCGTGGACCGACTCGGCCGTGCGCCGCTACGTCAAGGACGCCGGTCCGCTCTACGAGCGGCTCAATCGGCTGACACGCGCCGATGTGACGACGCGCAACCGCCGCAAGGCGCTCGTGTTCAGCACGGCGATGGACGAGATGGAGCAGCGCGTGCGCGAGCTCAAGGAGCAGGAGGACCTCAAGGCGATCCGCCCGGACCTCGACGGCAACGAGATCATCGCCGAACTGGGGATCGAACCGGGGCCGGAGGTCGGCGCCGCGTACCGGCACATGCTCGACTACCGTCTCGACCACGGCCCGGTCGAACACGACGTGGCCGTCGCCGAGCTGCACCGCTGGTACGACGAGCGCAACGCCGACCAGTGACGGCCGGTTTGCGACCATCGTTGACGGAGCATGCGCCGGAGATGGTCGCGAAAAGCGGCTTTCGCGACCGCGGCATCCGCGGATCGCACCCGGAACGTTCGCCAGGACGTCGGTTTGCGAACGCCCCGCACACGGATCGTGTGCGGGGCGTTCGCAAAATCGTACTGTGCGGGAGGTTCAGCCGACCGGCGTGTGGTCGGGCGCCTTCGGCAGCGACGTCATCTTGTCCGGGGCCTTGCAGCCTTCGATGTTCGGGATGTCGGAGCCGGTCTTCGGCAGATCCTCGGTGGGGACGAGATCCTTGAACGTCGCGCCGAGGACGACGTCGACGAGCTTGTCCGCGCGGTCGTCCATGACCATCTGCGCGTCGTTGAAGTTGCTGGCGAGCGTGTACGCCTGCGGGATCGCGTTCTTGCCGAAGATGATCAATGTGCGCTCCACCTTCGCGCTGTCGTAGTTGTCGACGCCTTGCACGACGAACTCGCGGTTCTCGAGCGCCTCGGCGACGGCCTGTGCGAAACCGGAGAACTGCGTGCCGTTGAGCACGCGCACCGTCACCGAGCGGTTGTCCACATACTTCGGCGTCGAACCGTCGGCCGCTGGCGACACGCACGGCGCGGTGCGCCCGTAGTTCGCCGACTCCTTGCTCTGCGCGGTCTCGCCGAGGCCGCCCACATGGAAGAACACGAGCGTCGCGAAGACGAGCGCGACGACGAGCACGACGCCGACGATGCTGAACACGATCGACTGGCGCTTGCGTACGTATGCCTTGCGGGCCTCGCGCGCCCCGTTGTTCTGTGCCATACCTATCCCTTGTTCACGAGGTGACTGTGGTCTCACCTTATCCCATTATGCTGACGCTGCGAGCCCTGTGTGACGGCCGTGCGACGGCCGCTCGCGGCGGCGGTCTTCAGCGTTCCGGCGCATGCACGACCGGCGTCACCGGCGCCTGCGCCACGAAGAGCCGATCGACGGCCTGCGCGTCGAGCCACGCCCGTTCGACGGCCTGTGCGGCGGCGTCGTCGGGCACGAAGGCGCATACCGACGGGCCCGATCCCGAGATGAACGCGCGCGTGGCGCCGGCGTCCTGCGCGAGCCGGATCGCGGCGCCCGATCGCGGGTGCAGCGACACGGCGGCGGCCTGCAGATCGTTCGGCGATCCGTCGCCGCCGAGCACGTCGAACGCCGCATACACCTCCGGTGTGCTCAGCTGTGCGCGGTAGGCGCCGACGAGCACATGGCCGTCGTAGCCGTCGGCGCGCAGCGCCTCGATGCGCGGATCGTCGGCCGCCACCGGCGTGACGATCTCGCCGTAGCCGGAACCGTGCGCGTATCCGCCGACGAGGCAGAACGGCATGTCGGCGCCGAGCGTCGCCGCGATCGGCGCGAGCCGTTCGGGCGGCCAATGCAGATCCCACAGCTCGTTGAGTGCGAGCAACGTGCCGGCCGCGTCCGCCGAACCGCCGCCGAGACCGGCGCCGACCGGGATGTTCTTTTCGATCGTCACGCCCACGTCCGGCTCGCGTCCGCAGGCGCGCGCCATCGCGAACAATGCGAGCATCGCATGGTTGCGCAGCATGTCGCTGCTCGACGCGGCGAGGTCGCCCAGATACTGCCCGGAGATCTCGAGCGAGCATCCGGCGCCGTCCTCGCGCTGCTCGAGTGTGACGGTGTCGTAGACGCCGACGGCGCAGTACATCGTGTCGAGCGCGTGGCGGCCACCCCATGCCCCATGGCGTGCGCCGACGTGCAACGTCAGGTTCGTCTTCGCCGGGCAGTCGACGCTCACGATCGCGCCGCTCATGCCTCGAGCTCCTTCGCGGCGTCGGCGAGGCGCACGAATTCGTCGACGGTCAACGTCTCGCCGCGCCGCGTCATGTCGATGCCGGCGCGCTCGAAGGTGCCTGACGGCACGACCTTCTTCAGCGCCGCATGCAATGTCTTGCGGCGCTGCCCGAAGGCGGCGTCGATGAGTCTGAACACGGCCTCGCGCCCCGACTGCGCGTGCGCGGCCGGGCCTTCGCCCGGCGCGTGGCGGTCGAAGCGCACGAGCGCGGAGTCGACGTTCGGCGCCGGCCAGAAGACGTTGCGGCCGATCGTTCCGACCGATTTCGCGATACCGTACCAGGCGAGCTTCACGCTCGGCGTGCCGTAGATCTTCGATCCCGGCTGCGCGGACAGACGGTCGGCGACCTCCTTCTGCACCATGACGAGGAACGAGCCGAGATTGTCGAACCGTTCGAGCAGCGTGAGCAGGATCGGCGTCGCGACGTTGTACGGAAGATTGGCGACGAGCGTGAACGATGCGTCGTCGTCGAAGTCGGGAAGATTGCGCGGCGTGAGCGTCAGCGCGTCGGCGCGCACGACGCGCAGGCGGTCGGCGGCGTCCGGCATGAACTCGGCGATCGTGTGCGGCAGCCGCTGCGCGACCGGCGGGTCGATCTCGACCGCCGTCATCCGCGCGCCGGTTTCGAGGATTGCGAGCGTGAGCGAACCGAGGCCGGGGCCGACCTCGAGCACATGGTCGTCGGCTCCGACGCCGGCTTCGCGCACGATGCGGCGCACCGTGCCCGGGTCGATGACGAAGTTCTGGCCGAACTTCTTCGTCGGGCTGATGCCGGCGTCGGCGGCGATGCGGCGGATGTCGGCGGCGCCGAGCAGATGGCCGCCGCCGGACGCCGCGGCCGCTGATGTTGCGGCGGCGGCTGTCGTTGCGGCCGCCTTGGTTGCGGAATCGGCGGAAGCCGTCGATGTGGCTGGCGCGGCGGTCTCGGCCGCGCGGGGTTCGTCGTCGTATGCGCTCATGCGGATATGTCGTCTTTCCTTCGGAATCGGAATCGTCGTTGCTGATGGATGACTATGAATGACTATGAATGGCTGCGGGTGGTCGCCGGTGGCTGCAGACGCGGCCGGCGTCTCGGCGTCGTCGCACGGCGGTTTAGTACCAGCCGACCCGTTCGGAATGCTCCCAGGCCTTCATAGGCGAGCCGTAGCGGCCGGCGATGTAGCTCAGGCCCCAGTCGATCTGCACGGCGGCGTCGTTGCGCCAGTTCGTGCCGAAGGCGGCCATCTTGTTGCCGGGCAGCGACTGCGGGATGCCGTAGGCGCCCGAATACGGGTTCTCGGCGTTCCAGCGCCAGCCGGATTCGCGGTTCCACAGTTTCACCAGATCGGTCCAGTTCTGGCCGGTCCAGCCGTACTGCGCGGCGGCGCCGGCGGCATAGGCCTGCGCGGCGGACGCCGACGGGCGGCACAGGCGGCAGTCTTCGGCCGGTGTGCTCGGCTGCGTCGGTTGCTGTGTGGGCTTCTGCGTCGGCTTAGGCTTCTGCGTCTGCGTCGGCTTAGGCTGCGGCTGTTGCGTCGGCTGCTGGGTGGGCTGCGGTTTCTGGGTCGGCTGCGGCTGTTGCGTCGGCGTCTGCGTCGGCTGCTGTGTCGGTTCGGCGCTCGGCTGTTGCGTCGGCTGCGGCTGCTGTGTCGGTTCGGCGCTCGGCTGCGCCGACGGCTGCTGCGTGGGCTCGCTGCCCGGCTGCTGTCCCGTCGTATCCGCGGCGTCGCCGGCGGTATCGCCGCCGTTCTCTCCGGTGCCTTCGTCGGCATCCGCGTCGCCGTTACCAGCATCGTCGTCGGGAACCTCGACCTTCTCCGGACCGACGGCGACGACCTCGTCGAGCGCCGTCTTCGTCACGACCTCCTTCGTCTGCGTCGTGTCCACCGGCACGCCGTCGACGTAGGTGACGCGGTAGGTGATCTTCTTCTCGCCGTTCTCACCGGCCATGTCGACGCGTCGCGCGCCGGGGTCGAGCGTGCCGTCGAGCACGGTGCGCGTCGTGTACGGGATGACGACGGTCTCCGTCTTGTCGCCGTAGGTCACGCGCTGCACGCGCAGGATCGTCTTGCCGCCGTCCTTCTGCACGCTGACGCGGTCGTCCTTGCCGAGCGTGATGCCCTTCGAATCGAGGATCGACGCCGCCGGCAGCTTGCCGTTCGGCGCGATCGACGTCTTGCCGTCCGCGATCACCGTGACCGGGCCGTCGGCGTTGATGACCATGCCGCCGGTGAGCTGGTTGTAGACGTTCTTGATGTCGACGGTGATGCGCGACGCGGCGACCTCGTTCTGCTCGAAGAAGTCGAGCAGCTGCTCGGCGCTGTCCGCGACCGTCCAGAACGGCATCTGCTGTCCGTCGATCGTGATCGTCGTCTGGTAGGCGCTCTTCACGGTGACGACGTCGTTGTCGACGAGTGTGCCGTCGCCGGTGTTCTTGACGAGGTCGTGCGTCTTGACGTCGACGCCCTGCTCGCGCAGCAGCCCGCTCACCGTCGTCGCATACGTCGTCAGGTAGCGTGTGTCACCATTGACGTCGAGCGCGACCGACTTGCGCGCCGTGAACGCGAACGTGAGGCACGACGCCAGTACGAGCGCAACGGCGCAGGTCATGACGCGGATGCGGCGCAACGTCACGGTACGTCTCGGTGACCATCGCTTGGGCATAGTTCCCCTTTTCTTTTCCTGCTTTCCTGCACGTTGTAGTCCTGTCACGATTGTACTGACGCGCGCCGCCATTTTCGCCCGCGGTGTCCGTGCTGATGTCCATCGTCGCGCTGCGCGCGCCGCTCCGTTCCGGTCGTCTGCGAGTTCCCGATTCCACCCGGCTTCGCGCATCCATGCTTGGTTTGCGTCCCGTTCCGTCGGCCGGCTCGATGGTTCGTCCCGCGGAGGGTCCGGTTTGCGTCCCGTTCCGTCGATGCCGTCGATGACCCGTCCCGCGGAAGGCCTGCCCATCGGAGGCGAAGGAACGGAGAAACAGGAAACCCCGCGACCAATGGACGCGGGGTTTCCGTTGGAAGGGGTGGGGGCGAGAGAGAAGGGGATGTTCTCGCCCCCGCGAGCGAAGCTGGTTGGGGGGATGCTTCACCCGCACCTGAAGGCTATGGTTGGGGGAGCCTTCAGGATTTGCTTACTCGGAGGTAAGTATTCCTTTGCATGAGGCCAAACTTCTCATACACAATATGAGTATATGGATTCTTCGTCCTCAATGCAAATCGAGCCTCCTGTCGGGATCGAACCGACGACCTGCCGCTTACAAGGCGGCCGCTCTGGCCATCTGAGCTAAGGAGGCTGACGCTGTTGACCGGTGCGCATCGCGCGCCAACTGTGAACAGCATAGCAGTTCATCTGGAACGGTCAAGATGCGGGACGCGCCGAACGCCGAACGCACACGGCATCTTCACGTCATGTGCGT
Source organism: Bifidobacterium choerinum (assembly GCF_000741135.1). Classification (GTDB taxonomy): domain Bacteria; phylum Actinomycetota; class Actinomycetes; order Actinomycetales; family Bifidobacteriaceae; genus Bifidobacterium; species Bifidobacterium choerinum. Next base: position 38,960 of record NZ_JGYU01000002.1, on the reverse strand, counting down.
TCGGCATGCCGTCACGGGATGAGCGCCTTGCCCTTCGCGCCGATCGACGGCAGGGCGCCCTTGACGCCGATGTCCGCCGGCTTGAGACCGATCGCGTCGCATAGCGCGTCGGTGAGCGAGTCCTTCGACGTGACCTTCGCGTCGTGGATGTCCCAGTAGCGGCCGTTGATCGTCACCGTCGGCGTCGACATCGAGCCCTTCATCGAGCCGCTCGTGCTCCACAGTTCCTCGCGTGTCGGCGTGTAGGTGTTGACGGCGTCAAGATAGTCGTCGTACTGGCGCGTGATCGCCTTGTTGGCCACATCCTTGTCCACGCCGGCGTCGACGGCGCGCTCGGCGATCTTCTCGTCGCTGATCGGCACGTAGTTCGACTCGTCCGGCTGGAAGTCGGCGGCGTAGAGATTGGACATGAACCTGAGCAGATGGTCCGGGTCCGGATCATGGTCGGCGATGTACAGCGCCGCGTTCGCCGTGCGCGTCGAGTACTGATCGCTCGAGAAGCGGTCCATGAAGGACATGAAGTGCAGATCGAGGTTGATCTGGCCTGCGTCCGCCATCTTCACGAGGTCCTTGTCGAGGTTCTGGTTGAGGCTGCCACAGCCCGGGCACATGAAGTCCATGTAGATGCCGACGGTCGGCACGTCGGCGACCGGCTTGTCGTAGCCGTTCGCCGAGATGAGGATGCCGCCCTGGTCATCGGCGACCGACGGCTTCGACGGCGACGTCGCGAGCGTCGTCTTCGCGTCCTTCGCCTCCTCGGTCGTCGTCGACGACGCGTTGTTCGTCGCCGGATGCGTGCTGCGGTAGACGGCGATGCCGGCGATGACGATGAGCACGACGAGCACGGCCGCCACGATGGCGCCGATGATCGTCTGCTGCTTGCGTTCCTTCGCCGCCTTCGCCGCCTGCGCCTGCTGCGCGGCGGCCTCGGCCTCGCGCCGGCGCTCGCGCTTGGATGGGTTGTTCTGAGCCATCGTGGTCCTTTCCTGAATCTGTCTCGAGTGTAGGTTGCCGTGCCGCCAAAATCCATCGTTTGCACGCATCCATCACGAAGCGCGCACATTGCGGCGCGCGGCCGCTACCACGGCAGCAGCGGCCACCATGCGACGGCCGGCGACACCTCGACGTTGATCGCGGCCGCGCAGGTGCCGGCAATCGCGATCGCGAGCCACACCCACTGCCGACGGTTCTGCTGCGCCGGCAGCTGCACACGTTCGCGTTCACGCTGCGTCAGGCCGAGCAGATGCCCGGCGCCGAGCCGTATCGGCGACGACCGCGGGCCGAGCACGACGAACAGCCAGCCGGCCGCGAAGGCGATCGCGCAGGCCGCGCCGGTCATCGACGCCGGCGCCGCGTCCGGCGCGGCGACCGTCAGCGAGCCGCCGAAGATCGGCAGCGCCGTCTCGTAGCGCGGCAGCGCGCAGACGAGCGTCGCGAGCGCGGTGACGAGGGCGTCGGCGAGCCACAGCGCGAGGATCGTCGGGATGATGAACAGGACTGATTTGAGCAGATGCCACGGGAACGAGATCGCACGGAGCGCCATGTCGCTGCCGCGGCGCTCGCCCTGACGGCGGCGGATGCGCGTGTTCTGCGCGTCCGCGTTGTAGCCGACCGCCATCAATACCCACAGCGTCATCGACGCGACAATGAGCGCGACGACCGGCATGCTCGCGGCGAACACGGCGAACGGCACGAGCAGCAGCAGGCAGGCGAGCCGTCCGCGCGACATATAGCGTGGCGTCGGATTCGCCGGCGCCGCGTCCTGCGGCGTCTGCGCGAAGGTCGGTTGTACATAGGCCTGTTCCGGCGGCTGCATGTCCGATTGCGGCCGTGCGTCCGTCTGCGCGCCCTGCTGCGTCTGCACGGTCCGCCACGATGGCGCCGACGTCGCCGAGCGCAGCACCTGCGTGGCCTCCTGCCCGGGTCCCGCGGATTGCGGCTGCGCATCCTGCGCCGCCATGTCCGGCGCCGCGGTGAGCGCGACCGTCGGCTGTTCGATCGGTCCGATGACCTGTGTCGCTTCGACGTCGGCTGCATCGGCATCGGTCGGCAGCACACGCGTCGCAGCCGTTCCGGCGGGCATCGTCATCGGCTGCACGAGCGGCGTCGTGGCGGCTTCGAGCGGCCGCGTCGCCGTCGGCGGACGCGGCGGATCGAGCGGCGCGGCGCTCCGCATGCCGGCGCCGGATCGCGCACCGGCATCCTCCTGCGCGGCCGCGCGCGGCGGCCGCCGGGGAACAGGATCGACGCCGTCGGCATCGATTGCGCACGCCACAGGCTGCGCGGGTTGTGGACGCTTTCGTTCTTCCTGAAGGTCGCTCCGGTGGCCGGGGCGGCTGCCTCAAAAGGGAGATGCGATTCCGCCTCCCACGCGTCCGCCGATATCGCGTCGAGCAGTTCGTCGGGCGTGCATCGCTCCTCGGGATGCGGCGAGAGCGCCGAACGGAACGCCTGCAACGTGCGCGGTGGCAGACCCTGCAGATTCGCGTTGCCGGCCGCCTCGCGCTGCAGCACGGCGAGCATCGGCTGCGTGCCGAAGACCGGCGCGCCGGTCGCCGCGAAGGCGAGCACCGAGGCCGTCGACCACCAGTCGGTCGCCTCGTTCGCCTCCTGCCCTTCGATGATCTCGGGGGCGATGAATCCCGGCGTGCCCATGACGAGGCCGGTGCTCGTCACATGGCTTTCGCCTTCGCCCATCGCGATGCCGAAGTCGACGAGGATCGGCCCGGTGACCGAGACCATGACGTTCGTCGGTTTGATGTCGCGGTGCACGATGCCGGCCGCGTGCACGGCGTGCATGGCGGCGATGAGCTTCTCGGCGAGCCGTTCGAGGTCGCTGCCGGTGTAGCGGCCGTTCTGCGCGACGTCCTGACGCAGATTGTCGCCTTCGATGAGTTCGGTGACGATGAACGCGAGCGAATCGTCGAGTTCCATGTCGACGATGCTGCACACGCCCGGATCCTTGATGCGTTTGAGCGCCATCGCCTCGCGGCGCAGCCGTTCGCGTGCCGTCGTCTGCGCGCGGCGTCCCTCCTCGTCGACGGCTTCGTCGTTGAGCGAATCCCTCAGTATCTTCATCGCGTAGCTGGTGCCGCCGCCGTCCGTCACGCGCCACACCGACCCCATCGCGCCGGCGCCGAGGCGCGCGTCGAGCGTGTAGCCGCCGACGATGTCTCCGGGCTGGAGGTTCAAAGCGTGCAGATCACTCATGGTCACTATCGTAGGTTCGTTACTGTGTCGATGGGCAATTATTGCCGGTGGGCCGGATTCGCCGCGCCGTCGGCGTGCGTCTGCGGCGCGTCGCCGGCGTGATGCGGCGCCCTGCGCTGCCCATGGACGCCGCGTCCGGCGTCGTGCGGCGCGGCCTGCGCGCGGTCGCCATCGGTCGGCGTCGATGTCGTCGTCGTCATCGTGTCGATGTCGACGGCGTCGCCCGACGTTCCGCGGCGCAGCCGGCCGTCCTCGTCGAGGAACACGTTGCCGTGGTGCTCCTGGACGCGCCGATGCGCGCGCTTCGTCAGACGGTGCGTGCGCTGCAGCTCGTGGTTGAGCTGGCCGACCGTGTCGGTGAGCCGCAGGATCTCGGCGCGCATCAGACGGATGTCGGCGGAGTTGTAGTCGTTGTCGGACTGCGCGCGCGTGCCCGTCGTCGGCGCGTCGTCCTTCGTGATGTTGCGCGCGCCGCCGTTGACCTGATCGATGATCCACGACGAGATCATCGCGCTGACGATGCCGATCAATGCGATGCCGGTGAGCATCAGCGCGATGGCGATGAAGCGGCCGGTGAGCGTGACCGGGTAGACGTCGCCGTAGCCGACCGTCGTCACCGTGACGAAGGCCCACCACAGCGACAGCGGGAACGTCGTGATCGTCGCGCCGGGGGCCAGATGCTCGGCCGAGTATTCGGCGAGCGCGGCGACGTAGATGAGCAGCGATATCGCGCTCGTCGCGTAGATCGTGATGCGGCCGCGCGTCGCCGCGCCGGCGGAGCGGTTGAAGATATGCAGCATCGGGATGAGGCGCAGCAGCCGCAGCGGGCGGAAGATCGGCAGTGCGAGCGTCAGCAGCAGCAGGATGTTCCTGCGGAACCAGAGCCACTTGTGCTCGGCGAGGATGAAGGAGACGAGGTAGTCGATGCCGTAGGTGATCCAGACGACGTTGATCGCGATGAAGCAGGCGGTCAGATGCGTCTGCGCGAGGATCTGCCATGAATACGCGAACAGGAACACGGCCGACAGCGCGAACAGCGGTATGTTGGAGATGCGTTCCCATTTCTCAAGCGTCATACCGCTTGATTGTACGGAGGGGCGCGCCTATGGCGCGGCGCGCGGCAGGGCGAATGTCGCGCAGGACGAACACGGCTGGTATCGTTGGGGCGGGCGTCGCCGCCCGCGCGACCGACGATGTTGGCGCGGGGCGCGGAGGAAACGACACGTGCGGCACGCCTGAGGAATTGATAAGTTGAGAGGACCGTGTATAGTGTGGAGCAGCTTGGCGAGGAGCGATCCTCGTCGGGCGAACGTAGAAGTCTGTTGCCGTGTCGAAGTCGACGGCTGCAGGTGGACACGCCACAAGTAATCCCCTCACAACGGATCGTTCGGCACGTACCTGCCGATGAAAGGATGAATAATGGCAGAAGTCATTTTCGACCACGTCACGCGAATCTACCCGGGCAACGACAAGCCGTCGGTGGATGATCTCAATCTCGATATCAAGGACGGCGAGTTCCTCGTCCTCGTCGGTCCTTCCGGCTGCGGCAAGTCGACGACGCTGCGCATGCTCGCGGGTCTCGAGGAAGTCAACAAGGGCCGCATCCTGATCGGTGGCAAGGACGTCACCACGATGCAGCCGAAGGATCGCGACATCGCGATGGTGTTCCAGAACTACGCGCTGTATCCGCACATGACCGTCGCCGACAACATGGGCTTCGCGCTGAAGATCGCAGGCACGCCGAAGGAGGAGATTCGCAAGCGCGTCGAGAAGGCCGCCGAGATCCTCGACCTCACCGAGTTCCTCGATCGCAAGCCGAAGGCGCTTTCCGGTGGTCAGCGTCAGCGCGTCGCGATGGGCCGTGCAATCGTCCGTGAGCCGAAGGTCTTCCTGATGGATGAGCCGCTGTCGAACCTCGACGCGAAGCTGCGTGTGCAGACCCGTACGCAGATCGCGGCGCTGCAGCGCCAGCTCGGCGTCACGACGCTGTACGTCACGCACGATCAGACCGAGGCGCTGACGATGGGCGACCGCATCGCCGTCATCAAGCTCGGCATCCTGCAGCAGGTCGGCGCGCCGACCGAGCTGTACGACCGCCCGGCCAACGTCTTCGTCGCCGGCTTCATCGGCTCGCCGTCGATGAACATCAACACGCACCCGGTCGTCAACGGCAAGGCGAAGATCGGACAGGACACGATGGACCTGCCGAAGGAGGCGCTCGACAAGCTCACGCCGGAGGACAACAACGAGATCGTCGTCGGCTTCCGCCCGGAGGACGCCTCGCTCGCCGGCCCGGACGACACGAACGCGTTCTCGCTCAAGGTCGTCAATGTCGAGGATCTCGGCTCCGACGGCTACATCTACGGCAACATCCTCACCGATGACGCGATCGCCCAGAAGGACGAGCACACGTCGATGATGTCCGACCAGAACAAGCTCACGACGATCCGCGTGAACCCGCGCGTGCTGCCGAAGGTTGGCGACGTCGTCAAGATCAAGGTCAACCCGGCCAAGATGCATCTCTTCGCCCCGTCGACCGAACTGCGCATCAACTGATGCCGGCCGCACGCAAGTGCTGACCTGAGCGTTGTGAAGGAACCCCGCACCATCTGCGGGGTTCCTTCGTATCTCGGGCGTATCCTGTCGGAGAAAACCGCACATGGCTATGAGGTAAAGTGGCGACTATGAGCTTCAATGACAATCCGCAGCTGGATCCGCGCGCGTTGAAGGCGACGAGCGTGAAGGCCGAGGACCCGGCCACGCCCTCCGATGAACCGGCGTCGCTCAAGATCACGTCGGCGAGCGCCGACCCGAAGATGTTCACATTGCCGTGGGAGCAGCCGCTGTCCACTTGGCCGAAGGATATCCTCGTCAACCTGCCGCGAGGCATCTCCCGACACATCGTGCGCTTCGTGCGCGTCGGCGACGCGGTCTACGCGATGAAGGAGATCACGAGCAACGTCGCGGAACGCGAATACGAGCTGCTGCGCCAGCTGCAGAAGCTGAACCTGCCGACCGTGCAGCCGATCGCCGTCGTGACCGGACGCCATGACGAGCACGGCAATCCGCTCGAGGCGATCCTCGTGACGAAGCATCTGCGCTTCTCGCTGCCGTACCGCGCACTGTTCGCGCGCGCATTGCGTCCGGACACGGCGGAGCGGCTCATCGACGCGCTCGCCGTGCTCATGGTGCGTCTGCACCTCGCCGGCTTCTACTGGGGCGACGTGTCGTTGTCGAACGTCCTGTTCCTCAAGGACGCCGACGCGTTCTCCGCGTTCCTCATCGACGCCGAGACCGGCGACCTGCAGGTCGAGCTGACGCAGGGGCAGCGCGAATACGACATCGATCTGGCGCGTACGAACATCATCGGCGAACTGATGGATCTGAGCTCCGGTGAGCTGCTGCCGCCGGATGTCGACGAGATCGAGGTCGGCAACCGTCTCGTCGACCGCTATCACTCGCTGTGGAGCGCATTGACCGACACCGACAAGTTCAACCCGAACGAGATGTGGAAGATCGAGAAGCGCGTCAACCGGCTCAACGAGCTCGGCTTCGACGTCGACGAACTCGAGGTGACGACGACCGAGGACGGCAAACGCGTGCTCGTGCGCCCGCGCGTCGTCGACGCCGGCTATGCGAACCGCAGGCTGCTGCGTCTGACCGGTCTCGACGTGCAGGAGAACCAGGCACGTCGTCTGCTCAACGACCTCGACGCCTACCGTGCGTCGACGTGGCGCGACGGCGAGGACCTCGAGATCGTCGCGACCGACTGGATGCGCGAGGTCTTCGAACCGACGGTGCGCATGATCCCGCCGGAATACCGTTCGCAGATCGAACCCGCGCAGTTCTTCCACGAAGTGCTCGACCACCGCTGGTTCATGGCGGAGAAGGCCGGCCACGACGTGCCGATGGCCGACGCCGTGCAGAGCTATGTGCAGAACATCCTGCCCAAGCAGATGATGGACGCGAAGACCGTCGACGACCTCAACGCCGAAGCCGACTCCGGCGTCATCGACGACGAATCCACCTACGACGATGTGACCGCGCATCACGACGAGGACGACGACTACAATCCGGAGCTCGACCAGGACGCCGCCGTCTGGGCGCACTGAGCGCGTTTCGCCGCCGCACGGCGGATGCATATGGATATGGCTGTGCCCGGGGTCGTCACGACCCCGGGCACAGCCATATCCATATGCGTATACGCGCGCCACGGCGCGCGCGGGTGCTCAGCTTTCGGCGGCCTCGCGGCGCGCGCGGTCGGCCGCGTACATCGCGATGCCGGCGGCGACGGACGCGTTGAGCGATTCGACGGCGTTCGTCATCGGGATGCTCGCGATGCAGTCGCAGGCCTCGCGCGTGAGCCTGCTCAGGCCTTTGCCTTCCGAACCGAGCACGATGACGAGCGGATCGGTCTCGAAGCCGGTCTCGCCGACGAGCTTGCTGCCGCCGCCGTCGAGGCCGACGCTGTAGTAGCCGCGCTCCTTGAGCGCCTCGATCGCCTTCGTCAGATTGACGACGCGCGCGACCGGCATATGCGCGGCGGCGCCCGCCGACACCTTCCACGCGGTCGCGTTCACCGACGCCGAGCGGCGCTCCGGCAGGATGACGCCGTTCGCGCCGAAGGCGGCCGCCGAGCGGATGACGGCGCCGAGGTTCTGCGGATCGGTGATACCGTCGAGCGCGATGAACAGCGGACGCGCGGCGAGACGCGCGGCCTTCGAATTCGCGGCTTCCATCGCGCGCGCCTTGCGCTCGGCGCGTTCGGCGAGCTCGATGAGCGACGAATACTGGAAGGGCTGCGCCTTCATGATGACGCCCTGATGATGGTCGGAACGCGCGATCCGGTCCATCTCGAGACGGTCCGCCTCGAGCAGGTTGAGGCCATGCTGGCCGGCGAGACGGATGATCTCGCGCGTGCGGTCGTCCGGCTCGATGCGCGCGGCCACGTACAGCGTGCTCGCCGGCACGCCGACGCGCAGCGCCTCGAGGACGGCGTTGCGGCCGATGACCAGATCGTCGGAATCGTTCGCGAACCTGGCGGCGCGGCGGCGTGCGGCCAGACGCGGATCGGAACGCTGGCGCTTCTGCGCCTCCTTCTTCGCCTTGTATGCCTTGTGATAGACGCGGTCCTCGGCCTTGGGCGTCGGGCCCTTGCCGCGCAGCGCGTTGCGGTGCTTGCCGCCCGACCCTTTGGTCGGGCCTTTCTTCGTAACCATGGGCACAATTATGGCAGCGCCCCGCGCCAAACGCGCCCTGCGCGAACCCGTCGCGCCCCCGCCTCGCGTTTTCGCAGATTGTGCGCAGTTCGGCGCGAACGACCGCATATTGACCGGCGCTATGGAATAATGGCAGACGTATGAGGCGCCATGCCAACGTGGCGCCGGAAATAACCGCGCAGTCCGGCGCCCGTTTCCCGGTCCACCCATATCGGGCCGGGGAGCCGCGTCTGGCTGACTACTCCGCGGCTGACCGAGGAGAAACAACCTATGGATGATCGCATCATTGATCCATCCGCGCTGTCCAACGAGTCCCATGTGGAGCCCGAGGACGCCCAGGAGAGCCGGGAGGTGAAGGCTCAGGAGGCGTTGCTGCACGACGTCGACCCGTCGCTCGTCGACGCCGACCGCGTCGCCACGGCGCTCGACGTCGATCCGCGCACCGGCCTGAGCGCCGCCGAAGCCAAGCGAAGGCTCGAGAAGTTCGGCCCCAACGAGCTGGCGAGCGCGCCGCCGGTGCCGAAATGGAAGAAGTTCCTGCAGCAGTTCCAGGATCCGCTCGTCTATCTGCTGCTCGCCGCGACGGCGATCTCGCTCGTCGCCTGGATCATCGAGAAGGTCAACGCGGCGCCGGGCGCCGAAGGCGGCGAGGTGCTGCCCTTCGACGCCATCGTCATCGTGCTGATCCTCATCGTCAACGCGATCCTCGGCTACATGCAGGAGGCGAAGGCCGAGGAGGCCGTCAACGCGTTGTCCGAGATGACGGCGCCGACGTCGAACGTGCTACGTGACGGCCGCGTCGAACGCATCAACACGACCGACATCGTCCCCGGCGACATCCTCGTGCTCGGCGAAGGCGACACGGTGCCCGCCGACGGACGTCTGCTCGCCGCCGCGAGCCTGCGCATCGCCGAGGCGTCGCTGACCGGCGAATCCGTCCCGGTGAGCAAGAGGCCGGCGACGCTCGAAACGGCGAAGGCGCTCGGAGACCGTGCGAACATGGTCTTCAACGGTACATCCGTCACGCAGGGCACCGGCCGCGCGATCGTGACCGGCACCGGCATGAACACGCAGGTCGGCAAGATCGCCGACCTGCTGCAGTCGACCGACGACGAGGCGACGCCGCTGCAGAAGGAGATGAACCACGTTTCGAAGATCCTCGGCATCGCCGTGTGCATCATCGCCGTCGTCGTGCTGCTCGCGCTCGCGATCCTCGAAGGCTTCCACAGCGTCCATGACGTCATCGACTCGCTGCTGCTCGCCGTTTCGCTCGCCGTCGCGGCCGTGCCGGAGGGCCTCGCCGCGATCCTCACCGTCGTGCTCGCGCTCGGCGTGCAGCGCATGGCCGCGCACCACGCGATCGTCAAGAAGCTGCATTCGGTCGAGACGCTCGGCTCCGCGTCCGTCATCTGCTCGGACAAGACCGGTACGCTCACCCGCAATGAGATGACCGTCGAACGCATCGTCGTGCCGTCGGGCGAGGTCGAACTGACCGGCAGCGGCTACGCGCCCGAAGGCGACATGGTCTCGCTCGACGGCGCCGCCGTCCCCGAGGACATCGCGAACGAAGTGCTCGCCACGCTCGGCGCCGGTCTGCTCGCGAACGATGGCGAGCTGCGTGAGGGCGACAAGCCCGGCACGTGGGAGGTCGTCGGCGATCCGACCGAGGTTTCGCTCGTCGTGGCCGCGCGCAAGACGCATGCGGACAAGAAGTACGAGCACTTCCAGCGCGTCGCCGAAATCCCGTTCACGTCGGAGCGCAAGCGCATGTCCGTCATCGCGCGCAACGCGACCGACGCCGGCAAGCTCACCGTCTTCGCGAAGGGCGCGCCGGACGTGCTGCTGAGCTACTGCGACCGCATCTACGTCAACGGCGCCGTGCGCAAGCTCACCGAAGGCGACCGCCAGGACATCCTCGCGACCGTCGAACGGCTCTCGCGTGAGGCGTACCGCACGCTCGGCGAGGCGTACCGCCCGCTCGACACCGATTCGCTCGCGCAGATCCCCGGCATCCGCACGAACTCGACCGGCGAGATCCCCGATATCTCCGAACAGGCCGACGTCATCGAGGCACACCTGATCTGGAACGGCATGGTCGGCATCATTGACCCGCCGCGCACCGAGGTGCGCGACGCCGTCTCCGAAGCGCACCGCGCCGGCATCCGCACCGTCATGATCACCGGCGACCATCCGCTCACGGCCGCCCGCATCGCCTCCGACCTCGGCATCATCGCCAAGGACGGCAAGGCGCTCACCGGCGACGAACTCGACGCGATGGACGAGCCGCAGCTCGACAAGGCGACTTCCGAGGTCTCCGTCTACGCGCGCGTCGCGCCGGAGCACAAGCTCAAGATCGTCGAATCGCTGCAGCGTCAGGGCAACATCGTCGCGATGACCGGCGACGGCGTCAACGACGCCCCGGCCGTCAAGGCCGCGGACATCGGCGTCGCGATGGGCATCACCGGCACCGAGGTGACGAAGCAGTCGGCGAAGATGATCCTCGCCGACGACAACTTCTCGACGATCGTCGCCGCCGTGCGCGAAGGCCGCGGCATTTTCGACAACATCCGCAAGTTCCTGCGCTACCTGCTCAGCTCGAACGTCGGCGAGGTCTTCACCGTCTTCTTCGGCGTCGTGTTCGCCGGCTGGCTCGGCATCAAGAACCCGGCCTCGGTCGGCGTCACCGTGCCGCTGCTCGCGACGCAGCTGCTGTGGATCAACCTGCTGACCGACGCGGCCCCGGCGCTCGCGATGGGCGTCGACCCGATGACCGAGGACGTCATGGATCGCAAGCCGCGCAAGCTCACCGACCGCGTCATCGACGGCGCGATGTGGGGCGACATCGTCTACATCGGCATCATCATGGCGGCCGTCACGCTCATCGGCATGGACATGCATCTGTCCGGCGGCCTGTTCACCGACCGTTCGGTGAGCGCGATGGGCCACGACGCGCAGATGGTCGAGGCGCGTACGATGGGCTTCACGATTCTCGTGTTCGCGCAGCTGTTCAACGCGCTCGCGTCGCGTTCGCATCTGCAGAGCGCCTTCGTCGGCCTGTTCTCGAACAAGTGGCTGTGGGGCGCGATCGGCCTGTCCGTCGTGCTGCAGCTGTTTGTCATCTACGTGCCGTTCCTCAACACGGCCTTCGGCACGACACCGCTGCCGCCGATGGCATGGCTCGAATGCATCGGTCTCGCGTTCTTCGTGCTGCTCGCCTCGGAGATCCGCAAGATCTTCCTGCGTATGCGCGCGAAGAAGTGACGCTCGGCTGACCGTCGCCTGATGGCGACGGCGCAACGATGAGAGGGAGGGCGCCGACCTGATCAGGTCGGCGCCCTCCCTCTCATCTCATTGTTTGCATTGCGGCGTCGCGATGCATGCGGGCGTTGCGCGGGCGCCGGACGCTCAGATGATGCCCGATGAGATGTCGTGGTCGAGCAGCCACTGGCGCAGGTCGACGAATTCGGGCAGGCTCACCGCATGGTCGAGGCCGCGGTATTCGTGCGCGGTGAGCCACGTGTACTCCTCGAGCCATGCGAGCGTCTCGTAGATGTCGTACTTCGGCAGCACGGTGTCCGCCGAGCCGTAGCCGTAGAAGGTCGGGATGTTGAGTTCGAGCAGGCGTTCATCGGCGGGATGGGCGGCGTCGATCGTGCCGGGCGCGAGGAATCCGGACAGACTGATCGCCGCACGGTAGCGTTCCGGATGCACACGCAGCAGCTGGATCGCCAGCATGCCGCCCTGCGAGAAGCCGATCGGCACGACGTCACGTTCGGCGGCGACGTTCGCCATCACCCAGTCTTCGATCGCCGTGGCCGCCGCGAATGCGTCGCGGTCGAGGTCCTCGCCGACCGGGATCGCGTCATGCAGCCACGAGTACGCGCCCGGCTGCATGAACGAGGCCTCCTGCAGCACGAGCGGCGCGCGCAGCGAGACGTAATCGTTGTACGGCGCCACATAGCGCATCATGTCGGCCAGGTCGTCCTCGTTGGAGCCCCAGCCGTGCAGGCACAGGAACAGCGGACGGCCGCCGGCGGCGGTGGCGCCGTCGCGCGATGTGCACGCGGCGGTGACGGTGAGCGGTTCGCCGAAACGGCCGGGAACGACCGTCGACGGGCGGCCGATGAGGGCGCCATGGTCTTCGGATGCATCAGTCATACCGCCAATATACGCGCATCATATGCGCGGGCGTGCGTCTGCGCGCGGGAATCAGCCGCCGGCGTCGAGGCGGGGGAGGAGCGCGGATGCGTCGGCGTGCGCAATTACACTGAATCGAGCATGCCGATGCGCGCGCCACGGCATGGAAACCGATCCGTCACGAAGGAGATGCCCCTAAGATGCTGCTGTCCGATCGCGATATCCTCGCCGCACAGGCCGAGGGCCATATCTCGCTCGATCCGTGGACGCCTGAAATGGTGCAGCCCGCATCGATCGACGTGCGTCTCGATCGTTTCTTCCGTCTGTTCAACAACCATGCGTACACCTACGTGGATCCGGCCGAGAACCAGGGCGAGCTCACCGAGCAGTTCGAGGTCAGACCGGACGAGCCGTGGATCCTGCATCCGGGCGAGTTCGCGCTCGGCTCGACGTGGGAGTATGTCAAGCTCGACGCGACGCTCGCCGCGCGGCTCGAAGGCAAGAGCTCGCTCGGCCGTCTCGGCATCCTGACGCATTCGACGGCCGGCTTCATCGACCCCGGCTTTGAAGGCCATATCACGCTCGAGCTGTCCAACGTCTCGACGCTGCCGGTGAAGCTGTGGCCGGGCATGAAGATCGGGCAGATGTGCTTCTTCCAGCTGAGCTCCCCGGCTGAGCATCCCTACGGCTCGGCGGTGGCTGGCTCCCACTATCAGGGACAGCGCGGCCCGACGCCGTCGCGTTCCTATGTGAACTTCTACCGCGCGCAGATCACCGACTAGTGGTCGGTGCCCCGAACGTGCCCGTCGCGGCGTTCCCGTTATGTGCTGCGGACACGCCCGCGCCGCCTGCGCGTCCGCATGAGATGAAGAGAGGCTGACGGCCAATGGCGAACAATCCCAATCCTTCCAATTCCGATCTGCAGTTCCCGAGCGACCCCGCTGGCGACATCGACCACAGCCTGCAGCCGATCGACGAACGCATCGACAGCGCCGCGCTGCGGTTCCCGTCCTTCGACGACGCGCCGACGCCGAAGCGCGAGACGCCGCATCCGCGAGACGCCGCATCCGCCGCGTCCGCGCAGTCGCCGACTTCGCCGATGCCGACCGCGACGACTTCGCCGGCTGCGACTTCGGCCGCGCACACCGCCTCCGCGTCACCGCAGCCGGCCGTGCCGACGACTACGGCGCCGGCCGGGACGCGCGCGATGCCGACCTTCACGTTTGCGAACTCGAACACCGAGGCGCCGACGCAGGCGATGCCGGCGTCCGGCGTGGCGCCGCTGAACGCGGATGCGGCCTCCGACGACTTCAACGTGCCGGTGTGGGGCGCCGCCGAAGGCAGCGCCGCTGCGGCCGACGACGAACAGACCGAACTGTTCCCGCCGGCGCCGACGTCCACATCGGTCAACACTCACACGCAGCAGATGGCGCAGGACGGCGCGACGACGGCGACGTTGCCGCCGATCAATCCGCGCGCCGGCATGGACGATGCCGCCGATGGAGGCACGCACGTGCTCGGACGGACCGCGTCTTCCTACACGAACACCGTCATCGAGACGAATACCGAGGGCGCGCCGGCCTCCTTCGAACCGCTCGAGGAGGTCGCCGATGAGGACGACGGCGACGGCGATGTGCCGGACGAACCGGGTAACGGCCATCATGGCCGCGACGGCGGCAGCAGCCGCAACACGAAGGTCATCGTCGCCGTCGTCGCCGCGCTCGTCGTCGTCGCGCTCGTCGTCGTCGGCATCGTGATGTGGCAGCGCGGCAAGTCGGCCGACGCGAAGGACGCCGCGCTCGCCTCCTGCCGGCGCTCGCAGCAGCTCGTCCAGACGGTGTCGGCGACGCTCGACAAGGAGGTGAAGGCGGACGGCTCCCTCGCGTCGACGTCGCAGGACGCCGTCGCCGACGAGTCGACGGTCACGAAGTTCGCCGATGCATTGCAGCAGGCGACGGCGCTGCAGAAGGACACGCAGGGCGTCGACCAGATGTGCGCGGCGTCGCTCGCGCAGCCCGCGCTCGAACAGGCGGCGCGCAAACTCGACGCGCAGGCCACGCAAATCGAGGACGCGACGAAGTCGCTCAAGGACGCCGCATCCGCACTCAACGCGTCGAAGGACGCGCGCACGAAGTCGGATGGCGTCAGGAAGGACCTGCAGTCGGCGATCGACGAGGCACAGACGCTGTACGACGAATCGGCCGGCCTTGTCGCCGACGAGGCGACGCGCGAGGCGCTGCAGTCGGCAATCGACGATGCGAGGAAGACGGTCGCCGATTCCGGCCTCACGCAGGAGGCCGCCGACAAGGCGCGCGACGCGCTGCGCGCGGCCGGTGACACGGTGCGCGCCTCCGAGGACGCGCTGACGGCGGCGAACGCGGCCGCCGCCGAGGCGCAGCGCCAGCAGGAACAGCAGAACGCGGCGAACGGCGCGCAGCAGCCGGGGGTCAACGGCACCGTCAACGGCGGCGTCGCCGGTGGCGACACGACCGGTACGACGACCGGTGGCGACACGACCGGTACGACGACCGTCCCGGCTGTCCCGTCGACCGGTGGCGACGGCACGCAGACGTTGCCCGGCGACGCGACCGGCGGCGCGCTGCAGTAGCCGCCGGCGTCCCTCATCGGGCATCCGATGGCTCGGAAACACACGGAGGGCGGCGCCGACCATCGTGGTCGGCGCCGCCCTCCGTGTGTGTGAGGACGAACTCAGAAGTTCGCGTCGGCGGCGACGCTCATCACATAGACGTTCTTGCGCAGCTGCTTCGCCTGCGCGCGCGTGATGTCGCCGTTCTCGAGCATGTCCTGGATGACGCCGAGCTCGATGCCGAAGCTTTCGCGCTTGACGGCGTCGATCAGCGTCGACAGCGACGCCGAGTTGCGCATGTTCGGCCGCGATTTGAGCGATGCCTCGGCGCGGCGGTAGTCGAGCAGCAGCCCCGATACGATTTCGGTGTCGTAGGTCGTGCTCGTCATCTCCTCGTACAGGCGGTCGATGACATGGTCGATCGCGTCGGTCTGCAGGTCGCGCATGCTGCCGTACACCTCGTCCTCGCTGAACATCGGCGTGCTGCGGCGGATCTTGTTCGCCGCGCGCCGCGAGACGATGACGGTGTGCCGCTGCAGCGAATGCACACGTCCCTTGATCTGCCACAGCACATGCGACGAATCGTGTTCGGTGTGCGTGTGGCGCAGCGTCGTCATGATCTGGTCGAGCAGGCGCTCGCAGGCCTCGACGCGGATGTCGCGCTCGTGCGTGTCGAGTGTCGGGTCGATGCGCGTTTCGGCGAGCCGACGTTTGACGTAGTCCTTCTCCCAGTCGAGCGCGGCCAGCTGCAGCTCGGCGCGCGCGTCCGCGTTCGTCTCGCCGAGCCGTTTCTTCAGCCGCGTGATGCGTTGCGTGTACGAGTTGATGACGGCCATGACGGGCGCGCGGTTCTCGTCGGTCGTCAGTTCGGCGAGCTCCTCGACGGTGCGGCGCAGCACCTCGATCGACGCCTCGGTGATCTCGCGGGAATCGTCCGCCGCCTTGTTCGGCGCGATGATCGGCAGCATGAAGTTTGCGAGCAGCAATGTGACGATGATGACGCCGCCGGCGATGAAGATGAGCTCGTCGCGCATCGGGAACCATTCGCCGTCCGCGAGCGTGTACGGGATCGTGAACATCAGCGACAGCGTGATCGTGCCTTTCGCGCCGCCGAAGGTCATGACGGCCGCCGAACGCCAACGCTCCGGCGTCATATGGCGGCGTTTGCGCGAATCCTCGGCGTGTGCGAGGCGCAGCATCGCGGACACCCACAGGAAACGCAGCCCGACGATGACGGCGGAGACGCACAGGATGATCGTCAGCAGCGTCCAGTTGCTGATCGCCGGATTGTCCCAGCTTGCGCGCATCGCGCCGGGCAGCAGCAGACCGAGCAGGATGAACACGGCGCCGTTGAGCGAGAACGAGAGCACCGACCAGACGCTTGACGCGACGATATTCGTGCGCGCGACGTTCGGGCCGATGCCGGTGCGGTCGAAGCGCATCATCAGCCCGGCGGCGACGACGGCGAGGATGCCGGAGACGTGCACGGCCCCGGCGCCCAGATACAGCAGGAACGGCAGGAACAGCTCGAGCAGGATGCGCGACGTCGTCGTCTCCCAGCCGAGCTGGCGCGAGGTCTCGAACAGCCAGTTGGCGAGCAGCCCGACGACGAGGCCGAACAACGCGCCGCCGAAGAAGGAGACGACGACCTCGCCGACCGCCTCGGTCACGCGGAACTGGCCGGTGACGGCCGCCGTGATCGCAAACTGGAAGCCGACGATGCCGGAGGCGTCGTTGAACAGCGATTCGCCTTTGAGGACGCCGACCTGACGTTGCGACAACGAGGCCTCATGGCTCAACGAGCTGACGGCGACGGCGTCGGTCGGGCCGAGCGCGGCGCCGAGCGCGAGCGCCGCGGCGAGCGTGAACATCGGCCAGATCGCATGCACGGTGAATCCGACGACGACCATGATCGCGATCGCCAGGCCGACGGCGAGCGACAATGACAGCTTCAATGATTTGAGCAGCTGGCTTTTGTTGATCTCATGCGCCTCGAGATAGAGCAGCGGCGCGATGAACAGCACCATGAACAGTTCCGGGTCGAGTCTGGTGTCCGGCACGAAGGGCAGCTGCGCCATGAGCACGCCAAGTGCGATCTGCACGAGCGGCGTCGAGATGCGCGGGATGAAACGACTCAGGAATGAGGAGAGCAGCACGGCGGCGACAATGCTCAGAATCAGTTCGAAAACCGCCACAGTCGGTCCTCCTCGTCCTCGTCGTTCATTGTTGGGCCCCACGCACGGCTGAGCCGTATGTCGCGCATGAGGGGATGGGCTTTCAGCATAGCAAGCGGCGCGTTACCGGCATGTGGCGCATCGTATGATGGCTGGAGACAACGAGACGCGTCCGGATGAGGCGCGGCTGAACGACGTAAGGAGCCGCTGATGCCGCTGATGCCGATGGACCGCGCGGCGATGCGCGGATGGATGGAGGATGCGCTCGCGCTCGCCGACGAGGCGGCGGCGCACGGCGATGTGCCGGTCGGCGCGATCATCGTCGACACGAACGGCGAAAT
This sequence comes from Bifidobacterium choerinum, assembly GCF_000741135.1. GTDB lineage: Bacteria > Actinomycetota > Actinomycetes > Actinomycetales > Bifidobacteriaceae > Bifidobacterium > Bifidobacterium choerinum. The sequence continues at coordinate 21,292 of NZ_JGYU01000002.1, read as the reverse complement.
CGTCGGCATCGGCCGCAATATGCGCGAGCGGGACGCCGACCCGCTCGCCCATGCCGAGATCCTCGCGATGCGTCAGGCGGCCGACGAACGCGACGACTGGAATCTGGCGGACTGCACATTGATCGTCACGCTCGAACCGTGCCCGATGTGCGCGGGCGCGTGCCTGCAGACGCATATCGGCCGCATCGTCTTCGGCGCCTGGGATGCGAAGCTCGGTGCCTGCGGCTCGGTATGGGACATTCCGCGCGACCCCCATGTGGGCCATGTGCCCGAGGTCGTCGGCGGCGTGCGCGAGGAGATGTGCGCGGAGCGGCTCGCCGACTTCTTCCGGGCGCGGCGTGCGTGATCCGGCCTCCGCATCGTCTTCGGTGGCTGATTTTCTTGCCTTCTGCGCGAACACGCCGACGTCTGTCAAGGAATGCGCGAACCTTTAGGATGATCGGCATCGTATATCGGCCGCGGCGATGACGCATGCGCGGCCCGGATGAAAGGACGGGCATACGATGCCTACGATCAGGGATTTCCACGGAACGACGAGCCGCGACGAGGCGGTGCATGTCGTCTATCTCGAACAGCGTGACGCGCGCGCGGCCTTCGCGTTCGTGATCGTCGGCGACGCGTTGCCGCGCATCGTGCATTGGGGACGCCCGTTGTCCGACCCGTCCACGCTCGTCGCCTGCGTCGACGCGCTGCGCCCGCAGCGCGTCTCCGGTGCGCTCGACGAGACGGCGTGGCCGAGCGTGCTGCCGACGCAGTCCGAGGCATGGACGGGCGCGCCGCGTTTCGTCGTGCGCGCCGACGGCGTCGAACTGTATTGCCGATTCGCCGTCACTGATGTGAGCATCGACGATGACGGCGTCGACGTCGCCGCCGAGGACGGCGAGCAGGGCGTGCGCATCGTCTGGCGCTGCGAGCTGCGCGACAGCGGCCTCGTGCGCCAGCGGCTGACGGTGACGAACATGCGCGTCGAGGCGCTCGCGATCGGCGCCGTCGAACTCGCGTTCCCGGTACCCGCCGACATGACCGAGCTGCTGACGACGACCGGCCATCATCTGCGCGAACGTTCGCCGCAGCGCCAGCCGTTCACGATCGGACGCTTCCAGAAGGCGAGCATGGTCGGCCGTCCCGATTTCGACGCGTCGCTGCTGCTCAACGCCGGCCGCCCCGGATTCGGCTTCGCCGAAGGCGACGTCTACTCGGTGCATGTCGCCTGGAGCGGCAACTCATTGATGGCCGCCGAACGCCTGCCGTACACGACCGGCCTGATCGGCGGCGGCGAGGTGCTCGCCGGCGGCGAAGTGACGTTGCCCGCGCACGGCGGTGATCGTGCGGGCGACGCCGGCTACACGACGCCGTGGCTTTACGGCTCCTACGGGGAAGGGCTCAACGAGGTCGCCTCGCGCTTCCACGACGAGCTGCGCGTGACGCACGCCCGCTGGCGCGCCGCGCACGGCGTCGCCGACAAGCCGCGCCCGGTCATCCTCAACACTTGGGAGGCCGTCTATTTCCAGCACGACTTCGACACGTTGAAGGCGCTCGCCGACAAGGCCGCCGTCAGCGGCGTCGAACGCTTCGTCGTCGACGACGGATGGTTCGGCGGCCGCCGCGACGACACGGCCGGCCTCGGCGACTGGCAGATCGCGCAGGACGTGTGGCCCGACGGCGAACGTTCGCTCAAGGCGCTCGCCGACTACGTGCACGCCAAGGGCATGGAATTCGGCCTGTGGTTCGAGCCGGAGATGGTGAACCCGGATTCGCGGATGTACCGCGAGCATCCCGACTGGGTGCTGCGCCCCACCGCGCATCGCCTGCCGATGCAGGGACGCAACCAGCAGGTCGTCGACCTGACGAACCCGGACGCCTACGCCTACGTGTACGGATGCATGGACGCGCTCGTCGACGAACTCGGCATCGACTACATCAAATGGGACCATAACAAATACGTGACCGAAGCGGTCTCGCCACGCACCGGACGCCCGGCCGTCCACGGGCAGACGCTCGCCGTCTACCGCATCTTCCACGACCTCAAGGACGCCCATCCGGAACTCGAGATCGAAAGCTGTTCGTCCGGCGGCGGCCGTGTTGACCTCGCGATCCTCTCGCTCGCCGACCGCATCTGGGCATCCGACTGCGTCGACCCGGTCGAACGCGCCGACATCCAGCGCTACACGTCGCTGCTCGTGCCACCGGAGATGATCGGCGAGCATGTGGGCGCGAGCCCCGCCCATTCGACGCACCGCGCGACCAGCCAGCGGATGCGCATGGCGATGGCGTTCTTCGGCCATCTCGGCATCGAATGGAACCTGCTCAAGGAGCCGCAGGCGGCGCTCGATGAACTCGGCGTCTGGGTGGATGCGTACAAGCGGCACCGCGACGACTTCATGCACGGCGTCGTCGTGCACGGCGACGCCGCCGACCCGGCCGTACGCGTCGACGGCGTCGTCAGCGCCGACGGGGCGCGCGCCGTCTACCGCTTCACACAGCTGACGACATCGCAGACCTATCCGGCGGCGCCGGTGCGGCTGCCCGGACTCGATCCGGACGCCGACTATCTGATCCGGCCGCTCGACTGCGACATCGACAGCGGCGAGCCGTTCACGCAGATCGGCAACGGACAGAGCGCGCTCGGCTGGTGGAACGCCGACGGCGTCGTCATGAACGGCGCGGCGCTCGCCGCCTTCGGTCTGCGCCCGCCGTCGATTCATCCGGCGAACGCCGTGCTGTTCTCCGCGACGCGCGTCTGATCAGCTGATGAACGCGGCGATCGCTCGCGCGGCCGCCGCGTCCGACCACAGCCGCCAGCTGAAGTCGGGGATCGTGAAGGACACCGGCGCGGCCTGGCTGTGCCGGTAGACGTCGATGCCCTTGCGGATGAACTCGCGGTTCTTCTTCGCGATGAACGAGCTTTCGCCGCTGATGAGCACCTGCGACGGCATCGCGAGGTTCGCGACGGTCGCGACGAGCACGCCGAGGCGGAAGCAGGTGCGTTCGCCGAGGCGGCGCGCCTGCGGCCGGTTCATCTCGAGGTCGTGCGCGAACTCCTCGAAGGTCGTCTCCCGGCCGACGATGCCCGAATACTCCTCGGCGATCGAATCGGAGGTCAGGCACTGCGAGCAGCCCACATGCCCGGACGAGCAGCGCGGCCCCTCCGGGTCGATGAGCACATGGCCGGCCAGGCCGTAGCTCTTGTCCGGATTGTCGATCGGATTGCCATGGTCGGACAGCGAATAGCCGACGCCGGCGCCCATCGTGATGATGGCGAAGCGTGGGATGCCGATCGCGTCGCCGAACCAGCATTCGTACAGCAGGGTCGAGTCGAGGTCGTTGAACACCATCGTCGGGATGCCGGTCGCATGCTGTACGAGCGCGCCCAGATCGACGGCGGAATCCCAATATAGGAACGGCGCGAAGGTCACGACGCGGTCGTCTTCGATATGGCCGCCGAGCGACAGCCCGATCGCCGTCGGCGCCGGCATATCGGAGGCGGTGGCCGTATGCACCATGCGCGCGATCTGCGCGACGATCGCATCGGGGGAGCGGTCGTCGATGTCCTCGGTCAGGTCGGCGCCGATCGGTCGGCACATCGTGTTGACCTCGGAGACGGTGATCGCGCCGTCGTGGATGTTGACGCCGATGAAGGTGTGCTCGTGCTCGCGGATGCGCAGCGCCGTCTGCGGACGTCCGCGCCGGCCGCTCGTGTCATGCGCCGTGAACCCCTGCGGCAGCGTGCCGCTCTGCGCGACGCCCGCGGGCAGCTCCTCGATGACGCCGTCGTAGATGAGGTCGCTCGTGATGCGCGAAAGCGCGCCCTGCGACAGGTTGAAGATCTGCGCGAGCGGCGTGCGCGCTATCGGTCCGTATTGCATGATGCCGCGCGCGACGTCGTGCGTGGTCTCCGACTTACTGAACCAGTGCGGGAAATCGAGCCGATCAGAATTTGTTTCCATGGGTATATAAATATACGCCGTTTTTCTTGCGCCGTTTCCGGACGCGCGGGGCGGTGGGAATGAAAACCGCGATTCCATACACTGAGGACCACCGGCGGGCGTGATGGAGCGGCTGGCCGGATGAGGAAACAGGAACAACGGACGAGGGAGTCATGATGACATTCGCGACAAACGGCGGGCCATCGACGCTGCGACGGCTCTGGAGAGGAATCGGCGCCGCGGTGTGCGCGGTCGCCGTCGGTCTGGGAACGGCCGGTTGCGGCGCGGCCGGCGCCAGCGGACAGGTCACGCTCGATTTCTTCCAGTTCAAAGCCGAGGCCGCGGACTGGTTCAAGCAGGCGGCCGAGGAATTCGAACGGGATAATCCGGACATCCACATCAACATCAACAATTCCGCGAACGCGCAGACCGATCTGCGCACGCGCTTCGTCAAGGACCGCGTCCCGGACGTCATCACCTTCAACGGCGACTACAGCTTCGGCACCTTCGCGGCGAGCGGCGTCTTCCATGACTTCACCGACGATCCGATCGTCGACGAACTCAACGAAGGCATGGTGGACATCGCGAAGAACCTCGTGCAGACGAAGGATCCCGCGAAGAAGCGGCTGTATGGGCTGCCGTTCGCCGGCAACGCGTCCGGCTACATCTACAACAAGGACCTGTTCCGCAAAGTCGGGCTCGACCCGGACAATCCGCCGAAGACATGGGACGAGTTCACGTCGATGCTGCAGACGTTCCGCGACGCCGGCATCGATCCGGTGCAGGCAACGCTCGCCGATGCGTGGACGACGCAGGCGCCGCTCGCATCGCTCGCCGGAACGCTCGTCCCCGAGCGCGAATACACCGATCTGCAGAACGGCACGACGACGTTCAAGCAGATCTGGACGGAGCCGGTCGCCAAGGAGATCGAGCTGTTCACCTATGCGGACGGCGAGAAGGGCGTCACTTACCAGCAGGGCACGCAGAACTTCGCGAAGGGCGCCGCGGCCATCATCCCGCTCGGCACCTACGCGATCCCGCAGATCACGATGATCGACAAGGACATCGATCTGGGCTTCGCGCAGATGCCCGCCACCAACGATGCCGCCGAGCAGATCCTCACCGCCGGTGACGACGTGATCCTCACGATGGGCGCGAACAGCAAGCATAAGGAACAGGCGATGCGCTTCATCCGTTTCCTGATGAGCAAGAAACAGCTCGAAGACTACGCCGACGCGCAGTCCGCGATCACGCCGCTCAAGGAGACCTATTTCGGCAATCCCGCGCTCGAAACGGTGCGCCCATTCTTCGAAAGCAATCGCGTGGCTGATTTCTGCGATCACTACATCCCGTCGTCGATCAACATCGGCGGCTATCTGCAGTCCGCGATTCTGAGCGGCAACGTCAACCAGTTCGTCGATTCGATGCAGAACGAGTGGGACAAGGTGCAGGCCCGCGACTTCCGCGAATGAGATAGCAAGGACGCAAGGAAAGGAAGACCAGAACATGACTTCGTTGACCAACGCCGGTCAGCAGGCGCGCGCGATGGAGGACGTGCTTGCGAACGACATCGACACCCATCACTCCCGCAGACCCGCGAACAAAGCGCCGCGCAAGAAGAAGGCGTCCGCGTTCTCCAACCGCAAGGTGGACCACGCCTACTATTGGATGGCCGTGCCGGCCGCGGTGATCTTCGCCGTGTTCCTCTACGTGCCGTTCATCCAGGGCGTGCTGTACTCGTTCACGAACTCGCAGGGCTACGGCGACTACGACTGGATCGGATTCAAAAACTATGCGGCGCTGTTCCATGACGAGCGCGTCGGACACGCCTATCTGTTCACGTTCCTGATCGCGATCGCGATCACCGTGCTCATCAACGTGATCGCTCTGTTCCTTTCGGTCGCGCTCAACGGCAAGATCGCATGGAAGAACGGCTTCCGCGCGATCTACTTCATCCCGTACACGTTGGCGGTGCTCGTCATCGGCTACGTGTTCAAGTACATCTTCATGCAGCCGCTGCCCGCGCTCGGCAAGGCGCTCGGCATCGGATGGCTGAGCGAATCGCTGCTGACGAGCGAACGCTACGCATGGATCCCGATCGTCTTCCTCGCCGTGTGGCAGGGCGTCGCCTATTCGGTGCTCATCTACCTCGCCGGTCTGCAGACCGTGGACACCCAGGTCTACGAGGCCGCCGCGATCGACGGCGTCAACGCGTGGCAGAAGTTCTGGAAGATCACGTTCCCGCTGATCGGACCGTTCTTCACGATCAATCTCGTGCTCACGATGAAGAACGCGCTTGGCACCTTCGACCAGGTCGTCGCGCTCACCGACGGCGGCCCGAACTCGAAGACGGAGACGGTGACCTACCTCATCTGGAAGGGCGGCCTCACCGGCGGCGAATACGCCTATCAGACGGCCAACGCCGTGCTGTTCTTCATCGTCCTCGCGATCATCGCGTTCATTCAGCTCAAGTTCTTCAGCAGCAAGGAGAAGGTGTGAGATCATGACCACCGCAACCACCATCACGTCCACATCATCCGCACAGCCCACCGCCGGCGCGGCGCCGACGAAGTTCCGCAAGGACCGGCGCATCAATTGGTGGCTCACCGCCGTCGTCGCCGTGTTCAGCCTGACGATTCTCGTGCCGTTGTACTTCACCGTCGTCACCGCGCTGAAGACGCCGGCCGAGGCGGGCACCTTCAGCCTGCCGTCGAGCTGGCAGTGGGGCAACTTCGCCGCCGCATCGGCGAAGGTCGACTATCCGCGCGCCGCGCTCAATTCGGCGATCATCACCGTGCTCGCCGTCTCGCTCACGCTCGTGACGAACACCTTCGTCGCCTATGCGATCGCGCGCAACATGGACAAGCGGTTCTTCCGCATCCTCTATTACTTCTTCATCGCCGCGATGTTCGTGCCGTTCCCGGTCGTCATGCTGCCGCTCGCCAAGCAGATGGGCTCGTGGCATCTCGACAACCAGGCCGGTCTGATCATCCTCTACGTCATCCTCGGCCTCGGCACGAACCTGTTCATCGCGACCGGCTTCATCCGTTCGATCCCGATCTCACTCGAGGAGGCCGCGCGCATCGACGGCGCCGGCACATGGCGCATTTTCTGGAAGATCATCTTCCCGCTGATGGGGCCGATCAACGCGACGATCGCGATCATGACGGCGCTGTGGGCGTGGAACGACTTCCTGCTGCCGCTCATCATCCTCACCGACCAGAGCAACCAGACGATCCCGCTTGCGCAGTATGTGTTCAGTTCACAGTTCGCGACGAACTACCCGCAGGCCTTCGCGAGCTATCTGATGGCGATGGCCCCGGTGCTCGTCGTCTACATCTTCGCCCAGAAGTGGGTCGTCGGCGGCGTCATGCGCGGCGCCGTGAAGTAGCCGCGTGCACGTTGCGTTCGTCGCGCGATGTTCGGCCGCATATCTCGATTGTATTTGCGAACAATCGAGATATGCGGCCGTCGTATTGGCGGAGGGTGCATATGGGCGATGAGGATGGGAGATTCTGATCAAGATTGCGCGTATATGCGCGCATGGTCGCCGGCATATGTGCGCATATGTGCCGATGCGCTCCCGCGCGCAGTCGCAGCCCATCCGCGCATTCGCATAACTCGCCTTTTCGTATGAACATCCGAGTAATGCGAGTGCAGACGGAGAGGATATGCATGATGCGGACTGCACGAAGAGGCGATGTCGGGGGGGATGTGTGCTGTAATCATCGTACGATTCGACATCGGCGCGGGAAGGAGCATGCATATGACGAGACGACTGCTGGAGGTCACGTCGGTGATCGCACACACGGAATGCGGACCTGCGGGGGAATGCGCCGCGCGCACGCTGCCGCCCGAATCGGTCGATGTACGCGATGACGCCGATCTCGTCGCCGTCGCCGTGCATGCGCAGCTGCCCGTCGGCAATCCGATTCTCGACCATCCGACGTTCCGCGCGCCATGTGCGCTCACGGTGACGTGCGCGCTGCCGATGCCGGGATCGCCGATGCTGTGCCTGTATCAGCACAAGGAATGGTGGATGCGTCCGACATGGGTGAGCGGCTTCGCGGAGGTGCCGCAGCGCACGCAGATGCTGCTGTGGCGTGCCGCGGACAGTCGGTGGCATCTGCTGCTCGCGGTGAGCGATCGCGCATGCCGTGCCGATATCCGCGGTATCGAAGGACGCGCGGACGGCGTGGCGATCGACGTGTCGACGAATCAGGCGGGGCGTACGACCGTGGAGGGGCTGACGCTGCTGTATGCATATGGCGACGACCCGTACATGCTCGTCGAACGATGCGTACGGCGCGCGGCGCGGGCCAACGGCATCGCGATGCGGGACGGGCGTCCGTTCCCCGAGATGTTGCGCGGCCTCGGTTGGTGCACCTGGGATTCGCTCGGCCAGCAGGTGAGTGAGGAGGGCATTGTCGCCAAGATGGAGGAGTTCCGGCGCCTGCGGGTGCCGATTTCCTGGGTGCTCATCGATGACGGCTGGTCCCGAACGGCTGACAATAAGCTGACTGGTTTCGACGCCGACCCCGTCCGTTTCCCCCACGGCCTTGCGTATACCGTCGACGTGCTCAAACGGGAGTACGGCGTGCGCCATGTCGGCGTATGGCAGGCCTTCCACGGCTATTGGGGAGGCGTCGATTCCGATGCCGCGGAATTGCGCGCGTGCGGATACATGTTCGAGACGCTGCCGGACGGCATGGCTGTGCCATCGTCGCAGCTGTCACAGGACGCGCTCGCGTGCCCAACGCGTTCCGGCGGCGAACGATTCTGGCGGCGTTGGGATGAAGCGCTCGCTCATGACGGCATCGATTTCGTCAAAGTGGATGCGCAGAGCACGATGTCGGTGCTCACGCGCGGCGTCGAATCCTTCGCCGCGCTGCGCAAGCGGCACGAAGTGCTCGACCAGATCGCCGCCGAGGTGTTCGATTCCGCGCTCATCAACTGCATGGGCATGGCGCCCGAGAACTACTGGAGCCGTCCGACATCGCCGATCGTGCGCACGAGCGACGACTTCTTCCCGCGCATCCCCGAGTCACTGCCCGAGCATGCGATCGAGAACGCCTACTGCTCGCTGCTGATGGGGTGTCTCTACCATTGCGACTGGGACATGTTCTGGACGAAGCATCCCGACGCGCGTGTGCATGCATGGCTGCGGTGGATCAGCGGAGGGCCGATCTACTGTTCCGACGCGCTCGGCGCAACCGATCCGCAGACGCTGCGTCCGTTCCTCGATGTCGACGGCGCGCTGACCCATCCCGACGGCGTCGGCATGCCGATCGAGGCGAGTCTGCTGCACGATCCGGTGCACGGCGACGTCCCGCTCGGCATCGGCAACACGTTCCACGGCGACGACGTCGTGCTCTTCGTCGGACTCAACAAGGATGCCGCGCAGACCGCGCACATCGCCGCCGGCGACGCGGCATGCGACGTGCACGATCTTGAGAGCGGCGCACATGTGCCGCTTGACGCCCATGAGACGTTGGACGTCGAGCTGTCCTATGGCGAATACGCGGTGTTCGCCATCGAGCGTGGCGGAATTAGTTTCCCACACGCCCACAGCGAATGCGCGGTGGGAAACTAATTCGCCGGCGCATACGCTGGTGTGACCAGCGAATCGTTGTATCAGCCACGCAAAGGAGCCGCACCCATGACCACTCTCAACCGTTCCACGCTTCCGGACGATGTGCGCACGAACGGCGCCACGCCGAACCCATGGTGGGCGAACGCCGTCGTCTACCAGATCTATCCGCGCAGCTTCCAGGACTCCAACGGCGACGGCATCGGCGATCTCAAAGGCATCGCGAGTCGTCTCGATTACATCGCCGACCTCGGCGTCGACGTCATCTGGCTGAGCCCCGTCTACCAGTCGCCGCAGGACGACAACGGCTACGACATCTCCGACTATCAGGCGATCGACCCGCTCTTCGGCACGATGGAGGACATGGACGAGCTGCTCGAACAAGCGCATGCCCGCGGCATCAAGGTGATCATGGACCTCGTCGTCAACCACACCTCCGACGAGCACGCATGGTTCCAGGAGTCGCGCGACCCGAACTCGGACAAGGCGGACTGGTATTGGTGGCGTCCCGCGCGCGAAGGCAAGAAGCCCGGCGAGCCGGGTGCCGAACCCAACCAGTGGGGCTCGTACTTCGGCGGCTCCGCATGGCAGTACGACGAACAGCGCGGCGAATACTTCCTGCACCAGTATTCGAAGAAGCAGCCGGATCTCAACTGGGAGAACCCGGCCGTGCGCAAAGCCGTGTACGACATGATGAACTGGTGGATGGACCGCGGCATCGACGGCTTCCGCATGGACGTCATCACGCAGATCTCGAAGGTTGTCGACGCCAACGGTCGCCTGCCCGGCGAACCCGGCAGCACGATCGACGACTACCCGGCGGGCGAGGAAGGATACTCGTCGCCGTACCCGTTCTGCTCCGACGGTCCGCGCATCGACGAGTTCCTCAAGGAGATGCGCCGCGAGGTCTTCGAAAAGCGCGGCGGCTACATGAACGTCGGCGAAGCGCCGGGCGTCGACGCCGTGCGCAACGAATTCATCACCGACCCGGCGAACAAGGAACTCGACATGCTGTTCCTCTTCGACCACGTCGGCATCGACCAGGGCGACTCGAAGTGGGACATCGTCAAATTCGACGTGCGTCACCTGCGCGAACAGCTCAAGGCACAGCAGGAGGCCGTGCATGACCGCGGCTGGGCGAGCCTGTTCACCTGCAACCACGACCAGCCGCGTGTCGTCACCCGCTGGGGCGACGACACGAGCGAGGAGATGCGCGCACGCTCCGCGAAGGCCTTCGGCATGCTCATCCATCTGCACCGCGGCACCCCGTACATCTACCAGGGCGAGGAGCTCGGCATGACCGGCGCGCATTTCACGAAGCTCGACCAGTACCGCGACCTCGAATCGATCAACGCCTACCGCCAGCGTGTGGAGACTGCGAAAGTGCAGTCCGCGGAATCGATGATGGAGGCACTCGCGCTCTTCGGCCGTGACAACGCGCGCACGCCGATGCAGTGGGACGGCTCGAAGTACGCGGGATTCATGGCGGCGGACGCGAAGGGCGAACCGTGGCTGTCGGTGAACCCGAACCATGTCGAGATCAATGCGGCCGCGCAGTTCGACGATCCCGACTCGGTGTACACGTTCTACAAGAAGCTCGTCAACATGCGCCACAACAGCGCGCTCGTCGCGGCCGGCGAATGGGAGCTCGTCGACGACGATGACGAGAGGGTCTACGCGTTCACGCGCACACTGGAACGTACGGACGGCGAAGGCGGCCAGCCGGAACGCATGCTCGTCGTGCTCAACCTGAGCGGCAAGCATGCGGTGCTGCCCGCATCGGTGACGCGTCTGCTCGAACGCCGCGAGCACGGCGTGCGTGAAGAGGACATCGTGCTGAGTACAATCGATGCGATCCACAGCGCGAAGGCGCTCTCGGGCGGGGAGCTCTCCGCGTGGGAAGGCATCGTCGTGCAGTTGTGACGGCGTCGACGACCCTATGACCCTATGACGCTTGAGGGACGGCCCAACTGGGCCGTCCCTCAAGCATATGAGATGCCTCCCGTATCCGAGACCGTGTGGTGCGATTCGCCCCCGTCGCGTTCGCTACGGCCTTCCGTAGCGAACGGTCTACGCGCATGTTGCGCCTCTCACGTTCGCAATGGGAGGTCCCAGTGACCGTTCCGCGCGCGACTTGCGCCCGTGATGGTCGCAATGCCGCTCCTTGGCGACCGTGACGGATGCGATATGACACGGTGATGGTCGCCAGCGGCCGCGCCGGAACCGTCGGTGCGGCCGCTGGCGCCGTATCCGTCTCAACCATGCGGCCACTAGGCGGACGCGGTGGCCGCGGAACGCGCATGGAACCCTACAATAACGGCTTATGGAACAAAAAGATGTGTTGCAAGCGATGCGGCATGACCATGCCGCCGAACTGAAGCTGGCCGCCGAACGACTTGAGGGGACTGCGAAGCATACGCAGATCATCGCCTCCCCGGTGCTGTCCGAAATGACCGGCCATACGATTCTGCTCAAGCCGGAGAACCTGCAGGTGACCGGTTCGTTCAAGATTCGCGGCGCTTACAACAAGATCGCCTCGCTCACCGACGACGAGCTCGCCCGCGGCATCGTCACCGCCTCGGCCGGCAACCACGCGCAGGGCGTCGCCTATGCGGCGCGTGAACGCGGCGCGAAGGCGACGATCCTGATGCCGGAGATCACGCCGCCGCTCAAGGTGGACGCGACGAAGGCCTACGACGCCGACGTCGTGCTGCACGGCGAGGTCTTCGACGAGGCCGCCGCCTATGCGATCGAGCTGAGCCAGAATGAGGGCATGACCTATGTGCCGCCCTTCGACGACTACGAGGTGCTGTGCGGCCAGGGCACGATCGCGATGGAGATCCTCGAGGACGTCCCCGATGTGACCGACATCGTCGTGCCGCTCGGCGGCGGCGGTCTGGGCGCAGGCGTCGCGCTCGCCGTCAAGACCTTCCGCCCCGATGTGCGCGTCATCGGCGCCATCCCCGAGGGGTCGCCCGCGTGGCGCAAGTCGCTCGAGGCCGGCCGTGTCGTCGCCGCCGACAAGGTCGTCACGTCGGCCGAGGGCGTCGCCGTGCGCCGTCCGGGCGATCTGACCTTCGCGTTGCTCAACGAGTTCCTCGACGATCTCATCGAGGTCTCCGAGCGTGACATCAACGAGATGATCCTGCTCATGCTCGAAAAGCACAAAATGGTCGTCGAGGCGGCCGGCGCCGTCTCGCTCGCCGCGCTCGAACACCTCAACCTGCGTTCGCGCAAGTTCGCCGAGGCGGAAGGCGAGCATGTCGTCGTCCCGATCATGTCCGGCGGCAACATCGACACCGTCACGATCGGCGCCGTCATCCAGAAGGGCATGATCGCGCGCGGCCGCATCATGAACTTCGAAGTCGAACTGCCGGATACGCCGGGACAGCTCGTCAAGGTCGCGACGATTCTCGCGAAGGCGCGCGCGAACGTCATCGCGCTCGACCACGACCAGTTCAAGGCGAACGGCCACTACACGAATTCGGTCGCGCTTGGCGTCACCGTCGAGACGAACGGGCCGGAGCACATCGAGCAGGTGATGCAGATGATGCGCGACGCCGGCTACACGCCGAAGCGCATCTACTGAGCGCGGCAGGCGACGTCCCACGCTGATGTTCCACACGGTGTTCCACGTGCAACATCCGTGATGCGGGCAACCGATTGCATTGCCGACGAAGGGCCGGATGCGGGGATTTTCTCCCGCATCCGGCCCTTCGTCATCGTCGGCCATCGCCGATTCGCCGCCGCTTGTCGCGTGAAACCTACCGCTTGCCGGAACGCCGGAGTTTCCGATGCGCGCCGCGGGTACGGTGGCGGTAACGCATCCGAACGGATACCGAGGAGGAACGAAGCCATGCGAGTCGAGTTGTCGATGAATCCGACCGTCGCGCACGAGGAGGCGCGTGTCACGGCGCGCATGCCGAGCGACGCGCTCGACGAGGCGGTGCGACTGCTCGCCTCGATCGGCGACGACGCCACGATCGTCGAACATGACGGCGGCCTGCGTGGCGCCATTGTCGGCAGGCGCGGCGGCGGCGCCGTCGTCGTGCCGATCGCGGACGTCTACGTCGCGCGTGCGGACAACGGCGCCGTGCAGCTCGTGACGGCGAAAGGCGCGTTGCGGACGAACAGCCGTCTCTACGAACTCGAACGGCAGCTGGGCGCCGACTTCGTGCGCATCAGCAAATCCGCGATCGTCAATCTCAACAAGATCGACCGCATCGAGCCCGGCTTCGGCGGCGCATACGGCGTGCGGATGTCCGACGGCACCGTCGAATGGATCTCGCGACGCTACGTCGGCGCATTCAAGACTGCGCTCGGCATGTGAGGATGCGTGAAACAAACGATGGCAGTCGTAGTGACCGCAGCGGCAAACGCAGTCTGAAGGAGGCTGACATGACCACGACCACGAACAACAGCACCAATAACGGCACGAACACCGCCGTCGTCGGCAAGGCGATGGCGAAGTACACAGCGGTCGGCATCGGCATCGCCGCATTCATCGCGATGACCTTCGCGGCGATCACGGGGCTCATCATCGGCGGCGAGACCGGCGCGCTGCTCGTCAAGCAATTCGTCGCGATGCTCGTCATAGGCGTCGCATACGGCGCGCCGGCCGTCGTCTGGCTCAGCGACCGCCTCGCGAAATGGGCGCAGATGCTCATCGCGCTTGCACCGGGCACCGTCGTCTACATGCTGATCGCCTGGTGGATCGGCTGGATCCCGCGTCAATACGGCCTGTGGGCGGTCGTCAGCGTCGTCGTGTTCATTCTCGTGTTCACGGCGATCATCTCGGCAATCTGCGGCGTCGTGTTCCGCTCCGATGTCCGCCGTATGAACGCGCAGCTCAAGCGGCGCCGCAGCCGTCAGTGAGTCGCGCGCGGCGCGATGCGCGGTCTGTGCGCAGGCGCGCCGATGACATCGTCATCGCCGACGACGCATGTGCGGATGCGCAGATGCGCTCACTGCTGATTTGCGGCGATCGTCTCCTCGACGAGCTTCGGCAATGCGACGGCGATGTCGTCGTGGATGAGACGGTCGGCGAGCGAATCGTACTGCGTGCGTCCCATGTTCATGATCGTGATCGGCGTGCCCGCCTGCGCGGCCGCCGGCACGATGCTCGCCGCCGGGAAGACTTCAAGCGTCGAGCCGACGACCCACAGTTCATCCGCCTGCTGTGCGGCGCGGATCGATCGTTCCATCGCGCCTTCCGGCAGCATCTCGCCGAAGTAGACGACGTCCGTCTTCAGCAGTCCGTTGCAGGGCATGTTGCCGCTGTATGGCAGCCTGCGGTGGCAGTGCGGATCCGGCTCCTCGTCGAGCCGCGCCATGATGTCCGCCGTGTCGTAGCGCGCATGGCATTTGAGGCAGTGCGATGTGCCGATCGTGCCGTGCAGATTCACGATCTTGTCCGGGCTGTTGCCGGCCTTCTCATGCAGCGCGTCGAAGTTCTGCGTCGCGATAAGGCTGAGCAGTCCCGCTTTTTCGAGGTCGACGAGCGCATAGTGCGCCGCGCCGGGTTTCGCGTTCCATACCGGCGATTCCTTCTGCCACCGCCACGAGTATTCGCGCGCCTCCTTGTCGCTGAGGAAGGCGTCGATGTCGTACACCTGCATCTGGTCGGGATGCTTCGTCCACACGCCGTCGGGGCCTCGGAAATCGGGGATTCCCGCCGATGTGGAGATGCCCGCTCCGGTGAACACCATGATCTTCTTCTTCGCCATGTCGCGCTCCTGTTCCTGTGTCAGCTGCCGACGGCCGCCGCATGCGCCGCGCGTCCGTCGCCGTCGTCTACAGGCTTACCATGAACGACGGCGTTCCGGGCGCCGTCTATGCGCAGCGGGGAGGTGCGCGCGGCTTCGCATAGGCCGCGCGCACCTCCCCGCTGCGCTGTGGTCGCCCTGTACGACCGCCGATCGACGTATCAGGAGGCGACTTCGAGCTGTTCGACCGGCTGCGCGGCGTCGATGGCGTCGTCGCTGATCTCGTCCGCCGTCGCTGCGGCGTCGGCGCGGCGATTCCTGATGAAGACGACGGCGACGATGAGCAACACGAGTGCGCACAGTGCGCCGAACGCGCTCGACAGATTGAATCCGGTCATGCCGCGGTTGCCCATGATGCCCGCGAATACGGCGGTGCTTACGGCGCCCATCATCTGCGCCATCGCGTTGAACAGCGACGTGCCGTCCGCCGTCTTCGATTCGTCGAGTTCGCTGACCGACCAGGTGAGCAGCGGCATCAGCACGAGCGAGATGCCGATCGTGCGCACGGCGTTGATGCCCGCGAACATGGCGAGCGACGTCGTCGACTGCATGAACACGAGCGCGACCATCGACGCCAACGTGAGCGCGGAGCCGACGATGGCGATGCGGCGCGCACCGATGCGGTCGAACAATGCGCCGCCGATCGGATTCATGACGATGCTGCAGAGCGATCCCGGCAGCAGCATGAGCCCGGAGACGGTCGCTACGAAGCCCATGCCGTCCTGCACTGCCAGCGGAATCGTCGTCATCGGTCCGATCATCACCAGATACAGCAGGCAGGCGGCGATGACGCCGATGCGGAAGCGGTAGCTTTGGAATACATGCACATCGAGGAACGGCGTCTCAAGGCGCAGCTGCCGGCGTACGAAGAGCACGGCGCCGATGACGCCGAGCACGAGCGCCGCGCATCCGACGCGGTCGAAGCCGCCGGTGAGCGTGCCGATGCCGTAGGTGACGCCGCCGAACGCGATCGCCGTCAGCAGGAACGACGGCATATCGAGGCGGATGCGGCTCGTCGGCAGCACGTTCGCGAAGACGGCCGCGGCGAAGACGAGCGCCAGCAGCATGCCCGCGCCGGTGAGCGCGAAGATCGAACGCCAGCCGGTCGTGTCGGCAAGGATGCCGCCCAATGTCGGCGCGACGACCGGCGCAGCGCTCAGCGCGAGGCCGTACCAGCCCATGATCGTGCCGCGCTGTGCAATCGGGAAGATCGTGAACAGTACGATCTGGCCGACCGTCGTGATCGCGCCGCCGCCGATGGCCTGCAGCGCGCGGCCGAGCAGCAGCGTCTGGATGTTCGGCGCGCACATGCACAGCGTCGTGCCGAACAGGAAGACGCCGATGACGCCGATGTAGAACGGTTTCGTCGGGACGCGCTTCGCGAGGAACGCGGTCATCGGGATCATGACGGCCATGACGAGTGAGTAGATGCTCGTGATCCATTGGCCGGTGCCCACCGCGATGCCGAATTCGCTGATAATCGGCGGCAGCGCCGTGCTCAGCGCCGTCGACAGCAGCGACGATGCGATGCAGCACAGGATGATGTTGATGAGGATGAGCATGCGTCGCCGCGGCGTCACCGTGACGGCGGCAGCGTTGGCGTTGATGTCGGTCTGATCGTCGCGCATGGACTGGCAGGCCGTGGATTTCGAGGTGGACATGCATCTCTTTTCGTACAGGCATCGCGAAGCTGCGGCCTGACTACAGTGCGATGCACCGGACAATGCGAACAGCCGTCCCCCGTCTCGCCGGAGATGGCGTTGGGCGTCCGCCTGCATGAACAGCGGCGGAAACGCACCAGCGGACAATGATAATCGACGGCTGCATGGCATCGATCATTCGTGTGTCTTCGTCACAAAATCCGCACGGATAGGTGATGCGCGTATATGCGGCCGGCAGCGCATTGATGCCGGGTCGTCATGGCGATGCTGATCGATGGAGGTCATTTATCGGTGGTTGGTGTTTTCGACACGCCGGGTGGTGGGTGTTTTTGGTTGGTTGGTGGTGGTGTTGTGGGTGTGGTTGGGTGTGGTGTGGGGTGGTTTTGGGGTGTTTTCGACACGCCGTTGGTTGTGTGTGTTTGCAAGGGTTTTGGGGTGGTTGGTGTGGGGTGGGTTTGCGTTTTGGTTGGGGTTCGTGTAAGTTATTCATCTTGCTGCCGGTTGGTGAGCTTCTGGACTGGGTCCGGAGGGGTTCGTCGGCCGTGTGTGGTGGTTTGAGAACTCAATAGTGTGTACTGTACTACTTCATCACATGGCCTTTGTTGGTTGTGTGGTGGTCTTTGATTGCCAGTCCGATGCCCGCCCGTGTGGTACCCGAGGGGGTTTGATGGGTGTCGGGGTTTTTGTGTGACCGTCCTTCCTTATTGGATGGTCCGTCTTTTTCTTTTGGGGCCGTTTGGCTCTTCATGAAGGTTTTTTGTGGAGGGTTCGATTCTGGCTCAGGATGAACGCTGGCGGCGTGCTTAACACATGCAAGTCGAACGGGATCCGGCCGGGCTTTGCTTGGCTGGTGAGAGTGGCGAACGGGTGAGTAATGCGTGACCAACCTGCCCCATGCACCGGAATAGCTCCTGGAAACGGGTGGTAATGCCGGATGCTCCGCACCTTCGCATGGGGGTGTGGGAAATGCTTTTGCGGCATGGGATGGGGTCGCGTCCTATCAGCTTGTTGGCGGGGTGACGGCCCACCAAGGCGTTGACGGGTAGCCGGCCTGAGAGGGTGACCGGCCACATTGGGACTGAGATACGGCCCAGACTCCTACGGGAGGCAGCAGTGGGGAATATTGCACAATGGGCGCAAGCCTGATGCAGCGACGCCGCGTGCGGGATGGAGGCCTTCGGGTTGTAAACCGCTTTTGTTCAAGGGCAAGGCGGGTCTTCGGGCCCGTTGAGTGGATTGTTCGAATAAGCACCGGCTAACTACGTGCCAGCAGCCGCGGTAATACGTAGGGTGCAAGCGTTATCCGGATTTATTGGGCGTAAAGGGCTCGTAGGCGGTTCGTCGCGTCCGGTGTGAAAGTCCATCGCTTAACGGTGGATCCGCGCCGGGTACGGGCGGGCTTGAGTGCGGTAGGGGAGACTGGAATTCCCGGTGTAACGGTGGAATGTGTAGATATCGGGAAGAACACCAATGGCGAAGGCAGGTCTCTGGGCCGTTACTGACGCTGAGGAGCGAAAGCGTGGGGAGCGAACAGGATTAGATACCCTGGTAGTCCACGCCGTAAACGGTGGATGCTGGATGTGGGGCCCTTTCCACGGGTTCCGTGTCGGAGCTAACGCGTTAAGCATCCCGCCTGGGGAGTACGGCCGCAAGGCTAAAACTCAAAGAAATTGACGGGGGCCCGCACAAGCGGCGGAGCATGCGGATTAATTCGATGCAACGCGAAGAACCTTACCTGGGCTTGACATGTGCCTGACGATCCCGGAAACGGGGTTTCCCTTCGGGGCGGGTTCACAGGTGGTGCATGGTCGTCGTCAGCTCGTGTCGTGAGATGTTGGGTTAAGTCCCGCAACGAGCGCAACCCTCGCCGCATGTTGCCAGCGGGTTATGCCGGGAACTCATGCGGGACCGCCGGGGTCAACTCGGAGGAAGGTGGGGATGACGTCAGATCATCATGCCCCTTACGTCCAGGGCTTCACGCATGCTACAATGGCCGGTACAACGCGATGCGACATGGTGACATGGGGCGGATCGCTGAAAACCGGTCTCAGTTCGGATCGCAGTCTGCAACTCGACTGCGTGAAGGCGGAGTCGCTAGTAATCGCGGATCAGCAACGCCGCGGTGAATGCGTTCCCGGGCCTTGTACACACCGCCCGTCAAGTCATGAAAGTGGGCAGCACCCGAAGCCGGTGGCCCAACCGTTTTTCGCGGGGGGAGCCGTCTAAGGTGAGGCTCGTGATTGGGACTAAGTCGTAACAAGGTAGCCGTACCGGAAGGTGCGGCTGGATCACCTCCTTTCTACGGAGTTCTGTGGGGCGCCCGTGTGGCGTCCGTTTCGGGACGATGTGTTTCCCGCCCTTGTGGGGGTGGGGGTCGTCCCTGCTGGTGTGGAAGAGATCAAGGATCTGTTGCCGGCCCTGTGGGTCGGTGGTGGTGCGGTGCATGCTGTTGGGTCCCCGGACCGCCACGCCCCTTGTGTGGGGTGGGTGTTCCGCGCCCATGGGTCCGGTGCGGCGTGTTCGTCGTGTCGTGCGGGCTTGTGGTGTGGTGGTGGTTTGAGAACTGGAGAGTGGACGCGAGCAACGGCCGCATCCGTTTGGGTGTGGTTGGTGTTCGTACTGTGAATGAACCGAGGCGCATCGGTCCGTTGTGGCTGGTGCGGCCTGGACGCATCCCTGTTGTGGGGTGTGTGTGTTCGTTCGTTTGTTTCGTGTCGGCCATGCCCTGTTGTGGGGTGTGGTTGATGTGTGTGATGATCTGATAGTCGAGTGTTCCAGTTGGACACAGTTTTGTGTTTTTCGTTGTGTGTTCGCGATGGCCGCCCATGGGTCCCTGTTGGGGCTGGTGGTCGGGTTGTTGTGAAGGGCGCAGTGGTGGATGCCTTGGCAGACAGTACCGATGAAGGACGCGTGGGGCCGCGATAGTCCTCGGGGAGCCGCCGACATGGCTTTGATCCGAGGGTTTCCGAATGGGGCAACCCGCCAGCCGTCATGGGCTGGCACCGCATGTTGTGCGGGGGGTACGCAGGGAAGTGAAACATCTCAGTACCTGCAGGAGAGGATACTCCGTGAGTAGTGGCGAGCGAAAGCGGATGATGGCTAAACCGTGGTCGTGTGATACCCGTCGGGGGTTGCGGCTTCGGTGTCGTGGGAGCGTGTGTCCCGGTGCCGACGTGCCGGGCGTCAGTGATAAAACCGTGTGTGAGGCGAACCGGGTTGGATACCGGGCCGTAGAGGGTGATGGCCCCGTAGCCGAACGCGCATGGTCTGGCGATCGCGTCTCCCGAGTAGCGCGGGCCTCGTGGAATCCCGTGTGAATCCGCCCAGACCGTTGGGTAAGCCTGAGTATAGCTGTCTGACCGATAGTGGACGAGTACCGTGAGGGAAAGGTGAAAAGCACCCCGGGAGGGGAGTGAAAGAGTTCCTGAAACCGTGCGCCTACGAACCGTCGGAGCCTGGATTCGTCCGGGTGACGGCGTGCCTATCGAAAAATGAGTCTGCGAGTCAGTGGCATGTGGCGAGCATAAGCCGTGTGGCGTATGCGTAGCGAAAGCGAGTCTGAAAAGGCGTTTTTTCAGTCGCGTGTCCTGGACCCGAAGCGGGATGATCTAGCCCTGGGCAGGTTGAAGCGTGGGTAAGACCGCGTGGAGGACCGCACCCACTTAGGTTGAAAACTGAGGGGATGACCTGGGGTTAGGGGTGAAAGGCCAATCAAATTCCGTGATAGCTGGTTCTCTCCGAAATGCATTTAGGTGCAGCGTCGGTTGATTGCGCGCAGGGGGTAGAGCTACTGGATGCTTGCGGGCCCGTACCGGGTACCAACAGCAACCAAACTCCGAATACCTGTCGCGTGTATGCCGGCGGTGAGTCGGCGGGGGATAAGCTCCGTCGTCGAGAGGGAGACAGCCCAGACCGTCGTCTAAGGTCCCCAAGCGCGTGCTAAGTGGGAAAGGATGTGGAGTCGCATAGACAGCCAGGAGGTTGGCTCAGAAGCAGCCATCCTTGAAAGAGTGCGTAACAGCTCACTGGTCTAGTGGTTCCGCGCCGACAATGTAGCGGGGCTCAAGCACGCCACCGAAGACGCGGACGCCAGCTTGTCTGGCGTGGTAGGAGAGCGTCCCTTGAGGGTCGAAGCCGCCGGGGAACCGTGTGGTGGACTTCAGGGGAGTGAGAATGCAGACATGAGTAGCGAGAGCAGGGTGAGGATCCCTGCCGCTGGATGACCAAGGGTTCCAGGGCCACGTTCGTCGTCCCTGGGTGAGTCGGGTCCTAAGGCGAGGCCGACAGGCGTAGTCGAATGGATGAACGGGTCGATATTCCCGTACCGGCCGCATGACCGATCAGCGGTCC
>NZ_JGYU01000001.1 GCF_000741135.1 Bifidobacterium choerinum | reverse complement strand
TCGACGGGACCGATGGGTTGGGACGAAAACGGGGCCGTTTTGCGGGTGGGGTCGTCGAGGGCGTCGACGGATTGGGACGCTGTGGGTGGGTTCGTCGACGGGGCCGATGGAACGGCCCGGAAACAGGCTGATTCGCGGATGGGTTCGTCGAGGGCGTCGACGGATTGGGATGCTGTGGGTGGGTTCGTCGACGGGGCCGATGGAACGGCCCGGAAACGGGCTGATTCGCGGATGGGTTCGTCGATTGCACCGACGGTTCGGGACGGAGACGGGCCATTTTGTGGGTGGTTTCGTCGAGGGTGTCGACGGGTCGGGACGCTGTGGGTCGGTTCGTCGACGGGGCCGATGAAACGGGGCGCCTCGGGCGGCCCCGAGAGCGTCGCCGGCGTAACTTTGGGCGGCTTTTCGGCTGGTAAGGTAGGTGCCGAAGGAAATCCACGGTATTCTTGAACGTAGAAACCAACCGAAGAGAAGGTTGCGCTGGGCAAGGAGGTCCCTGATGGTGAACGACAACACGATTCTGGTGGGCGTCGACGGATCGCACGCGAGCTACAAGGCGACGTGGTGGGCCGCCAACTACGCGAAGCACGTCGGGCTGAGCCTGCAGATCGTGTGCGCGTATTCGCTGCCGAGCTACGCCGCCGTCTCCTTCGACGCGACGTACACGGCGATGGGGGACGACAACGCCGCGCACAACGACGCGCAGGAGATCCTGTCGAAGGCAAAGGCGATCGCCGACGAGCAGGGCGTCGACGCGCAGACGCTCATCGTGACCGGCGACCCGTCGTCGGTCTTCGTCGAGCTGTCGCGCAACTACAACCTCATCGTCATCGGCAACCGCGGCAAGGGAGGCCTCGCCGAACGCCTGCTCGGCACGACGAGCTCGAGCCTGCCGGCATACGCGTACTGCCCGATCGTCGTCGTCCCGTACACCGACGACAAGGGCAACCTGATGCATCTCAACAACGTCATCACGAAGGTCGCCGTCGGCTCCGACGACACGAAGTGGGGCATCCGCGCGCTCGAGCTCGCCGCGCAGTTCGCGCATTCGTGGGGCGCGCAGCTCGACGTGATCACCGTCGTGCCGTCGAACACGAACCTCGCCGACGACGAGGTTCGTGGCAAGTTCGAGGACGAGCTCGACACACGGCTCAAGCCGATCCTCGCGGAGTACCCGGGACTCAACGTGCGCAAGAACATCGTCGCCGGCAACGCCGTCGAGACGCTGACGAAGGCGAGCCGCGACCATGACGTCGTCGTCGTCGGCTCGTGCGGCCGCGGCGGCTTCACCGGCCTGCTGTTCAATTCGACGAGCCAGGGCCTGCTGCAGCATTCAGTGTCCCCGGTGCTCGTCGTGCCGCGCAAGTTCGTCGAGGCCGAGGCGCAGCGCGCCGAGAAGGAAGGCGAGCCGACCGCCACCGTCACGCTCGACGAACTCGTCACCGAAGTGCCTGTCGACCGCGCCGACGAGGACGTCGAACGCCAGATCGAGATCAAGATCGATCCGAAGGCCGCCGACTATCTCGGCGACGGGAACGACGACTGACCGATTCCCTCTCGCACGAGAGCAACAGGGCGGCCGCCGCACCTCGCGGGTGCGGCGGCCGCCCTGTTGTCCGAATTGCCGCGGACGACGTCGCGTCGTCCGCGTGTGCGCTCAGCGGCGCACTTCGATGTCCATGCGCACCGGCGTCTCCTGCTCGTAGGTGTGCATGACGGTGCAGCCCTTCTCGATGTGCGCCTTGACGCGCTTCTTGAGCTTGTCGACGTCCTCCTCGCTCAGCGAGGCGTCGGTCGCGTCGATCATGACCTGCTCGTTGAAATTGATGTAGGAGTCGTTGTCGGCGTCGTAGGTGCCGTCGACGACGACCTTCGCGCCGTGTCCCTCGCCGAGCGCATGCTCGATCGCGAACTCGCTCGACAGCGCCGCGCAGCCGGCGAGCGCGATCTTCATCAGGTCGCCCGGCGAGAACTGGCCGCGGTCATGACCGAACTTGATGTGGGCGCCGTCGTCGCTGAACGCGTCCCACGAACCGTCCTTGTTCTTCTCGACCCACAGTCGCTTGCTCATATGCCCTCTTTTCCGTTTCCGCGGATGTTTCCGCTGGTCTTGGTCAAGCACATTCTAGGCGCGTCCATGCCCCGCCGTGTCGCCACGCCGGCGCATTCCGCATCCCATTTGGTCTCACGGCGGTGTTATACGGCCTCGGTCAGCTGCTGCGGTTACGATAGCCAACCATGCCATTGACTCATCAAGATCTTCAGCGAATCCGAGAACAGGACGTGCCGTCGCGTCCGCACACCGACATCCCGATGCCGTACGAGGATCTGCTGCGCAAGATCCTGATGGAGGGTAACCTCAAGAACGACCGCACCGGCACCGGCACGATCTCCCTGTTCGGCCAGCAGATGCGCTTCGATCTGGCGAAGGGCTTCCCGTTGCTGACGACGAAGCGCGTGTTCTTCAAGGGCATCGCCTACGAGCTGCTGTGGTTCCTCAAGGGGTCGGGCAACGTGCGCTGGCTGCAGGAGCACAACGTGCACATCTGGGACGAGTGGGCCGACGAGAACGGCGACCTCGGCCCGGTCTACGGCGTGCAGTGGCGCAGCTGGCCGGCGCCGACGCCCGAGGACCCGAACCGCACGATCGACCAGATCTCGAACGTGCTCAACCTGATCCGCAACGACCCCTACTCGCGTCGCATGGTCGTCAGCGCGTGGAATCCGGCCGAGGTCGAGCATATGGCGCTGCCGCCGTGCCATGCGCTGTTTCAGTTCTACGTCGCCGACGGCCGTCTCAGCTGCCAGCTGTACCAGCGTTCGTGCGACATGTTCCTCGGCGTCCCGTTCAACATCGCGAGCTATTCGCTGCTGACGATGATGATGGCGCAGCAGACGGGGCTCGAGCCCGGCGAGTTCGTCTGGACCGGCGGCGACTGCCATATCTACGACAACCACGTCGATCAGGTGCTCGAGCAGCTGTCGCGCGAGCCGTACCCGTATCCGCGTCTCGAGATCCGCAAGGCCGATTCGCTGTTCGACTACGACTACGACGATTTCACGATCGTCGACTACCGATACCATCCGACGATCAAGGCGCCGATCGCCGTCTGAGCGTCCGCGCCGCCGCAGGGCCGAGCGTCGCCGGGATTGCATAGACTGGTGACCCGGTTACTTACGTTCAAGGAGACGAAATGGAGCATGACAGTAGCCGCAGTGGCTATCACGAACCCGTGCCCGGTCTTGCCGGGCCTACCGAGGATGAGTTCGAGGACGACTGGGGCGACGACTACGCCAAGACCTTCTCGATCAACCTGATTTGGGCGCAGGCGAACGACAAGGACGGTCGTTCGGGCGCCATCGGATTCGAAGGGACGATGCCGTGGCGTCTTCCCGAGGATCTCCGCCGTTTCAAGGCGCTCACCGTCTCGCATCCCGTCATCATGGGGCGCAAGACCTGGGAGGCGCTCAACCCGAAGTTCCGTCCGCTGCCGAACCGCGACAACATCGTGCTCACGCATGACCGCGGATTCCGCGCGCCGGGCGCGACCGTCGTGTGCGACGTCGAGGAGGCGCTCGATCTGGCTCGTCAGGAGGCGATTCCCGATGACGGACTCGACCGCAGCGAGATCTGGGTCATCGGCGGCGCGCAGCTCTTCGAGCAGATGCTGCCGATCGCATCGAAGATCTATCTGACGCAGATCGACGCCGACGTGGACGCGGACACCTACGCCCCCGACGTGGACAAGGCGCTGCGTTCCGGGGACTGGCACGTCGTCGAACGCACCGACTGGACGCGTCCGGAGCATGCCGACGGAACCATTCGCGGATACCGCTACCTGACGCTCGAGAATCGGCGTGCGAACGAGGAAACACCGACCGAATGAAATGACCGCGGCCGCCGATGCGGCCCATGTGAGGGATGAACGTGAAGAGGAAAGAGACGAAGCCATACACCGTCATGACCGTGTGCACCGGCAATATCTGCCGTTCGCCGATGGGGGAGATCATCCTCCGTCATGAGTTCGCCAAGCGCGGCCTCGCCGACCGCGTCCGCGTCGAATCGAGCGGCGTCAGCGACGAGGAATACGGCAACCCGATCGACCGCCGCGCCGTCAAGGTGCTCAGGGAGCACGGCTACGAGATCCCGGCGCAGCATTTCGCGCACCGCATCACGCGCCAGGAGATCGAGGACACCGACCTGTTCCTGCCGATGACCGCCTCCCATATGAACGCGCTGATGCACATGCTGCCACTGAGCAAGCGCAGCGAGGTGCACATGTACCGCAGCTTCGATCCGTCGCTGCCCGACCCGCAGCCGGGACACGAGGGCGAGATCGACCTCGTCGACCCGTGGTACGGCGGCATGCACGAGTTCGAGACGGCGATCGACCAGATCGAGGAGGTCGCGCCGTACATCGCCGACTACGTCGGGCAGCAGCTCGACAACGGGCAGCGCTGAGCTGCCCTCCGCCGGCATACCAAGACGACGACAGGGGCGACGCACGAGGATTCGTGCGTCGCCCCTGTCGTATCCGTGCCGTGTCCGTCCGTCCCGACGACGAGGCCGGAACGGACGGGGGTGCGATCAGACGTCCTGCTGCTTCCAGGTCTCGACGTCGATGTGGTGCTCCGGATTCGCCTGCCATGCGTTCCACGCGGACTCGACGATGTCGTCGACGTCGTAGCGCGCATGCCAGCCCATCTCCTCGTTGATGCGCTTCGGGGAGCCGATCAACTGCGGCGGGTCGCCGGCGCGGCGAGCCATGACGGTCTCCTTGAACGGCAGGCCGGTGACCTTCTTCACCTCGTCGACGATCTGGCGCACCGACGTGCCCTCGCCGGTGCCGACGTTGAAGACGTCGTACTTGCGTTCGTCGCGGTCGAGGTACTTGAGCGCGGCGAGATGCGCGTCGGCGAGGTCGGAGACGTGGATGTAGTCGCGGATGCAGGTGCCGTCCGGCGTCGGATAGTCGTCGCCGAAGATCGCCGGCGCCTTGCCCTGCTTGAGACGGTCGAACAGCATCGGGATGAGGTTGAGGATCGCCGGATCCTCGAGCTCGACGGGGCCGCAGCCGGCCACGTTGAAGTAGCGCAGGCCGCAGAAGCGGATGCCGTAGGGCTGCTCGCAGGCGCGCGCCATCCACTCGCCGAAGAGCTTCGTCTGGCCGTAGGGGTTGATCGGGATCATCGGTTCGACGTCCTCGGGCACGACGTCGACCGGTGGCTCGCCGTAGGTGGCGGCCGAGGAGGAGAAGACGAGCTTCTTGACGCCCGCCTCCTTCATGCCCTCGAGCACATTGAGCATGCCGTTGATGTTCTGCTGGTAGTACCACAGCGGCTTCTCGACCGATTCGCCGACCTGCTTGCGCGCGGCGAAGTGGATGACGGCGTCGATGTCCTCGGCCTTCATGATCTCGGCGAGGCGCTCGCCGGCGCCCGGGGCGGCGATGTCCATGCCGTAGAGACGGGCGCCGCCGATGCGGGTCGGCTTGCCGTAGCTGAGGTCGTCGACGACGACGACCTCCTCTCCGGCCTCGTGCAGCGCATGGACGACGTGCGCGCCGATATAGCCGCAGCCGCCAGTGACAAGAACAGTCATGTTGAGCCTTCCTTTGACGGGTCGAACATCACGATGCTGGTATCTTTTTTGCCGCAATGTTCGTTTATGTTCGATTACAGTGTATCACCCGAACACTATCGCACAAAACTGGCGACGTCGGTGTGTTGCGCCGCGACGTTGCCGCATATGCGTCGCCGATCGACGCGGCGCGGCGCGCGGCCGTTCCCAGTCTATGACGCGGCCTGACGTCGCCGATCGCGGTTTCGCGGCGCGCGGGCGGGGCGATACAGGTCGCCGCATACACTGTGGGGTATGGCTCAGCAGAACATCGATGGCATCGACAACGCGGCCGCCGGCGACGCGCCGGACGCCGCCAATCTGCTCCACGGCAGGAAGGTGCTCTCCTTCGTGCGCCGCTCGGCGCGCCTCGACGCGCGGCTGCAGCGCGCGATGGACAACCATGCGGCCCGCTACGTCCTCGACGACATCGCCGAGGAGAGCAGGCTCGATCCCGCGGAGGGCTTCCGCTTCGACGCCGACTACATCCGCGGGCATTGGGACGCCGACGCGCCGCTCACCGTCGAGATCGGCAGCGGGCAGGGCGAGAATGTCGTCGCCGCGGCCGCCGCGCATCCCGAACGCAACTTCCTCGCGCTCGAGGTCTACGATCCGGGCGTCGCGCACACGGTGCTGCTCGCCGCCAAGCACGACCTGGACAATCTGCGGATCGCGCAGATCAACGCGCCGGAGCTGTTCGCCGTCGCCGAGCCCGGCGTCGTCGACGAGGTGTGGACCTTCTTCCCCGACCCGTGGCCGAAGATGCGGCACCATAAGCGCAGGATCGTGCAGCCCGAGCTCGCCGCGCACGTGCACGACGCGCTCGGCGGGGGCGGCGTGTGGCGCATCGCGACCGACATCGAGGACTACGCGCTGCATGTGCACGAGGTCATGGACGCGCGCGACGACTTCGAGAACGTCGGCGCCCTGATGGTGAGCCTGCCGACCGAGCACGTCGGCAAGGGCAACGCGCAGGAGGCGGCGGCGTTGCCGCACGCCGACTTCGTCGAATCGGAGCGCTTCGACGGCCGCGTGCTGACGAACTTCGAACGCAAGGGTCTCGACGCCGGCCGCGTCATCCACGACTTCGCATACCGCAGGGTCTGAGCGGCCGCGGAGGCCGTCGTGCATGGGCGGCCGCGCCGGCGTCGTGCGACGGCCGCCCATACCGTGTTTTCCGTCGTCGCATGACGTGTCTGCGACTGCCGCGCGTCGCGTCGTCGGTTGTCGCGCGCCGCGTTTCCGGCTGTCGTACGATGCGACACGCC
Organism: Bifidobacterium choerinum; assembly: GCF_000741135.1. Classification (GTDB taxonomy): domain Bacteria; phylum Actinomycetota; class Actinomycetes; order Actinomycetales; family Bifidobacteriaceae; genus Bifidobacterium; species Bifidobacterium choerinum. The sequence goes on along the minus strand of NZ_JGYU01000001.1, from coordinate 250,390 downwards.
GATGCTTGCGCGATATCGCGATTCGTGTATTATCAATTGAGTTGTCGAAAGCCCCCTTCGTCTAACGGTTAGGACACCAGACTTTCAATCTGACAACGAGAGTTCGACTCTCTCAGGGGGTACCAACAGGAAGCCTTGGAATTGCGACGATTCCAAGGCTTCTTTCGTTCTCGGTAATGACGCAGTAACGACCCGGTGCCAACCTGGTACCGACCTCCGGCACGATCGCGTGGTCGCGGGCATCGTCGCAATACGGTCGCGGATATGGGCGTCGTCCGGCCTACGCTTCGGGCGTGCCGGTGTGACGGGGCGTCGGGATGCGCCTAGGATGGGCAGTGGCCAACGGGATCCTCATTCGGGTCCGGAGTCGTCAAGGGACGGAAGGTGGACGCCATGCGGCGCTGTACACGTTGCGGCAGCGAACTCAACGAACAGGCGAAGGTGTGCCCGGTGTGCGGCACGCCCGTCGACGAGGAGCGCGCGCATCTGCGACGCATGGTCATCGTCATGCTCGTCGCGGCGATCGTCGTCGCGGCGCTGCTCGTGCTCCGCTCGCGGCAGCTGAGCGGCGGCGCCGACAATCTTACGGCGGCCGCGTCGGCCATCGGGACCGCCGCCGCGATGCGGCCGCTGCAGTAGTCGGCAGGGCGATCGCGGACGTCGTCGCGCACGGAATCGAGGATGTCCGCGCGACGTCGGAGACTGCACGCAGAAGGCCGCGGATCCCTGTCCGGATCCGTCCGTCGGTCGACGCCGGCCAACAGGTCGTAACACAGGCGCATGATACGCTTTGCGTTATGGGAAAGTGCAAAACGCTGACCGTCAACGGGACCCCGTATGACGTGCTCCGGCTGCTTGGCAAAGGCAATGGCGGCTATTCGTTCCTCGTGCGCTCGCAGACGCATCCGCCGGTGCTCTACGTGCTCAAGCAGATCCACTACGGGCCGTACGACTACTACCAGTACGCCGACAAGATGCAGGCCGAGATCCGCGACTACCGCAAGCTGCGCGAACTGGGCGTCAAGCTGCCGGCGATGCTCGACATCGACCTCGACCACGACCGCATCCTCAAGGAGTACGTCGACGGGCCCACGATCTACGAGCTCGTCCTCGCCGACCAGATGCAGGACGACTATCTCGAGCAGATCCGCCGGCTCGCCAAGCGGCTGGCCGCGAAGCGTCTCAACATCAACTACTTCCCGACGAACTTCGTCGTCGAGGACGGCGTCGTCCACTACATCGACTTCGAATGCAAGCCCTACAAGGACACGTGGGACTTCGAGAACTGGGGAGTGAAGTACTGGTCGAAGACGCCGGAGTTCCTCGCCTACGTCGCCGAACACACGCAGCGTGACCCGCAGGGCGCGGGCGCCGAAGGCTGACGCCGCTCAGCGCCAGGCGAAGGGCTCATGCGGCCCCGCGCCGACCTCGAAGAAGTACTGCGCGATGCCCAAATCGGTTTTCGTGTACGGGCCGATGCCCGGATCGGCGGCGACGGTGCGCCCGTCGGCCTCGAGCCGGAACATGAAACGCTGCTGATTGAGCGCGCTCGGCGCGAGCAGCGCCGCCTCGACGCCACGTTCGAACCACGTCGGCACCGCGATGCCCCCCGCGACCGAGGCGACCTGCCCGTAGGTCTTCGAGCGTGACGGCCTGCCATGCGTCACGCCATGGCCGACGGCGATCGCGAAGCGCACCTTGCCGTCGGCGCCGATGCCGGCATGCCTCGCCGCCTGATGCTTGCTGAACGACAGCCCGACCCAGCAGGTGTCGAGCCCGAGCTGCACGGCATGCAGCAGCACCTGCGCCCCGTAGTAGCCGCATCGCCGCTCCCAGTCCTTCGTCTGGTCGGCGGCGATCGCCACATAGTTGCGCACGTTACGGAACACGCCGTAATGCAGCAGCGCGTTGCCGAAGGCGTCCGGCTCGTCGGCGACGAGCCTCATCTCGAGTCCGCCCTCGGCGTTGAGCCGCACGATCTGCGCGCGCAGATCGTCGCACGTCCCTGCGTCGATCGGCTCGTCGGTATACGCACGCACCGCGTGCCTCCTGTGCATGGCTTCGAGAAGATCCAACGATCGTCCTTTCCACTTCCGCGTCGCCCGTGCGTCGCCAAAGGCCGATGCACGGCTCCCATCCCTGTATCCGCTCGCGCGCGGCGGGCGCGGGCATCCTTTCGTATTATCTGCCGCGCCGCGCGCGGGGTCGCCGGCGTTCCACCTACGGTGAACGGAAGCGGGGGCGCCGGCATCGCCGTCCCACACGTCGGCCGGCCTTGGGAACGCTGCCGTTCCAACGATTGCGGCAACCGCCGAAGTCGGCGCGCGGACGGGCGGAAACGTGGCCGTAATACGGCGTTTCACGTCGCGAAACGCGGATGCTGCGATGCTGGGGGAGCCAAAGGACGTGGCGCACGCCGACGTCCACGACGATCTGCGACGCGCGTCATGCGCGGCGCGAGAGCCCGACAGGGCGGAAACGGAGGCGCACGGGCGGACGAAGGCTTTCCCTTTTTTGCGAAGAACATACTCGGGGGCGCCGCGGCACGACGACGATCGTGCCGCGGCGCCCCCGTCGTCGTGCCAAGTCGGCTACAGTGGAACCATCAGCGGCGCCGACGAAGGAGGACGGATGCGCCTGTCCGCATTGAAGATCCGCAACCACAGCCGTGTGGTCGACCTCGACGTCGAAGTGCGCGACCATCTCGTCCTCGTCGGCACGAACGAATCCGGCAAATCGTCGATCCTGCGCTGCATCGACCTGCTGCTCGGCGCGCCGCGCGCACGGCTCTACGCGACGCTCACCGCCGCCGACGTGCGCGATCCGGCGCGGCCCTTCGTCGTCGAGGTGACGCTCACCGGCGCCGAGCGCGCCGTCTTCCCGGACATGAACGCGGCGGGCGCCGTGCGGCTGCGCCTCGACGTGCATGTCGGCGCCGACGGCGAGACGCTCGACATCCATCGGCGCGTCGTGACGGGTGACGGCGGCGCCGAGCTGACGGCCGCGCAGCTCGCCGCGATCGGATGGACGATGATGCCCGATGACGCCGACCTGCACGCCGGCGACATGCCGATGCTGCGCCGCCTGTTCGCGACGCTCGATCTCGGCGACGAGCGCCGCGCGCTCGTCCAGGCCGAACATGCGGCCGACGGTGCGCTGCGGCGCTCCGGGACGCTGCGGACGCTGCGCGAGCGCATCGCCGGTCAGCTGACGGCCGCACTGCCGGGATGCTACCGCGGCGACGACCTCGTGTTCGTCGCCACCGCGCGCGAGGACGACCCCTTCGATCGTGTGCGCCTGCAGCTGCGCGGCCCCAACGGCCAGCGCGACCTCGGCGCGCAATCGGGAGGCCTGCGCGCAGTCTTCGTCGTCGCCCTCTTCGACCTGCTCGACGACGACGCCGGCGTCATCGGCATCGACGAACCCGAGACGCATCTGCACCCGACGAGCCAACGCAACCTCGCGCGGCTGCTCGCGCGCGGCCCGAGCCAGAAGATCATCGCGACGCACGCGCCCGACATCATCGGCGAATTCGAACCCGACGAGATCGTCGTCGTGCGCACCGACGACGTCGTGCAGCCGCAGCGCGACTTCCTCGACGACGACGACAAGCTGCTGCTGCGCATGTGGGTGCGCGACCGCCTCGAGCCGCTCACCGCCGAGCATGTCGTCGTCGTCGAGGGTATCACCGACCGCGTGCTGCTCGAACACTGCGCCGACGTGACCGGCCGCAACCTCGACACCTACGGCGTCGTCGTCCTCGAGGCTGGCGGCTGCCGCGAGATGCCGGCATGGCGGCACGTCTTCGGCGAGCACGGCTTCCGGGTTCCGCTCACGCAGCTCATCGACGCCGACGCGGCCGACGCGATCGCGCACGACTACGGCGTGCGCGTCGGCGACCTGCCGGCGCAGCACGTGTGGGTGTCGTATCCCGACCTCGAAGGCGAATACGTGCGCGCGCTCGGCGCAAACGCAGCCTTCGACGCGCTCGCGCGCGGCGGCTTCCGACGCGGCGAACTCGAGGAGATGCGCCGCAGACGCCGCGACGGCACGCTGAAGGACGCCGATGTGGCGCGCTTCTGCCGGATGCGGGCGAACAAGACGCGCGCCGTGCTCGCCGTCATGCCGGCGATCGACGCCGCCGTCGCGCGACGCATCGCGAGCGTGCAGCGGCTGCTCAACGACGTCGTGCGGACGACGGGCGGCGCGACGGGCCGGCCGTGCGAAACACCGCGTGAAACCGATAGGGGGACCATATGAACGAAGCGAGAACGCTGGACGTGACAAGACCGCGCGCCGTCGTCTACACCGACTTCGACGGCGTGCTCAACGCCTTCGCCGGCGCTGACGCCGTGCGTGCGAGCGGCGACGGCGTCACGTTCCGCCTCGACGGCGAGGCCGCCGTGCCGGCCGACGGCGTCGCTTACCCGGTGCATTGGTCGCGTGAGCTCGCCGCGGACATGGCCTCCCTCGCGCACGACGGCACGATCGAACTCGTCTGGCTGTCGACATGGCAGCCGTACACGGCCGCGCTCAACGCGACGCTCGGTTGGGATGGCCGCGACGTGCGCACCGCGCAATGGTACGACCCGATCACCTACACCGGCATGCGCGGCGGCAAGCTGCGCACCGTCGTGCGCAGGATCGGGATCGAGGACGAGTCGATGACGCCGCTGCCGATCATATGGATCGACGACGAGGAATGCACGGTGCGGGCGAAGCAGGTCATCGAATCGGCGGGTCCGCTGTTCCCGGTGTTCGCCGTGCGCCCCGACTCGCGCATCGGCATCTCGAAACGCCAATGGCGGCTCATCCGCAAGTTCGTCGACGACCCGATGGCGTTCCCGACGGTTACGCTCGACGTCGAACCCAGCGTGACCGAACGCGAGGGGCATCTGGGTCTGTGAGCCTTCGGTGAACGTCGTGCGCCCATCGGCGATGCGAGGTTGACCGCCGGTGGCGCGTTCCTATAATTGGTGGCAACACGCCGGTAATCGAAGGCAGCACGTCGTGTGCCATGCCGGCGGCATGATTGTGATTGAAGGTGGTGATCGCGATGGCACGGCTGTACCGTTCCAGCTACAGCAAACGATGCGGCAAACGGCGCTATCCCACCCGTGACGAGGCGCTGCTCGCGCTCGCATCCTGCAGGGGATCGGCCAACGACGGTCGCGGGGAGTGCCGCGCCTATCCGTGCCCGCAATGCTCGGGCTGGCATCTGACGAGCATCGCGAACGCCGAAGGGCTCACGCACCGGCACGCCGACCTGTGCCGCATCGGACAGACGGCGCAGAGGGTGGGGCTGCGCGTCTGCGCGCCGATGTCATGGAACGCCAAGGAACGCTCGTTGTTCGTCTCGGCGACGCTGCACGCGCTCGACGGCAGCGGACTGCCGGTGCGCGCATGGGAGGAGACGTGGCTGTGGCGGGCGCTGCGCAACCGCGTCGAACAGGCCGAACGTCTCGTCTACGACGGCGTCTTCAAGCATGTACGGCCATTGGCGCAGACGATGGCGCGCGCACGCCGTCTCAACGCCGACGACTGGGCGACGCCGCGGCAGACGCTGCCGCTCGCGCGCGGCTTCGGCGAGGAATGCAACGCCTGGGATTCGCCGGCGCGGCTGTGGATCGTCGCCGCCGCGAGCGTGTGAGCGGACGGGCATGCGGCACGGGCAACGCAGGCGCGGCCATCGGCGCGCGCGGATCGGATATGCGGCGGTTGCGGCGGCGCTCGTCTGCGCATTGACGTTCCCGGCCGCCGGATGCGGCTCATCGGACGGTCCGTCGCCGCAGCCGTCGGAGACGCCGGGCACATCCGCCGCCGCGCCGTCGCCGACGACGGACGCCGGCAAGGATTCCGGCGACGACGAGCATGCCGGCGGGGACATGCTGTTCAACGGCCCCGACCACTGGGACGGCGCCGTGGACACGTCGTGCCCGGCGGACAAGGACGTGCGGATCATCATCGTGCGCGGCACGCTCGAACCTGTCGGCAACAATTCATTGCACGAACTCGCGCGGATGATCGACGAGGCCATCGGCGGACGCGCGGCGATCGACGAGCTCGACTATCCGGCGTCATGGCGCAACGGCAGCGGGGCGCGCGGCGTCAACATGCTCGTCAAGACGCTCAACACGCAGGCCCGTACCTGCCCCGGCGTCAAGACGGTGCTGCTCGGCTACTCGCAGGGCGCGATGGTCGTCGGCGACGCGCTGAGCGACCCGCAGGCGCGCTTCAACAAGGACGACGGGCAGCGGCTGAGCGAACATGCGCTCGCGGACATCGCCGCCGTCGAACTGTTCGGCGACCCGCGCTTCGACGGCTCCGCCGACTACGGCGCCGGCAGCTACGACCGCGCGACCGACGGCATCCTCGGCGCGCGCGGCAAGGACGACCTGCGCGCGGTGCAGGGGAGGATCGTCAGCTACTGCAACGCCGACGACTTCGCATGCCAGCTCGGCGGCCACGGCGACGCGCACGGCCTGTACCGGTCGAACGGCAGCTTCGACGAAGGCGCGCAGTACGCGGCGGCGAGAATCCGCACGGCGCTCGGCGAATGACGCCGGCCGGATACTACGATGGAACCACGCATCCGATTCAATCCGGAAACACGGGAGCAACACGGGAGAGGGGAACACGATGCGATACTGCACACGATGCGGCCGGCCGCTCAAACCGGGAGCCATGTTCTGCACGAACTGCGGCGCGCCGGCGGCATCCGGAACGCCGAACGACGCGCCGGGGACTGCGGTTCCGCCGGCGCCGGGCGCTCCGACGGTCGTAGGCGCCGCGGGCGCTGCGACAGTCGCAACGGTGGCCGATCGCGCGCGCCGCAGGCTCATCATCATGATCGTGGCCGCCGTGGCCGTCATCGCGGTGGTCGCCGCCGGCATCGTCACGAAGGGGTTCGGCGCATGGAGCGAGCGGCAGATCCCGCAGTTCGAAGCCTCGGCGAAGGCCGACGACGTCGCCGCCAAGCTCGAGGGCAGCGGCATCCATGTGAAGCGGACGAAGGCGTACGGCGCCGCCAAAAAGGGCGACTACCTGCGGCTCGACGGCCATACGCCGGGCGAACGCATCGACCGCGACGAGACGGTGACGGTCGTCGAATCGCTCGGACCGGGCGTGCCGAAGGGCACCGTCGGACTGGACGAGGACAAGGCCATCGACCGGGTACGCGACATGGGCGTCCGGGTCGTGACCGTCGAGGTGCCGTCCGAGCAGGACGGCAAGGTCATCGCGACGATGCCGCAGGAGGACCATCCGGTCGTCGGCAAGGGCGGCGACCGGCAGATCGCGCTCGCCGTCGGCAGCGGCTCGACGAAGGGCATCCCGTTTGAGATCGCCGGCATGGACAAGGACAAGGCGAAGCAGCGGCTCGAATCGAAGGGCTACGACGTCACGTTGACGCCGATGATGGCCGACAAGGCGATGACCGGCAAGATCGCCGACGCCGACCCGGGCATCGGCGCGACGAGCGACGAGACGGACGTGACGCTGTACTACGGCGCGACGCCGGACGAGGTCAAGCAGGCGATGCTCGTCGACCACGACGAATCCGCCGGCAACGAATTCCACTCCTACGACGATCTGCGCATCCTGCTCGGCGACTGGTGCACCGACGGCGGCGACTGCATCACGCTCGTCGAGGACCAGCAGAACGGCCCCGCCGTCGACTACGTGCGCAGCGTGCAGATCCAGGGCAGGACCGACGCGCAGTTCGGTCTGGGCGCCTGCCCGTTCTCGCAGGGCGTCGGCATGTGCGATCCGATCAATACTCAGTATTCGCAGAGCATGATGCATTCGTTGATCGCCGGCGACAGCGGAGCCTTCGAGATCTACGACTCCTTCGCGTACGCGCCATGGTGCGGTACCCGGCAGATGGGTGGCGCAGGGTCGTGGTGCGACCACGGCACGCCGACGTCCGAGTACCCCGACGGGGATTTCACCAGCAGCGGCCTCGAATACCGGATGGGCGACTTCCTCGTCGTCGTGCCGGCCGGCGCCGACATCAAGAAACTCGAAACCGACGGATACTTCGTGCGGGCGAAGGACGGCGACGTGAAGGAGCCGGACGCGACGCGGCCGTATCTGCTGATCCGCGACCCGTCGCTCTACGACGAGACGACGGCGAGCGCCGACGGCACCCATCCACGCAATCCCTTCGTCTATGATTCGGCGACGGAGAACAAGAAGCTCGTGCCCTTCGCGCCGGCGCCGAGCGAGCAGGTCGCCTATTACAAGGTGCAGCCGGACTCGACGTGGTTGGACTACGACAACAACGAGACGATGGTGTGCCAGGACGGCGGCTGCCCGCCGAAGACGAAGTAGGACCCCCGATGGCGCCGTCATGCCGGCGGCGCCATCAGCATCGACGACAACGGCAACGAACCATCAGAGAGGGAAACGATGGACCATACGATCATCTGTCCGCACTGCCACACGCAGTTCGCGATCGACGAGGACGACTACGCCGACATCCTGCAGCAGGTGCGCGGCGCCGCGATTGACGAGGAGGTCGACAAGCGCAGCACGCTCATCAGGCAGCAGGCCGACGCGGAACTCAAGCAGGCGCGCAGCGAGGCGCAGGCCGAACTCGACCAGATGCGCACGAAGCACGAGGCCGAAACGGACGCGCTCAAGGCGCAGCTCACCGCCCGGATCGAGCATATGAAACTCGAGAAGGACGGTCAGATCAAGGAACTCAAGGCGCAGCTCGAGTCGGCGCAGCGCGAATCGACGGCCGAACGCGACGCCGCGCTCGAACAGCTGCGCGGCGAGCACACGCGTCAGGAGGCGGACGACAAGGCGACGATCGCCGCGCTCAAGGAACGCATCGAACGCGACGCGCAGCAGGCCAAGGACGACAAGGAGGCGGCACTCGAGCAGTCGAGGATCAAGCATCAGGCCGAAACGGACGCGCTCAAGGCGCAGCTCGAGGCGGCACGCCAGCAGGAGGACGCTCGCCGCGACGCCGCAATGCTCAAGGCGACGTCGGATTACGAGGCGCGCATCGCCGCGCTCAACGCGAAGATCGAACAGGCCGACGTGCACAAGCAGCTCGAGGTGCGCGAGGCGGTCGCCGAAGCCGAGAAGGAACGCGACGACCTCAGGCATTCGCTCGAGCAGGAGCAGTACAAGCGCGAGCTCGACAAGCAGTCGATCACCGACAAGTACGAGTCGCAGCTGCGGATGAGCGAGGAACAGCACCGCAAGGAGCTCGCACTGCGCGACGACGAGATCGAACGGCTCAAGGACTTCAAGACGCGGCAGTCGACGAAGATGGTCGGCGAATCGCTCGAACAGCACTGCATGAACGAGTTCAACAAGGTGCGCATGGGCCTGTTCCCGGGTGCGTACTTCGACAAGGACAACGACGCACGCACCGGCAGCAAGGGCGACTTCATCTTCCGTGACTACGACGAGGACGGCGACGAGTACATCTCGATCATGTTCGAGATGAAGAACGAGATGGAGTCGACCGAGAAGAAGCACAAGAACGCGGACTTCTTCAAGGAGCTCGACAAGGACAGGAAGGAGAAGGGCTGCGAATACGCGGTGCTCGTCAGCATGCTCGAGGCGGACAGCGAGCTCTACAACGCCGGCATCGTCGACGTCTCGTACGAGTGCGACAAGATGTACGTCATCCGCCCGCAGTTCTTCATTCCGTTGATCACGCTGCTGCGCAACGCGGCGCGCAAATCGGTGGACCTGCGCCGCGAGGTCGAGCAGATGCGCCGGCAGAACGTCGACGTGACCGGATTCGAGGACAAGCTCAACGACTTCCGCGACCGCTTCGGCAAGAACTTCGATCTGGCGGCGCGGCACTACCAGGAGGCGATCAAGCGCATCGACAACGCGATTCGGGAGCTGCAGAAGACGCGCGACGAACTCGCCGGCTCGGAACGCCAGCTCGAACTGGCGAACAACAAGGCGCAGGACCTGACGATCCGCAAGCTCACCTGGGGCAACCCGACGATGCGCGAGAAGTTCGCCGACGCGCGCGAGGCGAAGGCGGCGAACGAGGGGCGCGGACGGCACGTGCGCATCACGGACGAGGTCGAGGCGCAGGTCGTCGACGACGCCGCCGACGACGCGGACGTCGGGTGACGCCCCGCGGCGGCCGGCGATGACGGCAGGGGCCGGAACGACGGATCATGTCGCTCCGGCCCCTGCCGCATGGGTCGCTGCCGCGTTGCGCTCAGCGGCGCAGCGCATCGTGCGCGCGGCCGAAGGCGTCCTGCGCGTCGTCGCGCATGTCGCGCACATGCGTCGAGATCGTCTTGACGGCCTTGCGCACGTCCTCGTTCTCGGAGACGAGCTCCGGCACGCGCTTCACGTTGCGTCTGAGCTCCTCGAAGTCGCGACGCAGCTCATGCGCCTCGCGATGCTCGCGATTGCGCGCGACGAGCCAGCAGATCGCGCCGATGAGCAGCACGCCGCAGACGATGCCGCAGATGACGGCGGCGATGTTCACGTTGTGCTTCGAGGCGTCGACGTCCGCCTCGTCGGGATTGTCGTCCGGATCATGCAGCTCGTCGAGCTCGGTGTCGCTCAGCTCGTCGGGATACTTCGTCGGATCGACTGCCGTGGTCTTGTTCGCCATGATTGCCTCTTCCTTTCATTCGTCGGTACGGCTCACGATGTCCGCTGCTTCCACGGTACGAGTCGCACGGCGCGAGCGGGGGCGAGTATTCTCACGGCTGCACCGAATAATCCGCGCCGCCGATCCGCACGGGGTCCACACCGATGCCTACCCAGTGGAGCGGGCGTCGCGTTCGGCGGTCGGATTCGCTAGAGTGGGTCGCATGAACGAAGACTATTCTCAGCACAACGACGCCCCGCAGCCGATGGACTACGCGCAGCAGGGCGGCTATGACAACGCCGCGGCGCCGCAGAACGGCTACGCCGCAGGACAGGAATCGTACGGCGCCCCGCAGCCGGCGTACGGCGAGCAGCAGCAGCCGGCCTATCAGGCGCCGCAGCCGCTGCCGCAGGGCTTCTACGGCGCGCCGGGCGGCGCCTACACGGGGCCGTCCACGCCGTATCCGGGCGCGCCGCAGTACTATGCGGGCGGCGAGACCGATCCGGGCGCACGCTGGAGCGCGCTGTGCATCATCGGCTTCATCCTCTCGTTCCTGATGCCGATCGCGGGCCTCATCATCTCGATCATCGCGCTCGTGCGCATCAGGCGCACCGGCGAGAAGAGCCGCGGCATGGCGATCGCCGGCACGATCATCGGCGCCGTCCTCACCGTGCTGTCGATCGTGGGCATCGCGATCCTCGTGTGGGCCGTCAACGCGATGGACGTCAAGGTCGTCGAGAACGGCGACGATCTGCAGGTGTGCATCAACAACGAATGCACGTCGACGGACTACGACTACTACGACGACTTCCCGCACGGCGACGAGACCGCGTTCGAGAACGACGACATGGCCTCGCGCCTGCCGGACGCCACGGCTTCGAAGATCGTCTACGAACTCGCGATGTGAGTCCCGCGATCCACGGCGTGAGCCTTGCGATATCGGGCGACACGCCGTGAGTTGCGCTCTGGTGTCATTTCGGTAATATATACATCTGTTGTCGCGGTGAGCTTCTCACTGCGAAGAACACGGCCCCGTAGCTCAGTTGGTTAGAGCGCCGCCCTGTCACGGCGGAGGTCACCGGTTCAAGTCCGGCCGGGGTCGCTTGGTCAGAGAGAGGGTTTCCTCTTCATGATTCAAGGCCGCGTAGCTCAGTTGGTTAGAGCGCCGCCCTGTCACGGCGGAGGTCGCCGGTTCAAGTCCGGTCGTGGTCGCGAAATCTACAGGACTTCGGTCCGGTAGAGTTCATGGCTCTGTAGCTCAGTTGGTAGAGCGAACGACTGAAAATCGTTAGGTCAGCGGATCGACGCCGCTCGGAGCCACCACTGGAGAACCCCTCCGCATCGATGATGCGGAGGGGTTCTCGCATTGTATGCGGATGCGACGTTCGGCCGCTCCAGCGGGGGCGACCGCATGGGGTGCGGTTCGCGTCAATGGAGTTCGCTGCCGCACCCCGTGGCGAACGTGTCGGGTGCGGTTCATGTCGGGGGTGTTCGCGGAGGCGGTGTCTGGCGAACGTGTCGGGTGCGGTTCATGTCGGGGGTGTTCGCAAACTGCCGCATGACTGCGCGCGTACGCGGATGGCCTGCGATCCGGGGAGGCGGACCGCGGGCCATCGGTCATGTGCGCGGGGAGGGAAAGGAGGGAAAGAGGTCAGATCGTCAGCGCGACGTGGACCTCCTTCGTGCCCGGGTCGGCGATCGGCACGACGTTGCCCGTGACGGCCTTGCCATCGACGGTGAGCGACGGCGCGCCGGTGCGCGTCACGTCGATGATGTAGCGCGTGCCGCGCCATGCGCGCTCGATGTGCAGCTCGGTGAAGTCGGCGGGCATGTGCGGGTCGAGCAGCAGGCCGTCGAAGGTCGGACGCACGCCGAGCAGGTACTGCGAGACGTCGACGAAGGTCCATGCGGCGGTGCCGGTCAGCCACGAGTTCTTGCCCTCGCCGGGGGCGTGCGATTCCGGTCCTGCGACCATCTGGCAGTAGACGTAGGGCTCGGTACGGTGGATCTGCGAGAACTCCTCGGTGTACGCCGGGCAGGTGCGCGTGTAGACGGCGAAGGCCTCGTCGTCGTTGCCGATGAGCGCGTTCGCGATCGAGATCCACGGGTTGTTGTGGCAGAAGATGCCGCCGTTCTCCTTGTAGCCGCGCGGATACGAGGAGATCTCGCCGAGCTCGATGCGGTAGGTCGAATAGGCGGGCGCGAGGATCGCCGTGCCCCAGCGGCAGGTGAGCAGCTTCTTCGTCGAGGCGAGCGCCTGCGCGGCGCGGCCGTCGTCGACGCCGATGCCCGCCATCACGCACATGCCCTGCGGTTCGATGTAGATGCGTCCTTCGGTGTCCTCGCTCGTGCCGACCGGATTGCCGTTCGCGTCGTAGGCGCGGCGGAACCATGCGCCATCCCAGCCGGCGTCGAGCGTCGCCTCGCGCACCTGCGCTATCGCTTCGCGCATGTCGGCGACCTCGGCGCGCACGGCGTCGCCGTCCATGCCGCAGGCCTCGCCGAAGCGTTCGAGGATCTGCGCGTACTGCTCGCCGTAGAGCACGAACATGCCGGCGATGAACACCGATTCGGCGATGCCGGTGTCGTTGTTCTTGACGGTCTGGAAGCTTTCGCCCGGCGTCGACGAGAAACAGTTGAGGTTGAGACAGTCGTTCCAGTCGGCGCGGCCGATGAGCGGCAGTCCGTGCGGGCCGCGGTGCGTCATCGTGAAGCGCACGGAGCGGCGCAGATGCTCGAGCAGCGGCTGTTCGGAGCCCTCCTTGTTGTCGAACTGCGCCGGCGTGCGCAGGATCGAGTCGTCGCCGGTCTCGTTGAGGTAGGCGAAGACGGATGCGACGAGCCACAGCGGGTCGTCGTTGAAGCCGCCGCCGATGTCGGCGTTGCCCTGCTTCGTCAGCGGCTGGTACTGGTGCCATGCCGAGCCGTCGGGAAGCTGCGTCGAGGCGATGTCGATGATGCGTCCCCTGGCGCGTTCGGGGATCATATGCACGAAGCCGAGCAGGTCCTGGTTCGAGTCGCGGAAGCCCATGCCGCGTCCCATGCCGGATTCGTAGTACGAGGCGGAGCGCGACAGGTTGAACGTGACCATGCACTGGTACTGGTTCCAGATGTTGACCATGCGGTCGAGCTTCTCGTCGCCGGTCCTCACCTGGAATCCGTCGAGCAGCGACGCCCAGTATCCGTTGAGCTCGTCGAGCGCGGCGTCGACCTTCTCGACGGTGTCGAAGCGCGCGAAGAGCGCGTGCGCCGGGCGCTTGTTGATGATGCCGACCTTCGCCGGATCGTCCGGATCCTCCCATTTCTCGTCGTCGGCGACCTCGATGTAGCCGAGCATGAACACGAGCGACGCGCTCTGCCCGGGCATGAGACGCACGCGCACGCGCGGCGCGGCGATCGGCGACCATCCGTAGGCGACCGAGTCGTGGGCACGTCCTTCGGCGATGACCTGCGGCGAGTCCCATCCGTTGAATTTGCCGAGGAATTCGTCGCGCACCGTGTCGTAGCCGACCGTCGGCTCGTTCACCGAGTAGAACGCGTAGTGGTTGCGGCGCTCCTTGAACTCGGTCTTGTGGTAGATCAGCGTCGCCTCGTCGCTCTGTTCGATCTCGACCTCGCCGGTCGACAGGTTGCGCTGGAAGTTGCTCGCGTCGTCGACGGCGTTCCACAGGCACCATTCGACGCATGCGGTCGCGTCGACGATTTTTTCGGCGTCGGTCGTGTTCGTCAACGTGAGCTTGTTGATCTCGGCCGGTGTGTGCAGCGGGACGAAGGCGGTCAGTTCGGAGTCGATGCCGGCGTAGGAGGCTCGGAAGACGCTGTAGCCCATGCCGTGGCGGCATTCGTAGGAGTCGAGCGGCGTCTTGAGCGGCAGGAAGGTCGGCGACCAGCTGGCGGCCGGCCTGAGCGCGGCGTCGGCGGCCGGCTCGGCGCCGTCGTCCGGCTCCATCAGCGTCAGGTAGAAGCTGCGCGCGCCCTCGTCGGCGGGGACGCCGTTGTAGCGGTAGCGCGTGATGCGGCGCAGCTTCGCGTCCTTGTAGAACGAGTAGCCGCCGGCCGTGTTCGAGATGAGGGAGAAGAAGTCCTCGTTGCCGAGGTAGTTGATCCAGGGGAGCGGCGTCGCCGGGGTTTCGATCACGTATTCCCTGCGTGCGTCGTCGAAGTGGCCGTATTTCACCGTGTCCGGTCCTTTCTGCCGTGCGTGCGCGTCATGGGGAGGGCGACGGCGACGCTGCCGACGTTGTCAACTCGACGATCGAGTTGGTTCATTGATGAAACTATATATAGTACGACGGTAAAACAAAATCGCGGCAGGACGTCGGTGTGTCGCGCGGCGGCGTATCAAATCCGTGACGGCGCATCGTTCCGCGGTGGCGCGTCGCACGCCGACTGCGCCCGAACGCACGACGCCCCGCCGCGGAACGAGAACCGCAGGCGGGGCGTCGTGCTGAATGATGGGGGGACGGCGACGGTCGCGGGATGTCAGTCCCTCGTGCCGGCGTCGTGGTCGGCGGAGGCGTCGGCGCCCCTGTCGCTCGTCGCGACGGGGATCGCCGGTCCGTTGGCCGCCACGGCCTGCTCGGCCGCGTCGACCGCGTCGCGCTCGGCTTCGGCGGCGCCGTCGCGCATGTCCTCGGCCGCGGCCGCCGGTGTCTCCGCCGTCAGTCCGTCGGTCGCCTCGACCTCGTCGTCGAGAAGAAGGTCGCCGGTGACCTCGTCGATGCCGGGCACATCGGTGGGTTCCTCCTCGACGAGCTCGTCGATGCCGGGCAGGTCGGCGAGCGAATCGCCCTGCTCGCGCGCGAGCTTGGCCTGTTCGCGGAACCAGATGCGCAGCGCCGGGTTGATGTCCCTCGACTCGAGGTACTGCTGGTAGACCGGGAACAGTGCGTGCAGCCACGGATACATCAGATACAGCGTGCGCTCGGACTTGCGCTTGCGCCAGTGCTGCGGATGCGCCTCGAAGGTGTTCTTGAAACGCTTCATGTAGTTGCGGAACGACTTGAACGACGTGTCCATGCGGCGCGCCGAGATGCCGCAGATCATGCGCTCCGAATAGACGGTCTTGAAGCCGCGGCCGAGCAGATGCAGCGAGACGTCGATGTCCTCGTGCATGACGTCCTCGCGGTCGCGGCACACCTCGCCGGCGATCTGGTGCCACGCACTCGCGCGCAGCGCCATGTTCGAGCCGAACAGCAGCACCTTGCCGCCGTCGGCGCGGAACGTGTGGCGGCGCACGCTGTCGTCGCCGCGCAGCGAGATGCGGCGCGCCGGCATGTCGTAGTAGGTGACCGGGCCGGTCGCGCCCATCGCGTCCCTGTCCTCGGTGAAGATCCCGGCGACGACCTCGACCCAGTCCGGCTTGAGCATGCAGTCGGCGTCGACGCGGCCGAGCACGTCGCCGGTCGCCGCGTTGAGGCCGAAGTTGCGCGTCGGGATGAGCCCCTGCTCCTCGTCTTGGTGCAGCAGCTTGATCGGCGCCTGCGGATGCTCGCGCATATAGCGCTCGACGACAGCGACCGTGTCGTCGGTGGATCGGTTGTCGACAACGATGACCTCGTGCGGCGTCACCGTCTGGCGCAGCGCGTTGTCGAGGCAGTCGGTGATGCGGTCCTGCTCGTTCCACGCCGGGATGATGATCGATACTTTCAGCATGGTTCAAGGATATGTGCGCGACCGTACAGTGCGCACCGTGCGCCGGGGCCTTCGCCCCGCGCCTGTGCTTTAATGAGGGGCATGAGCGAGCCACAGACCGAAGAGATGCCCGGCGGGGCCGGCGCGCAGCGCGCGACCGGCCCCGAGGGCGGCGAAAAGAAGAAGATCGACGTCTCGTCGCTGTTTCCGGCGAAGGGCGACCCGCGGCGTCCGCCCGAATGGTACGGACGCGCGCTGCTGTACACGGCGATCGCCGTCTTCCTCGCCTGGTTCGCGTACACGTCGTGGTTCAAGATCACCTATCTCGTCTTCGACATCGTCATCGCGCTGTTCCTCGCGCTGTCCGTCGAACCGCTGATCATCCGCCTCATCAAGCACGGCTGGCGTCGCGGCGTCGCGGCCGTGACGTGCCTCGTCGGCCTCATCATCATCGTCATCACATTGCTCGCATTGTTCGGCAACATGTTCGTCCAGCAGATGATCTCGATGGTGCGCGGCTTCCCCGACCTGTACAACCAGCTCGCCGCGTTCGTCAGCGAGAAGACCGACTTCAAGATCCCCGAGATGAACGACCTCGGCGGCGAGATCATCAAGAACATCCACGGTAACTGGGTGACCGACTTCGCCGGCCAGGCCTTCAGCACGACGATCGGCGTCTTCTCGAGCCTGCTCAACTTCATCACGGCGCTCATGGTCGCCTTCTACATCGCGATCGCCGGCCCGCGCCTGCGCCGCAGCCTGTGCAAGTGGATCGCGCCGAGCTCGCAGCGCCGCTTCCTGATGACGTGGACCGTCGTGCAGGAGCAGATCTCCGGATTCCTGTTCTCCCGTTCGATCCTCGCCGCGATCAACGCCGCTTGCACCGCCGTGTTCCTGATGATCATCAAGGTGCCGTACTGGCTGCCGCTCGCGCTGTTCTGCGGCATCGTCTCCCAGTTCATCCCGACGATCGGCACCTATCTGGGCGGCGCGCTGCCGGTCATGTTTGCATGGGGCGAGCGCGGCATCGGCTACGCGGTCGGCGTCGTCGTGTTCATCACGATCTACCAGCAGATCGAGAACCTGCTGCTGTCGCCGAAGATCTCGGAGCGCACGATGGACATCAACCCGTGCATCGCGTTCCTGTCGGTGCTGCTCTTTGGATCGATCTTCGGCGCGCTCGGCGCGTTCCTCGCGCTGCCGATCACGGCGAGCATACAGGTGCTGCTCAAGGTCTCGATGAAGCAGTACCCGCTCGTCGACGTACCGCTGATGAACGACCCGACGACGAAGAAGAAGTCGAGGATGGTCGAGGCGGCCGACGCGATCAACGAGCACGTGTTCAAGCCGATGGGCGAGCACATGCCGGGGCCGCGCCAGGCGAAGGGCTCGTCGGCGCACGTCTCCTTCGACGACGAGGCGATCGCGCAGCTGCGCGAGGCCGCCTACGGCGACTCCGCCGCGCATGTCACCGCCGATTCGCCGACCGTCGCGATCCCCAAGCGCATCCTCGACTCCGGCCACCACCGAGGCCTCAACGGCGTCGGCGACGAGACGGAGAACGAAGGCGCCGCGAAGGGCGGCGACGAGGAGCCGAAGGGCGCCGCCGCGGCCGCTTCGCCCGCAGCCGACGCTTCCATCGACGCGGCACGGCCGGTAGAATCGGAAGGCGGCAAGCAAGACAACAAGAAGAGACGTTCCGGGTCCAAGGGCCCGGACAATCCAAGGAGTCATTGGCGCTGATGGTGCTGCTCAACGTTCTGGACATCCTGCTCATCGTCGCCGGCGGCGTCGGCATGATCTATCAGGGTGTGTGCATCCTGATCTCGCTGTTCGCCAAACCGACCACGTTCCCGGAAGCGCCGATGGACAAGCGTTACGCGGTCCTCGTCTCGGCGCGCAACGAGCGCGCCGTCATCGGCAACCTCATCCGCGACATCCAGACGCAGACGTACCTGTCCGCGCTCATCGACATCTGGCTCGTCGCCGACAACTGCACCGACGACACGGCGCAGATCGCGCGCGACCTCGGCTGCAACGTCGTCGAACGCTTCGACCAGACGAAGGTCGGCAAGGGGTACGCGCTGACCTACCTGCTCGACACGATGATCGACGACGGCACGGCCGACCGCTACGACGCGTTCTTCGTCTTCGACGCCGACAACCGCCTCGACGAGCACTACTTCGAGGAGATGAACAAGGGCTTCCAGGCCGGCTTCCGCATCCTGACGAGCTACCGCAACTCGGTCAATCTCTCCGACAACTGGGTCTCGTCGGGTTCGGCGCTGTGGTTCATCCGCGAATCCAGGTTCGTCAGCGCCTCGCGCATGTGGCTCGGCAACAGCTGCCACGTCGGCGGCACCGGCTTCATGTTCTCGCAGGGCGTCATGCGCCGCAACAAGGGATGGAAGTTCCATCTGCTCACCGAGGACCTCGAGTTCACGATGGACTCGGTGCTGCACGGCGACCGCATCGGCTATGTGGGCTCGGCGATCCTCTACGACGAGCAGCCGGTCACCTTCGCGCAGAGCTGGCGCCAGCGCCTGCGCTGGAGCAAGGGCTTCCTGCAGGTCTTCCGCTACTACGGCCCCGCGCTGATCCGGCGCGCGATCCATGAGCGCGACTTCTCGTGCATCGACTTCACGCTGCTGCTGTGCCCGTTCATGCTGCTCGCGATGATCCGCATCGCGCTCGGCGCGATCTACGCGGCCTTCGGCTTCGTCTCATGGTCGAGCCAGCTCGGTTCGCTGTTCAACTGGATGAACGGCATCGTCTGGTCGCTGCTGTTCATGATGGCACTCGCCGCGCTGACAATCGTCGTCGAACGCAAGCAGATCGGCGCGACGAACAAGGAGCTGTTCGCCTATGTGCTCAGCTTCCCGATCTACATGCTCAGCTATGTGCCGATCTCGTTCCAGGCCATCTTCTCGAAGGCGCAGTGGAAGCCGATCGAGCACAAGGGCGGCACACCGGACAACAAGGAGCTCGAAGAGGAGAGGTCCGCGGACGAGGCAGCCGCTGCTGGCAAGCAGGAAGCCTCTGTCGGCAACGCCGCGTAGCCGGTGCCGCCCGCCACGCCCCGTGGACACGGTTCCGCCCACGAGCTGAGACGGGCTTTTCGGCCCCGCCGATGTGTGCAATAGTGTGGCAGGCATGAGTGCAGTTTCCCCGAGGCCGGCGCCGGGCGCGCCCGATCCGCGTCTGTTCGCCACCGATCCGCATATGGCCGTCTCGATGCGCGGCCTGTTCAAACGCTTCGACGACAAGGTGGCCGTGGACGGCCTGTCGCTCGACATCCCGGTTGGCTCGTTCTACGGCCTCGTCGGCCCCAACGGCGCCGGCAAGACGACGACGATCAACATGTTCACCGGCATGCTCGTGCCGGACGCCGGCACGGCATCGATCCTCGACCATGACGTGTGGGCCGACACGGCGCACGCCAAGCGCCTCATCGGCCTGATGCCGCAGCCCGACCAGATCTTCACGACGCTCACCGGCATGCAGCTGCTCGTCTACGCCGGCATGCTGCGCGGCATGGGCCGCGCCGAGGCGTCGCGCCGCGGCGCCGACCTGCTCGCCGCCTTCGACCTGACCGAATCGGCGAACGTCATGGTGCGCGACTATTCGGCCGGCATGACGAAGAAGATCTGCCTGGCGACGGCGATGATCCACAGCCCGCGCATCCTCGTGCTCGACGAGCCCTTCGAGGCCGTCGACCCGATCTCGAGCGCGAACATCAAGGACATCCTCGTCGAATACGTCGCGACCGGCGGCACCGTCATCATCTCGTCGCACGTCATGGCGCTCGTCGAACGCATGTGCACGCACGTCGCCGTCATCAACCGCGGCCGCGTCGTCGCGGCGGGCACCGTCGACGCCGTCGCGGCCGGCGAGGACCTCGAGGAGCGTTTCCTGCAGCTCGTCGGCGGCCGTCACGGCGCCGCGCACATCGCATGGCTCGACGGCGGCGAGAACGGCGAATCCGCCGATGCCGATGCCGTCGTCGCCGCGACCGAAGGCGGCGCGCGATGAGCGGGGTGGCCTCCGGGACGCCGCCGGCGCCCGAGGCGATGGCGCAGCCGCCGGTCGGCACCTTCGTGCGGCTGCGCTGGGCGATCACGATGGCGACGATCAGACGCTCGGTCTGGCAGCTCGTCGGCTTCATCGTCACGTTGATCATCGCCGCCAGCTGCATCGGCGGCGCACTGGTCGGCGGCATCGTGCTCGGCATGCAGACCGATCCGCTCGTCGGCGTCGTGCTGCGCATCGCGGTGCCGCTCGCCGGCGCCTTCGCGATCCTGCTCGCCGTCATCATCCAGCTGATGATCGTCGGCGAGAACTCGACGATGACGCCCGACAACTTCGCGATCTACGGCATCGACGACCGCCGGCTGACGACCGGGCTCGTCGCCGCCGGCCTCGCCGGGCCGACCGGACTGACCTTCCTTGCATGCCTGCTCGCGTTCGCACCCGCCTACGCCCATTTCGGCGCCGCATCCGTCGCGGCCGCCGTGCTCGCCGCGTTCGTCGTCATCGCCACGGCGATGCTGTGCTCGAAGGCGCTGCTGTCGCTCTTCGGCGTCCTCGTGCGCTCGCAGGCCGGCAAGAACATGTTCTACATCGTCATGATGGTCGTCATCATACTGCTCGCCGAGGCGCCGAGCATGATGATGGCGTCGCTTGACACGGCCGGCGCGGCAATCGACGTGCATCACATGGCGCAAGCCTCGTCGGTCGTCGGCTGGACGCCGCTCGGCGCGCCGTTCATGCTGCCCTTCGACGCCGCCGACGGCGCTTGGGGCGCCTTCGCCGCCCACCTGCTCATCGCCGGCGCAACCTGCGCCGTGTGCTGGTGGCTGACGATGTGGTGCCTGCACTACGCGCGCACCCACGACGCCGCCGTCTCCGGAGGCAAGGCGGAGAAGGGCCTCGGCATGTTCACACGGATGCCCGATTCGCCGTCCGGCGCCGTGACCGCGCGCCTGCTGTGCATGCTCCGGCGCGACCCGCGCCAGTCGGTCATGTTCGTCATGCCGCTGCTCATCGTCTTCATCTTCGCGTTCATGGGACGCCAGATCGGCGACTGGTACGTGTGGACCGGCATGATCGTCAGCTGCATGATGTTCGCGATCGCCGAGGCGAACGGCCTCGGCTACGACGGCCGCGGCTTCGCGATGGAGGTCATCTGCGGCGTGCGCGCCGTCGACGACCGCCGCGGCCGCGCCCGCGCCTATGTGCTCGTCGCGACGCTGAGCATCATCGTGCTGTTCGTCATCTCGATGGCCTGCTCCGGCTTCTGGCGCACGCCCGCCGGCTGGCTGCAGGGCCTGACGATCGGCGTATGCGGATGGTCGTGGACGCTCGCGACGATCGGCGTGGCCGAGGCGATGAACCCGGTCTTCATGTATCCGACGCCGTCGCTCGAGAAGCCGTTCAGCACGCCCCAGGGCCGCGGCGCGGCGCAGATGTTCATCCCGCTGCTGCAGATGCTGCTGTTCGTCGCCGTCATGATCCCGACGGTCGGCGTCATCGCCGGCCTCGGCTTCGGCGGCGCGTTCGACCGGTGGTATCCGGTCCTCATCCCGGTCGCGCTCGCCAACGGCGTAGGCGTCCTGTGGCTTGGTACATGGCTGGGGGCTAAGCTGTTGGAGCGCCGCAAACTCAAGGTCCTCGACACGTTGGACGGATTCGCGGCGCTGCAGCAGTGATCTTCGCGGCCCCGGCGGGCCGCCGCGGCGAGGGGAGGAACGCGCGTGCGCGACGCTACGACGAATCCGCAGGACGGCGACGAGGACGTGCGCGACGGCGCATCGGCCGGCGCGCTGACCGCCGAGCAGACACGCCGCTGGCGTCGTCGCCGCGCGCGCCGCGTCATCCTCGTCGCCGTCGCCGCGCTCGTCTCGATCGCGCTCGCCGTCGGCTACGTGTTCGCCGACGGCTATGACCTCGTCGACGGCGCGCTCACGTTCTCGCCGGTCGCCGAACAGGAGCGCGCCGCCCTGCGCGCCTCGCGCAAGGGCGCGACGCTCGTCGCCGACGCCGACCTCGCACGCCGGATCGACGCCGGCAAGGCCGTCGCGGCCGTCGACGCGCTCGTCCATGCGAAAGGCGTCGGCGACGAGGTCTCGGTCCTCGTGCTGCAGCCCGACGGCACGACGGCCGCCGCGAGCGGGCAGGGCACGGCGCGCGAGCCGGCGTCGACGATGAAGACGCTGACGGCGCTCGCCGCCGCGTCGACGCTCGACATGGGCTCGACGTTCACGACCTCCACCTACCTCGTGCACGAACAGGACGGCGCGGACACGCTGATCCTCAAAGGCGACGGCGACATGCTGCTCGGTGCCGGCGAAAGCGACCAGCACCACGTCAACGGCCGCGCCGGCCTCGGCACGCTCGCCGAACGCACGGCCGCCGCATTGGCCAAGCGCGGCGTCACGAAGGTGCGCCTCGCCTGGGACGATACGATGTTCGGCGACGACCGCTATCCGGACCGCATCGGCGAGATCGACGGCGACCACCTGTACTACACGCCCGTCTCGTCGATGGCCGTCGACGGCGGACGCCAGCGCGGCGGCGCATCGTTCGACCCGGACCGTTTCTCCGACTATCCGCCGCTGTCGCAGACGACGGCGGCCGACGCGGCCGACGTCTTCGCGACGCGTCTGACCGAAGCCGGCGTCGACGTGACGAACGCGAGGCAGCCGCAGCGGATGCGCACGCCCGACGGACGCACGCCGCTCGCCTCGGTCGAATCGGCGCCGCTGAGCGCCGTCATGCGCTTCATGCTCCAGCATTCCGACAACACGCTCGCCGAGCAGTTCGGCCGTCTGCTCGCGCTGCATATGAAGACCGGCAACTCGCCCGAGGCGGCCGTCAAGGCCGTGCGTTCGCGGCTCGAGACGCTCGGCGTGCCGCTCGACGGCCTCGTCATGGCCGACTGTTCGGGACTGTCGCCGGGCTCGCGCGCGACGGTGACGACGCTCGCCGACGTGCAGCTGCGCAACATCGAGGTCGGCGTCGCACCGGCCGCCGCCGAAGGCCTGTCGGTGCCCGGCCTCGTCGGCACCGCCGCGACGCGGCTCGCCGACGCCGGCGCGGCCGGCCTGATGCGCGTCAAGACCGGCAGCCTCGGCACCGTCACGTCGATGACCGGCAACGTCTCGCGCGAGCAGGGCGGTGTCGCCGTGTTCGCGGTCATCGTCAACAACCCGGACGACATGGCCGCGGCGCGCGAGGCGATCGACGTCTTCATCGCCGCGCTCACGGAGCTGTGAGATGGCGTATTCGGCCGTGATGAAACAGGCGATCGGCACCGTGCGCGCCACGCTCGCCAATCAGGGGATCGGGATGCAGGACGCGCGCTTCGCCCGGCATGGCGCACATGAGCCGGACGCCGACGCGCCGCTCGTCCTCGTCGCCTGTTCGGGAGGGCGCGACTCGCTCGCGCTCGCCGCCGTCGCCGCGACCGTGTGCGCCGCATGGGGCGTGCGATGCGGCGCCGTCGTCGTCGACCACCGGATGCAGCCAGGCTCCGCCGACGTCGCCGCGCAGGCCGCCCGCCGATGCGCGGCGCTCGGCATCGACCCAGTCGTCGTACGCGACGTGCGGGTCGTCGACGAACACGGCGAAGGAGGTGAGGCCGCCGCGCGCGACGCGCGCTACGCGGCGCTCGTCGACGAGGCGCGCCGCCTCGGCGCCGCCGTCGTGCTGCTCGCGCACACGAAGGACGACCAGGCCGAAAGCGTGCTCATCGATCTGATCCGTTCGGGCGGCCTCGACGCCATTGCCGGCATGCCTGCGGAACAGCGGATCGACGGCGTGTGTTTCGCGCGGCCGCTGCTCGGACTCGCGCGCGCCGAGACGACGCGCATCTGCGAGGACCTCGGCCTCGCATGGTGGGACGACCCGACGAACGGCGACGCGTTCCCAGCCGACGAGGAGCTGCCTGCGCGTTTCCCGCTGCGCTCGCGCGTGCGGCACACGCTGCTGCCGTATCTGAGCGCCTTCGCTGGTCGCGACATGGCGACGATGCTCGCCGACGGCGCCGCGCTCGCGCGCCGAGACGTCGATCTGCTCGAACGGCTGACCGACGACGTGTTCGCGCGCAGCGTGCGCATCGAGGACGACGGACGCGGCCTGCGCGCGTCGATCGATGTGCGCGCGCTCGCGAAGGAGGACGCGGCGCTGCGCTTCCGCGTCGTCGCGCGCACGCTCGCGCTGTGCGCGCCGGGCAGCGGCAGACGCCACGTCGAAGCCGTCGAGGCCCTCATCTCGGATTGGCATGGGCAGCGGGGCGTGCAACTTCCCAGAAAACGCACAGCCAATCGTCAGAAACACGTCATTGAGGTGTGCGAAGATGTAACGCATGCAAATCGTCGACATAGAGGATGAAATCGATTATGAGCTTCTGAACCATGAACAGATCATGGGGAAGATCACCGAAGTCGCCGCCCGGGCGAGCGAGGACTACCGCGGACGCACACCGTTGCTCGTATGCGTGCTCAAAGGCGCGGCGACGACGATGGTCGCGTTCTCCCAGGCGATGACGATCCCGGTCGAGACGGACTACATGAGCCTGTCGAGCTACGGGTCGGGCACGGTGAGCAGCGGCACCGTCACGGTGCGGCAGGACCTGTCGGCCGACGTGCGCGGGCGCGACGTGCTCATCGTCGAGGACATCATCGATTCGGGGGTCACGCTCAAATGGCTCGTCGGCGAACTGGAGCGCAGGGGCGCTGCATCGGTCGAGATCTTCGCGCTGCTGGAGAAACCGGCGCGGCATCAGGTGCAGCTGGACGTGAAATACAAGGGATTCGTGATCCCGGACGAGTTCGTCGTCGGCTTCGGACTCGACTATGACGAACGCTACCGGAACCTCGATTCGATCGCGGTGTTGAAGCCGGAAGTATACGAAGGAGAGCAGGCATGAGCATCCCGCAGGGGCCACAGCAGCCACGCGGCAACCGCAACGGGTCGCCGGGCAACCGCCCGAACCCGTTCAACCCGTCCGACCCGAACAATCCGGGCGACGGCAACCAGAACGGCAGGAGGAACGCCTGGCGCTCGCCGTGGTTCTGGGGCACGATCGTCGCGCTCGTCGCGCTCGTCATCATCTTCTTCTCGATGAATGGCGGCGCGAAGACGATCACGACCGAGCAGGGCCTGTCGATCCTCAAGAGCAACGCGTCGAACATCACGAACGCGACGATCGTCGACAACCAGAACCTCGTCGAGCTCAAGCTCAAGGACGCCTATTCCGGCAAGGACCCGAACTCGGGCAACGAGCGCAACTACGGCACCGACGTGCAGTTCTACTTCGCGACCGCGCAGGACGCCGACATCGTCAAGGCCGTCGAGGACGCCAAGCCGGCGAACGGATGGACGGCGACGATCAAGACGCAGGGCGCGCTCACCTACATGCTCACGTCGCTGCTGCCGATCCTGATCATTCTCGGCTTCGGCTGGTTCCTGATGAGCCGCATGAGCAGCACGAGCGGCATGCTCGGCATGGGCGGCAAGAAGAACGCCGGCAAGCTCGCCGACGGCCAGATCCCGAAGACGAAGTTCTCGGACGTGGCCGGCGAGGAGGCCGCCGTCCAGGAGGTCGAGGAGATCAAGGACTTCCTCAAGGACCCGGCGAAGTACAAGGCGCTCGGCGCGCGCATCCCGCGCGGCGTGCTGCTGTACGGCCCTCCGGGCACCGGCAAGACGCTGCTCGCGCGTGCGATCGCCGGCGAGGCGGGCGTCCCGTTCTATTCGATGGCCGGCTCCGACTTCGTCGAGATGTTCGTCGGCCTCGGCGCCTCGCGTGTGCGCGACCTGTTCGACGAGGCGAAGAAGAACGCCCCGGCGATCATCTTCATCGACGAGATCGACGCCGTCGG
The DNA here is from genome assembly GCF_000741135.1 of Bifidobacterium choerinum. Classification (GTDB taxonomy): domain Bacteria; phylum Actinomycetota; class Actinomycetes; order Actinomycetales; family Bifidobacteriaceae; genus Bifidobacterium; species Bifidobacterium choerinum. Next base: position 224,287 of record NZ_JGYU01000001.1, on the reverse strand, counting down.
ACGCAAGCGCGGCTCCGGCATGGGCGGCGGCCACGATGAGCGCGAACAGACGCTCAACCAGCTGCTCGTCGAGATGGACGGCTTCGACAACGACACGAACCTGATCATCATCGCCGCGACGAACCGTCCCGACGTGCTCGACCCGGCGCTGCTGCGCCCGGGCCGCTTCGACCGTCAGGTGGCCGTCGAGGCGCCGGACCTCGAAGGCCGCGAGGAGATCCTCAAGGTGCATGCGAAGGGCAAGCCCTTCGTCCCGGACATCGATCTGCATGCGATCGCCGTGCGCACGCCGGGCTTCACCGGCGCCGACCTGGCGAACGTGCTCAACGAGGCCGCGCTGCTGTGCGCACGCGTCGGCGCGCAGCTCATCGACAACCGCGCAATCGACGAGGCGATCGACCGCGTGATGAGCGGCCCGCGCCGCCGCACGCGCGGCATGGCGCTCGACGAGCTGCGCAACACCGCCTACCATGAGGGCGGCCATGCGCTTGTCGCCGCCGCGCTGCACAACACCGACCCGGTCACCAAGGTCACGATCCTGCCGCGAGGCCGCGCACTCGGCTACACGGCCGTCATGCCGACCGAGGACCGCTACTCGCAGTCGCGCAACGAGCTGCTCGACCAGATGGCCTATGCGATGGGCGGCCGCACCGCCGAGGAGATCGTCTTCCACGATCCGACGACCGGCGCGTCGAACGACATCGAGAAGGCGACGAACATCGCCCGCCATATGGTCGGCGAATACGGCCTGTCCTCACAGCTCGGCGCCGTCAAATGGATTGACTCCGACGACGATCAGGGCCTCGACGGCCTGCGTCCGCGCAACTACTCGAACGCGACGGCCGAAATGATCGACGAGCAGGTGCTCGACCTCATCGAGACCGCGCATCAGGAGGCGTGGCAGATCCTCACCGACAACCGCGCCATCCTCGACGAACTCGTGCGCCGACTGCTCGTCAAGCAGACGCTCAACGAGAAGGAGCTCAAGGAGGTCTTCGCCGACATCAAGATGGCGCCGGAACGTCCGGTGTGGCTGAGCAACCCGAACCGTCCCGATTCGGACGTGCCGCCGGTGCCGATCCCCGAATCGCTCAAGGAATCGGCGGGCATCCCGCAGCAGCAGTTCTGACCGGATCCGACGAGTCGGTCATCCAACAGGCCCGGCGCCGCAAAGCCCGGGCCTGTCGCATTGGTCGGCGGCAATTAGCGGGAGTCGGCAGGCAGGAAGGATACGGATATGGCAACGCACACACTCAGCTGCCAAGGGATTCGGACGGCGGCGATCGACGTCGTCGACGACCCCTTCGGCGGCGCGAACCATATGGACGTCGACGTCGAGCTCGGCGGCGGCCTCGTCGCGCGCGTCTCGGCGGCGACGCTCGTCGGGTCCGTGCGTCGCGTCGTCGCCGCGCATGACGGCGAGACCGGCGCGATGATCGCCGACGCCGTTGCCGAGGCGGTGCGCCGCGAGACGGCGGCGGCGACGACGCAGGTGACATTGACGCTGACGCCGACGGGGCAGAAGCCGGCATGCCAGGCCGTGCGCTGGACCGCGGCCTCCGGCGAGACGACGACGGACGCGGCGGCGGACGAACAGACGGCGCCCGGTTCGGCATCAGAAACGGGACCGCGTCGCGCCGTCGTCTCGATGGAAAGCGCTTCGCCGCAGGCGGACGTGTTGTTCCGCGACGTCATCGTCGCGCTCGACGAGGCCCCGGGCACGCAGATCGAAGGCATCTCGCCGCTCTACCATGCGATGACGGCCGACGGCGGCGAGACGCGCACCGCCGTCGCCGCGCTCGACACGACGATGGACGCGGCCGCATTGACGGCCTTCCTCAACGCGGCCGCGCGCGTCCACGACGGCGACGTCGCGCTGCATATCGTCGACATCGACGACGCCGAAGGCCGTGCGCGCATCGACGACGGGGGAGCGGGCAACCGCGCCGCGATCCTCGCGCCGTGGATGGACATGGATCCGACGGCGACCTTCCACGGCGACCCGCTTGCGTATCTGCTCGCGAGCGCGCCCGACGCGCCGTTCGCCGGCCCCGAATCGGACCATTGGATCATCGGGGGCGCGCGATGAGGGCGCATCGCATCCGCTGGTGGGTGTATCTGCTGGCCGCTGCGCTCGGCGTCGGCGGCGGCGCCGCGACGGCCGCGCTCGAGGAACGCTACCATGTCTCGCTGCTCGGCCTGCCGTGGTTCGTCTCGGCGATGCTCGTCGTCTTCGGCGGCGGCGTGCTCGTCGCCGCATGGCAGGTGCGTCGCTACACGACGACCGAACCGCGCAAACGTGTGCAGCTCAGGACGGTCACGCCCGAACGCGCCGTCGACACATTGATCATGTCGAAGGCGCTCGCGCTCGCCGGCGCCGTGCTGCTCGGCTGGTACGCGGGCGAGCTGCTCATGCTCGTCGGGCATCTGCAGGCGCCGTACTACCGCCAGATCGCCATCGAATGCGTCGTCGCGTGCGCGGCGAGCCTGATCGACATGGTCTGCGGCATCATCGCCGAGAGCTCCTGCCAGCTGCCGCCGTCCGAAGGCCCCGAGCATCCGAAGGTCGAGGAACGCAAGCGGATGCGCGGTGAACGGCGCGACCGCGGCGTCGCATGGAAGGGCGACGACAACGATGGCGAGGCCGCCGTACCGGGCCGGTGACGGCGGCCTATGGGACAAGGACGGCTACGGGCGGCTCAGTGCGTGTCCTCAGGCTGCGGGACGCGCACCATCGCCTCCTGCACGATCGCGGCGACGAGCGTGCCGTCGCGGCGGTAGACCCTCGCCGTCGACAGGCCGCGGCCGTGGCCGGCGGTGGGTGTGTCCTGCACGTACAGATGCCAGTCGGTGACGTCGATGTCGCGGTACCACCACATCGAATGGTCGATCGAGGCGAAGGAAATGCCCGGCGTCATCACCGTGAGCCCCGCGCGGCGCAGGATCGGCTCGAGCATGATCTGGTCGCAGCCGAGCGCGAGGATCGCGCGGTGCATCGTCTGCGACACGTCGCAGTCTCCATCGGCTCGCATCCACACGAGCTGACGGCCGCAGTCGGCCTCCGCGCTCGCCTTGTCCGGGCCGAGCAGGATCGGCTGGCAGGCGTAGCGGATGTCGAAGGGGGATTTGTACGCATAGTACTTCGCGAAGTTCGACTGGTCGGCGTAGGGCGCCATCAGCTCCTTCGAGCTTTTGAGCGTCTCCGGGGCCGGGATGTCGGCAGGCATCGGGTCGGCGTAGGCGACGCCCGGCTGACCGGTTTTCTGGAAGCTTGCGATCGCCGTGAGGATCGGGCCCTGCGACTGGGTGACGTTGACGCGGCGCGCCGAGAACGAATGGCCGTCGCGCAGGTTTTCGACGTCGAAGAGCAGGTCCTCGTGGATGTCGCCGGGGGCGATGAAGTAGCCGTGGATCGAATGCGGCTCGCGTCCCTCGGGCACCGTCCTCGAGGCGGCGACGAGCGATTGGGCGATGACCTGGCCGCCGTAGACGCGGCCGGTCGGGAAGTACATGCTTTCGCCACTGATGTAGGTGTGGTCGCGGTAGACGGAAGGTTCGCCGAGGCTCAGCACATCGATCAGATGCTTCAGGGGAGTGGTATCCGACGTCATGCGGCGTCCTTTCTTGGTTCGGGGCGTGGCTCGACGCGCCCGGTCGGCGCCCGATGCGCGGGCGATTGCGCTGACTGTCTGCAATCTATCAGCGGCGTGTTAAGAAACGGACACGTCCCGGCGATTGCCACCGACAGCGTAGTCGGGGGAGCCGATGTTCAGGTGAACGCCATGGGTGCATTCCGCGCCGCTCGCGGTCGCGGACGGGGCTCATCGCGAACGTCACGGGCGCGACTTTCACCGCTTGCGGTCGCTGCCGGGTCTCCCCGCGAACGCTACGGATGTGTTCCGCGCCTCCTGCGGTCGCATAAGGGCCCGGTTGCGAACATGGACGCCGTCTCGTGCGGCATTGATGTTCGCAACCGGGCCCTTATGGCAGCCGATACGGCGCTCAGCGGGTGAGCTTGCGGTGCAGGCGGTGCGGACGCGCCGCCTCCTCGCCCAGACGCGCGATCTTGTTCTCCTGATACGACTGGAAGTTGCCTTCGAACCAGTACCAGCGCGCCGGGTTCTCGTCATCGCCCTCCCACGCGAGGATATGCGTGGCGATGCGGTCGAGGAACCAGCGGTCGTGCGAGATGACGACGGCGCAGCCCGGGAACTCGAGCAGCGCGTTCTCGAGGCTTTCGAGCGTCTCGACGTCCAGGTCGTTCGTCGGCTCGTCGAGCAGCAGCAGGTTGCCGCCCTGCTTGAGCGTCAGCGCCAGGTTGAGGCGGTTGCGCTCGCCGCCGGAGAGCACGCCGGTGAGCTTCTGCTGGTCGGAGCCCTTGAAGCCGAAGCTCGCGACATAGGCGCGCGTCGGCACCTCGACGCCGCCGACCTCGATGAAGTCGTTGCCGTCCGAAACGGCCTCCCACAGGTTCTTGTTCGGGTCGAGGCCGGCGCGGTTCTGGTCGACGTAGCTGATCTTGACGGTGTCGCCGATCTTGAGGCTGCCTCCCGACAGCGGCTCGAGTCCGACGATCGTCTTGAACAGCGTCGACTTGCCGACGCCGTTGGGGCCGATGACGCCGACGATGCCGTTGCGCGGCAGCGTGAAGCTCAGGTCGTCGATGAGCACGCGGTCGCCGAAGGCCTTGTGGATGTGCTCGGCCTCGAGCACCGTCGAGCCCAGACGCGGTCCCGGCGGGATCTGGATCTCGGAGAAGTCGAGCTTCTTCGAGTTGCGCGCCTCCTGCTCCATCTGGTCGTAGCGTTCGAGGCGCGCCTTGTTCTTCGCCTGACGGGCCTTCGGCGACGAACGCACCCATTCGAGCTCGTTCTTGAGGCGCTTGGCGAGCTTGGCGTCCTTGGCGCCCTGGATCTCCATGCGCTTCGCCTTCGTCTCCAGATAGGTGGAGTAGTTGCCCTTGTACGGGTAGAGCTGGCCGCGGTCGACCTCGCAGATCCATTCGGCGACGTTGTCCATGAAGTAGCGGTCGTGGGTGACGGCGATGACGGCGCCCGGATACTGGTGCAGGAACTTCTCGAGCCACAGGATCGACTCGGCGTCGAGGTGGTTCGTCGGCTCGTCGAGCAGCAGCAGGTCCGGCGCCTCGAGCAGCAGCTTGCACAGTGCGACGCGGCGGCGCTCGCCGCCCGAGCACACCGACACCGGCGTGTCCGGGTCGGGGCACTGCAGCGCGTCCATCGCCTGCTCGAGCTGCGAGTCGAGATCCCAGCCGTTCGCCGCGTCGATCTCGGTCTGCAGCTTGCCCATCTCCTCCATCAGCGCGTCGAAGTCGGCGTCCGGGTTCGCCATCTCCTCGCCGATCTCGTTGAAGCGCGCGACCTTGTCGGCGATGCCGCCGAAGGCCATCTTGATGTTCTCGCCGACGGTCTTGTCCTCGTCGAGCGGCGGCTCCTGCTGCAGGATGCCGACCGTGTAGCCCGGCGTCAGCGACGCTTCGCCGTTGCTGACCGTGTCGAGACCGGCCATGATTTTAAGCAGCGTGGACTTGCCCATGCCGTTGGGGCCGACGACGCCGATCTTCGCGCCCGGCAGGAAGCTCAGCGTGACGTTGTCGAGGATCACGCGGTCGCCGTATGCCTTGCGGGCGTTGATCATCTGGTAAATAAACTCAGCCAAAGTTGAATCCGTTCCGTTGTCCGTCTTGCTTCGTGGAATCGAAGCGGTCACAAATGCACGACCATTATTCCAAAAGAGGTCTACAGTTCGTTCTACCGCCGCGCCGGTACATGTATTCCATCGGCCGTGTCCCCTCAGCGGCGCGGCGGCGGGGATGTGCGGATGACGTGCGCTCAGATGATCGTGCCGTCGCAGTGATCGATCTCATGCTGGACGATCTGCGCGGTGAAGCCGTCGAGGGAGATGCGCCGCTCGCGTCCGCGCCGCGTCAGATACGTGACGTCGATGTGCGACCACCGACGCGCCGGCCGCTCGCCGTCGAGCGACAGGCAGCCCTCCTCGGTCTCGTACGGGCCGTCGGCGTGCATGACGGTCGGGTTGAACATGACGGTGACCAGACCGTCGAGTTCCTCGTCGACGAAGGCGATGATGCGCCTGCGTTCGCCGATCATGTTCGCGGCCATGCCGACGCAGCGCCCGCGGTGCGCCTTGAGCGTGTCGACGAGATTGGCCGCGATCGCGGCGTCGGCGGGATTCGTCGGGTCGGCGTCCTCGGACGGTTCGGACAGGAACGGGATGGAGGTGACGATCGGTCGTTGCATGGGCAGCCAGTATAGCGGGAGTCCCGCGCATGTCCATGCGCGGGACTCCTTAGACGTTCGCATCGGCGGAAGCGCGGCTCACAGCGCCGCGTCGAGCGCCTGGCGGATGTCGGCGATGATGTCGTCGGCGTTCTCGATGCCGCAGCTCAGGCGCACGAGGTCGATGCCGACGCCGGCCTCGTCGAGCTGCTCCTCGGTGAGCTGGCGGTGCGTCGTGCCGGCCGGGTAGAGCACGCAGCTGCGCGCGTCGGCGACGTGCGTCGCGATCGCGATCATCTTGAGGTGGTCGAGGAACGCGGACACCTTCTCGCGGCCGCCGGGCACGCCGAAGGAGATGACGCCGCAGGTGCCGTTCGGCATGTACTTCTCGGCGAGCGCGTGGTACTTGTCGCCGGGCAGCTCCGGGCAGCTCACCCACGAGATGCGCGGGTCGTTCGCGAGGAACGTGGCGACCTTGAGCGCGTTCGCGCAGTGGCGTTCCATGCGCACGCCGAGCGATTCGAGGTGCATGCCCATGATCCACGAGTTGATCGGCGCCGGCGTCGAGCCGAAGTCGCGCATCAGCTGCGCCGTCGCCTTTGTGATGAACGCCGCTTTGCCGAAGTCCTTCGCGTAGACGACGCCGTGGTAGGAGTCGTCGGGCGTGCACAGCCCCGGGAACTTCTCGGCGTGCGCGAGCCAGTCGAAGTTGCCCGAGTCGACGATCGCGCCGCCGACGCACGAGCCGTGGCCGTCCATGTACTTCGTCGTCGCGTGCGTGACGATGTCGACGCCGTAGCGGAACGGCTGGCAGTTGATCGGCGTCGGGAACGTGTTGTCGACGATGAGCGGGACGCCGTGGCCGTGCGCGGCCTTCGCGAACTTCTCGAAGTCGAGGACGATGAGCGCCGGGTTCGCGATCGACTCGCCGAAGACGGCCTTCGTGTTCGGGCGGAACGCCGCCTCGAGCTCCTCTTCGGAGCAGTCGGGGCTCACGAACGTGCATTCGATGCCCATCTTGCGCATCGTCACGTTGATCAGGTTGAAGGTGCCGCCGTAGATCGCGCTCGACGCGACGATGTGGTCGCCCTGGTTGCAGATGTTGAACAGCGCGAAGAAGTTCGCCGCCTGGCCCGAGGAGGTGAGCATCGCCGCGGCGCCGCCCTCCATCGCGCAGATCTTCGCGGCGACGGTGTCGTTCGTCGGGTTCTGCAGACGCGTGTAGAAGTAGCCGGATTCGGAAAGGTCGAACAGGCGGCTCATCTGTTCGCTCGACGTGTATTTGAAGGTCGTCGCCTGGATGATCGGCGGCGTGCGCGACTCGCCGTTGCCCGGCTGGTAGCCGCCCTGCACGCAGATTGTGTCCTCGTGTTCGGTGCTGATCGGTGTGGCTGTGTCTGACATGTACGCTCCTCGTCTGCGGTTGGCTTCCCGCCACGCGCGCCGTGCGGCGGGTAGACGTGGCGGAGTAGGTTGGACACCGGTATTAAACCACGATGGCCGCGCGCGCCGCCGGCACGTCCCACACTGTGTGCGCCGCTCGTGCGCCGCGCATGACGAAGGAGAGAACGATGACGACCGTCCTGATGGTGTTCCATGACCGGCTGCGGCAGTCGAAGGTGAACCGCGCGCTCGCGCAACGGGCGTCGCGCGAGGACACCGCCGACGTCGTCGTGCGCGACATGTATGCGCTGTATCCCGACTTCCATATCGACGTCGACGAGGAGCACCGCGTGTGCGGCGCCGCCGACCGCCTCGCGTTCCTCTTCCCGTTCTACTGGTACAGCGCGCCGGCGCTGATGAAGCTGTGGGAGGACGCCGTGTTCACGCCCGGCTGGGCGTACGGCGACGGCGCGTCAATCGCCGGCAAGCGCATGCTGCTCGCCGTGACGACCGGCGGCGCCGAGGACATGTATACGACCGGCGGCAGGCACGGCGCGACGATGGACGCGCTGCTGCTGCCGTACCGCACGACGGCGCGCTATCTGGGTCTCGACTACGAGGAGCCCTTCGTCGTGCATGGCTCGTCGAAGGCAATCGACGACGACGAACTCGCGGCGGTCGGCGAGCGGTTCGTGCGGCGGCTGCGCGGCTGAGCGGCGCGCCCTGCCACGTGACCGTGCGGGGCGGCATAGGGGAGCGGCGGCGATCGCGCATACGCCGACGCGCGGCTGGGTGACGCCGTGTGCGTGCGCACGGTTTCCGTATTCGGGCGCCGCGCGGCTGCACGGGTGACATGAAAACGGCGGCGTCATGCGGGACTCGCCGATGAAAATTAGATGGTTTGACAAATAACGGGCGTCGTTGTAGCTTACTTAATAAGACGAATGAACATAGTCGTTCGGAAGCGACCGCCGCCATGACGGGAGCGGTCGGCGCGGCGATGTTCGCGGCCACTTCGACGTGGCCGTCGTCGCGGCGGACGTGCGCAACGACGCAGACGCCGCCGCGCACCGAAGACGACGCCGCAACGCGGCGCAGCACAGCACAAAGGAGTCATGATGGGACTGTGGGACATCGACAAGATCGAGTACGTCGGCCGCGGCAACGGCCCGGTGGAGGGGCTCGGCTTCCGGTACTACGACGCCGACAAGGTCGTCGCCGGCAAGAAGATGAAGGACTGGCTGCGCTTCGGCGTCGCCTGGTGGCACACCTTCGACGCGCCGCTGACCGACCCCTTCGGCAACGGCACCGCGCAGCGCCCATGGGACGGCAAGTACGCCGATCCGATGGACAACGCGCTCGCGAAGGTCGACTACGCCTTCGAGTTCTTCACGAAGCTCGGCGTCGAGTACTTCTGCTTCCATGACCGCGACATCGCGCCGGAAGGCGACACGCTGCGCGAGACGAACGCGAACCTCGACCGCGTCGTCGACAAGATCGAGGAGAACATGAAGTCCACCAGCGTCAAGCTGCTGTGGAACACCTCGTCGCTGTTCACGAACCCGCGCTTCGTCGCAGGCGCCTCGACGTCGCCATTCGCCGACGTCTACGCCTACGCCGCCGGCCAGCTCAAGCACTCGCTCGAGATCGGCAAGCGCCTCGGCGCCGAGAACTACGTGTTCTGGGGCGGCCGCGAAGGCTACGAGAACCTGTGGGTGACCGACATGAAGCGCGAGCAGGAGCACATGGCGAAGTTCTTCCACATGTGCGCCGACTACGCCAAGGAGATCGGCATGGACGCGCAGTTCCTCATCGAGCCGAAGGCGAAGGAGCCGATGACGCACCAGTACGACTTCGACGCGGCGACGGCCTGCAACTTCCTGCGCGCCTACGACCTCATCGACGTCTTCAAGCTCAACCTCGAAGGCAACCACGCGAACCTCGCCGGCCACACCTACCAGCATGAGATCCGCGTCGCGCGCGACAATGGCGTGCTCGGCTCGCTCGACGCGAACCAGGGCGACATGCTGCTCGGCTGGGACCTCGACGAGTTCCCGACGAACCTGTACGAGACGACGTCGGTGATGTGGGAGGTGCTCGACGAAGGCCAGATCGGCCCCCACGGCGGCCTCAACTTCGACGCGAAGCCGCGCCGCACGTCGTTCACCGCCGAGGACCTGTTCCGCGCGCACATCGCCGGCATGGACTCCTTCGCCGCCGGTTTGCTCGTCGCCGACAAGATGCACCAGGACGGCTACATCGAGAACCTCGTCGCCGACCGCTACGGCTCCTACGACTCCGGCATCGGCAAGACGATCGACGACGGCACCGCGACGCTCGCATCGCTCAACGACTACGCGATCGACATGCCGCAGGAGCAGATCATCGCCTCGACGAAGCCCGACCACCTCGAGGACGTCAAGGCGACGGTCAACAACTACATCATCGACGCGCTGGCCAAGGCCTGACGTCGCCCGTCCCGCGCCGCCCGCCGCATCGGGCGGCGCGGGGCATCCCTTCTTCTTCCTTTCCTTCCTTTTACTTTCCCCTGAGGCATCCCCGATCCGATTTCCTTCCCTTTCCTCACACGGATCGCAGATGCCATGGCCCACGGATGGCCGATCTCCGATGCGCACGCACCCGCGCTTGTCATGTCTTCTCTGCGCGCGGGGCGCATCGGGGCACGCGCCGTCCGTGGGCTTTCCCTATGCCTCCGCCATACGGCCCCGTCGGGATGCCGACCGTCGTGCGCCGTCCCGCCATGCGCCATGCGGCGCGAAAAGGAGCATGCGATGCCCATCGCCAACCCGATCCTGCCCGGCTCCCATCCCGATCCGGCGCTCATCCGCGTCGGAGACACCTACTATCTGGTCAATTCGACCTTCGAATGGTGGCCGCCGCTCAACCTGCACCGCTCCACCGACCTGCGGCATTGGGAGCCGCTGGCGAGCCCGATCACGTCCGCCGCGCAGCTCGACCTGCGCGGCGATCCGTCCGGATTCGGCGTCTGGGCGCCCGACCTGAGCTATGCGCACGGGCGCTTCTGGCTCGTCTACAGCGACGTCGCCAGCGTCAAGGCGTCGTTCACCGACTGCCGCAACTACCTGATGACCGCCGAACGCATCGAAGGGCCGTGGAGCGAGCCGATCGCGCTCAACGGCGTCGGCTTCGACGCCCGCATGTTCCATGACGACGACGGCCGCAGCTATCTGGTGCAGCAGACCTGCGACTTCCGCGAATACAAGCCGCCCTTCGCCGGCATCACGCTCACCGAATTCGACGTCGATGCGATGCGGCTCAAGCCGCGCACGGCGCGCATCATCTGGAAAGGCTCGGGTCACGGCGCCGTCGAAGGGCCGCATCTGTACCACATCGGCGACTGGTACTACCTGTTCGCCGCCGAAGGCGGCACCGGCTACGACCACCGCGAATCGGTGGCGTGCTCGCGCTCGCTCGACGCGGCCTCCTTCGAGCCGATGCCCGGCAATCCGCTGCTGACGAGCGCCGACGACCCGGAACTGCCGCTGCAGAAGCAGGGCCATGCGTCGCTCGTCGATACGCCCGACGGCGCATGGTACATCGCCCATCTGTGCGCGCGGCCGTGGCGAAGCGCCGCCGATGCCGCCGACGGCGATGGCATGCGCGGCTGGAGCACGCTTGGTCGCGAGACGGCGCTCCAGCGCGTCGTCTGGGACGACGACGGCTGGCCGCATGTCGTCGGAGGCCGTCACGGCCTGCGGGTCGTGCCGTCGCCCGACGAGGCCGCCGCCGTTCCCGATGCACCCGCCGAGCCGGTCGCGGCTGGCACCGTCGTCGCCGCCGGATTCGCCGACGACGCGCGGTTGCCGGTCGGCTGGAAGACATTGCGCGTGCCGCTGGGCGACGCCGCGCGCTTCGAGCCCGGGCGTCTGACGCTGCGCGGGCAGGATTCGCCGTGCAGCGTCTTCGACGTGTCGCTCGTCGCGCGTCCGTGGACGGCCGTCGCGAACGAGGCGAGCGTCCATGTCGACTTCGCGCCGTGGAGCTTCCAGCAGATGGCCGGGCTCATCCAGTACTACGGCGGCGCGCTGTGGTCGGCGATCGTCGTGACATGGAACGAGGACGTCGGCGCGCGCGTCGTCGAGGTCGTCCGCAACGACGACAACGTGACGGCGTCGTTCCTGCGCGGGCGCGCACCACGCGTCCCCGACGGCTGCGACAGCGTGTGGCTGCGCACGACCGTCGACATCGACCGCTATCGCTATGCCTACTCCTTCGACGGCGTCGACTGGAAGGACGTCGGCGTGGCGTTCGACGCGCGCATGCTCACCGACGAATACGCCGAACATGCCGGCCGAGGCTTCTTCACCGGCGCCTTCGTCGGCGTCTTCGCGACCGACATGACCGGCTACGGCGCCGAGGCGAGGTTCGCCGATTTCACCTACGAGGACCTGGGGGATCGTGATGAGTGAACGTGATGGGATGATCGAGATCGTCAATCCGGTATTGCGCGGCATGTACCCGGATCCGAGTTGGATGTGGGACGGACGGTCGGAGCATGTGGCGATCGTGAATTCCTCGTTCGAGCTGGTTCCGGGGCTGCCGATCCATATGTCGGACGATCTGGCGCACTGGAGGCTCGTCGGGCCCGCGGTGGATGAGGACATGGCGCGGCGTCTGCTGCTGCGGTTCGTGCTGGATTCCGGCGGTCTGTACGCGCCGACGCTGCGCAGGATAGCGGGCAGGTACGTCATTGTCTGCACCGTCGCCCGTCTGGATTTCGAGGCGGCGGCGCAGGCCGGCGTCGACCCCGCCGTGCTCGGGGCGGTCCGGGCGAGCCAGGGCAATTTCGTGCTCGAGGCCGATGCGCTCGAAGGTCCGTGGCGCGGCCCGTATTGGGTCGTCGGCGCCGAAGGCATCGACCCGGATGTGTTCGAGGACGTGGACGGCGCCGTGTACTGGACGCAGACGCGGCCGGCGAAGCATGCACGCTGGCGGGGGCAGACCGAAGTGTGGACGCAGCGGATCGATCCCGCGACGTGGCGGCTGTGCGCGGCGCACGATGCCGACGGCGATTACGGCAAGACGGTGATCTGGTCTGGCTACGGGGTGGAGGCGGTGTGGGCCGAAGGGCCGCATCTGTACCGTCTGGGGGACTGGGTGTATCTGATGACCGCGGAAGGCGGCACGAGCTTCGACCACAGTGAGATGATCATGCGCGCGTCTGCGCCCGACGGCCTCGGGTCGGCGATGGCCGCGACACTGGAGCGTATGCGCGCGTCCGATGTGCGGACACGGGCGCCGCGCGCCGACGAGCGGTCGGTCGTGGGCTGCCGCGTACGCCTGTTCCATCCGGACAGCAAGAATCCGTTCCTGACGCATCGGCATCTGGGGACGGGGGAGCGTGTGCAATGCGTGGGCCACGCCGATCTGCTCCATCATCCGCGGCTGGGCTGGTGGGCGGCGTGCCTGGGCTCGCGCGAGACGCCCACGGCCGGCCATGGCGCACTGAGCTTTCTGGGCAGGGAGACCTTCGTGGCGCCGGTCGACTGGCAGCGCGATCCGGCGCGATGGTCGCTGGATGACGGCGACGTCGGCGTCCGCGACGACGATCCCGGCTGGCCGGTGCTTGCGGGCGGTGCGGGGCGTCTGGCGCAGACGCTGCGTGTCGATGCGGCGGACGGCAGGCCGCACGACATGCGCATGGGGCCTTGCGAGGCCTGTGCGGTCATCGACGCGCGTGCGCCGTTCGACGCATCGCGGGACGACGTCGTCACCGTGCGCATGGACGGCGGCGTCGTCTACCGGCGCATGCCCGAGGATCGGTGCGTCGTGCTCTGCCCGTCGCAGGGCACCGTGCATATGCGGCAGGACGGCCGTCATGCGTTGCATGTCACGACCGATGGAGGGGTCTCGGTGCGATGGGCGCTCGATGAGGGCGACGGCAGGCGCATGGGGGCGGCCACCGTGCCCGACGGGACGTCACGGCAGGTCATGCTCGTCTTCGTCGGCGGTGAGGTGCGCATGGTCATGGCCGATGAGGCCACACAGGCATGGCGTGCGCGGCCGATCGACGTGGTCGATGTGGCCGCGCTGAGCACCGAATGGTCGGGCGGGTTCGTCGGCTGCCTCATCGGCGTCGACGGATGAGGGCATGCGCTCAGCGCAGCTCGCGCGTGCTGCCCCTCACGACAAGCGAGGTCGGCAGGATCACATGATGCTGCGTCGGGCGCCCCTCCGCCGTGTCGAGGAGCATGCGCGTCGACACGGCGGCCATGTCCTGCAACGGCTGGCGCACCGTGGTGAGCGCCGGCCCCAGGAACGCGGCGGCCTGCACGTCGTCGAAGCCGACGACCGAAAGGTCCTCGGGGATGCGCAGCCGGTTCTGGCGGGCGGCTTCGTAGACCCCCATCGCCTGCAGATCGCTGCCGGCGAAGATCGCCGTGGGGCGATGGGGATTCCCCAGCAGCTCCATCGCCTGTGCGTATCCGCCCGCGGTCGTGAAGTTTCCCTCGGTCACGAGCGTCGGATCCACGGCGATGCCCTGTTCGGCGAGCGCCGACGTATAGCCGTCGAGCCGCGCCCTTGAGCACATCATCTCCTCAGGGCCGGTGATGATGCCGATGCGTTTGTGGCCGAGCGCGAGCAGATGCCGTGTGGCGAGCACGCCGCCGGCCCAGTTGTCCGCCTGCACTGAAAAATCGTCGTTCGCCGGCTCGCCGGACGGGTCGAAGATGACGTAGGGGATGCCGTTGATGCGCAGCTTGGCCTTCTCGGCCTCGGTCACGTTCGCGAAGATGAAGATGACGCCGAACGGCTTGCGCCGCAGGACGCCGTCGATCCAGTCGTCATCCGGATGCTGGCGCGTGCCGCTTTCCGTGGTGATCACGCTGATGTCCGGATACCGCCGCGTCTCGTGCAGCACGCCGCGCAGCACTTCGAGCGCCCAGATCGTGTCGAGGTCTTGGAACACCACCTCCACGTAGCGCTGGCTCACCTTCTTCTGCCCGTGGCGCCGGTATCCCGAGTTCTTGAGGGCCGCGTCGATCGTGGAGCGCGCTTCGTCCGAGATGTCCGATCGTCCGTTGAGCACCTTGGAGACGGTGCCCAACGAATATCCGGTCGTTTCGGCGATGTCCGCCAGTCTGATTCTTCGTGCCTCCATAAGGCTCCTTCGTTCGCATGTCCGGTCGCGTCCTCGCGCCGTCAGCCATATACGACAGCGTAGCGAAAGTTTCGAAAACATGCAAATCAAACGCGATATTCGAGCATGTTCGGTCGCACATAAGTGTACAGTAGTGAACGAAACGCCGATGGGATACTTAATTTGACTGTTTAACTAAATAGACTTACGATAGTTTCTAACGAAAACAACGAAAGTTTTCGATAGTCATCGTCCATACGATGTCCGTTCCAACGATGGGGCGGACGAATCAGGAGGAAACTATGAGGGTCAAGTCAGTATTCGCCGCGGTGGTCGCGGCCGCAACCGTCGTCGGCGTATCGGCTTGCGGAGGCGGCTCCGGAACCAACGCGGACGGTAAGACCGAAGTCGTGGTGTGGATGAACTCCACCACGGGCGACGGCAAGAAGTTCTGGGACGACGCCGCGGCGGCGTTCGAGGCGAAGCATCAGAACGTGGACATCAAGATCGAGGCCATCCAGAACGAGGACATGGACGGCAAGCTCCAGACCGCACTGCAGGATCCGTCCTCGGCGCCGGACATGTTCCTGGCGCGTGGCGGCCAGAAGCTGCGTGACGTGGTCGAGGCAGGCCAGGTCATGGACCTGACCGACAAGATCTCCGATCAGGTCAAGACTCAGATGAAGACGGCGCTCGACACCACCACGGTCGACGGCAAGGTCTACGGCGTGCCGCAGTCGGTGCTTCCCGGCGGCATCTGGTATTCGAAGGACCTGTTCAAGAAGGCCGGCATCAACGAGACCCCGAAGACGTGGGACGAGTTCGCCGATGCGGTCAAGAAGCTCAAAGACGCCGGCATCACGCCGATCGCCCTGGGTGGCAAGGATGCGTGGCCTGCGGCGCACTGGTACTACTGGTTCGCGCTGCGTGAATGCTCGCAGTCGGCGTTCGACGAGGCCTCGAGCGACCTCAAGTTCACCAATGAGTGCTGGGTCAAGGCAGGCGACGACGTCAAGAACCTGATCGATCTGGACGGCTTCAACGACGGCTTCCTGACCACATCCGCGCAGCAGGGCGCGAGCTCGTCCGCGGGTCTGCTGGCCAACCACATGGCGGCGATGGAGCTGATGGGTGGCTGGGAGCCTGGCGTGGTGCGCGACCTGACGCCGGACAAGAAGGACATGGCCGACCTCGGCTACTTCGCGTTCCCGGAGATGGAGGGCGGCGAAGGCGACCCGACGGCGATCCTCGCCGGCGCGGACAGCATGTCGATCGGTGCATGGGCGCCACAGGAGGCCGTCGACTTCCTCAACTTCATCTCCGAAAAGGAATGGCAGGAGAAGTACGCCGAGGCGTTCGTCACAATCCCGGCAGCCAAGAACGCACAGTCCGCGGTCAAGAACGAGGCGCTCCAGCAGGTGCTCAAGGTCTATGACCAGGCCTCCTCGGTCTCGCTGTGGCTCGACACGGTCTTCGGCCAGAACGTGGGCAACGCGCTCAACGAGGGCGTGGTCAACATGATGGCCGGCAAGGGCAACGCCGACGACATCGTCAAGGGCATCGAGGCGGCGGCCAGCAAAGGCTGATGCCGTCACGGGGGCCGGATCCGGCCGGATCCGGCCCCTTTCATACCAATGCAGTCATCATAGAGGAGTAAGCCATGTCAGTCGCAACCAGCATGCGGGCCAAGCGCGCCGGCCGCCCGCGCAGCGACAAATTCCGCCAGCGCTTCGAAATGGGCGTCCTGTCGGTGCCCGCCCTCATCATGTTCATCGGATTCGTGATCCTGCCGGTGATCATGGCGGCCTACTACGGGTTCTACAAATGGAAGGGCTTCGGCAAGCCGGATGTGAACGGCCAGTTCGTGGGGTTTGACAACTACCGCATCATTCTCTCCGATCCGAGCTTCCAGCAGGCGCTCGGCCATACGCTGTTCATCGCGGTCATGTCGCTGATCATCCAGGGTCCGCTCGCGATTCTGTTCGCGCTGCTGCTCAACCAGAAGTTCAAGGGGCGCGGCCTGATCCGCACGCTCATCTTCGTGCCGTATGTGGTCTCCGAAGTCATCATCGGCACCGGATGGAGCCTGATGCTGCAGCCGAACGGCGCCGTCAATGCGGTTCTGAAGAATCTGGGCCTGCAGGGCGTGGACTGGATCGCCAATCCCAAGATCGCCATCTGGACACTCATGTTCATCATCTCGTGGAAGTACATCGGGTTCGCCGTCATCCTCATGATCGCGGGCATGCAGGCGATCCCCGAAGAGCTCTACGAGGCGGCCCGTGTCGATGGCGCGGGATTCTGGCGCCAGCAGTGGAGCATCACGCTGCCGCTGCTCGCCCCGACGATCCGCATGTGGGCGTTCATGTCGATCATCGGCTCGCTGCAGCTGTTCGATCTCGTCTACATCATCTGGGGCCAGTACGTCTCGTCCACGGCGGGCACGTCCACGATGGCCACCTACATGGTCAGGGAGGGTCGTCTGGCCAACAACTATGGCTACGGCTCCGCGGTCGCCGTCGTCATCTTCATCATCTCGCTCGTCATCGCGCTCACCTACCAGCGCTTCGTGCTCAACCGCGATCTCGCCGGCGCCACGGAGCAGCGCGAGCGCAAGCAGTACGAACGTCGCGCGAAGAAGCGCGAGCGCGAACGGATGGCGGAGTCGGAAATCGAGGCGGCGATCGTCCCGAACAACGCTTCCATGGAGGTGTCAGCATCATGACGTACACAGGTGAACGCATCGAACGCACGCTGCTGTTCGGCAAGCGCAAGCGCAAGAACAAGAACAATCCATACGCCTATCGCAAATCGGCGAAGACACCGTGGGGCCATCCGGTCGTCTATGTGCTCTCGCTGCTGCTTGTGCTGATCTGCGTGGTGCCGGTCCTCTACATCATCCTCGGCGGCTTCCGCACGAACTCGCAGATCACGCGCGATCCGGCCGGCATGCCGAATCCCTGGAACTTCGAGAACTATGCGAGCGTCATCGGTTCGAGCACGTTCTGGACCGAGCTCGTCAACTCGCTCATCGTCTCGCTCGGCACGATGGTCGGCGTCGTCGTGCTCGCGCTGATGGTCAGCTTCGTGATCGCGCGCTATCGTTTCCGCTTCAGCCGTGTGCTCTACACGGTGTTCTCGGCGGGCATGATGTTCCCGATCACCGTCGCGATCACGCCGCTGTATCTGCTGCTGCGCAACCTGCATCTGATCAACAGCCAGTTGGGCATCATCCTGCCGCAGATCGCGTTCGGCCTGCCGCAGGCGATCATCATCCTCGTCCCGTTCCTGCAGTCGATCCCGAAGGAGCTCGAGGAGGCGGCGCAGCTCGACGGCTGCTCGCGGCTCGGCTTCTTCGCACGCATGGTGTTGCCGCTGAGCGGCCCGGGCGTATCCACCATCGCGATCCTGTCGTTCGTGGCCAGCTGGAACGCCTACATGCTCCCGCTGTTCCTGCTCAACGATTCGACGAAGTACACGCTGCCGCTCGGCGTGCAGATGTTCAGCTCGCAGCATTCCGTCGACACCGCGCAGGTGCTCGCCTTCACGTCGCTGTCGATGATCCCGGCGCTCATCTGCTTCACGATCTTCCAGAAGAAGATCGTGGGCGGCCTCGCCGGAGCGGTCAAGGGCTGATCCGCGGCGTCGCACGCACAGGTATGAAGCACGGCGGCCTGGGCATGACCTGGGCCGCCGTTTCCCCAAGGAGGACGAAATGAAGATCGAAAACCCGGTGCTCACCGGATTCCACGCCGATCCGTCGATGATTCGCGTCGGTGATACCTACTACATCGCCAATTCCACATTCGAATGGTTCCCCGGCGTACGCCTGCACGAATCGCGGGACATGGTGCATTGGCGCGCGCTGCCGAGCCCGCTGAGCCGGCGCTCGCAGCTCGACATGCGGGGCAACCCGTCGTCCGGCGGTGTGTGGGCCCCGGATCTGTCATACGCCGACGGCAGGTTCTGGCTCGTCTATGCGGACGTCAAGGTCGTCAACGGCGCATTCAAGGACTGCGTGAACTATCTGGTGACGGCCGAGGACATCCACGGCCCGTGGAGCGAGCCCATCAGGCTCAACGGCGTCGGCTTCGACGCGAGCCTGTTCCATGACGACGACGGACGCAAGTACCTGGTGCAGCAGACCTGGGACTTCCGCGAGTACCACAACCCGTTCAACGGCATCACGCTCACCGAATTCGATGCGGACACGATGCGGCTCATGCCGCAGACGGCGCGCACCATCTGGAACGGCACCGATGTGAAACTCGTGGAAGGGCCGCATCTGTACAAGATCGACGGACTGTACTACCTGTTCTGCGCGGAGGGCGGCACCGTCTGGACCCATCAGGAGGTCGTGGCGAGGTCGTCCACGCTCGACGCGCTTTCGTTCGAAGGCAGCCCGATCAACCCGTTCCTCACGAATTTCGACACGCCCCGCAGCTATCTGCAGAAGCAGGGCCATGGTTCGCTCGTGGACACGCCGAACGGCGAATGGTACTACGCGTCGCTGTGCGCGCGCCCGTGGCACCATGAGAACGAATCGGTGAGCGATCCACGCGGCTGGTGCACGCTGGGGCGTGAGACATCGATCCAGAAGGTCGATTGGACCGAGGACGGCTGGCCGTACATCGTGGGCGGCCATGGCGGCGAACGCGTCGTCGACGCCCCGACGGACGCCGCCGACGACGAGGCGCCCGCCCCGCACGACCAGCACGACGACTTCACCGGCGCCACATTGGGCGACGACTGGAACACGCTGCGTGTGCCGTTCGACGAACGCATGGGCTCGGTCGGCGATGGTGCGCTCACACTGAAGGGCAGGGGTTCGCTGTGCAATCTGTTCGACCTTTCGCTGGTGGCGCGCCGCTGGCAGGCCTTCGATTTCGACGCCTCGGTGGGCGTGCACTTCGACCCGCACGACTACAACCAGATGGCCGGGCTGACGAACTACTACAACGACCTGTGCTGGTCGTGGGCCTTCGTGACATGGGACGAACGGCGCGGATGCCGCGTGATCGAAGTGGCGCAGAACGATTTCAACGCCTACACCTCGTTCCTGCGCGATGACGCCGTGCCGGTGCCCGACGATGTGCGGACGGTGTGGCTGCGCACCCGTGTGCGCACGCAGACCTACACCTACGACTATTCGTTCGACGGCGAGCATTGGCGCAACCTCGGCGTGGAGCTCGACGCCAAGATCCTTTCGGACGACTATGTGAACCAGCGCTACGGTGGGTTCTTCACCGGCGCGTTCGTGGGACTCGCGGCGGTCGATCTTTCCGGATATGAGACCGAGGCCGACTTCGTCGACTTCGACTATCGGCAGCTGCGGGACTGACGTGCCGGCGGCGCGTCAGCGCCGTCCGCGATTGAACCGCACCGCCGGAATCCGGGCCGGAACATCTCCGACCCGGATTCCGGCGGTGCGGTCTTCCATGCCTCGCGATGAATGGACGCGCTCCCGCCTCGTCCCGTCTCATGGGGACGCCCCATGCCCGGGACGTGATGAGGCCTCTGCGCCCGGTCTGACGGTACGTCGCCAGACCGGGCGCAGAGGCCTCATCACGTCGTGTCAGCCGCGTGCGCGCACGTAGGCTCGTAGACCTGCGGCGTCGGTACGCCGGTGGACACCGCATCGATCGAGATCGGCCAGTCGGGGGCGTCGTCGCCGCCGTCAAGCGTCCACGCCGCCTGCCGCGCCGCGCCGATCGCCACATACTCGTCGGTCGCCGGGCATGAGACATCCAAGCCGAGGACGCACGGCGCGAGCGTGCGCACGGCGAGCGACTTCGCGCCGCCGCCGATGAGCAGCACGCGGTCGATCGGCGCGCCGAGCGAACGGATGAGCTCGATGCAGTCGCGCTGCGAGCACAGCAGTCCCTCGACGAAGGCGCGCGCGATGTCCTCGGCGTTCGTGTTGGCCATCGTCATCCCGGACAGCGTGGCCGTCGCGTCCGGACGGTTCGGCGTGCGCTCGCCGTCGAAATACGGCACGAGCGTCATGCCGTCGGCGCCGGGACGCGCGGCGAGCGCGAGCGCGGCGAGCTCGTCGTAGTCGACGCGCAGCGCGGCGCGGGCGGCGTCGAGGATGCGCGACGCGTTGATCGTGCAGGCGAGCGGCAGGAAGTGGCCGGTGCAGTCGGCGAATCCGGAGACCGATCCGGTCATGTCGTGGACCGGCGTCTCGCTGACGGCGGCGGCGACGCCGGAGGTGCCGAGCGAGACCGAGACGTCGCCGACGCCCATGCCGAGGCCGAGCGACGCCATCGCGTTGTCGCCGCCGCCCGGGGCGATGACGCAGCCGCCGGGGACGTCGGCGCCGGCGACCGAGGCCGCCGCGCGCGTCGGCGCGGCCTCGTGCGGCGCGAGGACATGCGGCAGCACGATATGCTCGGCGAAGTCGAGCGCGGCCTTGTCGGGTTCGCCTGCGCCGGACGTGAGTCCGAGCGCGAGCAGGTCACGGCGGTATTCGTCGTGCGCGGCGTCGAAGTAGAGGGTGCCGGAGGCGTCGGAACGGTCGGTGCGCAGCATGTCGAGATGCGCGTCCTCGCCGTCGCCGACCGGACCATAGCCGGCGATGCGCCAGCTGAGCCAGTCGTGGGGGAGGCAGACGGCGGCGATGCGCGCCGCATTGTCGGGCTCGTGCTCGGCCACCCATTTGATCTTCGTCAGCGTGTACGAGGCGACCGGCGACGAGCCGACCGCCTCGACCCAACGCGCGACGCCGCGCGCATGGACGGCGGCCGCGTCGCCGTCGTCGGCGCCGCGCGCGCCGAGCGTCATGATCAGCTCGTCGGCCTGCGGCGCCGAGCTGACGTCGTTCCACAGCATCGCGTCGCGGATGACATGGCCGTGCTCGTCGAGCAGCACCATGCCGTGCTGCTGGCCGCCGACGGCGATCGCGGCGACGTCGTCGAGGCCGCCGGCCTGCGCCGACGCCTCGAGGAACGCGTCCCACCAGGCCTGTGGATCGACCGTCGTGCCCGACGGGTGCTTCGCCTGGCCGAAACGGACGAGTGCGCCGGTGCGCGCGTCGGTGACGCGCACCTTGCATGATTGGGTGGATGTGTCGACTCCCGCGACGAGCGTGCGCTGCATCGTGGCTCCTTTCCGCGCATATGCGCCGTATGGGCGCGCGTCGTGCACGTCGTCGTGCGTCCGCGTCCGCGCGCCTTCCGATGACGGGCGATCGTCGCCCGCCATGAATAGTTAGATGAATAAACTATACTGTGTAGTGTAGCATGACCGTAAGTTCGGCGCGACCAGAGGGGTACGCCGCGGAAGCGAGGAGGCGGCGTATGGCGACATTGAGGAGCATCAACCAGAACGATCTGAGGAACCACAACCTGTCCGTCGTGCTCGAGACGATGATGCGCCGCACGACGCCGCTCAGCCGCGCCGACCTCGCCAAGGAGACCGGGCTGACGAAGGCGACGATGTCATTGCTCGTCTCGCTGCTCATCGACAACCGCATCGTGCGCGAGGGGATGCCGATCGTGCAGTCCGTCTACGGACGGCCGAGCACGCCGCTGCTCGTCGCCGGCGGCGCGATGTGCGGCATCGGCATCCAGATCAACACCGACGGCTACGGCTACCTCGTCCTCGACCTCGACGGCTCCGTCGTCGCCGAACGCTGGGTCGAGGGCGACCTGCACGGCGCGGACACGAAGGCCGTCTTCGACGACCTCGACGTGATGCTGCGCGCGCAGGAGCGGACGTTGCGCAAGCACGGCTACACGATCGCCGGCGCCGGACTCGCGCTGCCCGGCCTCGTCACCGAGGAAGGCCACCTCATCGTCGCGCGCAACCTCGGATGGGAGGACGTCGACCTCAACGAGCAGGCACTGATGCGCAGGCTCGACGTCATCGCCGGCAACGAATCGAACATGGCCGCCGTCGCGCAGCTGCCCGGCTACGCGACGCAGCGCGCCGACGAAGGCGTCGTCGGGCCGAACGGATCGTTCCTCTACATCTCCACCGACATCGGCATCGGCGGCGCCGTCGTGCGCGGCGGCTCGCTCGTACACGGCGACCGCGGCTTCGCCGGCGAGGTCGGCCACATCTCCGTGCAGATGGACGGACCGCTCTGCCGCTGCGGGCGCCGCGGCTGCGTCGAGGCCTATGCGGGACGCCGCGCGATCGTCGAGGCCGCCGGCATCGCGCATGGCGCCGATGCCGCGAGCCAGGAGTCGGTCGACGAGTTCTTCCGGCGCGCCCAGGCCGGCGATGCACGGGTGCTCGAGGTCATGGACCGTGCGATGCGCGCGATCGAATCGATGATCGTCTCGATCGTCAACGTCAGCGACCTCGATGTCGTCGTCCTCGGCGGCGCATGGGCACAGCTCGACGACGCACGGCTGCGCGCGATGGAACGCCATGTGCAGGATCGCATCCTCGCGCGCGACGTCGTCCATGTGCGCGTCTCGCGCGCCGGCGGCGGCGCGCGGCCGGCGCTGCTCGGCGCCGCCGTCACCGGTCTGCGCCGCTTCGTCGACGAGCCTCTCGCATACCTCAAGTCGTGAGCACGCGGGCACGTTATTCGCGGCGGCTGCGCGTCCGTGACCTGCATGTGCATGACGCCGGTGCATGACGCCGGTGCATGACGCCGGTGCATGACGCATGTGCATGACGCCGAAATCTCATGATGTGAGACCTCGTCGTGGAACGATGCATGGCCTTGCACCGCACGGTTGCGCATGCCATGCGGCCGTCGACGCGGCTATGTCGGCATCGCATGGGCGTGAGCCGCGTCGACGGCCGCTGCTATGTTGGCGGAGGCGTTCCCGCCCGAGCTGCGCAGGTCAAGGAACGTCTTGACGAATCGCTGTGCGCGGCACCGTCGGGAAGAGGGACTTCCATGGTCGAACACACCCAAAATCAAGCCAACACCATCCGTTCCAGCAGAAGACTGCGTTGGACGACCGCGGACATCGCCGTGGCCGCCGCGCTCGGCATCGCCGCCGGCGTCGTCTTCTGGGGATTCAACTTCGCCTACATGTCGATCTCCCCGATGCTCGGCGGCCTGTTGCCGGGATGCGCGAGCATCCTGCACGCCGTGTGGTACTTCTCGGGCACGCTCGCCGTGCTCATCCTGCGCAAGCCGGGATCGGCCGTGTTCGTCAATCTCGTCGGATGCGCCGCGGAGATGCTGATCGGCAGCTCGTTCTCCTTCGGCTTCGTCTTCCTGTCGGCCGCGTTGCAGGGACTGTTCGCCGAACTGCCGTTCGCGCTGACGCGCTACCGCGTCTTCAACCTGCCGATCTCAATCCTCTCCGGCATGTGCACGGCGATCGAATATGGCGTCTACCTGATGCTGTTCCGCTATCAGGGCGTCGCGTTCCTCAGCCCGCGCGGCATCGTGCACATGGTGAGCGAGATCATCGGCGGCGTGCTCATCGCCGGCGTCTGCTCGTGGTACCTCTACTTGGCGATCGCGAAGACCGGCGTCCTCGACCGCTTCGCCTCAGGCCGCGCCGTCCGCACCGCAGCAGCAGCAGCTGACCGCTGAGTGCCGTCGCACCCTGCGTGCGGTGGCGGTTTGTGATTGGGGTCGATTACGGACTGCCGTGGTCGCCGCGGATGGCGGCGGTCTGTGGGTGCATCTGCCTCAATACCGCAGCCATTCCCACTGTCGACGGCATTCTGTGGGTGAGTGCACCCATATACTGCCGCCGCAGCCGCTGTTGCTGGCATTCTGTGGGTGGCTCACCCATATGCTGCCGCCGCAGCCGCTGTTGACGGCATTCTGTGCGTAAGGTCACCCATAAGCTGCCGCCGCAGCCGCCATCGTTGGCATTTTGTGGGTGGCTCGCCTAGATACTGCCGTCGTAGCTGCCGATGGTGGCATTCTGTAGGTGAGTGCACCCGTAGAATGCCGTTGCGGTCGCCGATGGCGGCACTTTGTGCGTAGGCTCACCCGTATACTGCCATCGTGATTGCCGTTGATGGCGTTCTATGCGTGTGCTCATCTATGGAGCGCCCTCGTGATCGTCGTACATGGCACTTTGCGCGTAAGGTTATTCATGCGTTGCCGCCGCTGTTCCCTATGTGCGGCGGCAGTCGGTAATCGGAGTCAATCACGGACTGCCGTGATCGTCGTCGGTGCCGTTCCACTACGTAAGATGGGCGGCGGGCGGACGGGAAGGCGTCCACGTACACTGATGACGACGATGTATCGGCATAAGAGAGAGCGTGCATCGTGACGAGGAAAGCGACATCATCGAGATGGGCGCCATCACGTGAAAAGAAGGTTTGTTCATGATGGACGACAGCACGATTGTGTACGCGGAAGCCGAAGCCGGCACGCAGACCGAACTCATCAACCCCAACGAAATCGCCGCGCTTGCGAAGAAACCCGACAACAACAAGCCGCCGAAGGACGACGAACGCAAATACCTGTGGGTGATCTTCGCGTCGATCGTCGTGCTCGCGCTGTTCGCCGCCGTCATCCTCGTCGGCGTGCAGATTCACAACCATCGTCAGCAGCAGCTCGCCCAGGAGCATGCGCGCTGCGAAAGCGCGATGACTGAGCTCGACAAGAAGGCGAAGCAATACGAGGGCCTGCGTTCGGGCGACGGCGCGGCGGCCGGCGCGATCTCCGACATTCAGGTCGCCGACAGCGGCACCGTCAAGCTGCTCGACGAACAGCTCAAGGCGCAGGCGCCGGCGGCGACGAGCTGCGCCGTGTCGTCGGTCGACCAGTACGACGCGCGCATCCAGCAGATCCACGATTACGAGGAGTGGTACGACGCGCATATGCGCTCGTTGCAGGAGGCCGTCGACGGCGTCAACGATTCGAAGCAGCTCAAGGAGGTCGAGGAGGCGACGGCCACGCTCGACGACACGCTGCGCGAGGCGCAGGCGACGCTCGACCTGACACGCGGGCAGGTGGCGGACGAGGCGACGTGGAATCGTCTGTCCGACCTCTATATGAAGGCGAAGCAGGCTGAGGAGGGCCGCAAACTCGACGAGATCACGTCGGTCGAGCAGGACATCAAGACGGCGATCGGCGACGTCAACGCGTCGCGCGACAAGAAGATCGCCGACGACGAACGCAAGGCGCGCGAGGACGCGCAGAAGAAGGCGCAGGCCGAGGCCGACCGCAGGAAGGCGGAGAACCAGTCCAACCGTGACGGCGACCGCAACACGAATCAGAACAACGGCGGCAACAAGGAGAACGACCGCCGCTGATTATGTACGCGTCGCGGATTGCGTATGCGTGCGCGGTGTGTGACGCCGGGGTGTGTGGTTGCGTCGCGCGGGGCGTATGTGTGCGCGGTGTGTGACGCCGGGGTGTGTGGTTGCGTCGCACGGGGCGTATGTGTGCGCGGTGTGTGACGCTGGGGTGTGTTCCGGTGCCGCGGATTGCGTATGCGTACGCGGATTGGGACGCTGACGGGTGTGATAACGACACGCGGGGCGTATGTGTGCGCAGTGCGTGACGCTGCGGGGCGACGACGCTGGACGGACGCACGGAGCAGAATCGGGGCCGATACGCGAAAACCCGCTGTTTCCAGCGGGTTTCGGATGGTGGGGCCTCAGGGGCTTGAACCCTGGACCGGCGGATTATGAGTCCGATGCTCTAACCGACTGAGCTAAGGCCCCACGTCGTTTCGCGGAAAACACCGCGGATGCGACTCGCTAAAGTGTAGCAAACGACGTGACCATATGGCGTCGCATGAGCACAGCCGTCCGGCCGTGTGCCGACCGTGCGCCGATCATGTGCCGACTTGCTCTGTACATATGCGTCGACCGTGTGTCGACCATATGCCGCGGCTGTATGTCGGCCGTCCGCCGACTGCCTGCCAGTCGCGCGTCGATGATGTGCCGACTGTGTGCCGAGCGTGCGCTGACCGCGGTCGACGACTGGAACGACTTGTCCGCGAGCCGCCGCATGTGACATGTGGACGGCGCGTGTGCGCCGACGCCGCACAGATGCCCCGCGCGTGCCCACATAACGAAAACGCCGACCCGAAGGCCGGCGTTTTCGTATCAGCGTGAGAGTCAGCTGCTCTTCTTGCCGTAGCGCTTCTCGAAGCGAGCCACACGGCCGCCGGTATCCAGAATCTTCTGCTTACCGGTGTAGAACGGGTGGCACTTCGAGCAGACATCCACCGTCATATGGTCGCCCTTGGCGGTCGACTTCGTGACGAAGGTGTTGCCGCAGGAGCAGGTAACCTGCACCGCATGATAATCAGGATGAATTCCTGGCTGCATAATTTGTCTCCTAAAGATACGGGGGACCCGGGTCGCCATGCCCCGATGGCAGGCGTGAACCGGATACATGCATTGTACGGCTGCGCATTGACGCGGCCGCACGGCTCGTCCCGTGGCGAACCGCGAGCCTTGCCATCACAGACAACTTCCCGGGTGCCGTGTTTATTCCCGCCCGCGCGCATCCGCGTTTCCCCGGCGTTCCGGCCGTTGCGACAACGGTTCTTGCTAGGATGGAACGGTTTGGACGAAAGGCCGCATGCGCCGCCGGTCGGCGCGCCCCGTGGCCGCAGCATCGAAAAGGCGAAGATGGCAGAGGCAGAGGAACAGTTCCCGGCGGCGCGTACCGCACTTGAGGAATACCGCAGGATCGAGAAGGAGATGGTGCAGCCGGACGTGGCGTCGTCCCCGGACAAGATGCGCAAGCTGGGGCGGCGCTACGCCGAGCTCGGCTCGATCGTGAACGCGTACGGCGATTATCTGCACCTCCGCGACGACCTCGAGGCCGCCCGCGAGATGGCGGGGGAGGATCCCGATTTCGAAGCCGAGGCGAAACGGATCGAAGAGGCGCTGCCGGCGGCCGAGGAGCGGCTGCGCACGGCGCTCATCCCGCGCGACCCCGACGACGCGCGCGACGTGATCATGGAGATCAAGGCCGGCACCGGCGGCGAGGAGGCCGCGCTGTTCGCCGGCGACCTGCTGCGCATGTACACGCGCTACGCCGAGAAGCGCGGCTGGATCACGACGATCCAGAACGAGAACTCGACCGAGCTCGGCGGCGTCAAGGACGTGCAGCTCGCGATCCGCGCGAAGGGCACGCCGGCGCCCGAGGAGGGCGTCTGGGCGTCGCTCAAGTACGAGGGCGGCGTGCACCGCGTGCAGCGCATCCCGGTGACCGAATCGCAGGGGCGCATCCAGACCTCGGCCGCCGGCGTCATCGTGTTCCCGGAGGCCGACGAAGACGACGACGAGATCGAAATCGACCCGAAGGACCTCAAAATCGACACCTTCATGAGCTCCGGTCCCGGCGGCCAGTCCGTCAACACGACGTATTCAGCGGTGCGCATGACGCACATCCCGACCGGCATCGTCGTGAACATGCAGGACGAGAAGTCGCAGATCCAGAACCGCGCGTCGGCGCTGCGCGTCCTCAAGAGCCGCCTGCTCGCGATGAAGCACGAGCAGGAGGCCGCCGAGGCCGCCGACATGCGCCACTCGCAGGTGCGTTCGCTCGACCGTTCCGAACGCATCCGCACCTACAACTTCCCGGAGAACCGCATCGTCGACCACCGCACGAACTACAAGGCGTACAATCTCGACGCCGTGCTCGACGGCGACCTGCAGGCCGTCATCGACAGCGACATCCAGGCCGACGAGGCGCAGCGTCTCGCGAAAGGCAACGACTGAGCGATCGCGCGGCGCGCGCCGACGACGAACGCAGACGCGGGCGCGGCCGACGCGAACGCGTCACGACAGACGACAGCACCAGACATGCAGGAGGCGACGATGGCATCGACGACCGACGACATGAGCGACGACATGAGCGACGCGGCGACGGCGCGCGCAGTGGGAACGCCGCGCCCTTCCACGCCGACGGACAACGCGCCGACGAACGCCGCTGGCAGCGTCGCCGACCTCATCGCGGCCGGCGGCGAACGCCTCGCCCGCGTCGGCGTCGACACGCCGCGCCACGACGCGAAGCTGCTGCTCGCCGAGGCGACGCGCGCCTCGCTGAGCGACGTCGACAAGGCGGCGCTGCTCGGCGACGGCGTCACGAAGCTCGTCGCCGGCAAATCAATCGGCGTCGACGCCGCGCTCGCCGACTATTCGGCGATGCTCGCGCGCCGCGAGCGCCGCGAGCCGCTGCAGTACATCGTCGGCCATGTGCCGTTCAGGTATCTGGACATCAAGGTCGGTCCCGGCGTGTTCATCCCGCGTCAGGAGACCGAGCTGCTCGTCGACGAGGCCATCGGCTGGGTCACGCGCAACGGCCTGTACTGCCCGCGCGTCGTCGACCTGTGCGCCGGCAGCGGCGCGATCGGCCTGGCGATCGCCACCGAGGTGCCCGGCGCGCAGGTGTGGGGCGTCGAGAAGGACGTGCTCGCCGCGCAGTGGACGCGCCGCAACGTGCAGGAGACGGGCGCCGTCTTCCCCGACATCACCGCGAACTACCATCTCGAGATCGCCGACGCGACCTGTCCGACGACGCTCGCGCAGCTCGACGGCACCGTCGACGTCGTCGTCAGCAACCCGCCGTACATTCCGCTGACCGACGTGCCCGAACAGTTCGAGGTGCGCGAATACGACCCGCAGACCGCGCTCTACGGCGGATCCGCCGATGGCATGATGGTGCCGGAGCGCATCATCGTGCGCGCGGCGGCGCTGCTGCGTCCCGACGGCGTCCTCATCATGGAGCACGACGTCACGCAGACGGACCGCACCGTCGCGTTCGCGCGCGCGAGCGGATTCGCCGACGCGCGCACCGAGATCGACCTCACCGGACGCCCGCGCTACCTCGTGGCGACGCGGTAGGCGGCGGCCGCCGCGGCGACTACAGTCGTCACCGAAGGCCGTCGTGCGCGACGGCACTGAAGGAACATCGCGGGAACATCGCGGAACATCGAACTATCAGCAACGCGGAAAGGCGGGGAGCGAGCATGAGCGACGTACGGACCATCGATGAGGGGTCGCTGCGCGAGGCGAGGAAGGTCGTCGAAGGCGGCGGCCTCATCGTGCTGCCGACCGACACCGTCTACGGCATCGCGTGCGATCCGCGCAACGCCGACGCGATCGCACGGATCTACCGGGCCAAGCGGCGTCCGCGCACGAAGGCGCTGCAGGTGATCATGGCCTCGGTCGACGACCTCGACGGGCTCGGCCTCGTGCTGCCGCCGCCGCTCAACCGTCTCGCCGCGCAGCTGCTGCCCGGCGCGTTCTCGCCGATCGCGCTCGCCGACGACGACTGCACGCTGTGCACGACGAGCCGCGACGCGCGCGGCGGACGCACGCAGGCGATCCGCGTGCCGAACTCGCATCTGTGCCTCGAGGTGCTGCGCGCGACCGGCCCGCTCGCCGCGTCGAGCGCGAACCGTTCGGGCGACGAGAGCGCGCAGAGCGTCGACGAGGCGGTGCGCGCCTTCGGCGACGACGTCGACCTCTATCTCGACGGCGGTGCGACCGCGGGGCATGTCGCGAGCACCGTCGTCGCCGCCGATCCTCTCGCGCGCGACGGCGTCGAGATCCTGCGCGAGGGCGTCGTCCCGGCTTCGGTCATCCGTCGCATGATTCATATGAACGGCGGCGGGCTGGGTCTATGAAGGTCTATCTGTTCATCTGTCTGCTCGCGGCCTGCGCGACCTTCCTGTACACGCCGATCGTGCGCCATGTGGCGATCCGCGTCGGCGCGGTCGGCGAGGTGCGCGCGCGCGACGTGCACACGGTGCCGACGCCGCGCATGGGCGGCGTCGGCATGCTGTGCGGCTTCCTGACGGCGATGTTCTTCGCTTCCCGGCTCAACTTCCTGCAGGGCGTCTTCCGCGAGAACCATCAGGCGTACATCGTCATGGCCGGCGCTGTGCTCATCTGCCTGCTCGGCGTGTGCGACGACATCTGGGACCTCGACTGGATGCTCAAGCTCGCCGGGCAGCTGCTGATCGCGGTGTTCGTCGCGTGGGGCGGCCTGCAGATCATCACGTTGCCGATCGGCTCGCTCGTGACGGCGTCGCCGACGATCTCGATCGCGATCACGGCGCTGCTCATCGTCGTGTCGATCAACGCCGTGAACTTCGTCGATGGCCTCGACGGCCTCGCCGCCGGCATCGTCGCGATCGGCGGCGTCGCCTTCGGCATCTACTCGTACATCCTCGCGCGCTCGGCGCCGTCGTACGCGTCGATGGCGACGCTCGTCGACGTCGCGATGGTCGGCATCTGCCTCGGCTTCCTGTTGCACAACTGGCATCCGGCGAAGCTGTTCATGGGCGACTCCGGCTCGATGCTGCTCGGCTATCTGATCACCTGCGCGTCGATCATCATGACCGGCCGCATCGACCCGGCCACGGTGAACGCGTCGATCTACCTGCCCGCATTCATGCCGATCCTGCTGCCGATCCTCGTGCTGTTCCTGCCGGTGCTCGACATGCTGATGGCGATCTGCCGGCGCCTGAGCAAAGGGCAGTCGCCGATGCATCCCGACCGCATGCATCTGCACCACCGGATGCTGCGCATCGGCCATTCGGTGCGCGGCGCCGTGCTCATCCTGTGGGGATGGGCGGCGCTCATCGCCTTCGGTTCGCTGATGCTGCTGTTCTTCCGCCCGATCCATGTACTCGTCGTCTTCCTCGTCGCGGCCGCCGCACTCACCGTCGCGACGATGTATCCGTACATCCGCCGACGCATGAACGGCGAGGTCGAGGAACTGCCCGAGGAACGCGACGCCGACCATCCGGAGCATGCGCGCGCCGCCGGCGGCCGTCGCCGCCGCGCACGGCACATCCGCGGCGATCGCTGACGTCCGCACGCCCGTCGCGGCGGTCGGGGAGAGGAGACCGGCGGGCGCATGTTGCATCGTGGGACGGCGAGTGGCGTTCGTCGTCGTGCGTCCATATAGTAGGTCTATGGCTACAAATCCTGATATGCATGCAGAATCCCCGTACGCTCCCCTTCCCCCCATCTTCGCCCAGCTCGGGCTCGCCTATGACGACGTGCTCCTGCTGCCGAACGAGACCGACGTCATCCCCTCCGAGGTGGATACGACGACCCATCTGACCCGCAACATCACGATGAAGGTCCCGGCGATCTCCGCCGCGATGGACACCGTGACCGAGTCCGAGATGGCGATCGCGATGGCCCGCAACGGCGGCATCGGCGTGCTGCACCGCAACCTGTCGATCGACGACCAGGCGGCGCAGGTCGATTACGTCAAGCGCTCCGAATCGGGCATGATCACCGACCCGCTCACCGTGAACCCCGACGTCACGCTCGCCGACCTGGACAAGCTGTGCGGCAAGTTCCACATCTCCGGCCTGCCGGTCGTCGACCATGAGAACAAGCTCGTCGGCATCATCACGAACCGCGACATGCGCTTCATCGCGTCGGACGACTACGACCATCTGCGCGTCAAGGACGTCATGACGAAGGACCATCTGATCACCGGTCCGTCGAACATCTCGAAGCGCGACGCGCACGACCTGCTCGCGGCGAACAAGATCGAGAAGCTGCCGCTCGTCGACGACGAAGGCCACCTCACCGGTCTGATCACCGTCAAGGACTTCGTGAAGACCGAGCAGTACCCGGATGCGACGAAGGACGAGCAGGGCCGCCTGCGCGTCGCCGCCGGCATCGGCTTCCTCGGCGACGCCTGGCAGCGCGCGAGCGCGCTGCTCGAGGCGGGCGTCGACGTGCTCGTCGTCGACACGGCGAACGGCGAGGCCAAGCTCGCGCTCGACATGATCCGCCGCATCAAGAACGACCCGGCCTTCAATGGCGTCGACATCATCGGCGGCAACATCGCGACGCGTCAGGGCGCGCAGGCGATGATCGACGCGGGCGTCGATGCCGTCAAGGTCGGCGTGGGCCCCGGCTCCATCTGCACGACGCGCGTCGTCGCAGGTGTCGGCGTGCCGCAGCTGACGGCCGTGTACGAGGCCGCGCGCGCCTGCCGCGCCGCGGGCATCCCGTGCATCGCCGACGGCGGCATCCACTATTCGGGCGACATCGCGAAGGCGCTCGTCGCCGGCGCGAGCTCGGTCATGCTCGGCGGCGTGCTCGCCGGCTGCGAGGAGGCCCCGGGCGAGAAGGTGCTGCTGCACGGCAAGCAGTACAAGCTGTATCGCGGCATGGGTTCGCTCGGCGCGATGGCTCCGCGCGGCAAGAAGTCGTACTCGAAGGACCGCTACTTCCAGGCGGACGTCACGAGCTCGGACAAGGTCGTGCCGGAAGGCGTCGAGGGCGAGGTGCCGTACCGCGGACCGCTCAACGCCGTGCTGTACCAGATGATCGGCGGCCTGCACCAGTCGATGTTCTACATCGGCGCGCACAACATCCCGGAGATGAGCGAGAAGGGCCGCTTCATCCGCATCACCGACGCCGGCCTGCGCGAATCGCATCCGCATGACATCGTCATGACGGCCGAGGCGCCGAACTACTCCGGTCGCTGATCGCCGCCGCGCGCGCATGGCGAAGACCGTGCGTGCCGCGGATTGACGCACTGCGCAAGCACCGAGCCGTCCCCATATGGCTGCAGCCATACGGGGACGGCCCTTTTCGTTCTGTTTGGCCGCTGAGGCGACAGTATTCGGGTGAGGTCACCTACATACTGCCGTCATTGTGCGGTGCGGTGGTCGTATTTGGGTGAGGCACCAGAATACTACCGTTGACAAGGGATGCGACGGCATTCTGTAGGTGGGCCACCCGAATACTGTCATGGTTGGCCGTCGGAATGGCATTCTGTGGGTGGGGGACAATGCGACGGAGGATTGGCGCCGATGCAGTCCGTACGGTGGGCCGGATATGGAGATATTGTGCAAACCTTCCAGTATTGTTGAGGATGATATCGTATTCGTTCACCAGTGGAGAAAGCCGCCGGTGTGGGCGATACGGCCAAAGAGTCAGGGAATCATCGCAATCGCGGCGATTTCCAACACCAAGAGGCAGTAAGGAACCCCTTCATGGACACCCAGGCTACACGGCAGTCGAGGACGCGCAATGCCACCGTTCGCATCGCTGCGCTCGTCGTGACCTTCGCGATGCTCGTCGCGAGCGCCGTGTTCGGCGTCGGCCGCGCGCAGGCCGCCGAACTGACGGCGACCGCCGACCCGACGACCTTCACGCAGTGGACCGAAGGCGTCGGCAACCCGCTCGACCCGCGTTCGAACGGCCGTGTCTGGACCGACAAGTCGGTCACGACCGGCGACGTCTTCGTGCCGGCCGGCACCGTGCGCATGGGCCTGGCGAACTACACGGTCGCGAAGAAGGACAACGTGACGAAGACGGCGACCGCCGCGATCGCGCCGCGCTGGGACGGCACGACCGTCGACGTTGCACTTGGCAACAACGGACGCCTCGCCGTCGCGCAGCAGCCGGCGACGCCGGATCCGAAGCCGGAGCATCAGCCGACGGCGCCGGCCGAGACGACGAACACGTCGACGGCGAACACCGGCTCGAGCGTCGCGCTCATCATCTGCGTCGCCGCCGCGCTGCTGTGCTCGGGACTCGGCACGCTGCAGCTGAAGCGCCATCGCCCGAACGGACGTCACGCCGGCTGAGCGAAAGGCGGCCGCTGAACGGCCGCTCATACGCTGACGACACGACGGGGTCGCGCACATGGAACCGTGCGCGGCCCCGTCCGTCGTCTCCGGCTGCGCACGGCGCTTTTGTTTTGCGGTCAGGATAGAACTGGCGACGGCGGGGCGACGTGAGGTAGGCTCGAATGTTCGGCGCGAAGTCGGCACGGCCGCGCGCCGCGAACCCGCGACGGCCGCGCGCCGCCCGGATGCATCAACGGAACACAAGGAAAGAGGCACGCTATGGTGGAAGCACATGACGACGAGGTGTACTCGGCGACGAATTCACGACTCATCTGGATCGACTGCGAGATGACGGGGCTCGACATCTTCCACGACGAGCTGTGCGAGATCTCCGTCGTGCCCACCGACTTCGAACTCAACGTGCTCGACGACGGCATCGACCTCGTCATCCGTCCCTCCGACGCGGCCGTCGCGCATATGAACGACTTCGTGCGTGCAATGCACACCCGTTCCGGCCTCATCACCGAATGGGAGCAGGGCCTGAGCGTCGAGGAGGCCGAGCGGAAGGTCATCGACTACGTCACGCGCTTCATCCCCGAAGGCGTCAAGCCGCTGCTCGCCGGCAACTCGGTCGGCTCCGACAAGAAGTTCCTCGACCGCTACATGCCGGACCTGATGAGCCGGCTGCACTACCGCGTCATCGACGTGAGCACGATCAAGGAGCTCGCGCGTCGCTGGTATCCGGCCGTCTACGAGAACCGCCCGGCGAAAAACGGCGGCCACCGCGCGCTCGCCGACATCATCGAATCGCTCGACGAGCTGCGCTACTACCGCGCGGCCGTCATGGCGCCGGAGCCCGGCCCCGACGCGGCCGAGGCGAAGCGGATCGCCGGCGACATCGAGCGCACGAGCATCGCGCGGCAGTGAACGGCCGCGGTGCGCGCCGCACAACGCATACTTCCACGACCGCGGACATCGCGCGGTCGCACACGTAACGACACAGCGAGGATGAGGAGGCACCCGCACACCATGACGAATGAGGAACCCAAGGATTGGAAGACGCTCGAGCCGCTTAACGACATCAGGCTCGTCGTCGCGGACATGGACGGCACGCTGCTCGACGGCGACAGCCAGATCCCGCTCGGCTTCAAGCCGATGCTCGACCGGCTCACGCAGCTCGGCGTGCGCTTCGTGCCGGCGAGCGGCCGCCAATACCAGACGCTCGAGAGGATGTTCGCCGACGCGCCGCAGCGGCTGCCGATCATCGCCGAGAACGGCAACGTCGTCGCGCTCGACGGCAAGGTCATCGAGACGCACGGCGTCAGCGGCGCGATCGTCGACGAGACGATCGCGATGACGGAACGCACGAGCGAGGACCTCGGCCTCGTCATCTGCGCGCTCGGAGGCGCCTACGTCAGCCGCGACGACGCGCCGTTCATCGCCGAGGCGAGCAAATACTACACGAAGCTGACCGTCGTGCCCGATCTGCGCGAGGTGCTGCGCTACAAGGACGAGCAGATCCTCAAGCTCGCGATCTTCGACTTCGGCGACGCGCAGGCGATGGCCGAACGCGAACTCGGCTTCGTCGAATCCCCGTACACGGCGACCGCGTCGAGCGCGCACTGGGTCGACATCATGGACGGCCACGTCAACAAGGGCGAGGGTGTCAAGGCGCTGCAGCGCGCGCTCGGCGTCACGCGCGCGCAGACGATGGTCTTCGGCGACTATCCGAACGACATCGGCATGCTGCGCGAGGGCGAGTATTCGTTCGCGATGGCGAACGCGCATCCGCAGGTCAGGAAGGTCGCGCATTATCTGGCGCCGGCGAACACGGAGGAAGGCGTGATCCGCGTCGTCGATCGGCTGGTGCGCTGATGCGGCAGGCCGAGGCGCTCGAGATCATGGACGCCGGCGCGTCCGTCTTCCTCACCGGCGCGCCCGGCGCCGGCAAGACGTACACGCTCAACGAGTTCATCGCCGCCGCGCGCCGGCGCGGGGCGAGCGTCGCCGTCACGGCGTCCACGGGCATCGCGGCCACGCACATCAACGGTCAGACGATCCATTCGTGGAGCGGCCTCGGCGTCGCGAACGCGCTCACCGAGCAGACGCTCAAGAACGTGCGCACGCGCCGGCGCAAGGCGCTGCAGGCCACCGACGTCCTCGTCGTCGACGAGGTCTCGATGATGCACGCGTGGCTGTTCGACATGGTCGACCGCGCGATGCGCATCGTGCGGCGCGACGACCGTCCGTTCGGCGGCGTGCAGGTCGTGCTCTCCGGCGACTTCTTCCAGCTGCCGCCGGTCAGCGTCGGGGCGCACAACCGCGACGTCGTCGCGCCGAGCCCCGAATTCGTCGCCGAACGCGAGCGCTATGCGCGCGCCGGACGCAACCCGGAGGGCTTCATCACCGAATCCTTCGCATGGGACGAGCTCGACCCGGTCGTCTGCTATCTCGAGGAGCAGCACCGTCAGGACGACGGCGCATTGCTCGGCGTGCTGACCGACATCCGCGAAGGGCATGTCACGCGGCAGGACCGCGACCTGCTCGTCACGCGCCTCGGCGTGCGGCCGCCGGAGGGGAGGACGGCCGTCAACCTGTTCCCGGTCAACCGCCAGGCCGACCAGCTCAACGACCGCATGCTCGCCGCGATCGACGCGCCCGCGCACACGTTCCACGCGACCTGCGCGGGGCCGGCGAACCTCGTCGAACGGCTCAAACGCAACATGCTCGCCCCGGACGTGCTCACGCTCAAGGAGGGCGCCGAGGTCATGGCCGTGCGCAACGACGCCGACCACCAGTTCGTCAACGGGTCGCTCGGCACCGTGCGCGGCTTCGCGCCGGAGAACAAGGGCGGCTGGCCGATCGTCGCGTTCGAGAACGGCAACATCGCGACGATGAAGCCGAGCGACTGGGAGCTCACCGACAACGAGAAGACGCTCGCCGCCGTCTCGCAGGTGCCGCTGCGCTGCGCGTGGGCGATCACGATCCACAAGTCGCAGGGCATGACGCTCGACGCGGCCGTCATGGACCTCAAGCGCACCTTCGCGCCCGGCATGGGCTACGTCGCATTGTCCCGCGTCGAACGGCTCGACGGGCTGTTCCTCAACGGCGTCAGCAACCGCATGTTCGACGTCAGCGACGACGCCGTGCGCCTCGACGGCACATTGCGCGAACGTTCGGCGCAAGCGGCGCGCGCATTGCACGAGGACGGCGCCTCGTCGATCGTCGCCGCGCAGGGGCACGCGCAGACGGCGGCCGGGGACGACGACGAGTTCGCGCAGGACGAGCTGTTCTGAGCCTTTGTCGTTCCCGCATGCGCGGCCACGCCCGTCGTGAACGCGGGCGCGGCCGCGCATCGCTACAATGTGAATCGACATCGGCGACCGGCGTCGCGCCGTCATCGGCGCCGCGCCGATCGCACAACGAGAGAGGCCGGCGGCGGCCGCGGCAGGCAGGAGGAAGGCATCATGAAGCGTAGGAACGCGTATATCGTCTCGGGGGTCGGCGCCATCGTGCTGTTCGTCGCCTTCCTGATGTACAACGCGCAGCCGGTGCCGCTGTGGAACTGGATCAAGCTCTCCGACATCCTGACGATCGTCGGCGGACTGATGTTCGTCGTCCCGTTCTACTCGCTGTCGGTGCGCATCAAGGCGCAGGAGCATGCGCCGAACCCGTGGGTGTGGCAGCTGCTGCCGGTCATCGGCATGTTCCTGATGGTCGTCGGCCTGCTCATCCCCAACGATTTCGTCAGCCTCGGCTCCCTC
The DNA here is from genome assembly GCF_000741135.1 of Bifidobacterium choerinum. GTDB lineage: Bacteria > Actinomycetota > Actinomycetes > Actinomycetales > Bifidobacteriaceae > Bifidobacterium > Bifidobacterium choerinum. Next base: position 186,297 of record NZ_JGYU01000001.1, on the reverse strand, counting down.
GCGCTGTGCGACGTGCTGTATTTCCTCGGCTGCGTCGGCATGCTGATGATCTTCGTCTACCCCTTCGGCTCGGTCAACGACGAGATCCTCGAGAACGACGTCGACGAGCGCGCCGAGGACGCCGGAGACACGGCGAAGTACCCGAAGACGGAGTGAACGCGGGCCGACGGACGGAGGCCTCGACCACCGTATTTCGTCGAAACGTCCGTCGTGCATCCGCAGCATGCGCGGCGGACGTTTCCGTATGGGTCTTCGTCCCGCAAGCCGCGTAGGTTAACAGGTATGACCAAAGCTCTTCGAATGTCCACCATGTTCCTGCGTACGCTGCGCGAAGACCCCGCCGACGCAGACGTCGATTCCGCGAAGCTGCTCCAGCGCGCCGGCTACATCCGCAAGGCCGCTCCGGGCATCTGGACCTGGCTGCCGCTGGGCCTCGCCGTCCTCAACAAGATCGAGGGCGTCATCCGCGAGGAGATCAACGGCATCGGCGCCCAGGAGGTGCACTTCCCGGCGCTGCTGCCGCGCGAACCGTACGAGGCGACGCACCGCTGGGAGGAGTACGGCGACAACATCTTCCGTCTCAAGGATCGCCACGAGGCCGACTATCTGCTCGCGCCGACGCATGAGGAGATGTTCACGCTGCTCGTCAAGGACATGTATTCGTCCTACAAGGACCTGCCGGTGACGCTCTACCAGATCCAGACGAAGTACCGCGACGAGTTCCGTCCGCGCGCCGGCCTGATCCGCGGCCGCGAGTTCATCATGAAGGACGCCTACTCGTTCACCGTCGACGAGGAGGGCATGCGCAAGGCCTACATGGACGAGCGCGGCGCCTACGAGCGCATCTTCCAGCGTCTCGATTTGAAGTACGTCCCGGTGTTCGCGATGAGCGGCCCGATGGGCGGCTCGGCGTCCGAGGAGTTCCTCGCGCCGATGCCGATCGGCGAGGACACCTTCGCGCTCGCGCCGAGCGGCAAGGCATGGAACGTCGAGGCGCTGCACACGCCTCAGGTCGAGGCGATTGACTTCTCGGCGACGCCGGCCGCCGAGAAGCGCGCGACGCCGGACGCGAAGACGATCGACGAGATGGTCGCGTTCGCGAACGAGACCTATCCGCGTGCCGACGGCCGCGCATGGCAGGCTTCGGACATACTCAAGAACGTCGTCGTCGCCGTCAGGCACGCCGAGGACGACGAGCACGACGAACCGTGGCGCGAACTGATCGTCGTCGGCATCCCCGGCGACCGCAAGATCGACATGAAGCGCCTCGAGGCGCAGTTCGCCCCGGCCGAGCTCGAGGAGGCGACCGAGGAGGACCTCAAGGCGCATCCGGAACTCGTGCAGGGCTTCATCGGCCCGATGATCGCCGGTCCGCAGAACGACGCCGACGATGCGCTGCGCTACTTCATCGACGCGCATGTGGCCGAAGGCTCGGCATGGTTCACCGGCGCCGACGAGCAGGACGTCGACTACTACGACCTCGTCTACGGCCGCGACTTCAAGGCCGACGGCGTCGTCGAGGCCGTCGAGGTCCGCGACGGCGATATGAGCCCGGACGGCTCCGGCCCGCTGAGCTTCGAACGCGGCGTCGAGATCGGCCAGGTCTTCCAGCTCGGCCTGAAGTATTCGGAGGCGCTCGGCCTCAAGGTGCTCGACCAGAACGGCAAGACGGTGCCGGTGTGGATGGGCTGCTACGGCATCGGCGTGAGCCGTGTGCTCGCCTGCATCGCCGAGACGCATCACGACGAGCGCGGCCTGGCATGGCCGTCGAACATCGCCCCGGCGCAGGTGCACGTCGTGGCGACCGGCAAGGACCAGAAGGCCTTCGAAGCGGCCGAGCGCCTCATCGAGCAACTCGAGGCCGACGGCGTCGAGGTCATCTACGACGACCGTAAAAAGGTCTCGCCGGGCGTCAAGTTCAAGGACGCTGAACTCATCGGCGTGCCGATCATCGCAGTCGCCGGACGCGACACCGTCAACGACGGCACGATCGAGATACGCGACCGCGACGGCGGCAACAAGGAGGCCGTGCCGGCCGAATCGGCCGCACAGGTCATCGCCGACCGTCTGCGCCGGATGCTCTGATCGCCGCGCCGCACGCGCGTGCATGATCGATCGGGACCCGCCACTGCACACGGTGGCGGGTCCCGTCGTCTGCGCCGGGAGTCGCCATGTCCGCGTCGCCGATGACGGCGGACGGCAGCGGCGGGCAAGCCATGCACGACGTGCATGACTTTGCGAATCCATCCACATCGCGCATGTGGATTGCTGTGGATGGAGGTCCTGCCCATCCACATTCCGGGCGCGACACACCCTTCCGGTCACATGACCCCGTCACGCTTGCGCCGACGGGGCGCCCGCGCCGATAGTGGTGGGACCCAACAGGTGGGGTCAACCCGGGCGCCCGACGACGGCGCAGCCAGACGAAAGGACACGACCATGGCGATACAACAGGGACAGATCACGATCACCGGATTCCTCGGCAGCGAGCCGACGCCGCTCGGCATGCACGACGGGGCGCGCGCCGCCTGCCGGTTCCGCCTCGCATGCACGCGCGGCTACCGGGACGGCGCCGGGCGCTGGCAGTCGCTGCCGACGACGTGGATCACCGTCAAGGCGTTCCGCGAACTCGCGCTCAACATCGTCAACTCGTTGCACAAGGGACAGGCCGTCATTGTCGTCGGCGTGCTGTCGACCGAGGAATGGAAGGACGAGGACGGCAACCCGCGCTCGCACACCTTCATCGAGGCGAGCAACGTCGGCCACGACCTCAACTACGGCGTGACGGTGGTGCGCAGGATCGCGAAGGAACAAAATGACGCGCAGGACGCAAGGCCGCCACGGCCGGGCGAAGGGCGCGACGACGCGCCGGCCGAGCTCGACGCGCAGGCGGTGCAGGTCGACCCGCGCACCGGCGAGGTCACGGCCGACGAGGCCGCGCAGGCCGAGGTCGTCGCCGAGGCGAACGCCGTCGCCGCGCAGGCCGCCGAACCGGTCGCCGTCGGCGCACAGGGCGACGATTTCTGACGGGCGGCGGACGCCGGCGACACGGCGACACGACGACGCGACGAAAAGGGGAGTGCGCGGTTCAGTCCAGAACTGAACCGCGCACTCCCCACCGTCATATCCGGCGTATCAAGCCGGAGCGTGTCACCAGATGTGGACGCGCTCCTCGGGCTTGAGCCACATGCGGTCGTCCGGCGTGACGCCGAAGGCCTTGTAGAACAGGTCGACATTGCGCGCGATGCCGTTCGTGCGGCATTCGGCCGGCGAATGCGGGTCGATCTGCAGGTACTGTTCGGCGAGCTCGTCGCGGTTCTTCGTGCGCCAGATCAGCGCATAGCCAAGGAAGAAGCGCTGCAGGCCGGTGAAGCCGTCGAGCGTCGGCGCCGTGTCGAGCGCGGCCTCGACCGCGTTCGGGTCGCCGTCGATCGGCTTGCCCTGCGCCTCGTCGAGCGAGAACGCGTAGGCCTTGAGCGCGATGTTGACGCCGGACAGGTCGCCGATGTTCTCGCCGATCGTCAACGCGCCGTTGACGTGAGGCGCCTTGTCCGGATCGTCGCCGTACTTCTCCTGCAGCTGCGTCGGCACGAACTGGTCGTACTGGTGGATCAGCGCCTTCGTCAGCTGCTGGAAGCGCGCCTTGTCCTCGGCGGTCCACCAGTCCTCGAGCTTGCCCTCGCCGTTGAACTGCGCGCCCTGGTCGTCGAAGCCGTGGCCAATCTCGTGGCCGATGACCGAGCCGATGCCGCCGTAGTTGACCGCGTCCTCGGCGTCCGGGTCGAAGAACGGCGGCTGCAGGATCGCGGCCGGGAACACGATGATGTTGAGCGTCGGCTCATAGTAGGCGTTGACCGTCTGCGGGTTCATCAGCCATTCGTCCTTGTCCACCGGCTTGCCGCACTTGGCCATCTGGTAGCCGAACTCGTAGACCGAGGCGGCGCGCATGTTGTCCATCAGGTCGGCCGACATGTCGACGTCGAGCGCCGTGTAGTCGCGCCAATGGTTCGTATAGCCGATCTTCGCCTCGAAATGGTCGAGCTTGTCGAGCGCCTTGCGCTTCGTCTCGTCGCCGAGCCAGTCGCTGTTCAGGATCGAGACGTGGTAGGCCTCGGTCAGGTTGCGCACGAGCTGCTCCATGCGCGTCTTCGAGGATTCGGGGAAGTGCTCGCGCACGTAGACGCGGCCGACGTCCTCGCCGCAGACGCCGTTGACGAGCGAGACGCCGCGCTTCCAGCGCGCGCGCTGCTCCTTGGCGCCGGAGAGCGTCCTGCCGTAGAAGTCGAAGTTCGCCGTGTCGAAGGCGCTCGATAGCATGCTCGCGCGGCCGACGATGACGTGGACGCGCGCCCACAGCCTGAGGTCCTCGAGGTCGGCGTCCGCCCAGAACGTGTTGAGTCCGGTGAAGAACGACGGTTCCATGACGTTGACGTGCGCGAGCGCGCCGAGCACGTCGACCGGGTAGCTGCGCGCCGTCTTCGAACGGTCGTACGACGTCTGCATCGCCTTCGCCCACGCCTCGACGTCGAACGCGGCGAGCATCGACGACAGCGCGGCGAAGTCGGTCGGGTTGTTCGTCTTCTGCGAGTCGCGCGTCTCGACGTTCGTCCAATGGTGGGAGGCGATCGTCCTCTCGACGTCGAGCAGACGCTCGGCCTGCGCCTGCGCGTCGTCGTAACCGGCGTTGCGCAGCTGGCGGGCGACCATCGTCACGTAGGCGTCGCGGATCGGCGCGTAGTGGTCCTCGCGGTAGTAGGCCTCGTCGGGAAGGCCCAGACCGCCCTGGCTCATATGCATGATGTCGTGGTCGGGGTCGTTGAAGTCGCCGAAGATGTCGAAGCCGAACAGGTCGGGGCCGCCGTAGGGGCTCAGCTCGCCGAGCAGCGCGGTCAGCTCGGCCTTCGACTGCACGGCGTCGATGCGGTCGAGGTCGGGGCGGATCGGCTCGGCGCCGGCCTTCTCGACGGCGTCGACGTCGAGGAAGGAACGGTAGATCGCCTTCGAGACGGCGGCCTCGTCGCCGTCGGACTCGAGGATGTCGCGGATCTGGGATTCGGCGTTCTCGGCGAGGCGGTCGAAGGAGCCGTAGCGGGAACGGTCGTCGGGAAGCGCGTAGGTGTCGATCCACGGGCCGTTGACGTAGCGGAACAGGTCGTCGGCGGGGCGGATCACGGAGGAGAACGCGGCCGGATCGATGCCGGATCGACCGGGCCGGTGGGATTGATAGCTGTTGCTCATGATTCCACACTATAGAGCTTTTCTGACAACGCCGGAGGGACGGCGGACGGCGGACCCGGCCCGGCGCGGCGGATGCCGGAAGTCCGGAACGGCCCTGCATGCGGGTGCCTCGGCGGGGTCCGCGGCGCGCCGGCCACATCCGGACCGATTTCGCCGCCGACTACGCGACAAGGGAAACAATCGCGAAAACGCGACGGCGGGACGACGCATGGGGCACACTGGAGACATGGCCGCGGGCGGAACCGCGGTCGGAACCATGTGGTCGCGGAACCCCGAATGTGCGGCGCCCGAAGGCGCGATATGCATGGGCCGCGACGGGAAGAAAGGAGTCACCATGTCCAACGTCAATGATTCGCCGAACGGCAACTGGAGCCCGTTCAGGCTCGTCGAGCAGTCGCTGCCGACCGGCGCGAAGAACGCCGTGCGCATCGCCTACGCCGTCATCGGCCTCGCCGCGCTCGCGCTCGGCATCTGCCTGCTCGTGTGGCCGGGCAAGACGCTCGTCGTCGCCTGCATCATGCTCGGCATCTACTTCCTGATCTCCGGCATCGTGCGCATCGTCAGCTCGATCGTCGAAGTCGGCCTGCCGGCCGGATGGCGCGTGCTCGGCATCCTCATCGGCATCATCCTGATCATCGGCGGCCTCGTCACACTGCGCTACACGGCGTTCTCGACGGCGACGCTCGCGATCATGTTCACGCTCATCGTCGGCATCTGCTGGATCCTGGAAGGCGTCATGGCGCTCGCCGAATCATGGTCGATGCCGAGCTCCGGCTGGGCGATCGCCTACGCGATCATCTCGATCATCGCCGGATTCGCGATCCTGTGCATGCCGGCCGCCTCGACCGTCGCGCTCATCATCTTCGGCGGCTGCGCGATGATCGTCATGGGCATCGTCGCGATCGTGCGCGCCTTCACCTTCGGACGCGTGCCGAAGCAGAACTGAGCCATATGGCCTGACGCATCCTTCACAGGCCGGTCCCGCATCGCGCGGGGTCGGCCTGCGCCATATCCGCCGCCTGAGCGCCCAATGTAAGCTGTGGGGGATAGAGTGACAGGGCAGTCGCTGCAATGATCGGCAAGCGTGACAAAAGGTGGTAGAAACTCCATGATCGAACTCAAGACCCATTCGGAAATCGAAGCGATGAAGCCGGCGGGCCGCTTCGTCGGCGGCATCCTGCATGACCTGCAGGAACGCACGAAGGTCGGCACGAACCTGCTCGAGATCGACGAATTCGTGCATCAGCGCATCGTCGACCGCAAGGGCGCGGAATCCTGCTACGTCGACTACGCGCCGGACTTCGGCACCGGCCCGTTCGCGCACTACATCTGCGTGTCCGTCAACGACGCCGTGCTGCACGGCGTGCCCTACGACTACGACCTCAAGGACGGCGACCTCGTCAGCCTCGACCTCGCGATCAGCGTCGACGGCTGGGTCGCCGACTCCGCCGTGAGCTTCGTCGTCGGCAAGGACAAGGACCCCGAGGACCTGCGCCTGATCAAGTGCACGCAGGAGGCGCTCGCCGCCGGCATCGCCGCCGCGCAGCCGGGCAACCGCCTCGGTGACATCTCGCACGCCGTCGGCGACGTCGCGCGCGCCTACGGATACCCGATCAACCTCGAGTTCGGCGGCCACGGCGTCGGCCACATCATGCACGGCGACCCGCATGTGCCCAACGACGGCAAGGCGCATCACGGCTACAAGCTGCGTCCGGGCCTCGTCATCGCGATCGAACCGTGGTTCCTCAAGACGACCGACGAGATCTACCAGGATCCGAAGGACGGCTGGACGCTGCGCAGCGAGGACGGCTCGCGCGGCGCGCACAGCGAGCACACGATCGCGATCACCGAAGGCGGTCCGATCGTGCTCACGCAGCGTGAAGGCGACCCGATCTCGGCCGAATTCAAGGGCTGATCGGCCACCGGCGCCCATCGACGGACAGGGGCCCCGCGCATCCGATGCGCGGGGCCCGTGCATTTCACGGGCGCCGCGACACCCGTTTTGAGACGGCGCGGCGCCCGCGAAATACGGATACCCTATAGTGGTCGGCAGTGCCCGGAGCCGCGCGCATGGAGCCTTTGCCGGCGGTGCGCACGCCACGGGCGGAAGGAAGCAGCGTCAGACACAGAGGAGGCGGCATGGGCGTAGCGCAGTTGCATGTGGAGTCCAACCAGTTCGAATTGCCGGTCGTGAAGGCGAGCGCGGGACCCGACGGCATCGTCATGTCCTCGCTGCGCAATGACAAATGGGTTTCGCTCGATCCGGGATTCCTGACGACGGCGCAGTGCGAGTCGAAGATCACCTACATCGACGGCGAGCATTCGATTCTGCGCTACCGCGGCTACCCGATCGAGCAGCTGTGCGAACGCTCCGACTTCCTCGAGGTCTCGTGGCTGCTGCGTCACGGCGAGCTGCCGACGCGCGCGCAGTACGAGAAGTTCGTCGACGACATCAACCACCACACGATGGTCGGCGAGGATTTCCGCACCTTCATGGGCTCGTTCCCGCGCGAGGCGCAGCCGATGAGCGTCATGGCGTCCGCCGTCAACGCGCTCGCCGCCTTCAATCCGGAGACGACCGACATCGGCGATCCCGAGCAGCTCGACGAGGCGGCGACGATCATCATGGCGAAGGCGCGCACGATTGTCAGCTACATCCTGCGCCGCCGGCGTGACGAGCCGATGCTCTACCCGGACTATGCGCGCGGCTACGTCGACGATTTCATCCGCATGTGCTTCGCCGTGCCGTATGAGCAGTTCGAATCCGACCCGCTCTACGTGCACGCGCTCGGCCGTCTGCTCATCATCCACGCCGACCACGAACAGAACTGCTCGACGTCGGTCGTGCGTATCGCCGGCTCGGCGCACGCGAACCTGTATTCGGCGGTCGCGGCCGGCATCAACGCATTGTCCGGGCCGCTGCACGGCGGCGCGAACGAGGCGGTGCTGCACCAGCTGATGAAGATCCGCGACTCGGGCATGAGCGTGCGCGAGTTCGTCGACCGCGCCAAGCGCGACGGCGAACGCATCTCGGGTCTCGGCCATCGCGTCTATAAGTCCTACGACCCGCGCGCGGCGATCGCGAAGCACTATCTGGAGCGGATCATGGAGCAGACGGCGACGCTCAGACTGCTGCCGGGCGACGAGGAGCTCTTCGACGTGGCGCTCAAGCTCGAGGAGATCGCGCTCAACGACGACTACTTCGTCTCGCGCCACCTCTATCCGAACGTCGATTTCTACACCGGCCTGATCTACCGCGCGATCGGCTTCGGCCCATCGATGTTCACGCCGCTGTTCGCGCTGGGCCGCATCCCCGGATGGATCGCCCAGTACCGCGAGATGCTCGCCGACCCGATGACGAAGATCGGCCGTCCACGTCAGGTCTACACCGGCGAGGTGCTGCGCGACTACGTGCCGATGGACGAACGCGGCTGAGTCGTCCGTTCGTGTCCGAACGTGCGGGGCGTGCCCTCCATGGGCGCGCCCCGCACGTTCATTTGTGGTACGGCTCGTGCGCGTTGATCTTGAAGGCCCGGTAGACCTGCTCGAGCAGGATGACGCGCATCAGCTGGTGCGGGAACGTCATCTTCGAGAAGCTCAGCAGCATGTCCGCACGTCTGAGGACCCGCGGGTCGAGGCCGAGCGAGCCGCCGATGACGAACTGCAGATGGCTGACGCCGTGCAGCCCCCACTGCGCGATCTGCGCGGCGAGCCGCTCGCTCGTCAGCTGCCTGCCCTCGATCGCGAGCGCGACGACGAAGGCGTTGTCGCGCAGATGCCGGAGGATGCGCTCGCCCTCCTTCGCCTTGATCTGCTCGTTGAGCGTGTCGGAGGCGTGCTCCGGCGTCTTCTCGTCGCCGACCTCGATTACGTCGACCTTCGCGAAGCGCGACAGGCGTTTGCGGTATTCGTCGATCGCGTCGCGCAGATAGCGTTCCTTGACCTTGCCGACGCAGACGATGTCGATGTTCATGGCTTCCCCCTATATGGAAAATGCTCCTCCCCAGCGGGAATACGTCCGCGGAACCGGCACGATGACGCCGTTTCGCGAAATCGATTCCCGCTGGGGAGGAGCATTTTCCTCCGTCAGTTCCTGTGCAGCGCGTCGTTGAGCGCGATGCCGACCTTGCGCGCACGCGCCTGGACGGCGCCGGTCAGCGAGTTGCGGATGAACATGATGTTGTCCCTGCCGCTCAGCTCGGCGCCCTTGACGACGTCGAGCGCGACGCCCGCGGCCACCTTCTCCTTGTCCCACACCTCGATCTTCGTGCCGGCCGTCACGTACAGGCCCGCCTCGACGACGCAGTTGTCGCCCAGCGAGATGCCGATGCCGGCGTTCGCGCCGAGCAGCGAATGCTCGCCGATCGAGTTGCGCAGCTTGCCGCCGCCGGACAATGTGCCCATGATCGACGCGCCGCCGCCGACGTCGGAGCCGTCGCCGACGACGACGCCCTGCGAGACGCGGCCCTCGATCATGCAGGTGCCGAGCGTGCCGGCGTTGAAGTTGACGAAGCCGGCGTGCATGACCGTCGTGCCTTCGCTCAGATAGGCGCCGAGGCGCACGCGGTCGCCGTCGCCGATGCGCACGCCGCTGGGCACGACGTAGTCGAGCATGCGCGGGAACTTGTCGACCGACAGCACGTTGACGTCGGCGTGCATGCCCGGCATGCCGGCGCCGGCATTCGCGTTCATGGCGTCGAGGCGGCGCAGCGCGAAGTCCTCGACGGCGAAGGGGCCGTAGTTCGTCCACACGACGTTGTTGAGCGCGCCGAAGATGCCGTCGAGGTTCATCGAGTTCGGCCTGACCATGCGCATGCTCAGCAGGTGCAGGCGCAGGTAGGCGTCCGCGGCGTCGGCGATCGGCCCGTCGATGTTCGCGGCCGTGAACACCGGCACGCGCTTGACGCCGCGCGCGTCGGGGCCGTCGTGCACGAGCGTGCCGAAGCCGTGCGTGCCGGCCGGTGCGGACGGCTTCGCTTCGCCCATCTCAAGTTTCGGATACCAGACGTCGAGGGTGTTGCCGGCGGCGTCGACGTTGGCGAGACCCCAGCCCCATGCCCAGCGTTCATCGGTCATGTGCGCTCCTTCAGTGAAGACGGTGCCGGCCGGCGTCGTGCCGGCCGCGCTGCCACGGCGCATCCACGCGCGCCGCGCGCTTCCCACGATACAACGGGGGATGCGCCGTGGGGCCACTGCGGCGTGCGCGGGCACGCATGGGCACGGGGCGGATGCGGCCCGGCGCGAACACGGGTTGGGTGTGCGCTACACTGTGGTTCCTGTGAGCGCCAAGAACCAGCATGAACCGGAACGTCGAGACGAGGGCGGCCATGACCTGCGCCGCATCCTCACCGTCGCCGTCATCGCGGCCATCGTCGTCGGGATGTGCGTCCCGATGGTTCTGTCCGGCCTTTGAACCTCCATGTTCCCGTGACATGGACGTCCGGGAATGCATGTCCGTCCCGAACAGTTGGACGAGATGACAGTTCGACGAGATGACGGACGACACCGGAGCGGGGAGCGCGGAACCCCGCCTCGCGCGCCTGCTGGACGCGCGGAACGATACCGAACCCACGATTTTGTAGAGTTTTTTGAGGAGCATCATGGCAGAATTTGATTTTTCCCAGGCGATCGCCGACGCGCGCGCCAAATACGAGGAGATCGCGCTCGCGCTCGACGTCGACCGTCTCAAGCGTCAGGAGCAGGAGCTCGAGGTCGAGGCGGCCGAGCCGGGCCTGTGGGACGACCCGGAGCACGCGCAGCAGGTGACGTCGAAGCTCTCCGCCGTGCAGTCGCAGATCAAGCGGCTGTCCTCGGCGGCCTCGCGCATCGACGACATCGAGACGCTCGTCGAGCTCGGTCGCGAGGAGGACGACGCCGACACGCTCGCCGAGGCGCAGAACGAGATCGGCTCGATCACGAAGGACCTCGAGGACATGGAGATCCAAACGCTGATGGACGGCGAATACGACGAGCGTTCCGCCGTCGTGACGATCCGCTCCGGCGCCGGCGGCGTCGACGCGGCCGACTTCGCACAGATGCTGCTGCGCATGTACCTGCGCTGGGCCGAACGCAACGGCTACAAGGCGAAGGTCATGGACACGTCCTACGCCGAGGAGGCCGGCATCAAGTCGGCGACGTTCCAGGTGGATGCGCCCTACGCGTACGGACGCCTGTCCGTCGAGGGCGGCACGCACCGCCTCGTGCGCATCTCGCCCTTCGACAACCAGGGCCGCCGCCAGACGAGCTTCGCGGCCGTCGAGGTCGTGCCGCTCGTCGAGGCGACCGACCACATCGACGTGCCGGACAGCGAGATCCGCGTCGACACCTACTGCGCGTCCGGCCCCGGCGGCCAGGGCGTGAACACGACCTACTCGGCCGTGCGCATCACCCACCTGCCGACCGGCATCGTCGTGACGATGCAGGACGAGCGCTCGCAGATCCAGAACCGCGCCGCCGCGATGGCCGTGCTCCAGTCCCGACTGCTCGTGCTGCGCCACGAGGAGGAGGCCAAGAAGAAGAAGGAGCTCGCCGGCGACATCAAGGCCAGCTGGGGCGACCAGATGCGTTCCTACGTGCTGCACCCGTACCAGATGGTCAAGGACCTGCGCACCGGCTACGAGACCTCGCAGACGCAGGCCGTCTTCGACGGCGACATCGACGAGTTCATCCAGGCCGGCATCCGCTGGCGCCACGAGCAGCGCCGCGAGGCCGCTGAGCAGGCTGCCGAGTAGACTTGCCGCACGGCGACCGGCGCGTCGGCGCGCAGCCGTGCGCACGATGGATTGGAGATGACATGGCGCTGATCTCGATGGACCATGTGAGCAAGATCTACCCGAATTCCACGCGTCCCGCGCTCGAGGACGTCAACCTGCGGATCGACCGCGGCGACTTCGTCTTCCTCGTCGGGGCCTCCGGCTCCGGCAAGACCTCGCTGCTGCGTCTGCTGCTGCACGAGGAGGAGGCGACCGACGGCGAGATTCGCGTCGGCGGCTACGACCTGCGCCGCCTGCCGAACCGGCAGGTGCCGCAGTACCGCCGCTCGGTCGGCATGATCTTCCAGGACTACAAGCTGCTGACGAACAAGACCGTCTGGGAGAACGTCGCCTTCGCGCTCGAGGTGATCGGCACGCCGCGTTCGGCGATCCGCTCGCTCGTGCCGAAGGTGCTCAAGACGGTCGGCCTGACCGGCAAGGAGCGCAACAAGCCGCTCGAGCTGTCCGGCGGCGAGCAGCAGCGCGTCACGATCGCGCGCGCCTACGTCAACCATCCGCAGCTGCTGCTCGCCGACGAGCCGACCGGCAACCTCGACCCGACGACGTCGCTGGGCATCATGGAGGTGCTCAACGCGATCAACCGTACCGGCACGACGATCGTCATGGCGACGCACAACGAGGAGATCGTCAACTCGATGCGCAAACGCGTCGTCGAGTTGCATAACGGCAGGATCGTGCGCGACCAAGCGGCCGGCGTCTACGATTCGGCGCTGTACTTCCCCGACGAGCAGGTCGTCGCGCAGGCGCACGACGCGATCAGCGGCGACGCGGCGATGGCGACGCGGCCGGCCGCCGACCTCGCGCACGCGGCGCGTCCGAAGAACCGCCGCGAACGCATCGAACGCGCCGAGGCGGCCGCCGACGCCGTCAACGACGTGATCGAGCACGAGTCGAGCGAGGGCATCGCGCGGCTCGCGAAGAGCGTGCACGCCGGCAAGACCGGACGCTACGGCGAGGCCTTCGCGCCGGTCGAGGAGACGCTGACGTGGGGCGGCGGACTGACGTTCGACGAGCTCGCGCAGCGCGAGGACGGCGCCGGGGCGCAGACGGCGGCGGATGCTGCCGCCGAAACCGAGATGGCGACGACCACGACGACCACGACGAACGAAACGACCGAGACGGTCATGGCGGACGGCACGACCGCGACCGAGACGACGACGGACGCGACGGGCGAGCCGCCGACGCCGCCGCTCGCACCGCCGAGGCCCCCGCAGCCGCCGAGGCCCCCGCAGGGCGGACGGCACGGCCGCGGACACGGACAGACGCATCAGCAGGAGGGCAGCCGATGAGATTGCGATTCATCCTCAGCGAGACATGGACGAGCCTGCGGCGCAACGTCCCGATGCTGCTGTCGGTCATGCTCGTGACCTTCATCTCGTTCCTGTTCATCGGCGCGTCCTTCCTCATGCAGGCGCAGATCACGAAGGCGAAGGGCGACTGGTACGACAAGGTCGAGGTCGTCGTGTGGCTGTGCCCGGACGGCACGAGCCAGTCACCGAACTGCGCGGCCGGCAAGGCCGCGACGGCGCAGCAGATCAACGCGCTGCAGGACGTCATCCAGCAGGAACTCGGCGACGACGTCTCGTCGGTGACCTACGAGAGCCCCGAGGATTTCTACAACGACTCGTTCCTCAAGCAGTACCCGAACGGCGAGTTCCAGGGGCGCACGCTCACCGCCGCCGACATGCAGGGCTCGCTGTGGCTCAAGCTCAAGAACCCGGAGAAGTACAAGGTCGTCTCCGAAGTGCTGTCGGGACGCGACGGCGTCGAGGACGTCGTCGACCAGCGGCAGATCTTCGAACCGGTCTTCGCCGTGCTCAACCACGCGACGGCGGCGACGGCGATGCTCGCGGCCGTCATGGTCGTCGTCGCCGTCATGCTCACCGGCACGACGATCCGCATGTCGGCGGCATCACGTAGCGAGGAGACCGAGATCATGCGCTTCGTCGGTGCGTCGAACTGGACGATCCGCCTGCCGTTCATCCTCGAGGGCGCCGTGGCCGCGCTGCTCGGCTCGCTGCTGTCGTGCCTGGCGCTCAGCGCCCTCGTCAAGGTCTTCATCACCGACTGGCTCGCCCAATCGGTCACCTGGATCCCGTACGTCACGCAGGGCACGGTGCTGATGATCTCGCCGATCCTCATCGTCGGCGCGATCGTATTGTCCGTCATCGCCTCGTCGGTCGCGCTCAACCGCTACCTCAAGGCCTGAGCGCGTCCCGCCGGAGCATGGCGGGGAGGAATGTGAAGAATCTGTGCGCAAAACGCATGCCGGTCGCGGCACGCCGGCATGCCCTCAGGTGGCAATGCTAGGCTTGGGTGCCGTGACTGCCGTCGAGACGTCGAAAGGTGTGCAATGACTCGAGGAACTGCAAGTCGTCCATGGATCGCGACGCTGCTCGCCGCTTCGCTGTGCGCGGTCGGATTCGCGGCGCCGGTGATCGCGCCGGTTCCGCAGGCGCATGCGGACACCTACAGCGACCTCGTCAACGCGCAGAACTCGCATCAGCAAAGCGTGCAGCGCGAGGCCGAGCTGCGCGACCAGCTCGCCGGCGTCAACAGCGACCTGGCAGACAAGGTCGTCGAACTCGACGACCTGACGAACAACCAGATCCCGGTGGCCGCCAAGGCGGTCCAGGAGGCGAACGCCGCCGCCGCGTCCGCCAAGGCCGAGGCCGAATCGGCCGCGCAGCGCCTCAAGGCCGCGCAGAAGGACAAGGAGAACCTCGAGGCCGAGATCAAGAAGACCGGCGAGGACTACGACGACGCGCACGCCGCCGTCGCACAGGTCGCCCGCGAGTCGATGCACGGCTCGGACACGTCGGACGTCATGAGCGTCATGACTGGCGCGACCGACACGAAGGAATTCATCCGCCAGATGCAGTCGCGCGACGCGTTGTCGCGCAGCGAGGCGAACGCCGCCTCCGAGGCCGCCGACGGCCTGAGCATCTCGATGAACCGCGGCGACCGCCTCAAGGCGATCGAGACGCGCATCACGAAGTACAAGTCGGACGCCGACGAGAAGTCGTCGGCCGCCCAGTTGGCCGCCGCCGACGCGCAGGCGAAGCGTGACTCGCTCGACGCGCAGCGCGTCAAGGGCGAGCAGATCCGCGCCGACCTCGAAAGCCGCAAGAGCGAACTGAGCACGGCCGCGGCGCAGCAGGCGGCCGAGACGGTCATGCTGCAGTCGCAGATCGACGCGAACAACCGCAAATACCAAGCCGAGCAGGCCGCCGAGGCCGAACATGTGCGCCAGCAGCAGGCGCAGGGCACGACGCGGCCGCCGACGAACACGAACACAGGCACGAACACCACACAGCCGACACAGCCCGTGCAGCCGAGCCAGCCGACACAGCCCGTGCAGCCGAGCCAGCCGACACAGCCTGTGCAGCCGACGCAGCCGACGCAGCCGACGCAGCCGACGCGGCCTTCGAGCGGAGGTCAGGGCACGTCGAACGGCGACTACGGCAACGCCTACGCCGCCGGCCAGTGCACCTGGTGGGCCTATGAGCGCCGCCGGCAGATGGGCATCGGCACGCCGTCCTACCTCGGCAACGGCGGCGACTGGGCGGCGAACGCGCCGCGCTACGGCCTGCGCGTCGACAACGTGCCGCAGGTCGGCGCCGCGCTGTCGTTCCTGCCAGGCCAGGAGGGCGCGTCGTCGCCGTGGGGCCACGTCGCCGTCGTCGAAAGCGTCGGCGCGAACTCGATCACGATCTCCGAATCGAACGTCGCCGGCCTGTACACGATCACATACCGCACGCTGTACAATCCGGGACGCTTCCGCTACGTGCACTGACCGCATCGTCGCACGTCGTGCCGAATCCGCCGTATCCGCCATGCGCGGGCGGCGGATTCGCGTATGCTGCGCTAATGTGGGAGGTCGGGCGGCGCGCCGCACGGCGGCCTCGGGCGGCGCGGGCATAAGGACAGACATAGGACACAGGACACGTCAAGGACGCATCACGAAAGGAGCGGCGATGGCGAAGCAGAAGAAGGTCGAGGGCGACCAGGTCGTCGCGCGCAACAAGCGGGCACGGCACGACTACGAGATCGAGGACCGCTACGAGGCGGGCATCGCGCTCACCGGCACCGAGGTGAAGTCGCTGCGCGAGGGACGGGCGTCGCTCGCCGAGGCGTTCATCAGCATCGACAAGCGCGGGGAGATCTGGCTCGAAGGCGCCAACATCCCCGAATACCTCAACGGCACATGGAACAACCACGCGCCCAAGCGCAAGCGCAAGCTGCTGCTGCACGCCGCGCAGATCGAGAAGCTCGGCCGCCAGATCCAGGCGAAGGGCTACACGATCGTGCCGCTGAGCATCTACTTCAACAAGGACGGCCGCGCGAAGGTCGAGATCGCGCTCGCCCGGGGCAAGAAGGAATACGACAAGCGCCAGGCGCTGCGCGAGGAGCAGGACAAGCGCGAGGCGCAGCGCATGCTGCGCTACCGCAACATGCATGCCCGCGGCTGACGCATATGGCCGGACATGTCCACACGTTGCACAGGCGAAACGCGTTCGTAGCATGAGGCTGCGTACGCTGTGTGCGGATTCGGGCGCGGGCCCGGACGGCATACAGCAGGGAAGACAGAGGGTACGCCTATGCAGAAGAAGAACACGTTCAGGAACCTCGCGGCGCTCGTGCTCGGCGCGTCGCTGTGCGTCGCGGCCGGCGCATGCGGCACGAGCGACGCCGCGGACGGCGGCACGAAGAACGCCGCCGGCAAGACGACGCAGGGCTACGACGTGACGAAGGTCGAGACCGTCGATGAGATCGCCGCGCTCGTGCCGGACAGCGTCAAGCAGGACGGCAAGCTCACCGTCGGCATGGACACCTCCTACGCGCCGGCCGAGTTCCTCGCCGACGACGGCAAGACGCCGGTCGGCTACGACGTCGACCTGTCGAAGGCGCTCGCGAAGGTCATGGGGCTCGAAGCCCAGAACAAGGTCGCGAGCTTCGACCTGATCATCCCGGCCGTCGGCTCGAAGTACGACGTCGGCATCTCGTCGTTCACGATCACGCCCGAACGCATGGACGCCGTCGACTTCGTCAGCATGTACAAGGCGGGCTCCACATGGGTGACGAAGAAGGGCAACCCCGACGGCATCGACCCGAAGGACGTGTGCGGCCAGACGATCGCCGTGCAGACGGCCACCACGCAGGAGGAGCAGGTGACCGAGATGAACGAGCAGTGCAAGGCCGCCGGCAAGAAGGAGATCGAGGTCCTCACGAACAAGCTGCAGACCGACGTGACGACGAACGTGACGACCGGCAAGGCCTCCGCCTTCTACGCGGACACGCCAGTGTCCGGCTACGCGATCGCGCAGACCGGCGGGCAGTTGGAGAAGCTCGGCGAGGACGTCGGCGTCACCAAGCAGGGCATCGTCGTCAAGAAAGGCGACAAGCAGATGGCCGAGGCGGTGCGCAAAGCGATGCAGCATCTGATGGACGACGGCACCTACGAGGCGATCCTCGAGGAGTGGGGCGTCCAGGACGGCGCGATCGACAAGGCCGAGATCAACCCGACCGATACGAAGTGAGTCCGCCTGCATGCGGGGCCGCATATGCCCCGCACGGACGGACGACGGCGTGACGAGACACGCCGGGCGATGACATGGCGTGGTTCGCGCACAGCGCAGAACCACGCCATGCATGTTTATGCACTCGACTACATATTTATTCAGTACGACGTGTGCGGCCGCGCGAGGATCGACGTAACCGTCCCGTAGCACACGATGCACTACACTGACTGACGTATTTCGAAGGTGCGACCGGAAGCGTCAACGTCGACGGCTGCCGTCGGCATGATGATCTGAGGAGTGAGGAAGCATGTCCATGCATGGATTGAAGAGGTTCGCCGCCGCGCTCGCGGGCGCGGCGCTGCTGTTCGGCGCCGCCGCCTGCGGCACAAGCGACGATTCCGGCGACGCCGGCGCGGCGAAGCAGGGCGCCTTCGACGTCGCGAGCGTCAAGAAGGACGACGCGATCGCCGCGATGGTACCCAAGTCGGTCGCCGACAGCGGCAAGCTGACCGTCGGCATGGAGCTGTCCTATGCGCCGGCCGAGTTCCTCGCCGACGACGGCAAGACGCCGCAGGGCTACGACGTCGACCTCGCGAAGGCGCTCGGACGCGTCTTCGGCCTCGACACCGAGATCGTCTCGTCGACCTTCGACTCGATCGTGCCGTCGGTGGGCTCCAAGTACGACCTCGGCATCACGGCGATGACGATCACGCAGGAGCGCATGGACGCCGTCGACTTCGTCAGCTACTACAAGGCCGGCTCGAGCTGGGCCGTCAAGAAGGGCAACCCCGAGAACGTCAACACCGACGACCTGTGCGGCATGAAGATCGCCGTCCAGGTGGGCACGACGCAGGAGGAAGAGGCCAACGAGATCAAGGCGCAGTGCAAGGCCGACGGCAAGAAGGCCGTCGAGGTCCTGCCGAGCAAGCTGCAGACCGACGCGGCGACGGCCGTCGTCACCGGCAAGGCCGACGTGTTCTACGCCGATTCGCCGGTCGCCGGCTACGCGATCTCGCAGACCGGCGACCAGCTCGAGGAGCTGGGCAGCGCCGAAGGCGTCGTCAAGCAGGGCATCGCGATCAAGAAGGGCGACACCGAGCTCGCGAAGGCCGTGCAGGCCGGCATGCAGCATCTGATGGACGACGGCGACTACATGAAGATCCTCAAGGCCTGGGGCGTCCAGAACGGCGCGATCGACAAGGCCGAGATCGACCCGACCGACCTCGACTGAGGCCCGGGCTCATACACAACAGCTAAGGAGAGACCATGCCGCATCATGTCGAACCGGACGGTGAGGGACTGCCGATCCCGAACCGCATCTCAGCGAAGCCGGTCAGGCGCACCGGCTCGATCGTCGCCGCCGTCATCGTGGCGATCCTCGCGGCGATGCTCGTCAAGGGCCTCGTCACGAACCCGCGCTTCGAATGGAACATCGTCTGGAAGTACCTGTTCAACGAACGCGTGCTCGAAGGCGTCGGCTACACGCTGCTGCTCACCGTGATCTCGATGGTCGTCGCGATCATCCTCGCCGTGATCCTCGCGATCATGCGCAAATCGGTCAACTCGGTGCTGCGCGGCGTCAGCTGGTTCTACATCTGGTTCTTCCGCGGCACGCCTGTCTACACGCAGCTCGTGTTCTGGGGCCTGTTCGCCGTGCTCATCCCAAGGCTGTCGATCGGCATCCCGCTGACGTCGATCGAGTTCTGGAGCGTCGACTCGCAGGCCGTCATCACCGCGTTCAACGCCGCATGGATCGGCCTGGCGCTCAACGAGGCAGCCTACCTCGCCGAGATCGTACGCGCCGGCCTCGAGGCGGTCGACCCGGGACAGGCCGAGGCCGCGCAGGCGCTCGGCATGAAGCGTTCGATGATTATGCGCCGCGTCATCCTGCCGCAGGCGATGCGCATCATCATCCCGCCGACCGGCAACGAGACGATCGGCATGCTCAAGACGACGTCGCTCGTGCTCGCCGTGCCGTTCACGCTCGAACTGCAGTACGCGACGAACGCGATCGCGAACCGCATCTACAAGCCGATCCCGCTGCTGCTCGTGGCGAGCATCTGGTACCTGCTCATCACGTCGATCCTGATGGTCATCCAGTCGATGCTCGAGAAGCACTTCGGCAAGGGCTTCGAGGCGCGTCCGGTCGGCACGAAGGGCAAGCAGCCGCCGCTGCCGGGCAAGACCGAAGGCGAACCGAAGGACGACGTCGACAAGACGAACGAGGCGGCGTTCCTCGGATACAACGCCTAGCGCATGACATACGGCCGCCCGCGCGGCGGCCAACCGGACGGGAAGGACGTGACGGAAAGCATGAGTGACGAAAACAAGGACCTCGCGGAGCAGGACACGGCCGCCGAGCAGCAGGCCGCCAGACCGGGGCAGCCGGCCGTCGAGGCCAAGCAGGTGCACAAGGCCTTCGGCGACCTGCATGTGCTCAAGGGCATCGACATGAAGGTCATGCCGGGCACGGTGACGGTGATCCTCGGCCCCTCGGGTTCGGGAAAGTCGACGTTCCTGCGCCTGATCAACCAGCTCGAGACGCTCACCGGCGGCGAGATCGACGTCAACGGCGAGATGATCGGCTACAAGCGGCTGCCCGACGGCACATTGCAGACGCTCAACGACAAGGAGATTGCCGCCCAGCGCGCCAAGCTCGGCATGGTGTTCCAGAAGTTCAACCTCTTCCCGCACATGACGGCGCTCGAGAACGTCATGGAGGCGCCGGTGCACGTCAAGAAGATGCCGAAGGCGCAGGCGCGCGAGCTCGCCGTCAGGGAGCTCACGCGCGTGGGGCTCGGCGAACGCCTCGACTACTATCCGGCGCAGCTGTCCGGCGGCCAGCAGCAGCGTGTCGCGATCGCCCGCGCGCTCGCGATGAAGCCGCAGATCATGCTCTTCGACGAACCGACATCGGCGCTCGACCCGGAGCTCGTCGGCGAGGTGCTCGGCGTCATGCGCCAGCTCGCCGACGAGGGCATGACGATGATCGTCGTCACCCATGAGATCGGCTTCGCGAAGGAGGTCGCCGACCAGGTCGTGTTCATGGACGGCGGCGTCGTCGTCGAGTCCGGCGGCCCCGAGATTATCGACAATCCGAAGGAGCCGCGCTTCAAGGACTTCCTGCAGCACGTGCTGTGAGTCCTTTAGGCGGACGTGTGCCGTCGGCGGCCGTCGCCCATCGCGGGCGGCGGCCGTCTCGCGTTTTGCGTCCGGCATCCATGCATACGTCGTCAGCGGCGCGCGATGTGGACGAATCGTGGGGGAGTGGCGGGTTTCGCTGCCGGACGCATGCATTTGCGCCCTATGTCCGTTATGCTGTTGCCTATGTGTGGAATCGTAGGTTATGCAGGTAATGTGAACTCCCCGTCGATGCGGCCGCTCGAGGTGTGCCTCCAGGGTCTTGAGCGTCTCGAGTACCGGGGCTATGATTCGGCCGGCGTGGCGCTGACCGCGCCGGGCATGGAGCGGGTGGCCGTGCGCAAGAAGGCGGGGCGGCTGTCCAATCTCATCGACGACATCAAGGCCGATCCGCTGCCGGAGGCGACGGTCGCGATCGGGCATACGCGCTGGGCGACGAACGGCGTGCCGAACGATGTCAACGCGCATCCGCACGCGAGCCGTGACGGCAAGGTCGCGATCATCCACAACGGCATCATCGAGAACGCCTCGCAGCTGCGCCTCGACCTGCAGGCCGAAGGCTACCGCTTCGCGTCGAGCACCGACACTGAGGTGGCCGCCAAGCTCTTGGGCAAGATCGTCGACAACATCATCGCCGAGACCGGCGAGCCGGACCTGTTCGAGGCGATGCGCCGCCTGGGGCGCATGCTCGAGGGCGCGTTCACGATCCTGGCGATCGACTGCCGCCAGCCGGGCGTCGTCGTCGGCGCGCGTCACGATTCGCCGCTCGTCGTGGGCCTGGGCGACGGCGAGAACTTCCTTGGCTCCGACGTGGCCGCGTTCGTCGCGTACACGAAGACGGCGATGGAGATCGACCAGGATCAGGCCGTCATGATCTCGGCCGACGGCGTGAGCGTGACCGACTTCGACGGCAACCCGGTGCCCGACCCGGCCGTCTACGAGATCGACTGGGACGCATCGGCGGCCGAGAAGGGCGGTTGGGACTCGTTCATGGACAAGGAGATCCACGAGGAGCCGGCCGCCGTGCAGCGCACGTTGTTCGGCCGTCTCGACGACGAGGGCAACATCAACCTCGACGAGGTGCGCATCGACGAGCACGACTTCAGGGCGATCGACAAGATCATCGTCGTCGCCTGCGGCACGGCGAGCTATGCGGGCATGGTCGCCAAATACGCGATCGAGCATTGGGTGCGCATCCCGGTCGAGGTCGAGCTCGCGCACGAGTTCCGCTACCGCGACCCGATCCTCACGCCGCGCACGCTCGTCGTCGCGATCTCGCAGTCGGGTGAGACGATGGACACATTGATGGCGCTGCGCCACGCGCGCGAGCAGGGCTCGAAGGTCCTCGCGATCTGCAACACCCAGGGCGCGAGCATCCCCAGGGAGGCCGACGCCGTGCTGTACACGCACGCCGGCCCCGAGGTCGCCGTCGCCTCGACGAAGGCCTTCGTCGCGCAGATCACGGCCGCCTACATCCTCGGCCTGTACCTCGCCCAGCTCAAGGGCACCGTCTTCCGCGACGAGATCCACCAGACGCTCGACTCGCTCAAGGCGATGCCGCAGAAGATCCAGCAGGTGCTCGACACGCAGCCGCCGCGCGTCGCCAAGGCCGCCGAACAGCTCGCCGACGCCAACTCGTTCCTGTTCCTCGGCCGCCATGTCGGCTATCCGGTGGCGCTCGAAGGGGCGTTGAAGCTCAAGGAGATCGCATACACCTTCACCGAGGGCTTCGCCGCCGGCGAGCTCAAGCACGGCCCGATCGCGCTCGTCGACGAAGGCGAGCCGGTCGTCTTCATCGTCCCTCCCGCGCGCGGGCGCAACATCCTGCACGCGAAGGTCATCTCCGGCATCGAGGAGGTCAAGGCACGCGGCGCGTTCATCATCGCCGTCGCCGAGGAGGGCGACAAGGACGTCGAACGCTACGCCGACATCATCTTCTGGCGCCCGCAGTGCCCGACGCTGATGAGCCCACTCGTCGACGTCGTCCCGCTGCAGCTGCTCGCGATGGACATGGCCAAGCAGAAGGGCTATGACGTCGACAAGCCGCGCAACCTCGCGAAGTCGGTCACCGTCGAGTGAGCACGCCACGGCGTCACCGCTGGGTCGTCGATGAGCCCGACATCCCCTTCGCGATGCCGGTGCTGCACGAGGACGCGGCGATCATCGTCATCGACAAGCCGCATTTCCTCGCGACGATGCCGCGCGGCATGTGGTATCGGCAGACGGCGCTGATGCGGCTGCGCGCACAGTACGACGACCCGGACATCACGCCCGCCCACCGGCTCGACCGGGCGACGGCGGGCGTGCTCGTCTTCGTGCGCGACCCGGCGGCGCGCGGCGCCTACCAGACGATGTTCCAGGAGCGGCGTGCCGTGAAGACCTACGAATGCGCGGCGCCGCTGCGTCCGGCGTCGAGGCCCCGCACCGGCACCGTGCGCCGCCTCGAGCCGCCGCGCCCGTTCCCGCTCGAACGCCGTTCGCGCATCGTCAAGACGCGCGGCGTGCTGCAGGCGTGCGAGACGCCCGGCATCGTCAACGCCGAAACGTACATCGAACGCGCGCAGTCGCTTGGACACGCTGCTGACGGCACGCCGATCGCCCGCTACGTGCTGCGACCGCGCACCGGCAAGACGCATCAGCTGCGCGTGCACATGAACGCGCTCGGGCTGCCGATCGTCGGTGACGACCTCTATCCGGCGATCGAGGAACGCGCGTCGGACGACTTCTCCCGCCCGCTCGAACTCGTCGCGCGCCGCCTCGAGTTCGCCGATCCGCTGAGCGGCGAACGTCGCGTCTTCACGTCGCAGGTCCCGCTGCTGCACGGGTGACGCGGCGCGTGTCGGTCGTCGGTCGGCTGTTTTTGATCGTCGATTGTTCACGGATCGCTTGTGCAGGTAGCGCAAAACAGTTCCGCGGCTGCCCGGATTTGCTACAACGGTAGTGACCAAGGAGCAGACATGGGATATGCAATCACGATGTGCGTCGTCGCGCTCGCGGCCTTCGCGGCGATCGCCTACGTGCTCGGACGCGACGACGGCGAACGCGAGGAGCGCTACTTCGCCGGCATCGACGCGGACAAGCAGGACGAGCTCTACCGCACGCCGATCATCTACGACGACGACAAGCGCAGCAGCTGGCATCAGAAGGGAATCGTCAACCACATCGATCCGAAATCGGACGGCACCGCCGACGTGCGGATCCTGTGGTACAACGCCCATCCGAGCAAGACGGCGCGCAAGACCGAGACCGGCGTGGACAAGGTCAGCGTCCCGCAGCAGCGTCTCGCCTCGAACGGCGTCAAGGAAGGCGACATCGTGCGCATCGCCGTGCGCCCCGGCGAAGGCGTCAGCATCGATATCTGACACATGGGCGGCCGTCGTCATGCAGCCGTCTGCGGGCGGCTGTACGACGACGGCCGATAGCGCACATCGGCTATATTGAAACGGTGCAGTTTTTCCGCTTTGCGAAGATCCGCTTTCCGAGGACCGTCGGCGCGCGCCGACGGCTGACGCGTGCGCTCGCGGCGCTCCTCGCGCTCGCCGGCGCCGTGTCCGCGGCCGGCTGCGGACACGGCGACACGCGCACGCAGATCAGCGTGTGGTCGTGGGAGCCGAGCATGGCCGCGCTCATCCGGGGATTCGAGAAGGACAACCCGGACATCCACGTCACGCAGATCGGCACCGCCGACTATGCGAAGCTCAACTCGGCGATCCAGGACGGCTACGGCACGCCGGACGTCGTGCAGCTCGAATACTTCGCGCTGCCGCAGTACGCGGTCAGCGGACAACTGCGCGACCTGACCGACCGTACGAAGGGGTACGGCGATTTCTACACGCCCGGCTCGTGGGCGTCGGTGCAGTTGGCGGGCCGTGTCTACGGCGTGCCGATGGATTCGGGCCCGATGGCCTTCTTCTACAACGAGGACGTGTTCCGTCAGGCCGGCGTCGACGCGACGAAGATCCGCAGCTGGGACGACTACCGCGAGGCCGCCGTGAAGCTCAAGAGGATCGGCGTGTCGATCGCCGCCGACGCCGGCGACGCGAGCTTCTACAATGCGATGATCTGGCTCGCCGGCGGCACGCCCTACCATACGAGCCCGGATGGCAAGGACGTTTCGATCACGCTCGATACCGACGCCGGCACGCAGGCCTTCACCGAGTTCTGGCAGCGGATGATCGACGACGACCTCGTCGACACGACGCTCGTCACCTGGTCGGACCGTTGGAAGCAGGCGCTCGGCTCGGGCAGGGTTGCATCGGTCTTCGCCGGCGCATGGATGCCGTCGCTGCTGCTCGCCGATGTGCCCGGCACGGCCGGCCTGTGGCGCGTCGCGCAAATGCCGACGCGAGACGGCAAGGCGACGAACGCCGAGAACGGAGGATCCGCGCTCGGCGTGCTCAATTCGAGCCGCAAACCCGACGCTGCGTTCCGGCTCGTCGACTACGTATGCCACAGCCGCGCCGGCATCCGCACGCGCGTCGACGGCGGCTCGTTCCCCGCCGACAATGCGACGCTCGGCAGCGAGGCCTTCCTCGACAAGACGACCGTCACCGACGCGCGTGGCATCGACGTGCCGTATTTCGGCGGCCAGAAGTTCAACCGCGTGCTCGCGCAGGCGGCGGGACGCGTGAGCACGCGTTTCAGTTACCTGCCCTTCGAGGTGTATGCGCGCGCCGACTTCCGTGCGACCGTTGGCACCGCGTACACGTGGGCGAACGAGGCGGAACGCTACAACGACGCGATACGCCGCCTGCAGGAGGGGCTCGTCGACGTCAAGGACCTGCCGGAGAAGCCCGGAGCGAAGGTCACGCTGCGCGACGGCATCGCGCTGTGGCAGTCCGACCTCAAGGAGTACGGCGCCAACCAGGGCTTCACGATGCGCTGAGCCGCGCGGCTCACACGTTGCGGCGCCAGATCGCGAACATGCCTTTGAAGATGAGGTCGGGGTCGACGACGTCGATCATCGGCGTCTCGATGACGCGCGCGAGTCCGCCGGTGGCGATGACGCGGAAGTCGTCGTCGATCTCGCGGTGGAACTGCGTGATGATCCGTTCGATGCCACCGAGGAAATCGTAGTAGAGGCCCGCCTGGATCGCGCTCGTCGTATTCTTCGCGAGGATCGTCGTCGGCCGCGCGATCTGCACCTCCGGCAGCTGCGCCGTCGCCGAGGCGAGCGCCTCCGAGGCCGTGCGGATGCCGGTCGTCACGAGGCCGCAGGTGATCGTGCCGTGCGCGTCGACGTAGTTGTACGTCGTCGCCGTGCCCATGTCGATGACGAGGACGCGGCCGCCGTAGGTCGCGTACGCGCCCGCGCAGTCGGCGAGGCAGTCGGCGCCGAGCGAACGCGGATCGTCGATCCGGATGTTCATGCCCGTCCTGATGCCGGGGCCGACGACGATCGGGTCGACGTCGAGGAACTTGATGATGCTCGACGTGAACGAATGCATGACCTTTGGCACGACGGAGGCGATGATGACGTCGTCGACGTCGGCCGGCTTGAGCTTGTTGAGCGCGAGGAACTGCAGCAGCATCAGGCCGTACTCGTCCGACGTGTGGTTCGCCTTTGTCGTGACGCGGTAGGTGCCGAAGATCCGTTCGTCGTCGTCGACGAATCCCATGACGATGTTCGTGTTGCCGATATCGACCGCGATCAGCATATGCGCTCCTTTGCTTGGTGATGACGCCGCGCCTGGCACGGCAGATATGGACCGTCCTCTACAATAACGCGTGGTGGCCGACCCATCGAGGCGGCCAACCGCCCGCCGCGTGCCGACTGCACCCGTAAGCGGGGAACCCGACCAACGAAAACGAAAGACCAGAAGATGGCATCACCAGATGGTGCGCACGGCGAGGCCGGCGCAACCGAGAACCAGCACAGCAACCAGCAGCCGCAGCAGGCGGACACGAACACTTCGATGACGACGGATGCGTCGCTCGCCGCGAAGTCGAAGCGGCCGGGCGGCCCGCGTAAGGCGGCGCCGTGGATCGGCGTCGTCCTCGTCCTCGTCGTCCTCGTCGCCGTGATCTTCGGCGTGCGCGCCGCCAACTCGCGCGGCGGCGGCAAGGCCGACGACGGCGCCGCGTCGAGCGTCGCGATCGGCCTCAAGCTCGCGCCGACGAACCTCGACATCCGCAACACGGCCGGCTCGAGCCTCGACCAGATCCTCATCGGCAACGTCTACGAGGGGCTCGTCGCGCGTGACAGCGAGAACAAGGTCGTCCCGGCGCTCGCGAAAAGCTGGGAGGTGTCCGACGACGGCCTCAAGTACACGTTCCATCTGCGAGACGGCGTGAAATTCTCGAACGGCGACGCGTTGACGGCCGAGGACGTCGTCTGGTCGCTCGACGAACTCGTCTCCAAGCAGTACCACGACGCCGACTCGCTCAAGAACCTCGAGACGATCGGCGCGAGCGGCGACGACACCGTCGTCATCACATTGTCACAGCCGTATTCGCAGCTGCTGTGGGCGCTCACCGGACGCGCCGGACTCGTCTTCGACAAGGACGCGAAGTACGTCGCGAAGACGCAGGCCGTCGGCTCCGGCCCGTACCTCGTCAAGGACTTCAAGCCGAACACGATGATCACGCTCGAGGAGAACCCGACGTACTGGGGCGCCAAGCCGAAGACGCCGACCATCGTCGTGCGCTACTACGCCGACGACAACGCGGCCGTCAACGCGCTCAGGTCCGGCGAGGTGCAGGTGCTCGCGCCGATCAGCGCGCAGCTGGCCGAACCGTTCAGGAAGGACACGGCCAAATACGTCGTCAAGACCGGCGAAGGCACCGACAAGTACGTGCTCGGCATGAACAACGCGGCCGGCAGGCCGACGGCCGACAAGAAGGTGCGCCAGGCGATCCGCTACGCGATCGACCACGACCAGCTCATCGCGGCACGCGGCGGCGTCGACAAGGCGCTCGGCGGCCCGATCCCGTCGCTCGACCCCGGCTACGAGGACCTGACGAAGCTGTACCCGCACGACGCGGCCAAGGCGGAAGCGCTGCTCAAGGAGGCCGGCTACACGAAGGACCATCCGCTCAAGCTCACGCTCACCTACGCGAACACCTACGGCAGCGAGATCGGCGACCAGCTGCGCTCGCAGCTCAAGGAGGTCGGCATCGACCTCAAGGTCAACGTCGTCGAGTTCTCGACATGGCTGCAGGACGTGTACACCGACAAGGACTACGACCTCTCGCTCGTCGACCACAACGAAAGCCACGACTTCACGCAGTGGTCGAACCCCGACTACTACTACGGCTACGACAACAAGGACGTCCAGAAGCTCACCGACGAGGCGCTGCACGCGACCGACGACGCGACGCGCGACGAGAAGCTCGCGAAGGCCGCGCGCATCGTCAGCGAGGACGCGGCCGCCGACTGGTTGCTCAACTACCGCATCACGACGGCGATGGACAAGGGCGTGACCGGCTTCCCGCTCAACATGAACCAGACGTATCTGCCGCTGTGGAACGTCGCCTACACGCCGGCGAAGTGACGCCGTGCGCCGACTGATTTCCGATGATCCCCGATGATCCCCGATGACTGAAGGCTAACCCGCCGATGCTCAAGTACCTCGCACGCCGCTGCGCGCTGTTCGCGCTCGCGCTGTTCGTCGTCTCCGTCGTCGTGTTCCTTGCACTGCGCGTGCTGCCGGGCGACCTCGCGACGATCATGGCGGGACTCAACTCGCCACCCGAACGCGTCGCCGCGCTGCGCGCCGAACTCGGACTCGACCGTCCGCTCGTCGCCCAGTACGGCGCGTGGATCGCGGGACTCGCGCACGGCGACTTCGGCACGACGATGCTCACCGGGCAGCCGGTCGCGTCCGTCGTCGGCGCACGCGCGCAGATCACGTTCCCGCTCATCGTGCTGGGTCTGCTGATCGCGCTCGTGCTCGGCGTGCCGCTCGGCTGCGCGTCGGTGATGGCGAAATCCGCGCGCGCCCGCGGCCTCTACCAGGCGGTCGCGATCGTCGGCGGTGCCGTGCCGGCGTTGTGGGCGGGGCTCGTGCTCATCCTGCTGTTCGGGCGCGGCACCGGCCTGCTGCCGATCCTGCCGGCCTCCGGATTCCCGCAGGACGGCTGGTCCAGCCCCGGGCGTGCGTTCGCCGCGCTCGTGCTGCCGGCGGTCACCGTCGGCGTCATCGTCGGCGCGTCGATCATGCGTTACACGCGTTCGGCGCTGCAGTCGGTCGCCTCGACCGGCGCGATCGAGATGGCGATGGCCTGTGGCATGACGCGCCGACGCGCGCTCACGCACGTCGGCCTGCGCCTCGCGATGCCGCAGCTTGTCTCCGTCGTCGGACTGACCTTCGCCGAGATGATCACCGGCGTCATGGTCATCGAGAACCTGTTCGCGCTGCCCGGCATCGGCTCTGGGCTCGTCGACGACCTGACGCACCGCGACCTGATCGCCGTGCAGAGCGAACTGTTCATGCTCGCGGCGTTCTTCCTCGTCATCGGCCTGCTCGTCGACCTGACGCACCGCGCGCTCGACCCGAGATTGGGGCAGGACGATGAATGACAGTCAACACGCATCCTCTGCGGCCGCGCACGGCGTCGTCGAGTGCGGCCGGCTGCGGCGCGCCGGCGTCGTCGTCGCGTCGATGTGGGCGCGCGGCACCGGCCGCTTCGCGCTCGTCACGCTCGGCCTGTGGATCCTCGTCTCGCTTGTCTCGCTCGTCTGGACGCCGCGTTCGCTGTGGGAGACGAACGGCTACGACGTGTGGGCGAAGCCGTCCGCCGACCACTGGCTCGGCACCGACGGCGTCGGCGCCGACGTCTTCAGCTGGCTGATGGCCGGCTCGCGCACCGACCTCGTCATCGTCGCGCTCACCGTCCTCGTCGCGCTCGCGATCGGGCTGCTGCTCGTCGCCGCGATGACGTCGCGCGCCGCCGCGCTCGCGCACGGCTCGGTCGTGCTCATCGACGCGCTGATCTCGATTCCGACGGTGCTCA
The DNA here is from genome assembly GCF_000741135.1 of Bifidobacterium choerinum. Lineage (GTDB taxonomy): Bacteria > Actinomycetota > Actinomycetes > Actinomycetales > Bifidobacteriaceae > Bifidobacterium > Bifidobacterium choerinum. The sequence continues at coordinate 156,668 of NZ_JGYU01000001.1, read as the reverse complement.
TTGCGCTGATGCTCGCCGTGCCGCTCGGCGCGTCGGTCGCCGTCATCGTGCTCGCCTGCGGCTTCGGCTACGGCCTCAACCTCGCGCGCGTCGCGCGCCCGTCGGCGATGCTCGCCGCGCGCAGCATGTACGTCGAATCGGCGCGTGCGGACGGCGCAAGCGCGATGCGCGTCTTCGCCACGCACATCGTGCCGAACGTCATGCCGACGCTCGTCGTGCAGTGCTCGCTGTCGGCGGGCACGGCCGTCCTCGCCGAGGCCGGATTGACGTACCTCGGCGTCGGCGTGCCGTCGGGTGTGCCCAGCTGGGGGCATTCGCTGAGCACGTCGGTGCGTTTCATCAACATCTATCCGTTGACGGTGCTGTGGCCGGGCCTGCTCGTGACCGTCGTCGTCGTGGCGCTCAACCTCTTCGGCGACGCGCTGCGTGAGGCCGCCGACCCACTCACCAACCGAGATTGCGAGGTGACGATGGGCGTCGTCGTCGATGATCTGCGGGTCGCGATCGCATCGCGGCCGATCCTGCACGGCGTGCATCTCGAGGTGCGCGACGGGCAGCGCGTGGGGCTCGTCGGACCTTCCGGTTCGGGCAAGTCGATGATCTCGCGCGCGATCATGGGACTGCTGCCGCCGACGGCCGAGCGCAGCGGCTCGATTGAACTCGGCGGCCGCCAGCTCGTCGGGCTGCCGGACGTCGAGATGGCTGCGCTGCGCGGTGCCGCCGTCGGCATGGTCTTCCAGAATCCGGGAACGTCGCTCAACCCGCTGCTCACCGTCGGCAGGCAGATCGCGCTGCCGCTCGCGCTGCACTACGAGCTGACGGCCGACGAACGCGAAGCGCGCGTGCGCGCGATGATGCGCAAGGTCGGGCTGCCCGCCGATCTGTACGGCAGGCGGCCGCATGAACTGTCCGGCGGCCAGCAGCAGCGCGTCGGCATCGCGACGGCGCTCATCACGTCGCCGCGCCTAATCATCGCCGACGAACCGACGACGGCGCTTGATTCGATGACGCAGCGGCAGATCGTCGACCTGCTCGTCTCGCTCGTCGACGAGGCCGGCGCGGCGCTGCTGTTCATTACGCACGATTTCTCGGTGCTCGCGCGCGCCACGCGCTACTGCTATGTGCTCGACGCCGGGCGCATCGTCGAACAGGGGCGCACGCAGGCGCTGCTCGACGATCCGCATACGCCGCAGGCGCGCACGCTCGTCGGGGCGGCGCGTCGGCTGACATTGCACGTCGGCGATTCGCACGCGCGGGAGACGGCGGTCATGAGGGAAACGACTGTAGCGGAGACGACTACGGAGGAGACGGTCGTGGAGACTTCGACGACGGGAACGGAGGAGTGGTGATGAACGGGACGGATGGGAGGACCACGGCGGCTGCGACGACCGTATCCACCGCGACCTCCGTTGCGGACGCGCCGACGCTGCTCGAAGGCATCGGCATCCATAAGAGCTTCGGCAAGGGCAGGCGGCGGCACGAGGTGCTGCACGGCTGCTCGATCCGGGTGCACGAGGGCGAATGCGTCGCCGTCATCGGGGGTTCGGGTTCGGGAAAATCGACGTTGACGCGGATCCTGCTCGGGCTCGAGGCGCCCGACGTGGGCGACGTGCGCTTCGACGGCGAGCCGATCGCATCGGCCGACGGGAGGCATCGGCTGCGGCGGGCGTCGGGAATCGTCTATCAGGATCCGTTCTCGTCGCTCGACCCCAGATGGACGGCGTTCCAATCGGTGAGCGAACCGCTGCGGCTGCGTGCGCACGACAGGGGCGATGGCGGGAAACACGATGTGAAACATTCCGATGATGGGTTCGTCGCACGTGTATGCGAAGCGCTGCGCCTCGTGGCGCTCGATCCGCAGGAGTTCCTCGACCGCTATCCGATCGACATGTCCGGCGGGCAGGCGCAGCGCGTCGCGATCGCGCGCGCGATCGTCACCGGGCCGCGGCTGCTGCTCGCCGACGAGGCGATGAGCGCAATCGACGTCGCCGCGCGCCTGCAGATCCTCGACGCCTTCGCCGCGGTGCGCGCACGCGACCCGCGCATGGGGATGCTGCTCGTCTCGCACGACCTCGGCGTCGTGCAGTCGATCGCCGACACGATCGTCGTGCTCCACGACGGCGTCGTCGTCGAACAGGGGTGCGTTGCCGCCGTGCTCGGCGACCCGCAGGTCCCGTACACGCGCGAGCTCGTCGCCGCGGCGACGCTGTGAGCGGCCGGCTCATGGGCGACGGCGTTCAATATATGGACGCCGTATTTTTTGATTGTCGGTGTGGCGTTATATTCTTGCAACCATGATCAATCGCTCATGTTGTTGTTGTCGCTGACCGACGCCTCCGGCGCGCGGATATCGACGCATAACTTGAGACAGCAGAATCATTCATCGGGGTCATTCATCAGTACGAATCGACGCCAATATCTGATACTTCATCTGCGAAATCCAATGATTCCAAGCCTTTTCGGTCGTAGTCATCACGACTTCGACGAGAGGGAAACAGCGGAATCCATCGGTGTCTCCTAACGAAAAACTGTGCGTAATACGGTTCCAATGCGAGCATGTGGCGTCTCGAAAACCGCTGACCGAACATGAACAATCGCGTCGGCGAAGCAAACAAACAGACCACAGACCAGAACAATCGAACGCCGAAGGAACCATCATGCTGCAGGACACCATCGCCGAGAACATCGGCAACACGCCGATCGTCAAGCTCCACCACGTCACCGAGGGCGTGCGCGCCACAATCGCCGTCAAGGTCGAATACTTCAATCCGGGCGGCTCGTCGAAGGACCGCATCGCCGAACGCATCATCGACGCCGCCGAACGCGACGGCAGGCTCAAGCCGGGCGGCGTCATCGTCGAGCCGACCTCCGGCAACACCGGCGTCGGCCTCGCGCTCGTCGCCCAGCAGCGCGGCTACCGCGCGATCTTCGTGCTGCCGGACAAGGTCAGCGAGACGAAGCGCGCCGTGCTGCGCGCCTACGGCGCCGAGGTCGTCGTGACGCCGACCGACGTCGCGCCGGACGATCCGCGCTCCTACTACCGCGTCTCCGATCGCCTCGCGCAGCAGATCCCGGGCGCGTTCAAGCCGAACCAGTACTTCAATCCGGCCGGACCGCGCAGCCACTACGAGACGACCGGCCCGGAGATCTGGAAGCAGACCGACCATCAAGTCACGCATTTCGTCGCCGGCATCGGCACCGGCGGCACGATCTCCGGCACCGGCAACTACCTCAAGGACGTCTCCGACGGCGCCGTCACCGTCATCGGCGCCGACCCGGAAGGCTCGATCTACTCGAATCCGGACAACATCCACGGCTACAACATCGAAGGCGTCGGCGAGGACTTCATGCCCGGCGCCTACGACCAGCACATCGCCGACGAGATCGTGCAGATCACCGACTCCGAGGCGTTCCTGATGACGCGCCGCCTCGCCGCCGAGGAGGGGCTGCTTGTCGGCGGCTCGAGCGGCATGGCCGTCGCCGCCGCCGTCAAATACGCAAAGGAGCATGACCTCGACGAGACGCAGACCGTCGTCGTGCTGCTGCCCGATTCCGGCCGCGGCTACCTCGAGAAGATCTTCAACGATGACTGGATGATCGACCACGGCTACGCGGACGTCGTCGCCGCGACGGCGCGCCCGTCGATCGTCGACGAGGCGCTGCTGCAGATCTGAACGCGGCACATCACGACGGATACGACGGATACGACGGATACGACGGATACGACGGATACGACGGATACGACAGAGGAGACGGACCTATGAAGCACGACACGGTACACACGGCGCGCACGACGACGAGGACGGCCGGCGGCACGACCTTCATCATCCACCACGCGCCGCTGCGCGGGCACGGCAGCGGCAGCGTCACGAGCTACATCGCGAGGCCGCGCCGCGCTTGAACGCGCGCATGAATCGCCGAATCATCAATCATCAATCGCAGAGCATCCAAAGGAACAACAGCACCCATGAGCAACTTCGACGTCAACGAAACCACGACTTACGGCACCGCGACGCGCGGCATCCACGCCGGACAGGAGCCTGACCCGATCACCGGCGCCGTCTCCACGCCGATCTACATGACCTCGACATTCAAGCAGGACGGCGTCGGCGGACTGCGCCACGGCTACGACTACAGCCGCTCCGTCAACCCGACGCGCGACTCGTTCACCGAACAGCTCGCCGCCGTCGAAGGCGCAAGGCACGCGGTCGCGTTCTCCTCCGGACTCGCCGCGATCGACGTGCTGCTGCGTTCGACGCTCAAGCCGGGCGACGCGATCCTCATCGGCAACGACGTCTACGGCGGCACCTACCGACTGCTCGCGAAGGTCTTCGTGCCGTGGGGCGTCGAACTCGACGTCGTCGACATCACCGACCCGGCCGCCGTCAACACGGCGCTCGCGCGCAAGTCGTACCGCTACATCTGGGTGGAGACGCCGTCGAACCCGCTGCTGAACATCACCGACATCGCATTGACGGCGTCGCTCGCGCACGAGCACGGCACGCGCGTCGTCGTCGACAACACCTTCGCGTCGCCGATCCTGCAGCATCCGCTCACCGACGGCGCCGACGCCGTCGTCTACTCGACGACGAAGTACATCGGCGGGCATTCGGACGTCGTCGGCGGCGCCGTCGTCACGAACGACGACGAGCTCGCGCAGCGGGTCATGTTCCTGCAGAACGCGGCCGGCGCCGTGCCGTCGCCCTTCGATTCGTGGCTCGACATCCGCGGGCTCAAGACTCTCGACCTGCGCGTGCGCAAGCACAGCGAGAACGCGATGACGATCGCGCATTGGCTCGAAGGGCACGCCGGCGTGGAGCGCGTCTGGTATCCGGGGCTCGAATCACATCCGGGCCACGAGGTCGCCGAACGGCAGATGCACGGCGGCTTCGGCGGCATGATCTCGGTCGAGATCACCGGCGGCAAGGAGGCGGCGGAGCGTTTCGCCGCCTCGACGCGGCTGTTCACGCTCGCCGAATCGCTCGGCGGCGTCGAATCGCTCATCGAGGTGCCGGCCGCGATGACGCACATGTCCGTTTCGGGCACGGCGCTCGAGGTGCCGGCGAACCTCGTGCGCCTGTCCGTCGGTATCGAGGACGTCGACGACCTCATCGGCGACCTCGAAGGCGCCTTCGAAGCGCTGGGGAAGTAGCGGGCGGGTTTTCCGGTTCCTCATGTGGCCATCGCGGCACCCGTGGCGCAATCCGCCTCGGTCTGCTGCGAAACGGCGTACGGGACGACGCCGTCCGACATCGGCGGCGTCGTCCCGGTGAGCGCCCAACTGAGCGCGAGGGACGATGCGAGGACGGCGGCGACGACGCCGATTGCGATCTTCGCGTCGGATCCGTGCCGTTCGGGTTGCTTCGGCATCGAAAAATACGGGAACGAGCCGTACCGGTCGTAGGGACGGTCGTAGGGGCCGTACGGACCACGCTGCGGTCTGGGGCCTCGGTCGTGCGGCGACTGTCCGGGGCGGTATCCGTATCCGGAACCGGAGCCGGCCGTCGGATATGGGAACGGCGACTGCGTCGTGCCGAGATTCGGCTGGGCGTCTCCGGCGCCGTTCGCGCCCGTGCCGCCCTGACCGGGACAGCCGTACGGATCGGCCGGTCTGCCGTATTGGCCGAAGGACGGCCCTTGCGAATACGGATGTGGATGATCGGAGTCGCCGAACGGTGGTCCGTATGACGGGTCGTCGCCGTAGCCCATGATGTTCTCCTTCTCTGTTTCCTCGGTTCCAGGGCGGCCTTGTCCCGACCATTCCATCGCACCGGCGCTGGACGTTCCCCAGACGCCCCACTGTAGCAGCGACCATGGCGCCCGCGGCCATCGTGTCCGCATCGCAACAAGCGGCGGTGAGACGGGCGCGGACCGGGGAGACAGGGAAGCGTCACTCCTCGAAGTCGGCGATCGCCTGCATGAAGCGCTCGCCGTACTTGCTGAGCTTCGACGCGCCGACGCCGCTGACCTCGAGGAACTCGTCGTCGGTGTGCGGACGGCGCGTCGCCATGTCGCGAAGGGACCGGTCCGAGAACACGATGTACGGCGGCTTGCCGATCTCGCGCGCGATGTCGAGACGCAGCCCGCGCAGGCGTTCGAACAATGCCTCGTCGGTGCCGCCGTGCCCGCCGCCGAAGGTCGTCGGCTCGAGCGCCGGATTCGACTGCCGCGCCGGACGCACCGGCTTCGGTCGCGTGATGCTCTTCATCTCGTAGTGGAACGCCGGGTCGATCGTCTCGGCCGCGCGGGCGCCGAACATGACGATCGGCAGCCGCCCCTCGGTGATCGTCAGGAACCCGTCCGACACCATCTGGTTGAGCACATCGCGCACCGTCGACTGCGACACGTCGGCGAGCCTGCCGAAGGTCGGCACATGGTCGAGGCCGCGGTCGAGCACGTCCTTCGCCTGCGAGCCGCGCAGCACGGCGACGATCTTGCCGCTGCCGTACGACTGTCCCAGATCGTGCACGCACATGCTGATCGTGCGCGCGATGCGCGAGACGTCGGTCGTCGAGAACGTGCTGTCGCAGTTCACGCACCCGCCGACGCAGTGCGCGCCGGCCGGCATCTCGCCGTCCTCGCCGAAGTAGCGCGTCATATAGCGGTGCAGGCATTCGGTCGTGCGGCAGTAGCCGACCATCGCGTCGAGCAGATGGCGTTTCCAGCGGCGCACCTGCTCCTGCTCGTCCTCGGTGAGGCGCTCGTTGGCGCCGCCGTTGTCGAGCAGCCGGCGCCGCGTGACGATGTCCGACTCGTTCCACAGCAGCGTGCAGCGGCTCGGCTCGCCGTCGCGGCCGGCGCGTCCCGCCTCCTGGTAGTAGGCCTCGATGCTCTCCGGCATGTTGTGGTGGATGACGTAGCGCACGTTCGACTTGTCGATGCCCATGCCGAACGCGTTCGTCGCGACGACGAGCGGCACCGCGTCGGTTACGAAGTCGCGCTGCGCGCGCTCGCGCTGCGCCGGCGGCAGGCCTGCGTGATAGGCGACGGCGATAGGGGAGGACGACGGCGAGGCGGCGCCGGACACGGCGCGCAGCTGCGGGACGAGCGCGTTGATCGTGTCGGCGAGCTCCTCGGTCTGCTTGCGCGTCGCGCAGTAGATGATGCCGGATTCGTCGGCGTGTTCGGCCACGTAGCGCGCGATCCAGTTCGCCTTGTCGCGCGTGCCGAGCTTGAGGATGTCGAAGTACAGGTTCGTGCGGTCGAAGCCGGTGACGACGACCTGGGGGTCGCGCAGGCCGAGCATCTGGATGATGTCGCGGCGCACGCGTTCGGTGGCCGTCGCCGTGAACGCGGCGAGCGTCGGACGGTCGGGCAGCGCGTCGATGAAGTCGCCGATGCCGAGGTACGACGAACGGAAGTCCTGGCCCCATTGGGACACGCAGTGCGCCTCGTCGACGGCGACGAGCGCGATGTCCGCATGGGTCGCGAAGTTCACGAAGCGCTGCGTCTCCAGTCGTTCCGGCGCCACGTACAGCAGGCGGACGCGGCCGGCGTTCGCGGCGGCGAACACGTCCTCCTGCTCGTCGATCGACTGCGAGCCGTTGATGAAGGCCGCCGGGATGCCGATCTCGTTCGCGCCGTCCACCTGGTCCTTCATCAATGAGATCAGCGGGGAGATGACGATCGTCAGGCCATGCAGCAAGAGCGAGGGGATCTGGTAGCACAGCGACTTGCCGGAGCCGGTCGGCATGACGCCGAGCACATCGCGGCCGCCCAGGATGGCGCGGATGAGCGCGCCCTGTCCGGGACGGAAATCCTCATAGCCAAAGTATTGGCGCAATGTCGCGAGCGACTGCGCGTCGAGCTCCTCCTGCGAAATCGTCATAGCGCACCAGTGTAACCGCCGGGCGTGGTTTGGCATAGATGCCGCGCGTGTGTGCGGGCGCGGGGCTGGAGCGTCGCGACCGGCGTATGCGTGCGCAGACCGGTACGCTGCTGGGCTGGTATGTGGCCCGGATGGCGTATGCGTGCGCAGGCCGTGACGCTGCGGGGCTGGTGCGTGACCCGGATGGCGTACCTGTGCGCAGGCCGGGACGCTGTGGGGCTGGTATGCGACTTGGATTGCGTATGCGTGCGCGTTTGGAGACTCGGTGCGCTGCCTGGATGCGATCCGGAAGGTAGCCGCTATGTAATTTGATAGGTGGACCTTATGCAATTTGGATGTTAGGGATGGGTAAGCCTTACTGGCGCATGGCTTTTCCGATTTTCGTCAGCTCGACTGGAGCTCCTGCCAGCGGGCAAGCGTCATCCGGTTCTCATGGGCGGTGCGCGTCTCGTGCAGCAGCGGCACCGGCACGTCCGGTGTGACGCGTACAGGTTCGAAGCCGATCTTCTGCTGGGCGCGCGCCGATTTCGTGTTGCCGTCGTAGTACGCGCACCAGATCGCGGTCAGATTCAGGTCCTCGAAGCCGTGCCGCAGCAGTTCACGGGCCGCTTCGGGAACATAGCCGTTGCCCCAGAACGGTTCGCCGATCCAGAAACCGAGTTCGGTCTGTGTCATGTCGTCCTCGGGGAAGAGGTCGGAGTCGCCGGCGAACTTGAGCGCGATCGCGCCGATCGCCGTGTCCTGATCCTCGGCGAGCGTGATCGCGTAATCCTCGGGGCCGTTGAGCACGGTGCGGATCACGTCAAGGCTTTCCTCGACGCTGCGGTGCGCCGGCCATCCGGCGATCGGCCCGATGTTCGGGTTCTTCGCGTATTCATACAGCGCCTCCGCGTCCGATTCGCGCCATGGCCTGAGCGCCAATCGTTCCGTCGTCAGTGTCTCCGTCGTGTTCGCCATGTTCGTCATGGCCCCAAGCATAGCGGGTCCGCCATGGCGAACACCCTTTGAGACATTTCAGGATGGTTCCGCGGGTCCGTAAACGGCCGTTTTACGGGTGAGATCACCTGCAAAAAGTCCCCCAAATGGCCGTTTATGAGTAAGGTCACCCGTAGAGTGCCGTTGTTAGTGGACTGGGTGGCATTCTCCGGGTGAGGTCACCTGCAAAGTGCCGTTACCGGTGGGTCGGGCGGCATTCTGTGGGTGTCGCCACCCGTAAAGGGCCATTGGTGGTTGACTGGGCGGCACTCTGTGGGTGAGGTCACCTGCAAAGGGTCCAGGACGGATTCCCGAATGGCGGCTTCCCAGGCCGAGGTGCGAGCCGAATCTCATCAACCGACGTCCCCCTTCCGAGCCAGTCATTCCTCGTATCATCCTCGGGGCTCATCCTCAAGGCTGAGGGAACGCCGCCCAGCCTTGAGGATTCATCCCGAAGCCCGATGGGAAGCCCCGCGCGCAGACCGTATCTTGCAATCATCAGGCAACAAGAACGGCGCCGCAAGCGCCACGAACGAAAGGACAGAGCGATGAGCTTCCTCAGCATGATCTTCGGTTTCGACCACACGACCACCGGCGTCCCGACGACGTCGATGAACTCGGCGGCCACCGTCTCCGCGATGAGCGAGATCGCGGAGCGTCAGGCGAAGTGACGGCCCGCACAACCCGCGTACGCCGCGTACGCCGCAGACGACAACCGCACACCGATTCCCGACAACGAGAAGGGCGCCGACGATGAAGTCGGCGCCCTTCTCGTGTATCTTTCCCAACGATCCATTTCCGCCGGTTGCGCTCTCACGACCCGGTTTCGAAGAACCTCCGATACGATTCCCGTCGGTCTCGCCGTCCATGACCCGCCCGCATGCCGCATGACCGTCCGCATGACGCACCCGATTCCGCTATCTTGGGATGCGAAGCAATATCCGAGTGCATGGCCCAAGGCGCAACACGGCGTCCATCGACGAAACGGAGCGGGATGCATCTGACGATCCAGCAAGACACATTGACCCCCGAACTGTTCCTGACGCTGTACCGATCGGTCGGCTGGGACGCGCCCGGCATCGACCAGATGCATGTCGCGCTCGCCAATTCGACCGCCACCGTCACCGCTTACGCCGCCGAATCCGAAGCCGACCCTGAGCCGGTGAGCATGGTCCGTCTGATCGGCGACGGCGGTATGTCCTTCTACGTCAAGGATTTCGCCGTCGTCCCGGCCATGCAGTCCCAAGGCGTCGGCGCCGCGCTGATCGACGCGCTCGAACGCCATGTGCGCAGCCTGATCGAACCCGGCTGGGCCGTGAGCCTCGAACTCATCTCCTCGCAGGGCGCCGTCGCATTCTACGAGCGCCACGGCTTCGAGCGGCGTCCCAACGACTGGGACGGCCCCGGCATGTTCACGATGATCCGTGCATAGCCGACCGCCGACCGCCGCCCGCCCACGTTCAGCAAGGAGCCGCCCATGCCTTCGCCCATCCTCCCCGCAACGCCTCCCAACGGCGCGGCGTCGGTCCGCGCATGCTTGGAATCCCTCGCCGACCCCGACTACAAGACCTTCAACGCGAAGCTCGTCCCGACCGTCGACCCCGCCACGATGATCGGTATCCGCGTGCCGCGGCTGCGCGCGCTCGCGAAGCAGCTGCGTCGCGGCGACGCGCACGTCGTCGAGGAGTTCCTCGCCGACCTTCCGCACCGCTATTTCGAGGAGAACATGCTGCACGCGATCCTGATCGGCGACATGTACCCGTCACTCGCGCAGACGATCGCCGCGCTATCACGTTTCCTGCCGTACGCCGACAACTGGGCCGTCACCGACACGATCCGCGTTCCGATCCGCATCGACGCCGACGCGCGCGCATGGCTCGACCAACTCGCACGTTGGATGCGCGCCGACCACATCTACACAATCCGCTACGCCGTCGTGGCGTTGATGACCGATTTCCTCGACGAACGTTTCGACCCCGCGCAACTGCGGCTCGTCGAGCAGATTCACTCCGATGATTACTACGTGAACATGGCGCGCGCATGGTACTTCGCGACCGCGCTCGCCAAGCAGTGGGGGAGCGCGCTGCCGCTGATCGAGCAGCGGCGTCTGGATCCGTGGACCCACAATAAGACGATCCAGAAGGCCTGCGAATCCTACCGCGTATCCGCTGGACACAAGACGATGCTGCGCTCGCTGCGCATCCCGCAACGGCCGCCGCGCACTCAGAGCACCTTGTAGTACTGCAGCAGCTCGAACAGACCGAGCAGGATCAGGATCGCGCCGCCCTTCGACCCGATCTTGTGCCCGATCCTGTGCCCCGCGAACATCGCCGGAACGGTGATCGCCAACGACACGAGCGCCGCCGACAGCGCCGCCCACCAGATGACGAGCCTGTGCCCGAGCGCGAGCGATACGTCGACGGCGAGCGCGTCGAGGCTCATCGTCAGCGCCAACACGCTCATCGAACGCACGTCCATCTTCGCGAGCAGATCCTGCTGCTTGGCGTCGTCGCCGTCGTTGGAGAAGGCCTCGCGCACCATGTTGGCGCCGATGAGCATGAGCAGTCCGTCGGCGATCCACTCGGTGACGCGCTCGACCCTTTCGAGAACAGGCTTGCGCCGCAGAATCCGATGATGAGCATGACACCCTGGAACACGGCGAAATATGCGCCGGTGATCCACGGATCGCGCCGCCGCATGTCCTTGACCTGCGCGCCCTTGACGGTGCCGACCGCGAGTTCGTCCAGCGAGACGCTGACGCCGATGAGCAGATACTTCAGGAATTCCACGATGCTCCTCCAAGCCGGTGCCGCCCGTCATTTGCCGATTGCTACAGCCAGCCTAACCATTTCGCCGTCCTCCGCCGCGCGCTGCGCTCGCCGCGTATCCGCCGACTGATTCCGCGGACCAAGATGGGTGGGGCGCGGCCATGGCGTCCGCTGCTACGGTGTGACGGACGGAACCGTTGCCGTTCCTCCGACCGATGCCGACCGATACGACCGATATGACGAGGAGCGACGATGACCCAGCCGACTGCCGATGCCGATATGACGATGCCGACCGTAAGCGACGCCGCGCGCGATGACGCCGCGCACGACGACCGAACCTGCGACTGCGGCCGCCGCGCCGACGCCGGCCGCGCATGCCCGGTCAAGCCGTGGATTCAGCGTCACCGCACCGTGCTGCTCGTGTGCCTCGGCGTGTTCGGCCTGGTACTGCTGCTTATGCTCGGCAACCGCAAGACCGTGCTGAACGTGGCGAACCAGCCGTCGCAGGCCGGCGGCAACAACGCGAAGGTGGTCGTGATCGACAACCACGGCTTCTCGATGTTCCAGTGGATCTTCGTCGGCAACGGCTCGGGCAACAGCGGCAACTCGGGCTGCGCACATCCGGGTCGAGCGTAAGCGTTTTCTGCCGTATCTGCGCTGAGGCGGAGCATTTTCTCCGATATGGCCAAGTATCGCCTGCATAAACCGCATGATTCTGATGCGATCTGAGGCCGATATCCGGCGTCCCCCGAGAAAATGCTCCGCTTCAGCGCAGATATGGCAGAAGGAAGTGTCAGCTGATGCGTTGTTAGTGGTATGACCACGCCGATGTTTTCGAATATTGCGAATATTCTGTTAGACTGATGATGCAAGAAGTTCAAGTAGATGCATTTGTTGCAGCGCCGCGGGAAGGAGTTCGATGATGGCCAAACGCAGTATGTCGCAAGGTGGTGTGGCTTACATGCCTCCAACCGAGCCCGAGGCGCGGCGCAGAACGCGCGATGTTGGTGAGGCGCTTTCGCAATCGCGTTCACTGGGCGATTCCACAAATCGTGATTTTGAAGATATCGCCGCACAGCGTGATTTTCCCCTCCCGCTGCTCAAGATTCCCGGCGAGGAGGACCGTCCTCTGACGCCCGAACTCGCACGAATTCTGTTGCGTGTCGCTGAGTTGCTGTCGGGTGGAAAGGCCGTCTATATGGTCGAGTACGACACTCAACTCACGACTCAGGAGGCTGCCGATTTGTTGGGCGTCTCTCGGCCCACGCTGGTGAAGCTGCTTGAGGATGGCCATATTCCCTTCACCAAGGTCGGGCGTCATCGTCGTGTCATGCTGGATGATCTGCAGAAGTATGCCGCTCAGAGGCATCAAGAGCATATCGCTATGTTTGATGAGCTGGCCGCCGATGAGGATCCATCGCTTACCCTTGACAATCCGTTGATCCGACATTGAGAGGAGACAGCGAAGCATGGGATTCCCTGTCTTTTTCGACACCTGCACCTTATATGGCGAAATGGTGAATGACGTGATTCTACGGTTGGCAGAAGAACTGTTGTTCGTGCCATATTGGTCCAGTGGTGTATTGGAAGAGCTGGAGAGGAATCTCGCACCGCGTATCGGGGAAGGGCGGGCCAAGAAGCGCATAGATGCTATGTGTTCCGCCTTTCCCGACGCGACTGTGACCGGTTATGACGCTTTGATTGAAGATATGACCTGTGACGATAAGGACCGGCATGTATTGGCTGCAGCTGCCTATTCGCCGGCGGAAACGTTGGTGACCTTCAATCTCAAGGATTTCCCGTCGCAGTCGGTTCAAGATGTCGGTGTTGAGCTGAGGCATCCTGATGACTTCTTGCAGGATGTGCTCGATCTGGATCCTGGAAGGGTCAGCAGGGCATGTTATGCGGCACTGCTGAGCAACCGTTTATATCCGCAAACTCCTGTAGATTATGCGGATATGCTCAGCAGGAGCGCGCTACCGAATTTCGCAAATAGTTTATTGCCTTTGTTGGAAACACTGCACGAGTCTTGCTGATCTCGTGCGGTACGGAAGCCGTTGTGCCTTTGCTTCCGTTAACCTGAACGCCAACAGGTCCAATGTTCAGAATGAGCGTCGATTCTGAACATTGACGGCATCTGTGTTCAGAATGAGGCGTCACGATGAACATAGAGGCCGACTGTGCTCATCCATGCGAGCGCAGATTTCATTTTTGTTCATCGATGCGCCGGCCGATGCATTCAATGTGGCGTGGCAACGATGCCGAACGAAGACCTCACGTTTCTGATTCGCCGACCAGTTCCGCGATGCGCTCCGACAACACCTTCGGCGCCATGAGCGTATACAGGTCCCGTGAGGATTTGCCGATGACCGCCGGCGCGAACATCGACGTCAGCGCGTCGGCGTCGCACCGTTCGGTCAAGGCGCGGTACAACGACGATTTGCGCGGGAACCGCGAGACCGTGTCGTCACCATCCTCGAGCGCCCATGCGACCTCCGTATGTTCGTCGTCGTCCAGTTCATCCTTGCCCGGATAGAGCTTGCTTTCCATGAGTTCGAAGAGCATGTCGAGCAGCGTGACATGCTCGGTGCGTGCGCCCTCGTCGATCGTGCGTGCGACGAGCCGCGGATCGATCCGCTCAGGCGACGAGATCCGTTCGCGCCGCATCCGGTGTCCATGCGATTCCATGCCGGCATCGTAAACCGTGATCCTGTCATCCGTATTCGCGGATGCGTGACGCCGCCATGCATCCATGCCATGCATTACGCATTACTTATCCTTGTGCGCATATGCCGTGTTCCGATGTCGCCCGCTTGGCGCGCGCATATATCGCTTTTCCATCTGAACTCCTGATATATGCGACGACGTTCCTTGCGCGCGCCGACCGGCATCGACGAGGTCGTGCGATTGTGTCCGACGACGTGCATTCATGCGCGTATACGACTGATCGATTGTGCCATGTTGTTCGATTTCCTCCGATGCGCAGGGGAGTGCCGGCGCACTCCGACACATAGCTCGATCGTTCGCTCGAAAAGCCGAGTTATGCGACTGCGGACTCTTCAAAGGCACGACACCAAGGATCCGCGTTGTATCCTGGATCCAACCATTGTTCGTGAAAAGGGGATATATGACGGCTGATGAACCCAATGAGCCGAAACTGATCCGCGTGGTTGGCGCGGCGATCGTCAAGGACGGCAAAGTGCTGTGCGCGCAAAGAGGCGCCGGGAAATCGCTCGCCGGATACTGGGAGTTTCCCGGAGGCAAGATCGAAGCCGAAGAGACGCCGCGGCAGGCGCTCAGGCGCGAGATCGAAGAGGAGCTGCTGTGTGAGATCGACGTCGATAAGGAGATCTGCACAAGCGATTACCTCTACGATTTCGGTCGAGTGGAGCTGACGACGTTCCTGTGCCATCTGATCGAAGACACGCCGGTGCTGACCGAACATGAACGCATCGAATGGATGAATCCGGCCGGCATGCCGCAGCTCGATTGGGCGCCGGTCGATCACGACGCCGTGGAGCGTATCGCGAAAATGACGTTGTGACCGCATGGGCGGCGAACGTATTCATCATTGATCATCACAGATTGGGAGGGGAAACATGCAAAGCGGCATGGAAGAAGCGATTGCTCAGGGAACGCAGACGGCTCACGATGGTCGAAGCGACATCAACACAAGCATCATCGACGGTGTACTGAGCGGCCTGATACGACAGAATGACTCTGCTGATGAACGCTTCGTGCCCAGACTCATCTCG
This sequence comes from Bifidobacterium choerinum, assembly GCF_000741135.1. Lineage (GTDB taxonomy): Bacteria > Actinomycetota > Actinomycetes > Actinomycetales > Bifidobacteriaceae > Bifidobacterium > Bifidobacterium choerinum. The sequence continues at coordinate 141,342 of NZ_JGYU01000001.1, read as the reverse complement.
AACCAGTCGGGAAGTACGATGGGCAGCGCAATCCGCGAGGAAATCCGGGAAAGCGAAACCTTTGACATCTCGGTGGCATTTATCAACGAAAACGCATTGAAATCGATGTATCAGGCTTTCGTCGAACATGCGGACAACGGCGGGAAACGCAACCGCATTATCACGTCGACGAAAGAGTACTTCAACAAGCCTGGTGCCTTCAAGGAACTGATGAAACTCCAGCAGTACGCCAATGTGGAGGTGCTCATCTGGGAACGTCCGGGCAGCACGACAACGGACGACATAACCACACAGGACCAGCCGTTCCATCCGAAAGGCTACCTATTTGCACGGCATATGGAAGACGGTCGCACCTACTACAACCTGTACGTCGGCAGCTCGAACCTGACATCCTCTGCGTTGCAGACCCAACGCGAGTGGAACCTGCGTGTTTCATCGACCGGCGAGGCGCAGCTCATCGAACAGGTCAAGGAAGAACTGGACGATCAGGTGCGCCAGTCCGTCCCGCTCACCGATGAATGGCTTGCGCAATACGAGAAGGACTACAATCGGCATACGCCGCCGCGCGAGCAGATCCTCCAGCAGCTGCGCGACGAACAAATCGAGCCGAACGCGATGCAGCGCGAGGCGCTCGCGAACATCCAGCAGCTGCGCGACGATGGCGAGCAGCGAGCCATCGTCATCTCGGCGACAGGCACCGGCAAGACCTATCTTTCCGCATTCGACGTCCGGGCGTTCCACCCGAAGCGCATGCTATACGTCGCCAATCGCGACACAATTCTCAAAGCGGCGCGCGCATCCTACCAGCGCGTGCTCGGGTGCGACGAGAGCGAGCTGGGATTGCTCACCGGCAGCAGCAAGCAGCATGACACGAAATACGTGTTCGCCTCCGTGGATACGCTGCGTCTCCACATGATGGAATGGTATGAGCCTGACGATTTCGATTACGTGCTCATCGATGAGGCGCATCATTCCGGCGCGAACAACTACCGTTCGGTCATTGACTACTTCTCCGGTGCAGATTTCATGCTCGGCATGACGGCGACACCGGAACGTACCGACAATTTCGACATCTTCTCGCTGTTCGACCACAACATCGCCTATGAGATCCGTCTACAGAAGGCGCTCGACGAGAACATGCTGTGTCCGTTCCACTACTATGGCGTACATGAATTCCTCGGATCGGACGGCACCTACGTCGACTCGACTGAGGGGATCTCGACGCGAGACAAGCAGCACATGCAGTATTCACTCGAAGAGCTTACCGACTCGGATCGTGTGCGCTACATCATCCGCAAGCTCGAGCAGTACGGCTCATACGACGAGCGGGTGACCGGCTTGGTGTTCTGCTCCAAGATTGAAGAAGCGGAACGACTGTCCACGATGTTCAACAAGGAAATCAATCAGCAGGCCGAACGGACCTACCAGACGGTTGCAATCAGCGGCAACACGCCGCCCAAGCAAGTGGAGAAGGCAGTCAAACAGCTTGAGGGCGGAGACCTCGACTACATCTTCACCGTCGACAAATTCAACGAAGGTGTCGACATCCCCGCGATCAACCAGATCGTGATGCTGCGCAACACCCAATCCAGCATCGTGTTCACGCAGCAGCTGGGACGAGGCCTGCGCAAGTTCCCCCATAAGACATGCGTCACCGTCATCGATTTCATCGGCAACTACCAGAACAACTACCTCATCCCGGTCGCGCTGTACGGCAACGCGGGCGACAGAGACAAAGCGCGTAAGAACATGCAGCGGGAGGCAATCGGCCTGTCATCAATCAGCTTCGATGAAATCTCACGCAAACGTGTGCTCAAATCGTTGGACACGGCGTCGTGGTCCGATATGAAGATGCTGCGTGACAAGTATGCGGTGATTCGCAACGAACTTGGACGCGTGCCGATGCTGACGGACATCTATCTGCATGATCCATCATTGGTGATGACGATGGCGCAGAAGGGCAACAGCTATTACGAATTCGCGCGTGGATCGGAAACGGCGCTGTCGCGCAAGGAGAGCGAAGGAGGATTCATCGATACGTTTGCGCCGGTCGACACGCAGGGCGAGCAGTGGCTCAAAATGGCCACGGAAGTGCTGTTGGTCGCAATCCGTCCGCAGGAGCTGGTCATCCTCGACGAATTACTCGAGCCGGCGCCATCCCTCAGCCCGGCATCGGATCGATTGATCCCTGCGGAGCGTCTGAAGGAAGCGGTCGCACGGCGGTTCCCGACGTCGTACCATACCGATGCGCAGTTCGAATCGGCGCTTCGTGTGCTTGATTGGTCGTTCTTCGATTCGACGGCGAAGAAATCATATGGCGAGCGTGCGCTCATCAGGCGCGTCGGCGGCGAAATCGGTCTGACGTCTGAATTCGCGGCAATGCTTGCCGGCAACGACACGTTCGCGCGGTTCTTCGCGGACAATGTACGCACCGGGCTGCAACGATTCGCCGACCTTCTCGAGGAATCGGCGAAGACCGGACGTTCGCTGCAGGACGACCGCGGATTCGTTTATGAGCATCGGTACAAGATGTTCGAAGTGGAACGGCTGCTCGGCTGGCCTAAGCAGATCAACGGCAGCAGCGTCGGCGGCTACCTACTGCCCAAAGATGACGACAGCAGCGTCGGCGGCTATCGGATTCCGAAGTACGGCGACAGCATGCCGATATTCGTCAAGTATGCGAACAGCCAGTATGAGGATCGCTTTCTCAACCCGCAGGAGATGCACTGGTTCAGCAAGGACAAGCACAGCCTCAAGTCCAGTGAGATCACATGGATGATGCACGGACACGGCGAGGAAAACTGGACTTCGACGCACTTCATTCCGCTGTTCGTCATGCGCAAGGCGGATGCTGAGAAGCTCAAGCTGTACTACTACGTCGGGCATGTCGGATCGTATTCGAATCTGCATGAGACGACGCGCGACAAGAAAGGCGAGAAGGTCAGACTCGTGGAGATGGATCTGCGGCTGACCAAGCCGCTGAGCGCCGAGCTCTACCGGCATCTGACCGGCGACTACGAAGAATGAGTCGGCATGTATTGTTGAAGCTGCGTGAACATGGACGACGGACGAAGTCAGAAGGAATCGGACGATATGAACGCACTGCAGGTCGCACGGCGGATCGTCGCGGCATACGGGAGCGAACGGTTCCTGACGAATCTCAAACTCAATCTGCTCGTCTACTGGTGTCAGGTCGAAGCGCTGCGCACGACCGGCGCGCCGCTGTTCGCGGATGCGGTCGCCGTCGGGGAGCGCGGTCCCGTCGAGACGGACGTGTGGGACGAATATGCATCGTTCGGCTCGAGGATGATACGGCAGCGCGACGAATGGCAGGAGCCGACGCTCGGCGAATCGGCGGAACGGATCGTCGCGCATGTCGTCGATACGCTCGGCGCGCTGACCGCGATCGATCTGCTGGAGATGTCGGGCGCCGACGACGGTGCATGGCGACGCGCGAAGGACAGGGGATCGGCGACGGTCGACGTCGACGACACCCTCACGTCGGCGGACATGCGGCGCACGGTGCCGGCGCGCACGCTCGCCGGCTGTGTCGACAAGGTGACGCGGGAATACCCGAACGCGCTGCGGCTGTTGGAGAACTCGTGATGAACAGAGAGCAGGACATGCGCGGTACGACGGACGACGCTGCGCCGATCGAACTCGACGGCGATGTGATGCAGATGGACGCGATCGCCGAATCGATCTTCGAAGTGTATCTGGACACGATCCGCGGCACCGGACTCGACATCACGCCGACCGCGCCCGCCACCGTGGACGAGAAGATCCTCGGACGCGTGCAGTCGGTGCTCGGCGCGACCTTCCTGAGCTTCTTCGGCGTCACGCCGCGGCAACGCTACGCGGACGTGTTCGCACAGGTCGCCGACTTCGCGACGCGCTTCGCGAAGGACCACATCTTCCCCGACGGCAACAAGCGCACGGCGGTGAAGATGGCGCTCGCAATACTCGCGATGCGCGGCTGGGACGTGCGGGCCGTGGACGCCGAGGACGCCGAAGGCAACGAGCTGTATCAGTGGGTGCAGGACATCGTCACCGGACGCGGCGGCGCGGACGAGCTCGCCGGCTTCCTGCGCGATCACGCGGTGCGGGTGGGGTAGGCAATCGCAAGCTGAGCGGGCGCGCCGTTACAGCAGCTGCTCCATGCCGTACTTGTAGACGCGCATGCCGAGCGACTCGTAGAACCTGACAGCGGCGGGATTCGCGGCCCAGGCGTTGAGCGTCACGTTGTGGTAGCCGTGCGCGCGGGCGTAGTCGAGGATGTGACGGTACAGCGCGGTGCCCACATGTTTGCCGCGGGCGGCCTCGTCGACGCAGATGTCGTCGATGTACAGCGTGGCGATCGGCTGCAGGTTGTTGCTGCCGGCATGGTCCTCGCGCACGCAGAAGGCGTAGCCGAGCACGTCGCCGTGCTCGGCTACGGCGACGAAGATCGGACGGTCGTCATCGCCGATGATCCGTGCAAGCTCGTCGGACGTGTACTTGGTGCGGCCCTCGATGAACAGGTCGGGGCGGCCGTGCGCGTGCACGTCGTTGACCTGACGCAGCAGGTCCATGATGGCGGCGGAATCGGAAAGCCGGGCGCGGCGGATGGTGAGATTCGACATGTTCCCTATAGTACGCGCGTAGTACGCGCGGAAAGGGACGCCGGAGCTGGCGTCCATCGGTCGAATCGACGTGCGTTACCGGTCGCGTGTCCGCTGCGTCCGCTTCGCCTGCTGGACGCGTTCCTGCAACGCCTGTCGGATCAGACGGATCCGGGCTTCCGGCATGAGTCCTTACTCTCTCAAGTGGCGGGTGACGTCCTCGGGCCGGTCGTCCAGCGCATCCGGATCATAGCGGCCCCAATGGCGTATCGGATGCAGCTGCCTGCGCGCTGTGGGAGATTTGGTCGTGACGAAGAACGGCCTGGCCCTGTAGTCCGCATTGCTGATGCGCAGTTCGCGCCGGCCCACAGCGAGGCTCCCGTATCGAACAGGATCGAACGCCAAGGTCTCGTGGGTGCGGGTCATGATGATGCTACACCGCGTGATCGCTCGGATTCTCGTCTGCATACCCGAGCACAGCAGTAGAACAGCGCCTCCCGGAGAATATCGGGAGAGGCGGCTCTACTGCGCGATGCGTCGGATTTCAGCCGATGAGCCACTTGGCGTTGCTCAGGCTGCGCAACGGGATGAAGGGGATGAGGATCGGGGTGTGCTCAGCGTAGCGCCGATAGTGGGGGTCATCGGCGTATTCCTTGTTCTGACGAAGCTCGAGTCTGCGGGCGCCGCCGAACATGATCCAGCAGATGCACAGATAGCCGCCAATCGCGGCGATCCACTGCCAGACGCCGTTGAGGATGGTGACGCCGGAGATGAATACGCCGGTCCATGTGATGATTTCGCCCAGATAGTTCGGGCAGCGCACGAGACGGAACAGACCGACGTCGCACAAGTCGTGCGGATGCTGCTGCTTGAAACGGTTCTTCGTCAGGTCCGCTGTCGATTCGAGGATGATGCCGGCCGCCATGATCGCGGCGCCCGTGATGGCGACGGCGTCGGTGCCCGCATGGTTCTGCAGGCGGAACACGATTGGCGAGGCTTCGCACGCATACAGCAGCGCGCACCCGACCCAGGTCAGGAGCTTGAGCGGCAGCTTGACCTGCGAGCCGTTGTCGATCGCCTGCTGCATCACTTGTCGGTAGGAGGAGCTGCGGTACTCGCGGATGAGCAGATATCCGCCGAGCCGTAGTCCGTAGACGATGAGCAGCGCAGCCATGACGGCCGTGACCGTCGTTAGTCCGCCGCGGAGCCCGAAGTAGATGAGCAGCGTCGCGCCGATGCCAGCGATTGAGAAGCCGTAGCCGATTGAGATGAACCATATGTAGCGGTGAAAGCCCACTGCGCTGATCGCCAGCGCCACGATAAACACGATTAAGAATGCCATAGGCCAAGCGTATCGGACTGCGGATGGTCGCATCGGTCGCACGACGAATAGCGCTGTGGGCGCATATCCGGGCGTGTCGGCGCGTTGCGCTGATACGACGATTAGTATTCCGGCTGAGGGGGCGGCACATACAGTTTGCGAACAGGATGGTGGTGGAATGCGCCGGTGGTGATCGCCGGGACGCTCCATGGGAGGGTACGGGCGGCGGCGAAGAACTGGTGATGTACCGGCGCGCCGGCGCGCCTGCGCGCTGATACACTCGCGGCGATACACTGTGGGTTGGCATGCGCCCGGACGGCTTCGGCATGATGTCCGCCCGGCGTCCCGGACGCCATCACAAGGTGGCAAGTACCATCCGCACGGCGTCCCGCATCGTGCCGTCCAGGCGACATGGATCCGCCGGGGCGCGACGGTCAAACGGCATGACGAACAACGACGAAACGAAAGAGGAGACCATGGCACAGGAGCAGCAGGACAAGCCGGTCGTCGAAAGCTTCCAGCTCGACCACACGAAGGTCAAGGCGCCGTACGTGCGTTACATCGACACGCAGACCGGACCGAACGGCGACGTCATCTCGAACTACGACCTGCGTCTCGTCCAGCCGAACGAGAACGCGATCCCGACCGGCGGCCTGCACACGATCGAGCACACGATCGCCGTGCTGCTGCGCGAACGCATCCCCGGCTACATCGACTGCTCGCCGTTCGGCTGCCGCACCGGCTTCCATCTGCTCACCTGGGGCGAGCATTCGACCGAGGACGTCGCGAAGGCGCTCAAGGAGTCGCTCGAGTTCATCGCGAACGAGGCGACGTGGGACGACGTGCCGGCCACGACGATCGAAAGTTGCGGCAACTACCGCGACCACAGCCTGTTCACGGCGAAGGAGTGGGCGAGGGACATCCTCGCGAAGGGCATCAGCTCCGACCCCTTCGAGCGCAGGATCGTCTGAACCGCAGCATCATCTGCATCAATCGTCGGAATCAACCGTCGTCACATCGTCCGTCCGCAGGCGGTCGTCCGTGCCGCCGCGCGCCGTGGCGGCACGGACGGACACGGCATCGACAACAAGGAAGAGGCACAAGAGGCAATGGCCAGCGCATCGACACGGCGGTTCCGCCACGCGACGATGAAGGACTATCCGCAGATCGAACGCAACTACGCCCGCGCGCGCGAACTGATGGCGCGCAACGGCAACCCGACGCAGTGGGGCCACACGTTCCCGCGGCCCGAGGTGGTCAGGGACGACATCGCCAACCACCGCACGATGCTGCTCGTCGACACGGTCGGCGGCCATGAGCGCATCCTCGCGCAGTTCGCCGTCTGCCCGGGCATCGACCCGACCTACGTGAAGATCAACGGCGCGTGGCTCGACAACTCCTCCTATGTGACGATCCACCGGATCGCATCGAGCGGCCTCGTGCGCCACGCGGCGCGCGACTGCATCGAATGGTGCCTCAAGCACTACGGCAACGTGCGCGTCGACACGCATCCGAACAACAAGGCGATGCAGCATGTGCTCGAGACCTGCGGCTTCGCGCGCTGCGGCCTGATCCAGCTGCTCGACCGCGACGAGGACACGACGCGCATCGCCTACCAGCGGCACGAGTGGTGAGCGTGCGGCGCATCCCGCCGCACATCCAACACGCTTATTCCGCACGCCACCATATCCGCCCGTCGCGTGTGCCGGCGGGGCCGCGCACACGATGAACCGCCGTCCCCGCCGACGTCACAGCGGTGCGCGACAATACCGGGTATGACCGCACAAGCACTTGCCGAACCGCATTTCTCCTCGCCCCAGGGCGAAGCCAACTACTGGGCCGCACGCCGCCACTACCCGGCGCAGGCGATCGTGGACCTCGCCGCCATCCGCGACAACATGCGCCACCTCGTCGACGTCGTGAACCGCGAAGGGGGTGCAACGGCGGTGATGGGAGTCGTCAAGGCCGACGCCTACGGCCACGGCCTGATCCCGACGGCGCTCGCCGCGCTCGCCGGCGGCGCCACCTGGCTCGGCACCGCGCAGGCGCGCGAGGCGCTGCTGCTGCGCCGCGCCGGCATCGGCCCCGACCGCGCGCGCATCCTCACCTGGGTGAACAACCCGCTCGAGGCGCCGTACCGCGAACTCATCGACGCGGACATCGACCTGTCGGTGGCCACGACGACGGCGCTCGAGCACATCGCCGCCGCCGCGCGCGAGGCCGGACGCCCCGCCCATGTGCACATCAAGGTCGACACCGGCTTCGGCCGCAACGGCTTCACCTTCGAGAACCTGCACGAGGCGACCGGCTCGCTCGTCGCATTGCGCGACGAAGGCGTCCTCGACATTGTCGGCCAGTGGAGCCACCTCGCCGTCGCCGACGCCCCGAGCAACGCCGACTTCGTCGAACAGACCGAAGCGCAGATCGCGCGCTTCGAGGAGTTCACGGCACGCCTCGCCGACGCCGGCATCGAACCGCGGATCCGCCATCTGGCGAACACGGCGGCCACGTTGAGCCGACCGCAGATCCACTACGACCTCGTGCGCCCCGGCGTCGGCCTGTACGGCTACGAAGCCGACCCGGACATGGGCAGCCCGGAACGCTACGGGCTCAAACCGGCGATGACGCTGCAGGCGCAGCTGAGCTCGGTCAAGGACGTCGACGCGCACAGCGGCCTGTCCTACGGCCGCATCTACCTGACCGAGGACCGCACGAGCGTCGCGATCGTACCGGTCGGCTACGCCGACGGCATCCACCGCTCCGCCTCCGGCGCCGACACGCTCGGCGCGCTCGGCGAGCGCGGCCGCACGATGCCCGGCGGCCCGGTGCGCGTCATGACGAAGGACGGCCCCCGCCTCATGCGCGTCAGCGGCCGCGTCTGCATGGACCAGTTCATCATCGACCTGCACGGCATGGCCGACGACCTCGGCGTCTCGATCGGCGACACCGTCGCACTGTTCGGCCCCGGCCGCGGCGAGCGGTACTGCGAGCCGACCGCCGACGACTGGGCGCGCGCCGCCGACACGATCAGCTACGAGATCTTCACGTGCCTGCGCAACCGCATCCCGCGGCTGTACGAACACGCGACCGACGTGCTCGACGCCGACGACCTGAGTAGACTCGACCCCGCGAGCATCCTGTAACGCGCGGGCCGCCGCGCCGCGCGCCGCACACGAGGGGGTGGATTGCCGATGGACGAGACGACGACAGCCGGCGAACCGACGCCGGACGGCTACACGGCGCACGACGCCGAACGATGGGTAGCCGAGTCGCCGAAATCGGGACGCCGCACGCCGTTCGAACGCGACCGCGCGCGACTCATCCACTCGTCGGCGCTGCGCAGGCTCGGCGCGAAAAGCCAGATCCTCGTCGCCGGCACCGACGACTTCGCGCGCACGCGCCTGACGCACACGCTCGAGGTCGCGCAGATTGGCCGGCAGATCGCGCGGATGCTCGGCTGCGACCCCGACGTCGTCGACTGCGCATGCCTCGCGCACGACCTCGGACACCCGCCGTTCGGACACAACGGCGAGCACGCGCTCGCCGCGCTCGCGAAGGACATCGGCGGATTCGAAGGCAACGCGCAGACCTTCCGCCTGCTCACCAGGCTCGAACCGAAGATATTCCGCGACGCGGGGCGCCCGGCGGGCGTCAACCTCACGCGCGCATGCCTCGACGCGTCCGTCAAATACCCGTGGGACTATGCGCGCGCCGACGCGCATCCGAAAGGCGAGCGCGGACGCAAGTTCGGCGTCTACCCGGACGATGTCGACGTCTTCCGATGGCTCAAGGAGGGCGCGCCGCCGGAGACGGTGCCGCTCGAGGGGCAGGTCATGGACCTCGCCGACGACATCGCGTACAGCGTGCACGACTTCGAGGACGCCGTCGCGACCGGCGCCGCCGACCTGGGCGAACTGAAGCGCCCGGCGACGCTCGACGCGATTGTGCGAGAGATCATCGCATGGTACGGGCCGCAGTGGGACCCCGACATGCTCGTGCGCGCCTTCGGCAGGCTGCGCGCGGTCGGCGCGTTCCCGGAGGCCTTCGACGGCTCGCGGCGCGCGCTCGCGCAGCTCAAGAACGTCACGAGCATGCTCATCGGCAGGTTCGCGCTGAGCGTCGAGGAGACGATGCGCGCGATCCACGGACCCGGCGCATTGACGCGGTACATGGGCGCGCTCGCCGTGCCCGAAGCGACGCGCTACGAGATCCTCGTGCTCAAGGGCATCGCCGTGCACTATCTGATGGAGCCGCGCGACCATTCGCCGATGCAGGAGGACGAGCAGCGGATCGTGACCGACCTCGTCGCCGTGATCATGGACGATTCCTCGACGCCGCCCTTCGCGTTGGAGCGCGTGTTCTGGGAGGACTGGATGGAGGCGGGCGATGACGGCGCGCGGCTGCGCGTCGCGATCGACCAGGTCGCGAGCCTGACCGACGCGTCGGCGATGACGATGCACACGCTGCTGTGCTCGTGAGACATGCGTTCGTGAGACATGCGTTCGTGAAGCATCGGTGCATATCGGCGGGACGATGACGGTCGGCTGATATGATGTTGGCTCATGGCGGGTCTGATCAGGCAAGAGGACATAGACAAGGTAAGGAACGCAGCCGATCTGTACGACATCGTGTCCGCGAGCGTGTCGCTCAAACCGGCGGGCACGGGTTCGTTCTCCGGCCTGTGCCCGTTCCATGACGAGAAGACGCCGAGCTTCTATGTGCGTCCGTCGATGGGCCTGTGGCACTGCTTCGGCTGCGGACGCTCAGGCGATGTCTTCGGCTATGTGCAGGAACGGGAGAACCTCGACTTCCCCGACGCCGTCGAACTGCTCGCAGACAAATACCACATCGAATTGCACCGTGAACAGGGGCGCGGATCCGACAACGCGCGCAAAGGGTCGAAGCGCACGAGGCTGCTCGAGATGAACGAGGAGGCGCAGCGTTTCTTCGTCGAGCAGCTGACGACACAGGAGGCGCTGCCGGCGCGCCAGCTGCTCGGCGGACGCGACTTCAGCCGCGAGGACTGCGCGCGTTTCGGCTGCGGCTACGCGCCGCAGGGCTGGGACAATCTCGTGCGCCATCTGTCCGGCAAGGGCTACACGCAGCAGGAGATGCTCGACGCCGGGCTTGCACGTCAGGGGCAGCGCGGCGTCTACGACTACTTCCGCGGACGCGCCACATGGCCGATCCGCGATTCGACCGGACGCACGCTCGGCTTCGGCGCGCGCAAGCTGTACGACGACGACCAGATCGGCGCGAAGTACATCAACACGCCGGACACGCAGCTCTACCACAAGAACCAGGTGCTCTACGGCATCGACCTCGCCAAGGACGCGATCGTCAAGAAACGGCAGGTCGTCATCGTCGAAGGCTACACCGACGTCATGGCGATGCATCTGGCCGGCATCGACACGGCCGTGGCCACCTGCGGCACCGCGTTCGGCGAGGAGCACGCGAAGATCGTGCGCCGCCTCATCCACGACGACTCGCTCGGCGCCGTGCAGCTCGTCGGGCCGCTCAACGTCGAAGGGCAGGCGCTCAGCTCGCGCATCGTCTTCACGTTCGACGGCGACGCCGCCGGACAAAAGGCGGCGCTGCACGCGTTCGGACTCGACACGGCGTTCCTGTCGCAGACCTTCGTCGCCGTCGCCGAGGACAACCTCGACCCCTGCGACCTGCGCATCCGACACGGCGACGACGCGCTGCGCGCGCTCGTCGAGAACGCGAAACCGCTGTACGACTTCGTGCTCGGCGCCGCCGTCAACCGCTTCGACACCTCGTACACGACCGGACAGATGGGCGCCGTCAAGGCGACGGCGCCGCTCATCGCGCAGATCCGCGACCGTTCGCTGTGGGATCTGTACGCCCGCAAGGAGGCGCGCGCGATCGGTGTCGACCTCGACGTCATGCGGCGCGAGGTCATCGCGGCGCGCAAGGCGCTGCATGTGCGTGACGAGGACGCGTACGCGCCGCGCCGCAGCCGCTACCCACGCGCCGGCGAAAGCGAACGTCAGAGCGAGCCGACGGCCGTGCAGGTGCGTCTCATCGAGCAGGCGAACGCCGAGAGGCAGACCTTCTACCGCGTGCCCGACCCGGTGTTCATCTGCGAGCAGCAGTTCATGGCGACGCTGATCCAGATCCCGCGCGCCGTCAACGCCGAACTGTTCCGCGGGCTCAACGTGCACTGCTTCCAGACGCCGGTGTTCCAGACGCTGTACCAGGCCGTCGACGTGGCGGGCGGGCTGCCGCCGGATTCGGCGACGCAGCAGCAGTGGTTCGAGCATCTGATCGATGCGGGCGGCCCGATGCTCGGACAGGTCATCAACGAACTCGCGGTCATGCCGCTGCCGTTGCGCTTCGACGAGGGCGCCGTGCAGCGCGAGCAGGACGCGAACGGCAGCGCCGGCGTCGTCATGCAGCCGCTGCGCGAAGCCACGCAGGCGGAACGGCAGTACGCGAACCAGCTGCTCGCGAAGCTGCTCGACGCCGGCTACATGCGCACGATCGAGCAGACGAAGCACCGCATCGCGCATGTGCAGGACTCGAAGCAGCAGATCGAGCTGCTCGGCGTGCTGCAGCGCCTCGAGACGGCACGCAAGGAACTCAAGACGAGCATCTTCGGCGGGTGAGCGCCGGCGGGTGCCGCGTCATCGCGCGCGGCGGCGGGCAGAGCGGGCGACGGTCGACGTCACCTGCGTCGTCCGCGTCGTCCGCGTTGCTTACGTCGTTCACGTCGTCCACGTCGTCCACGTCGTCCGCCGCCGACCGTGTCGCCTGCGGCGTCGGGAGGCGCGGAAGGCGACGTATTTAGTCATTTCGGCGAATTAACGATGCGCCGCCGCCGCAGCCGGCCGTCCATGCATGAAAATGTCGGCGCGCGAACGCAATGATTGCAACAGATTGCGGGCGAGATGCGCGCGAACGGTCGGCGATACACCACGCCGAATCGTTGCAACGGCGCGATTTCGTGTAGGATAGACCTGTTTTTGCAAGTGCGTTCTGGAGGATGAATGCGGCAACGGGTGCTCACGTTCATGCGCAGCGAGACCATATTGATCGTCGCGTCCATACTCGCGTTGATTTCATGCTTCATCGTGCCGCCGGACGGGCAATACGGCGGATACGTGCACGTGAGCACGATCGCGCAGCTCATCTGCCTGATGCTCGTCGTCGCCGGGTTCCAACGCATCGGCGTGTTCAGGATCATCGGCGCGTCGCTGCTGCGGCGCGTGCACACGGCGCGCGGCCTCGTGCTCACGTTGTTGTCGCTGACGTTCATCTCGTCGATGTTCATCACGAACGACGTCGCATTGCTCACCTTCGTCCCCTTCGGCCTGGCCGTGCTCACGATGGCGCGCATGGAGGACAAGGCGATCATCGTGTGCGCGCTGATGACGGTCGCTGCGAACACCGGCAGCATGCTCACGCCGATCGGCAACGCGCACAACCTGTACTTCAAGGCGCTCACGAGCATCAGCACCGGACGCTTCCTCGAGATCATGGCGCCGTATTCGGCGCTGTCGGCCGTGCTGCTCGTCATCGTCACGGCGGTCGTGTTCCGCGGACGCAAGATCACCGAGTTCGAAGGCATGGACAGCAAAGGCATCGAACGCCGCGTGCTCGCGCCGGACGCCTCGCGCGCGCAGCCGGACGAGATCAAGGTCACCGGCTACGGCGCCGGCTACGGCGGATGGCGCGCGATCGTGTACACGGCCGTGTTTCTCGTGTGCGTGCTCACGGTCAGCGACCTCATCCCGCTATGGGTGATGTGCGTCGTGACCGTCGTCGCGATGCTCGTCTGCGACCGCAGGTCCTTCCTGCACGCCGACTGGGGACTGCCGCTGACGTTCATCATGTTCTTCATCTTCATCGGCAACATGAAGCGCGTGCCGGAGTTCTGCGCGATCGCGCAGGCCTTCGTCGGGCAGCATCCGCTCGAGGTGTCGATCATCTCCAGCCAGGTCATCAGCAACGTGCCGACCTCGCTGCTGCTGTCCGGATTCTGCGACCAGTGGGTGCCGCTCATCATCGGCACAAACATCGGTGGCATGGGCACGCTCATCGCCTCGATGGCGTCGCTGATCACCTACAAGAACTACGCGCGTGCCTATCCGCATAAGAAGAGCCGCTATCTGGCCATGTACACGGCCGTGAGCGTGCTGTTCCTGCTGCTGCTGTACCTGCTCGCGCTGATCATCGAATAGCGCGGCCGCGTTTTGGGCGCGTGTCGGCCGTTGCGCAGGCGCGCTTGGCGTGTGCCGGCATAGGGTGGACTTGTGCGGTTGGACGGGTTCCGGTGCTGGACGGATTCGTGCGGTTGGACGGCGCCTGCTTGCGTCCCGTTCCGTCGGCGGCGTCGACGGGTTGTCCCGTAAGCCGGTCTGGTGCGTCCCGGTTCATCGATGGGGCAGACGAAACGGGACGGAATGTGGCCGATGAAGGCTTATGTACGGCGTCGTGCCGTGGGATGCGCTATACTGGTTCAAGTTTGGCCCCGTAGCTCAGCTGGATAGAGCATGTGACTTCTAATCTCAAGGTCGACGGTTCGAGCCCGTCCGGGGTCACGATCAGGGATGGCGTCCGCGCCATCCCTGTTGCATATGCATAGGGAAAGCATATTTATTGTCCCGGACCGCGTATGCGTGCGCAATCCAGGACGGTGGGGAGCTGGTGGGCGTCCTGTGGGGCGTATGCGTGCGCTGTGCGGGACACCGGGAGGCCCGTAGATGACACGGCTGGCGTATGCGTGCGCAATCCGGGACGCTGTGGAGCTGGTAGGTGTCCTGGATTGCGCACGCATACGCAATCCAGGACACTGCGCCGCGCCGGGACTAGAACGTGAGCACGACTTTGCCGAAGAGGTCGGTGGACAGGACGCGGGCGAAGGCGTCCCTCGCGTAGTCGACCGGATAGGTCGCGTCGATGATCGGATGCAGGTTCGTGTGCTCGACGAAGCGCAGCATCCGCGCGAAATCGTCGCGCGAACCCATCGTGTTGCCCTGGATGCGGATGTCCTGGAAGAACACGCGCGTCAGCTCGGCGCCCGGCTGGTCGCCGCTCGTCGCACCGCAGGTGACGACGACTCCGCCGGGACGCACCGAACGGATCGAATGGCTCCATGTGTCCGAACCGACCGAGTCGAGCACGGCGTCCACCTTGTGCGGCAGCCGTTCGCCGGTGGCCACGGCGGCATCCGCGCCGATACGCCGCGCCGCCTCGAGCTTGTCGGAACTGCGCGACGTGACGAAGACCTCGAGCCCGGCCGCGTGCGCGAGCTGGATCGCCGCGCTCGCCACGCCGCCGCCCGCGCCCTGGACGAGCACGCTGTCGCCGGGCTGCACCTGCGCGCCGTGCTCGCGCGAGAACAGCATCGAATACGCGGTCAGCCAGCTCGTGCCGAGCGCCGCCGCCTCCTCAATCGTGCAGTTCGCCGGCTTCGCGAACAGATTCGCCGCCGGCACCTGCGTTTCGTCGGCCATCGTGCCCGGATACCGCTCCGACAGGATCGTGCGGTGCTCGCCGGCCGGCACACCCGCGCCGTCGGCGCCGATGACCGTGTATGCGACGACCTCGTCGCCGGCCTTGAGCCCGGTGCGTCCCTCGGGTTCCTCCTCGAGCACGCCGCACACGTCGGTGCCGAGGATCATCGGCGTCATGTCCGCCAAGAGACCCACGCCGCGAAGCGACCAGATGTCGTGATGGTTGACCGAGACGGCGCGCGTCCTGATGCGCGTCCATCCGTATGGCAGCCTCGGCGTCGGCAGTTCGCCCACCGCGAGCGCCTCCAACGGCTGTTCCGGATTGATGCTCTGTGCGTATACGGCCCTCATCGCGGCTCCTTACGTCCGTTCGGGCGGCCACGTCGTCCACCCGCCATCCGCCATTCTAACGCGGCGCGGACCGCCTCGAGGCCGGCACACTATAATATGGTTCCCGGGGCGCGCATCCGCGTCCTTAGAACGCGACCGTAAGGATCTGATCAGACTCATGACCGGCGACATTCTGGCGAACATGCATGCACCCGCGGACGTCAAGAGGCTCAGCGCGGGCGAACTGGATGCCCTGTGTGCGCAGATCCGCGGCACGCTCGTCGATTTCGGCAAACGTCACGGCGGCCATATCGGCTCGAACCTGGGCCTTGTGGAGGCGACCGTCGCGCTGCACCGCGTCTTCGAGTCTCCGTTCGACAAGATCGTCTTCGACGTCTCCCACCAGAGCTATGTGCACAAGATGCTGACGGGCCGCGCGCAGGCGTTCCGCGACCCCGCGCTGTTCGACACGGTGAGCGGCTTCACGAACCCCGACGAGAGCGAGCACGACCTGTTCGTGCTGGGGCACACCGGCACGTCGATATCGCTCGCCTGCGGCCTGGCGAAGGAGCGCGACATGCAGCGCGCGGAGGGGCGCACGCCGCAGACGAACAACGTCGTCGCCGTCATCGGCGACGGCGCGCTGAGCTCCGGCATCGCCTTCGAAGGGCTCAACAACGCCGCCGAGCAGGGCGGCAACCTGATCATCATGTTCAACGACAACGAGATGTCGATCGCCGAGAACCACGGCGGCATGTACGCGACGCTCGCCGAGATGCGCTCCTCGCGCGGCCGCTGCGCCACGAACCTGTTCCGCGCGTTCGGTCTCGACTACCGCTACGTCGGGGACGGCAACGACGTGCACGCGCTCGTGCGCGCCTTCGAGGACGTCAAGGACATCGACCATCCGATCGTGCTGCACATCCATACGACGAAAGGCCTCGGCATGGACGCCGAGGACGCCGCGCACGGCCTGACGGCGGGCCGCTGCGAGGCCAACCACTGGCAGTCGCCGATGCGCGACGCCGGCAAACCGCTCGGTGCGCGCAAATACTACGGACGGCTCGCGATGGAGGCGCTCGAACGGCGCTTCGGCGACGAGCCGGGACTCGTCGTCGTCTCGCCGGCGACGCCCGGATCGAACGGCATCACGCAGGAGTTCCGCGCGCACGCCGGCGCACACTACGTGGACACCGGCATCACCGAGGAGCATGCGGTCGCGTTCGCGGCCGGCGTCGCGAAGGCTGGCGGACGGCCAGTCGTCGCCACGTCGGCGACGTTCTTCCAGCGCGCCTTCGACCAGCTGCAGCAGGAGGTCGCGATCAACGGCGCGCCGGTGACATTGCTGTCCTTCGGCGGCGGCATCTCCGACGCCGACAACACGCATTCGGGCGCCTTCGACATCACGATGTTCGGCAACATCCCGGGACTGCGCTGCCTTGCGCCGACGTCGCGGCGGATGTTCCTCGACATGCTCGCGTGGGCGACGTCGCAGGCGAACACGGCGCCGACGCTGATCCGCGTGCCCGGCGAGGCGATCCTCGACGCCGAGCGCGCCGGGACGCTCGACGCCGAGGCGACGGCCGAGCCTCAGCGCACCGACGCGGACGAGCCGTGGAGCGGCTACCGCATCGCACACGACGGGCACGACGTGGCCGTGCTCGGACTCGGCAACGCGTACCCGACGGCGAAGGCCGTCGTCGACATGCTCGCCGACGGCGCCGCCGGCGAGCACGTCGACGCGACGCTGATCGATCCGCTGCAGTTCTCGACGCTCGACGAGCGTACGCTCACGGCGCTCGCGTCGCGCCACCGCGTCGTCGTCACGCTCGAGGACGCGCAGCTCGAAGGCGGCTGGGGCGAGAAGGTCACGGCGTTCTACGCGAACATGCTGCCCGACGCGGACGTGCGGGTGCTCAACTTCGGCGCCGACAAGGAGTTCACCGACCGCACGCCGCTCGCCGAACTCGACTCGCGCTACGGGATGACGTCCGATGCGATCGTCGCGCGCATCCGCACGCTGCTGCGCACGGCGTGAGACGACGGGCGCGACGACGTCCGCGACGACGTCCGCGCGCGGCATATGCGACGCACGGACGTCGCGGCTGCGATATCCGCCGCGCCCACCGCGATGTGAGACGGCGCAGGCCCTGTGGAACGCCGTGTGCGCCGGGTCGGCGTACAGTGGAACACGCAGCAAACCACCCGTCCACATCATTGCGGAGGTAACAATGACAGCCAGCAAGCCCGAAGTGGCCGTGATCATGGGATCGGCCAGCGATTGGGAGACGATGAAGCACGCCTGCGAGATGCTCGACCGATTCGGCGTCCCGTATCTCAAGCAGGTGATCTCCGCGCATCGCACACCCGAACTCATGGGCGAGTTCGCGCATGCGGCGCGCGCCAACGGCATCAAGGTCATCATCGCCGGCGCAGGCGGCGCGGCGCATCTGCCGGGCATGGTCGCCGCGCAGACGACGCTGCCGGTCATCGGCGTGCCGGTGCAGTCGCACGCGCTCTCCGGCTGGGATTCGCTGCTGTCGATCGTGCAGATGCCCGGCGGCATCCCGGTCGCCACGACGGCGATCGGCAACTCGGGAGCGACGAACGCCGGCCTGCTCGCCGTGAGCATGCTGTCGATGAACGACGCGGCGCTCGCCACGGCGCTCGACGACTACCGCGAGGAACTCAAGGAGAAGGTGGACGAATCCAATGCCAAGCTTGTCTGAAGAAACCGGCGGCAGCGCCAGCACGCTCATGCCGGGCGCCACGATCGGCATCGTCGGAGGCGGCCAGCTCGGCCGCATGATGGCGCTGTCCGCGAAATACATGGGATTCCGCGTCGGCACGCTCGACCCGACCGAGGACTGCCCGACCGCGCAGGTCGCCGACTTCCAGATCGTCGCCGACTACGACGACACGGCCGCGATCCGCGCGCTCGCCGAACGAAGCGACGTGCTCACCTACGAGTTCGAGAACGTCGACGCCGACGCGCTTGACGCCGTGCGCGACCGCGTCGCGATCCCGCAGGGCACCGACCTGCTGCGCGTGACGCAGAACCGCATCGCCGAGAAGACCTTCATCAACGACCACGGCATCGCAACGGCGCCGTGGGCGCCGGTGAACAGCCGCGCCGAACTGGACGCCGCGCTCGAAAAGATCGGCTACCCGGCCGTGCTCAAGACGGCCGAAGGCGGCTACGACGGCCACGGCCAGATCGTGCTGCACGACGCCGACGACCTCGAACGGGTCTGGTCGGACGACGGCTTCCCGCCGTCGATCCTCGAGGGCTTCGTCGACTTCGCCTACGAGGCGTCGATCCTCGTGTCCGGCAACGGCGAGGACTACGTGACCTTCCCGGTCGTGCGCAACATCCACTGCGACAACATCCTGCACAAGACGATCATGCCGGCGCCGATGGATGCCGACATGCAACGGCGCGCCCGCGAACTGGCCGTTGCGCTCGCGCAGGGCTTCGAACTGGCCGGCACGCTCGCGATCGAGCTGTTCGTGTGCGCCGACGGCACGCTCATCGCCAACGAGCTCGCGCCGCGCCCGCACAATTCCGGACACTACACGATCGAGGCGTGCGACTTCGACCAGTACGACCTGCATGTGCGCGGCATCTGCGGCTGGCCGCTCGCGCAGCCGCAGGCGCTGACGCCGGCCGCCGTCATGGTCAACGTGCTCGGCCAGCATGTCGGGCCGACGCGCGCGGCGATCCCCGAGCATCCCGAATGGCATGTGCACGACTACGGCAAGGCCGAGGCGAAGCACAACCGCAAGATGGGACACATCACCGTCCTGACCGACGACCCGGAACGCACCGTCGCCGAACTCGACGCGACCGGCTGCTGGGCCGACATCACCGATCGCTGACCGGCGGCGCCGACTCCCGCCCGCGCACGTGCACGTTCCGTGCATATCGCGCGGCGCCGGGACTCGGCGGCCCGATCCATCGGTAGAATCATAGGCGTCCGTGAACGGGACGGGCATCGGCACCGTCGTCAGGGCACCGCTTGGGAAGGAGCACAGCGACCGCATGCGCAACACACGGCAGAAGGATGTGATCCGCGAATCGCTCAAAGGGGGAGACGGCTTCGTCTCCGCACGTCAGCTGCACGAGAAACTCGAGGAGGCCGGCGAGCACATCGCATTGGCCACCGTCTACCGTCAGCTCAACGCGATGGAGGAGCAGGGCCTCGTGGACACGGTGCGCATGAACGGGCAGCAGCTGTTCCGTCTGTGCGGCGACGACCGCCACCATCACCACCTCGTGTGCGTGTCGTGCGGCAGGACCGTCCAGATCGATCCGCCGAGCGAACAGTGGCTGAGGAAGGTCGCCGACACCTACGATTTCACGATCGAATCCCATACGCTCGAGGTCTTCGGCCTGTGCGCCGAATGCCGCGAACGCGAGGGGAGGGACACCGAGGCCGCCGATACCGGTACTACCGGCACGGACGCCGACTAGAGGGAGCGAAGGGCCGCGCACGATTGTTCGTGCGCGGCCCTTTCCATGTCCGCCGCCGGCGTCACATCCGCTTGGGCATCACGCCTGCTTCGGTGGATCCTGATGCGCGACCTGTGCGCCAGGATCATGCTGCGCGGAGTCCGGATCCTTCTTCGCGTCCGCATCCTTCTTCTTGTCCGTGTCGTCGTCCGCCTTCTTCGGCTTGAAGCTCGAGAGCATGCCGAGGGCGCCGCGGAACGTGAGCGTCGGCAGATAGGCGCGCACGATCGCGATGCCGAGGTTCGCCAGCAGCGCCGAATCCGGGTAGCAGATGTAGACCGGATGCTCGGAGGGCTGGAACTTCTTCTTGAAGTTGTACAGCGACTTGAATCCGTAGGCGGGTTCGAGCAGGTCGGCGACGAGCGCGAGCGAATGCTGGAGCATGACGGTGCCGTCGATGTTCGCCCCGTCGTCCGGCTTCGCCTCCGATGCGTCGTGCAGCCCGGTCAGCGGCGCCGCCGACAGCGAGATGAAGTCGACCGGCTCATCCGGATGCGCCTCGTCCCAGTCGTGCATGCGTTGCGCCATGCGCGCGATGAGGAACTCCATGATGCCGTTGTAGCTGCCCGAACGGTAGCGCATGAAGTCGAGCGTCCATCCGGCGATGTGTCCGTCGCGCCACGTCGGCAGCCAGCTCGTGACCGCCTGCACGACGCCGTCCGCGTCGATCGCGTAGAGGATGCGCACGCGCGGGTCCTTAAGCTCCTCGACGCCGCCGAGCGTGAACTTCATCTCGGGCAGCGCCTTGCCCTGCGACCACTGTTCGGAGATCTCCTGGATCTGCGTCTGCACGTCGGACGGCGCGTCCGCGTAGGTGCCCATCACGTCGGTGATGCCTTCGCGCTTCGCCTTGTTGATCGCGGTGCGCACGTCCTGCCACTTCTTGCCGGTCGTCTTCCAGGCCCGCGGGTCGATGACCATCTCGTCGCCGACCATGATCGAATGCCATCCGAGGCGCGCCAGATGGTCGCGCGCCGGCCGGTGCACGGCGTAGAACACCGGCGACCACGAATGGTCGCGGCAGAAGCGCGCGAACTCGTCGAGGTCGCTCATCCACTCCTCGGAATCGCCGAAGGGGCCGGTCGTTGTCAGCGCGATGTGGTTGAGCACGCGGTAGGCGACCGCCGAACGTCCGGTCGGCGAGATCCAGTATTCGTTGCCCTCCCACGTCGTCATGAAGCTCATCGACTCGCCGCCGTGCTCGACGAGCTCCTCGGCGCGCGCATGCGCCTTGCGGTCGTAGTCGATCGTCGCGTTGAGCCATGCGAAGGCGACGACGACGAAGACGATCCAGAACACGATGCCGACGCCCTGATAGACGGCCGAGGCGAGCGCCGTGCCCGGCACGAAGGCCAGCCGCGTGTTCGTCAGGAAGCCGATCGGCAGGAAGCGGCCGGGCAGTTCGGCGAGCAGTACCCGCAGCCCCGGACGCGGCGCGAAGTCGGCGGCGTGCGTCAGTCCGAAGACCAGATAGACGGCCGCGCACAGCACGAGGGTCGCGCCGAGCACGATCAGGCCGACGTGCAGCGGGCGCGCCTTCGTGCGGATCGAGAAGTCGGGCAGCTTCGCGATGAGCGCGACGGCGTACAGCAACGGCACGAGCGTGTTGACGACGCAGGTCTCGACCGCGCGTCCCGAGAACGGCATGGCGGCACCGGACGCGAAGGGCATGACGAGGTAGTAGCAGACGGTGATCGCGCTCGAGGCCAGATAGAAGACGATGCTGCAGACGGCGGCCGCACGCCGTCCCAGATAGACGCCGATCGCGAGCGCGACCATGACGAGCAGCGGCAGGACCGAACGCAGCAGATCGCCGGTCATGCTCGCGCGCATCAGCTCGTACTGGTGGAAGCAGCCGCTCGTGATCTGCCCGTGCATGCAGCTGGCGAGCTTGCCGGTGTTGACCGAGACGGGGCTGAGCACCCAGGCCAGGCCGGTGAGCGGGCCGGCGTGCGAGCGCGACGTGGCGGCGATGACCGGGCCGACGGCGAGCACGACGCCGATCGCGCCGAGGATGCGGCGCGTCTCGGACGAGCTGCTGTACTGCCAGTGCCACGCCTCGTCCTCGATCGGGGGACCGGCCATCGCGCGGCCGATGAGCTGGCCGGCGATTGCGGCGACGAGCAGGCAGTAGTCGCCGGGGTTGCCGCCGTAGAGCAGCACGACGAGGATCGTCGTGTAGCCGATCAGCAGGATGCGCCGGCGCCACAGCTGGTAGGCGAAGGCCGTCGACGCAAATAGCGCGCCGACGACGAGCACGAGCGGCGACAATGTGAACGGGACATGGTAGATGATCGCGTTGTCCTGCAGCAGCGCGTTGAATCCTGCGCACAGCAGCAGGCCGAACGCGATGCCGATGACGGCGCTCGACAGGCTCGCCGTGACGGTGCGCCACACGCCCATCATCGGTTCGGCGATGCACAGCATGCACACGATCAGCAGCGCCTCGACGATGAGCTGGAACACGCTGCGCGTGAGCACGAGCGACGGCAGAAGCCGCGCGAGGTCGAAGGCGCCGAGCGTCGTATGCATCGACGCGTACGGCAGCGTGCGGTGCTGCGCCGCGTACCACAGCCACCAGCACAGGTTGACGACGACGAATCCGAAGGTCGTCCACAGCGCGAAGCGCTGCTCGTGTGCCCACCGGCGCAGGTCGCGGCCGAGTTGGCCGCCCGCGCCGCCGTCGTCATGCGGCCGTCTGGCCGTCGTCTGTCCGCTCATTGCTGCACCTCGATTCCCGCACGCTCCTGCATCCGTCTTTCCTCCCGTTGTCTCTCGTCGGTGCCCGACCCGTGCCGGGACATGTCGCCGACGTCCAGGCCCATCCGGTCGCACAGCCACGGCAGCGCGACGGCGAAGGCCTCGTTGACCGCGCGCCAGTCGTGTCCCGCGTCCTTCACCTTGATCCGGACAACCGTCCATCCGGCCTGTTCGGCCGCATCTCCAATCGTAGCGATGTTCGCCACCGACGTCGTGTCCTTTTCTCCGGCCGCCAGAACCATCGTCTGCTTCGACGGCGCGTGCGCGCGCAGCGCGTTGACGGGCACCTGCCGCTCGTAGGCGGCGCGGTCGCCGCCGAAGTAGCCTTCGACCATCTGTTCGACGTTGCCGTCGGTCGGCGCGATCTCGCCGTCCACGGCGAGCACGTTGCCATAGAGCTCCGGGTGGTTCGGCCCGAGCTGCGTCGAGCAGGTGCCGCCCTGCGAGAAGCCGCCGATCGTCCAGTCGGCCGGATCGCGGCTCACCGGCAGGTTCGCGCGGATCCAGTCGGGCACGTCGCGCGTCAGATACGTCTCGGCCTTACCCCAGCGCGTCGTGTCCGAGCACAGCGAGTTGCGCGAGCTCGCCGTGTTCTGGTCGGGGGAGACGACGATCGGCGCCAGGCCGTCGTGTTCGTTCGCGTACTTCGTCAGGTCGTCGATCGTGTCGCTCGCCGTGAAGAAGCGCGTCGGGCTGCCCGGCTGCCCGGCGAGCATGACCATGACCGGCAGCTTCGGCGGCCGCTTCGCGAGCGCCGCCGGTGGCAGCCACACGAGTCCCTTGCGCGCGCGGAACTTCGAGGCGGGGTTCGGGATGTCCACCGACAGCAGCCTGCCCTCCTTCTCCGGCGTCACCTCGCCGGAGGCGACCTGCTTCGCCCATGCGTCGACGCTGACCGTGTCGAGCGAGACGTGCAGCGTCGAGATGTGCGGATACGGCGAATAGTCGACGAGCGAGCCGATCGTCTGGTATTCGCCGTAGATCGCGTTGACGCGCACGCCGGTGGCGAGCAGCGTCAGTGGGACCATGACGATCGCGACGACGCGCCGCCATCCGTGCGTGCCGACGGCGGCGGCGACGAAGAAGCCGAGCAGCAGGAAGCCGACGGCGCAGGCGACGATGACGTCCCATCCCAGTTCGACGCCGAAGAGCACGATGCCGTCCGAGACGAACCATGCGGCCGCGCCGCCGACGAGGCCGCAGACGATCGCGACGACGCACTGGCGCGCCAATACGCGACGCCTGCCGCGCTGCGCCTGCGCGGCGACGAGCACGGCGAGCCCGATCGCGACAAGCGTCCAGCACAGGATCGGGAACCATCCCCTCGTGATATGGATCGCATAGAACCACTGCCATGCGGCGACGGAAGCCATGATCGTCCTCCTCGATTGACGGTTGCGTTGTGACGGTTGCGCCGGCGGTCGGGCGGCCGTTCTTCGACAGACGTCCGGCGTGCGGGCGGTACACACTGTAACGTCGCCGTTGACATGCGCCCGACGATTCGCCGCATCGCTGAAACGGCGCGGGGAGGCGCGCGCCGGAGCCGCGCACAGCGGATTGTCAGCTTGTCGGAGGACAATGGACGCGGCCTTTCCCCGTCGCGAAATCGCACCGCCGACGCGACGCGGACGAATCGGCACCCACGAATCCAAGGAACCAACACCAAGACATCTGGAGCGGCACGACAGTGGACAACGAACAACGGCAGGCGGACGCCGGCAACGTCGACATCGAGGAACTGACGATCCGGACGATCGACCCGGAGCAGGCCCGCGCGATGCCCCCGCGCGGCGCGCACGGCACACGCACCGTCTGGACGGTCGTCTACGCCGTCCTTTTCCTCCTCGCCGACTATGCGGCGCTGGCGATCATGCAGTGGGGCGTCGCACTGACGTCGACGCGCGTGCAGCTGTCGAGCGCGAACGAGGGGCTCGGCGCGATGTGGCACAAGATGTTCACGCAGGGCAACTGCGTGCTGCTGCTCAACCTGCTGCTCATCGGACTGATCTATCTGATCCTGTTGATGGCGACGAACCGCTTCTGGGTGGCGACGCCGATCCTGCTGTCCGCCGCCGCCGTCATCGCGGCCGCCGAGAAGATGAAGATCGCGACGCGCTACGAGGCGATCCTGCCCTCCGACCTCAACTTCCTGGGCGGCAACACCGGCGACCTGATGAAGTTCCTGCCGCCGGAGGCGGGCGGCATCATCGGCGTCGCCGCCGCGATCATCGTCGTCTCGATCGCGATCGCCGTCGTCTGCTGGCGTCTCGACCCGCGCCGCGGCGCACTCGTCTCCGGCGGCAACAAGGCCGTCGGCGCCTGTACGCGCATCCTGCTCATGCTGCTGCCGGCGCTCGCCGTCGCCGGCTACGCGACGTCGGTCGGCAGCGTCGACTCGTGGGGGTACCACGTCTCGCGCGGCATGGGTGACAAGCCGTCGATGTGGGACTCCGTCTACGACGCGCAGCGCAACGGCGTCGTCGTCTCCTTCCTGCGGCAGGTCGACCCGAAGGTCATGGACGAGCCGGCCGACTACAGCAGGGAGACGATGGACGAGGTCGCGGCGCGCTACGCGAAGGAGGCGGCCGCGATCAACCGCACGAGAACGCATTCGCTCGACGACAGCACCGTCGTCTACGTGCTGTCCGAATCGTTCTCCGACCCCACGCGCGTGCCCGGCGTCGAACTCAACAAGGACCCGATGCCCGACATCCGCAAGATCAAGGGGGAGACGACGAGCGGACTCATGCTCTCGTCGGGCTACGGCGGCGGCACCGCGAACCTCGAGTACATGGGACTGACCGGCCTGAGCATGGTCAACTTCGACGCCTCGCTGACGAGCCCCTACCAGCAGCTCGTGCCCGGCGCCTGCTGGACGCCGAGCGTCAACCAGCTGTGGGGGCCGCCGAGCAACTCGATCGGCCTGCACCCCTACGAGCCGAGCATGTATTCGCGCGAGACGAACTACAAGAAGCTCGGCTTCTCGCACTTCTACGCGCTCAAGGGCGACGACGTCATCGCGCATCAGGACCGCATCGACGATTCGCCGTACGTCTCCGACGAGGCGACCTACAGGAGCACCGTCGAGGAGATCAGGAAGACCGACGACAACCAGTTCCTGCAGGTCATCACGATGCAGAACCACATGCCGTACAACGACTGGTACAAGGACAATGAGTTCACGGTCACCGACGCGCCCGGCTCGGACAAGCCGCTCACCGACAAGGAGAAGCGCTCGATCCGCACCTACGCGAAGGGCATGGAGCTGACCGACGAGGCGACGAAGGACTTCCTCGAGGAACTCGACGACATCGACAAGCCGATCACCGTCGTCTTCTACGGCGACCATCTTCCCGGCATCTACTCGACGGCCGGCGCGGACGCGCGCAACTCGGTCGGGCTGCATCTGACCGACTACTTCATCTGGTCGAACAAGGCCTCGTGGAGCCACGACACGAAGATCGAGGACAGCGCGTACACGTCGCCGAACTTCTTCATCGCGCAGGCCGCCGAACAGATGAACGCGAAGGTCTCGCCGTACATCGGCTTCCTGACGCGCATGCATGAGCATGTGGCCGCGATGGAACCGCCGGTCGTCAACACGATCCAGGGGTGGGACCGCATCCCCGAAGGCCAGGCGATCTACCTCAACCAGGACGGCGAGCCGATGGCCTATGCGGACATGGACGCCGAGACCAAGCAGCTGCTCGCCGACTACCGCCTCATCCAGTACGACATCACGGCCGGCGCGAACTACCTCAAGGACACCGACTTCATGAACCTGCCGAAGTGACGCCGTCGGTCAATCGCATATCGCGCGGCATATGAAAGAGCGGCCGGCTTCCCCATCCGGGGATACCGGCCGCCCTTTCATATGCGCTCGGCTGCGCAGATCAGTCCTTGAGCGCCTTCGCGCCGATGTCGTGACGGTAGAACATGCCGGTCGTGTCGGCGGCGTCGAGGATTGCGTAGACCTTGTGCTGCGCCTCGGCGAGCGTCGGCGCCGAGGATTCGACGAGCAGCACGCGGCCGGAGTTCGCGACGAGGCCGTCGCCGTCGCGCGCGACGCCCGCATAGTAGACGTGCGAGTCGTCGTCGACGTGCAGCTCGGGGATGCGCGCGCCCTTGACGACGTCGTTCGGATAGCCGTCGGAGGCGAGCACGACGCCGAGCGTCGCATGGTCCTCGTCCCAGGTGAACTCGGGCGTCTCGCCGTTGAGGATCGCGTCGACCGCGGCGCCGAGGTCGCTCGTGAGCTTCGGCAGCACGACCTCGGTCTCCGGGTCTCCGAAACGCGCGTTGAACTCGATGACCTTCGGGCCGTCGGCGGTCGCGATGAGGCCGGCGTAGAGGATGCCGGTGAACGGCGTGCCGTCCTGCGCCATCGCCTCGACGGTCGGCTTGACGATCGTCGCGATCGCCTCGTCGACGACGTCCTGGCCGATCTGCGGGACCGGGCTGTAGGCGCCCATGCCGCCGGTGTTCGGACCCTGGTCGTCGTCGTAGGCGCGCTTGTGGTCCTGACTGATCGGCATCGGCCAGAAATCGGTGCCGCTGACGAAGCTCATCAGCGAGAACTCCTGACCCTCGAGGTAGTCCTCGACGACGACCTTCGCGCCGGCCGCGCCGAAACGGTGGTCGACGAAGATGTCGTTGAGCGCGGCGACGGCCGTCTCCTCGTCCATCGCGACGGTCACGCCCTTGCCCGCGGCCAGGCCGTCCGCCTTGATGACGATCGGCGCGCCGTGCCCGTGCACGTACTCGACGGCCGGGGCGAGCTCGTCGAAGGTGCGGTAGGCGGCCGTCGGAATGCCGTAGCGTTCCATGAGCTGCTTGGCGAAGTCCTTCGAACCCTCGATCTGCGCGGCGGCCTTGCGCGGGCCGAAGGCCTTGATGCCGGCTTCGGCGAAGGCGTCGACGATGCCGTCGATGAGCGGGACCTCGGGGCCGACGAAGACCCAGTCGTAATCGTTGTTGCGCACGAAATCGATGAGCGCGGCCTGGTTCGACGGCGCGAGCTGCAATGTGCGGATGCCGTCCTCGAGCTCCATGCCCGGATTGCCGGGGGCGACGGTGACCTCTTCGACGCTGCCGCCGCGCAGCAGCGCGTCGGCGATCGCGTGCTCGCGCGCGCCGGAACCGATGACCAAAACCTTCATGTCTCTTCTTTCTTCGGGAATGGTTGGGAACAATCGTTGGAAACGACGAAAATCGCCGGGAAACAACGTGGAAGGCCGCGCGCGTGACGCGCACGGCCTTCGGATGGCTCAGACGAGCTCCACGTCCCGGTCGGACTTCTCGACGACGGCGCCGATGCGGTAGGCCGCCTCGCCCGCATGGTCGAGCAGGTTCATGACCTCGTCGACGCGGTCGGCGGGCACGGCGACGACCATGCCGATGCCCATGTTGAAGATGTTGTACATCTCCATATGGTCGACGTCGCCGGCCTTTTCGATGACGTCGAAGATCGGCGGCACCTGCCATGCGTCCAGGTCGATATGCGCGGCGAGGCCGTCGGGCAGCATGCGCGGCACGTTCTCGATGAAGCCGCCGCCGGTGATGTGGGCGACGCCGTGCACCAGATTCGCCTCGAACAGCGGCATGAGCGCGTTCACGTAGATCTTCGTCGGCGTGAGCAGCACGTCGCCGAGCTCGCGGTCGCCCAGTTCGGGCAGACGCGTGTGCACCGTGTAGCCGGCCCGCTCGAAGAGCGCCTTGCGCACGAGCGAGAAGCCGTTCGAATGCACGCCGGTGGACGGCAGGCCGATGAGGACGTCGCCGGCGCGGATCGCGGAGCCGTCGACGATCTGCGAACGTTCGGCGC
This sequence comes from Bifidobacterium choerinum, assembly GCF_000741135.1. Classification (GTDB taxonomy): domain Bacteria; phylum Actinomycetota; class Actinomycetes; order Actinomycetales; family Bifidobacteriaceae; genus Bifidobacterium; species Bifidobacterium choerinum. The sequence continues at coordinate 112,514 of NZ_JGYU01000001.1, read as the reverse complement.
AGCCGACGGTGAAGCCGGCCAGATCGTACTCGTCGGCGTCGTACATGCCCGGCATCTCGGCGGTCTCGCCGCCGATGAGCGCGGCGCCCGCCTGCACGCAGCCGTCGGCGACGCCGGAGACGACCTGTTCGAGCACGGCCGGGTCGTTCTTGCCGCAGGCGATGTAGTCGAGGAAGAACAGCGGCTGCGCGCCCTGGGCGACGACGTCGTTGACGCACATCGCGACGCAGTCGACGCCGATCGTGTCGTGCTTGTCCATGAGCTTGGCGATGACGAGCTTCGTGCCGACGCCGTCGGTGCCGGAGATGAGCACCGGCTCCTTGTAGTCGAGCGACGCGAGGTCGAAGAGGCCTCCGAAGCCGCCGATGCCGCTGACGACGCCCGGACGGTCCGTGCGCGCGACGTGCGATTTGATGCGCTTGACCACTTCGTAGCCGGCTTCGACGCTCACGCCCGCGTCTTCATATGCTTGTGGCATGCTGACCTTTCTGTCCGCCGCGTGGAATCGGCGGGTCTCGTTGGGGTTTTCGGTGAGGTTTGGCCGGTCGGCTTTGCGCATGGGCGGAGCCGGCCGGACGGATCGGATGCGCTAGATGTTCGGGACCATGTATTCGGTGGGCGCGTCGGAGGCGTGCTCGCCGAGGGGCTTCTGGTGCATCGTGTACTCGGTGCCTTCGTACATCGTCTTCCTGCCGTTGTATCCGGGCAATGTGACGCGGTCCTCCGGCGTCAGCGAGGCGAGGAAGTCGGCCTCGTAGTCGTCGAGCGCGGTCGGGTAGTCGCCGTTGAAGTAGGCGACGCACAGGCCGCCGTACGGCGCGTCCGCGTTCAGGCCGATCGATTCGATCAGGCCGTCGAGGGAGAGGAAGGCGAGGGAATCCGCGCCGATGAACTCGCGGATCTCGTCGACCGACTTCTTCGCGGCGATGAGCTCCTGCGTCGTCGAGATGTCGATGCCGTAGAAGCACGGGTATTTGAGCGGCGGCGAGCTGATGCGCATGTGCACCTCGGCGGCGCCGGCCTCCTTGAGCAGCTGCACGATGCGCTTCGACGTCGTGCCGCGCACGATCGAATCGTCGATGACGACGATCCTCTTGCCTTTGACGACCGACTTGACGGCGGACAGCTTCATGCGCACGCCCTGCTCGCGCAGCGCCTGCGTCGGCTGGATGAACGTGCGTGCGACGTACTGGTTCTTGATCAGGCCCATCTCGTTGGGCAGTCCCGCCTCCTCGGAGTAGCCGGAGGCCGCCGACAGCGACGAGTTCGGCACGCCGATGACCATGTCCGCGTCGACCGGCGACTCCTGGGCGAGGCGCGCGCCCATGCGCTTGCGTGCCGAATGCACGTTGACGCCGTAGATGTCCGAGTCGGGACGCGCGAAGTAGATGTACTCCATCGAGCAGATGGACAGCTGCGTGCGGCTCGTGTACGTGTGGATGCGGTAGCCGGAGTCGTCGATGACGATCATCTCGCCCGGCTGGATGTCGCGGATGCGTTCGGCGCCGACGACGTCGAGCGCGCAGGTCTCGGACGCGAGCACGTAGGCGCCGTTGGACATGCGGCCCAGGGACAGCGGGCGGAATCCGTTGGGGTCGAGCGCGCCGATCATCTCATGTTCGGTCATGATCAGATACGCGAAGCCGCCGTGGATCGTGTTGAGCGCCTCCTGCAGCTTGTCGGTGATCTTCGCACGCACCGAACGGCGGACCAGATGCATGAGCACTTCGGTGTCCGAGTTCGAATGGAAGATCGCCCCCTCGTCCTCGAGCGCGCGGCGCAGCGAGAAGCAGTTCGTCAGGTTGCCGTTGTGGCACAGCGCCACGTCGCCGTCATGGAAGCGGAAGATGAACGGCTGGATGTTGTCGATGCCGCCGGATCCGGCGGTCGCGTACCTCACGTGGCCGATCGCGGCGTCGCCCTGAAGCCGCTGGATGTCCTTTTCGTCTTGGAACACCTGGGTGAGCAGGCCGAGCCCGCGGTGTCCGATGAGGTGGCCGTGGTCGTTGGAGACGATGCCGGCTCCCTCCTGGCCACGATGCTGCAATGCGTGTAATCCGAAGTAGGTGAGGCGCGCGGCATCGGGATGTCCCCATACGCCGAAAATGCCACATTCCTCATGGATCTCTTCGAGTTCAGCCGACAAGCCAAAACTCCTTCCACAACTGGAGACAGGGGATTCGCTACGAGATAAACCCTAGCAAGTGTCGACTACATCGGGAAACGCGGATTTCGCCAGAACGGCGTCATCGCAACGAATCGGCGACGCACGCCCATTCACATGCCGGACACGGGCGTGCGACGCGGCCGTTCGGATGTGGAGCGGCAGTTCCGCTTCCGCGGCGATCGGCGAGCGCGAATTCGCCTAGCGCATCATCGCGTCCCCAGGGCGGGGCGCCGGAACGGAACCGACGCTGCGCCCCGCGTTTGTATGGCGTGACGCCGACACGGCGCGCCGGGCTCGACATATTCGAACGTTTGTTCGATAATGGGGGCATGGACGCACGCAGCTATCTCGCCATAGACCTCAAGTCGTTCTACGCATCCGAGGAATGCGTGGAGCGCGGGCTCGATCCGCTCGACGCCAACCTGGTCGTCGCGGACCGCTCGCGCACGTCCAAGACGATCTGCCTCGCCGTTTCGCCGTCGCTCAAGGCGCTCGGCATCGGCGGGCGTCCCCGTCTGTTCGAAGTCGAGGAACGCATGCGCGAGGTCAACGAGGAACGGCGGCTGCATGCACCGGGACGCCGCTTCACCGGCGGATCGTCAAGCGCGGCCGCGCTCGCGGCCGACCCGTCGCTCAAGGCGGAGTTCATCGTCGCGAAGCCGCGCATGGCGCACTACCTCGAGGCGAGCGCGCGCATCTACGGCATCTACCTGCGCTACGCCGACGCGAAGGACATCCACGTCTACTCGGTCGACGAGGTCTTCATCGACGCCACGTCGTATCTGGGATACTTCGGCTGCGACGCGCACGAGCTCGCGCGGCGCATCGTCGCCGCGATCGCCGCCGAGACCGGCATCACGGCGACGGCCGGCATCGGCACGAACCTGTATCTGGCGAAGGTCGCGATGGACATCGTCGCCAAGCACGTCCCGGCCGACGCGGACGGCGTGCGCATCGCGCGTCTCGACGAGATGGCGTACCGGCGCTCGCTGTGGGCGCACCGTCCGCTCACCGACTTCTGGCGCGTCGGCCCCGGCGTGTCGCGCACACTCGAACATCATGGGCTGATGACGATGGGCGACGTCGCGCGCTGCTCGATCGGTTCGGTGAACGACTACTACAACGAGGGGCTGCTCTACCGGCTGTTCGGCGTCAACGCGGAGCTGCTCATCGACCACGCATGGGGCTGGGAGCCGTGCACGATCGCCGACATCAAACGCTACCGGCCGGCCCGATCGACGCTGAGCTGCGGGCAGGTGCTGCACGAGCCCTACGACTGGCGGCGGGCGCGCACGATCGTGCTCGAGATGGCCGACGATGTCGCCTACGAGCTGCTCGGACACGGCGATGTGACCGACCATGTCACGCTGACGGTCGGCTACGACGTCGCGAGCCTCGGCGGCGCGCACGATGGCGGATATATGGGCCCGGTCGACGTCGACCGCTACGGCCGGCGAGTGCCGAAGAGCGCGCACGGCTCGCATCGGATGGAGGCGGCGACGGCGAACGCGGCGCGGCTGCGCGAGGCCTTCGCCGGGATCTTCGACCGCGTCGTCGACCCAAGGCTGCTCGTGCGGCGCGTCACCGTCGGCGCATCGAAGATCGCCTCGGACGGAGCGGATGGTTCGGTCGCGGACGGGCATGCGGAGGGTGCCGGACGGTACGAGCAGCCGGATCTATTCGCCGCCGCGGATGAACGGGGCCCGGATGAGCTCAGCGCGGATGGGCGGCGCACGGGCGGACGGCATGCGGACGGGGAGCGTTCAAACGGACGAAGCGTGAGCGAACGGGGTGCAGGCGAGCGGGATGTAGGCGGGCAGAGTGCGAGCGGTGCGCGCGGAGGCGACGACCATGGCGGTCGCGGCGATGTGCGCCGCGACGCCGACCGCGACGCACGCGAACTCGCCGTACAGCGCGCGCTGCTCGGCGTCAAGGAACGCTTCGGTGGCAACGCTGTGATCACCGGCCTCAATCTCGAGGACGGCGCGACCGGCATCGAACGCAACCGGCAGATCGGAGGGCACGCTGCATGAGTCTCGAACACACGCATCGCTACGACGACATCGTCGATCTGCCGCATCACCGCTCGCGCATCCATCCGGCGATGCCGGCGGCGCAGCGGGCTGCGCAGTTCATGCCCTTCGCGGCGCTCACCGGATACGAGGAGATCATCGACGACGTCGCACGCCCGCGTGCGCGCCGCGCCGAACTGGGGGAGGATGCGCGGGAGGAGCTCGACCGACGTCTGTCCGCGCTGCTCGCACGTCTCGACGACATGCCGCATGTCGAGGTGACGTATTTCGTGGCGGAGCATGACGGCGCCGACGTCGGCGAGTACAGGACGGTGCGCGGCGCGGTGCGCGGCTATGACGGCGCCGCGCGGCGGCTGTCGATCGACGGAAGTCAGGATGCGTCGATCGATGCGCGCGGCGATGGACGCTGCGAAGTATCCTGCGCGGACATCGTGCGGATCGTCGTCGACGCATGAGCGGTCGTCGACGAATGCGAGATGGAGGCACGCAGCGCGGCGGGCGTGAAGATTGTGTCGAAAAACACGAAGAAACGGCGGTGTCGGCCGACGTTGTCATCGTCTGATTTGTTAGGATGGAATACGGATTAAAGCCATCGTGATGCAAACGATGGATGTGCCGCGCGTCGGCCGCGCGCATGGATGACGACGGTGCCATCCGTCGTCGATGAGGTCAAGGAGCCCGGATGGAAACCACAGAACCGAAGCAGTCGAAGTCGAAGAAGATCTGGATCATCGCCATCGTCGGCGTCGTCGTCGCCGCGCTCATCGCCGTCGGCGTCATCGTTGCGCTACGTCTCAACGCGAAGGACGATGCGGAGGCCGAAGCCAAGCCGGCCGCCTCCACGTCGCAGAGCGCGGCATCGGAGGACAAGGACGACAAGAGCAAGGAATCCGACGGCAAGGACGCCGACGGCAAGGAGGAGAAGGTCGCGCCGTCCACGACCGATCCCGAGCAGGTCATGAAGAACTACGAGGAGTTCATGACGAAATACGCGCACTACGCGACGCTGCTCAACAGCCAGGAGGGCATTCCCGCCGATGAGGTCGAAGGATACATCGAGTGGAACAGCCAGATGGAGGACATCCTCGCACAGATCGAGGCGGTCGAGAACACGAAGCTCACGCCCGAACAGCAGAAGGAATTCGACGCGATGCTCGACCGCGTCGACGACATGATGGTGAAGGCCACCGGCTCGGAGCTCGTCCGTACGCCACGCTCGGCGGAGGAGGCGAAGAAGCAGGCCGAGGAACGCAAGAAGGCCGCCGAGGGGTCGCGCAAGGCGCTGACCGGAGGCGCCGGTTCGAGCACGGATGACCAGAAGGACTCGTCGACGCAGACGAAGTGACGGCATCAGCCGATCGGACGTCCGCCGGTGGGACATGATAGGCATGCAAGCGGCAAACGCGGTTAGGATGGCGGCATGGCATACGACAACGGCGGTGTGAACGACGGGCGGCCCATCGCGCCGTCACGGCAGCTGGAACCCAAAGGCAACGTGCTCGTGCTGGGCAATTCGGGCGTCGGCAAATCGACGCTCATCAACGCCGTCATCGGCGAGGACGTCGCGAAGACGAGCTTCGGCACGCGCGGCACGACCGGGGAACTCGCGATCTACGCAAGTCCGTCGGTGCCGTTCCGCGTCATCGATTCGATCGGTTTCGAACCGTCGCCGATCGCAAGTTTGCGTGCCGTGCATGCGGTGCGCAAATGGTCGCGGATGAGCGCGAAGGAAGGCAGCGAGAACACGCGCATCAACGTGATCTGGTTCTGCGTGGACGGCACGGCGGCGAAGCTGTTCCCTGACACGATCCGCAACCTGACGAACGCCGTGCGGATGTGGAAGTCGGTGCCGATCATCGCCGTCGTCACGAAATCGTATTCGCAGCCGGACCGCGAACGCAACATCGCGATGGTGCGGGAGGCGTTCCACGGGACGCATATCGAGCGCAACCTGCGCGCGATCGTGCCGGTCGTCGCGCAGACCTATGTCATCAACGACACGGCCTTCGCGGCGCCCGAAGGCATCGCCGACCTCATCGACGCGACGATGCAGGCGATGCCCGAGGGCTTGCGCGGAGGCGCACATGACCTGCAGCACTTCAAACTGACACGCAAACGCGTGCTCGCGCAGGGACTGATCGGCGCATGCGTCGCGGCCGGCGCCACCGTGGGCGCCGTGCCGATCCCGATCGCCGACTCGCTGATCCTGTCCCCGCTGGAACTCGCCGAGCTGAACGGATTGGCAAGACTGTACGGGATCGACAAGGACGAGGACGCCAAACGGCTCTTCGATGAGGTCGTGCAGGTGGGCACGGCGGGCGTCGTCGCGCATTCGGCGATCAGCGCGATCAAGGCGATCCCGGGCATTGATCTCGCGGCGAGCGTCATCAACGCGATCGTCGCCGCGAGCATCATCGCCGCGCTCGGCGAGGGCGCCGTCGCCATGTTCGAGGAGATCTACTCCGGCAAACGCAGCGTGCACGACCTCGGATGGGCACGCCATCTGATGGAGGAACAGTTCGGCGAAGGATTCATCGGCAAGGTCAACGGCATCACCGTGGCCGCGCAGGCCGGCGGCAAGGACATGCGTCAGATGATCGTCGACCTGGTCAAGGCGGCGTTCCTGCAGCGCGGGAAGTAGGGGACGGAGACGATGTGCGGTGCGACCGTGAGAGAGGAAGTTGTTCGCGCCGCACGGGATGCGTCAGCATGGATTCCGCTGATTCGGATGGCTGAATCAGAAAACGTATTGTTGTCTAGTTTTATTCTTGTGTAAGCAGAGGTCGGTTGATGCAACAGTCGTGTTTGCATTGCGTCTGTTTACAGATGTTCGCTGTGATTATGGGCAATGGGGCCTGTCGATATCGCATGCTCTGATAGAGTAAATCTGCGGTGAGGCGAAGCGCGAATGTGAAGGCTTTGGAGGTGCTTCCGTCGAACTGCACCGAATGCATCGTCGCATGCGGAAGCCGATGGTTTTCCGGAAGGGCGCGAAGGAGGAGAGGCGATGGCGATGGGTGGAGGCAACAGCCTTAATAAGGGCAATAATAATAACAATGGAGGAGAGAAGAAGTGGTGGCAGAAAGGGAAAACGTGGGGCATCATTATTGTGCTGATTGTTGCCATGGGTGCAGGCTGGGCCACTAGTGTCGGATTCTATTCGCTGTTTCCGTGGGCGATGCCCGGGTCGATACGAGAGAAGGGTACCGAGGATACGCAGGTGATCCGTTCGATGCGGCGTACGAAGGAGGTGTCGCTGCTGAGGCTGGGTGTGACCGGCATCATATCGAAGGAGAACAAGAGCCACTTCTTCAATATGGAAATCCCCGGCACCGAGCGTGCGCGATTCATTCAGTACACCTTTGACGCGAAGCTCGGATTCGAAGGCAAGGAGGTCACCATCAAGAAGACCGACGAGAACACCTTCGACATCACGATCCCCGAATTCAAATTCATTGGCTACGACGATCCCGAGTACCGGGTGATCGTCGAGCAGAACGGGGCGTTGAGCTTTGGCACACAGCAGATCGATTCCCTCGACATGATCAACAACATCCTCACCGACAAGGCGAAGAAGGAATACGTCGATTCGAACAGGGACATCCTCGAGGAGCAGGCGAAATCATTCTACACCTCCATCGTCAACAGCATCAGTCCGGAGACGAAACTTCATTTCACGTTCCAACAAGCTAAAGAATGAGGACGCTTGTATGCGTTGACGGGAGGCTGCGCAAACGCCGATTGCTGCAGCGATATGCGAATCTGAAGAAGCCGCCTCGCGGACGATATGCCGTAAATCATATCGTTCGCGAGGCAGCTCTTTTATAACGGTGCTATAACAGTGCCGATGCGGATGAGGCAGATGTTGATGGGACGCGACCTCACCACAGCTTCGGGAAGTTGCTGAACGCCTTCTTGATCTGGTTGCCTGCCTCGTTAGCGGCATTGCCGATCTGCTTGGCGCCTTCGTCCAATGCGTTGCCGGTCTGCTGCAGCAGCTGCCCGGTGCCGTTCGCGATGTTCTGCCCGACTTCGCCCATCGCCTGATCCCACTGTTTCTCCGAATAATGCGGCGTCTTGTATTCCATGCCCAGCGCTTTGTCGAAGCGTGCGAGGGCGGCCGCGATCTCATTGCCTTCCCGTATGACGACTGGCGCATCCATCGGCAGCAGGATGACGCGCATCGTGTCGTCCTTGCCCTGCACCGCCTGCTTGATGGCCTGCTGCAGTCTGGCGGTCGCATCGGTGAGCGAGTGGTAGCGTGCGCGCCGATTGTCCGCGATGACGAAGCGATGCTTGCTGAGCAGTTCCGGATCGAGGTCGGCGTCGATGAACCGCTGTACCTTGAGCATGTCGATGCGGTCGCGCAGGCGCAGGCAATCCGCGGCGACTGCCAACCATTCTCCGATGCTGGGGCGTGCCTTGGTCAAGGCGTCTTTCGTGGATCGGGTATCGTTGGTGGACGCGACGATCTTGTCGGCGATGGCCTTGAGTTGCAGCAGCGCATATTGCTGTACTTCGTTCACGGTCTGGGCGCTGCTGCCCAGTTGGTCCCATGTCGCGTCGGAGAGGGCGCCGATATGCCGCAGTTCGTTTTCGGCCTCCGACACCAGTCCGGCGACGCTGAGGAATTTCGCCAGTTCGGCGTTCTTCTGCTGACGCAGCACCTGATCGACCTTGGCGTAGATCTGCTTGAGATAGTCGGTCATTTCCTTCATCGTCTGCTCGAGCGCCATCGTCAGCATCAGCATTTCGACATTCGCCAGTTTCTCCGGCGAAATGCCGCCGGCTATCTTCTCGAACTGCACGTTGCCCTTGATGCCGCCTTTGCCGCCCTTGCCGATCACTCCCATGAAATTGCCGGTGTCGTTGTTGCGCAGCAGACCGTGCTTGCGTGCTTTTTCGGCGGATTCCTTGGTGAGCTTCACCCATCGCCCTGAGCGCTCCTGCATCTTCCGGAGCATCTTCGCGGCGCGTTGCGCGTTTTTCAATATTGCGGCATTATTGATGTCCACGGTCTGCTCCTCTGCGATCTGGAGCTCGGCGAGGGCCTGCCGGATATCGTCGGAATCGCCCAACAGCATGATTCCGTCGTCGTCGCCGTACACTTCGATTTCGTTGGTCATGGCATCCCTTTCCATGTCGTGCAGGTCGAGCCGGCTGCATTGCCGCTATGAACCTTTTGCGAATTCAATTATCCTCATAATACTGTTTCGAAGAAGGGAGAGACGGTGGGCGTGGCGCGGAGCCTCATCGTTACAGCGGCTGCATCATGCAGAGAATAGGTGAGTGGCGTGTTGTCCGGTGGATCTCAGAGTGCGCCGTACCAGAGATCGTCGTTGTCGGAAACGTCCTGCGTATCCGATGCATCCGCGGAATCGGTATTCAGGGAATACTCGAATTGCTGCTCGGTCGGGGTCGGATAGGCGTCCTTCAGCAATGACGAGAACGATTCGTTCGCCATGCCGTAGAATGCTCCGGTGATCAATTGGAAGGTCCGGTTGTCCGGCAGGTCGCTGCTTGCGGCGAGCGATTGCATCAGGCTTTGGAATCGCTCGGGGCTGGAATAACAGATCGTGGACATCTCGTATAGCGTGAGCATCTTGGCCGCCAGCTCGCTGAATCCGCTGGAGGAGAGCATACGGTCGATCGTGTCGGCGCGCCAGCTGCGCAGTTCGTCGTCGGGTGCGCCGTCGGGAGCGTCGATCCACCGCCGGATGGCAAGTATGGAATCACTGCTCAGTCCGGTATAGGAGCTGGCTTTCTCCAGGTCGAAGGATGTCTCGTTGGTCTCGCCGGTCAGGTAGCCGACGTCGACTCCGAAGAAATCGGCGATGAGCATCATCGTCTCGTATTTGGGGAAGCCGATGACGCCGTTGGCCGTCTGGTTGCCGGTGTTGAGCCACCTGCTGACGTCCTTCTGATGGAATCTCGTCAGATAGGTGCGGTTGAGTGCGCTGACGAACTCCACCTGCGTCAGGCCCCGTTCGTTCAGACATTCACGCAGTCTGCGCCTCCAGCAGGCGGCCCTCGTTTGGTTTATATCATCCATGCCATAATTCCCTTCTCTTAATTCGTTTATATATAACATGTTATGTCATTGACACTATATGACGAAGCTTCGAGAATGGAACAACAGGGCAGAGGACTCGTCATATCCCCGGAAAACCGCCGATTGTCGCGATAGGTAAGGAGTGCGATTCGCGAATAAAACATGCCCCTTGATGACGAGAAGCATGACAGGGCGCAAGCCCAACGCGACCGAAGGCCGGTCGCGAACCATCTCTCGTCAGAAAGGAGTGCAGATATGTTCGCACAGTTGGCAAGCATGATTCTGCGCGGCGTTCGAGAGTTGGATGAGGCGGCACGCGAGGCGTCGTCGGGTGAGGGTCGTCCGCGTACGGCGGATGACGGGAGCTCGGCGCCGGTCTCTATGGGGAGTTCCGCGCCAGAACAGAACGACCGATAGATGAGCGGGTGTGCGGATGCGGCGACGCATCCGCACACCCTGTCTCCGAGAGAAGGGAAGGTCAGCCATGACCTCGCCAGAAGTGAACCCAGGAGCGGATCCGCAGAACGATTACACTCCGGTAGATTCCATGCAGACAGATGCGACGCAGCCTGTGCAAATGACGGAACCGACGATGCCGATGGCGGCAACGTCGGGGGTGGATCCGACGCGGGCGATGCCGACTCAGACCATGCCGCAGATTCCGTCACAGCAGTTCCCGCAGTCCGCCGATGTCGTCTATCAAGCGATGAAGGACGCGCTGCTGAAGAGTCAGGGCTTTACGCTCGACATGGCCGATGACGTCATCAAGACGGCGAATATCACTTCGCGTAGCGATGGCTCTACCTATATGGTGCAGGTCATGGAAAACCCATTGGGTGGATCCGTGGTCCAGATTGTGCCACAGGGCCAGACAGGCGCCAATATGCAGATGGAATCCATGGTCTTCTTCGGGGAGCTGAACCGCGAACTGATGATGCAGCAGATGACTGCCGCAGCACAGCAGAATCCTGCGGCGCTGCAGAACGCAGACGGTCAGCAGACGTGGGCCCCCCAGAGCGCGGGGACCGGCGGCGGGGCGCATGCTCCGAAGAAGCCTGCGGGCTGGGTGATGTACACTGCTATCGGCGCACTTGCGTTGGCGGTTGTGGCGCTCATCCTGCTTATCGTGCTCACTCCGAAGACCGGTGCCTGGCTCGTGTGGGTGCTTGGTCTGGTGTCGTTGGCGCTCTCTGGATTCGCTCTCTATGCAGCGTTTGCGCTCAACAAAAACACGGTGTCTAGGATCCTTGCGGCAGTTGCCGCGGTGGTGTCCGTATTGGCGCTTGTTTTGGGCTTTGTCAATGTTCCGAAAGCTGGAACCAGTCAACCGTCTAAGGCATCATCGTCAATGAGCAGCGGTGGGGCGACATCGGATTCCTCGGATAACAAGGTGGATACCAAGTCGGAGAATAAGCCGTCAGAGACGCAGACGCCTGCCAATGATGAAACTCAAAATCAGGCTGGTACGGCCAGCGGCCTTGAAGAAATCACGGCGGAAATTGAAAAGGACTTCCAGTCGAGTTCAGCGGCCATTACTGCCAAGATGACGGAAACCGAGGCGAAGATTGGCGACACCATCGATTCGTATAAGACAAATAAGTCGGCGCTGACGGATTGGTATGCTTTTGTGTCTAGCGAGACGGATGCGTTGTATAACAAGGTAAGCGATGGTGCCGTGAAGTATATGCAGACATTGTCACAGAAAGCCACGTCGGATAAATATCTTGATGCGGATGCTCTGCTTGATGATTTCTATAAGGCCGTGTACGAGGACGCGTTTGAAGATTATTATGATGATATTTATGATACTGCTTATGAAGATGTGTATGATAAATATTATGACGGTCTTCTTGATGACAAACCGGAGAATATGGAGTATTCGGAATGGTCGGATCTCCGTAGCGAGGCGTACAAGGCTTGGTCTGATTCCAAGTCTGATTTCTATTCCACATGGTCGGATATGAAATCGGCTGTCTATACGCTGTATTCGGACGTGAACTCGGAAATCTGGGATGATGAGTTCGACTTCACGAAGGCGATTGAGCGCTTCCAGAAGAAGACAACCCAGTTCAAGGCGCAGTGACAATGCGGCCATTGGCCGGATGAACGAGGCGATGGGCGGGGCTCGCCGCAGAAGGTCGATCCCGTCCATTCCCTCCGTATCCGTCGGTTTGAGGTGGGGATGCAGGTGTTCGAGCTCGAGTGCGGCGCAACGATCGTTGGCTACTGTGGACTGAGTTGGTCAGGTCGGATTTCAGGTCTGCTCGAATCGGTTGCCTGTCTCCGTTCTGGGGAGCTGAGTGTACACGGCTCGTCCGGTGATCCTTCGAGGTGAGGCTCGGTTTGCGGTCGCGATGGCGTCGTCGTCGAACTTGACGGAGGTAGTATGTTCAACGTCGTGATTACGGAGTCCAATTTTGTCGGATGCGATCATCCGAAGTGCCGGATGGTCGTTGGATGAAACGATGTGGAGATGATCGGATCGACATCCCTATTGCTGGTGACATCAATCTGAGGGTGAAGCTGAATTTCAACTTTCGGTAAGAAGGCGATAGGGGTGAGAATATTTGGCAATTAAGAGAATGAAGATAGTATGATTGTAGTCTATATTTTCTCTGCTGCCATATGATGCTAAATTTTACTGATTGTGAAGTTCTTGCGATGTGGAGGGCTGAATGCTATACATGATGAAGTGACATGTTTAATTAAGCGAAGATGCTTATGGAAGTAGACAGTCGTGACATGTTTGTGATATATTATCAAATCTGCACATTGTTTGTGCGATGTATGTCATGAATCACAATTACATGGTTTCTCTACAAAAACATGTGTTTTCTGCATTTCGCTTGCAGTAGTGGAGTAGAATCAAAACACTTTTATTCATGATGAGGAAATGAAGGGAAGGCTGACCATGACCACGCCAGAAGCGAATCCGGGGGCAAATCCGCGGTCAAACCAGCAAAGCTATATGGCCTCGGCACAGGACGTATACGGCGCGTTGGAGCAGATGCTGCAGTTCAGCGCCGTCTTTGATCTGATTCATAAGGATGACCAGACGAAGACCGTCACATTCAGCACTCCGAACATCAATGGGCTGTTTATCGCGAAGGTGACGGAGGGCACCGATCCCTCCTCCGGCGTCGTGCAGGTGACGGTACCAGTCGAAGCAGGGGATGCCGCACAGCAGGAGATCGCGAAATTCTACAAGGATCTCGGCGACCAGCTGATGGTGCAGGGTACGACGCAGACGATGCCGGTTGCGACGACGACCATGCTCAACGCGCAGGAACAGCCGACGCAGGCAATGCCGACTGTCCCGACGACGCCCGCTGCGAATGCGGCTGCCGACGAAGGCCAGACGGCATCGACGACGCATCGTGCGCCGAAGAACAAGTTCACGGCGATGCTGACTGACAAGAATACTGGAAAGACGTCCGCGGTCGCGGTCGCGGCACTCATTGTTAGCGCCGTATATTTCCTTATCGGTCTATTTGCTATGGCAACAAATCCGCCAATTGGGCTATGTGTAGTTTTCGCGATTGTTCCTATTGTGCTGTGTGTGTTGGCGTTCTCGCAAACACAGCCGGGGAGGAAACATGGTCGTATGATCACGGTCATTGCGGCTGCTATCGCTGTCATTGCGCTGGTGCTGTCTCTGATCGGCGCCGTCGGAGGCAGCAAGCATGAATCGCATACGACGAGTACTACACCGTCAAATGCTTCGTCGTCTTCTGCGGAGGACGAGGACCGATGCAAGACTTTCGCTTGGCCGACGACAGGTGCCGCCACCAAGATTCCCGCACCGAAATCCACCAGGGGTATGGATGTCTATGAATTTACGGCGTCCTACAGCGTCACGGTATGCGATGTCACGGCCAGCGATTTCGAATCCTATGCCAATGATCTACGTGCCAAGGGCTTCACTGTGGACCTCGCCAAGTCGGATGATACGTTCAGTGCGAAGAATACCGCAGGCGACAGTGTCATCGTGATGCATAATCCCAACGAAGACACGATGAGCATCTCCATCGATTCCAAGGAGGATGCGGATAAGGAAAAGCAGCGGAAGGCCGACGAAGAAGCTGCCAAGAAGGTCGAAGAGGAAGCCGTCAAGAAGGCTGAGGAAGAGAAGAAGGCTGAAGAGGAACGCAAGAAGGCCGAAGAGGAGCAGAAGCGCCTCGCAGAGCAGGAAAAGAAGGCTCAGGAGGAAGAGACGAAGAAGCAGCAGGAGTCGCAGAACCAGAACGCCGGCGGCGTGACTCCGTCCGTCAAGGAGGCGATGGATTCCTACGAGTCCTACATGAACAAGTACTGCGACTTCATGGAGAAGTACAACTCGTCCTCGAACCAGGCCGGCATGATGAACGACTACCTCAAGATGATGCAGGAGTATTCGGAGATGACGCAGAAAATCGATGACATGGATCAGTCGTCGTGGACTGATGCCGACCTGCAGTACTATCTCGAGGTCATGAACCGCGTCAACCAGCGCCTCGCCTCGGTCAGCTGATCCTCTTCTCCACGTTCCGATATCTGAAGGATGCATCATGACTACGTCGAATCCCGCGATCTCCCGCGTGTCCCTGGCGCGGCAGAGCTATCAATCATCGGTGGCGCAGACCTATGCCGCGTTGCTGCAGACGTTGCAGTACAGTGCGGGATTCGATGTGGCCGGCAACGATGATGCGGCGCACGCCGTGCGGTTCCGCCTGCCCGACGGCGATGACGAATTCGAAGCGCATGTGATCGCCGACGGCGATCACAGCGCGGTCGTCATCGACGCGCCCATCGGCGTGAACGACAAAGGCGCCGCCTATAGCCGTCTGTATCGGGAACTCTCGGAACAGCTGGCAGCGCAGAGCACCGCCATTCCCGCCGACGTCATCGCGAAGCGCCGTTTCTGGAAGTTCGTGACGGCCGACAACCAAGGGCCGCGGTCCAAATGGGCGATCGCCTCCGTCGTCGTCGCCTGCATCGGACTGATCGACGCCATATCCAGTTTCGACGCATGGCGTCCGAACTGGAGCGGCACCTTCATGCTCATCATCCTCATGTTCGTCGTGTGCGGCGTGGGCTTCGCGGTCACCGGACGCGGCGGCAAGGTATCGGGACGGAACCTGGTGCTCATCGCGATTGCAATCGCCTGCGCCGCCACCGTGCTGCTGCTATGCGCATGCACGATCGTCCAGATCAACTATTCGTATTAATCAACCCGGCGCTGTCGCCCATGGTCACGTCGCACGATATGCGGCTGCGGTTCATGGTCGGCGGCATCTTTCTCCAATAATCAGCCACCGATCACCGGCAAAGGAACAATCATGAACAAGAAATCACTGGCAGGTCCCCGCGCGCTCACGATCATCGGAGCAATCGTCATGCTCGTCTCGCTGGCGCTTCCATACGCCACGTCGAGCGACGACACGATGACCGCGTTCACGATCGCCGAACGGTGGAAGGAACTGCAGCGACTCACGAGTATGAGCATCGGCGTCTCGGAGATCATCCTCGCCATGATCATCATCATCGCGGTCTTCTCAGTGCTCGCGCTCATCTTCGCCATCGCCGCGAAAGGCGTCCCGACGCTCGTCTTCGCCATCATCGCGACGCTCGCCTACGTCTATTTCAATCTGAGTTTCACGCCATATGGTCAGTACAGCCTCGGCTTCGGCGTCTATCTGTTCTACATCGCCGCCGTCGCCGCCATCGCCGGATCGATCTGGATGATCGTCGTCAAGCACGGCAACAAGAACACGGCCGCCAACGCGTGACGGGCGAGGTCGTCCTGGTACGGCGGCCCTAATGAAGAGAGCACGTTCCACAGGGAAGTGAGGAGGAACAGGCATGCACAGCATCGATCTGCTGCCCAATGAGGGCATCATCGCGCAGTTTGACGGCGTCGGCTGCGAGAGCCCCGATTTCAAGGGCTTCGAACGTGGTGAACTGACGCTGACCAATATGAGTCTCGTGTTCACCTACACGCAGATCAAGATGTTCGGCAAGGACATCGACCATACGTTCTCGTGGTCGTTGCGCGACATCAAGGTGGTGAACGGCAAGCCGCAGCTCATCATCGACAAAGGCGACAGCCACCAATGCGACATCCTGCTGCGCAAGGGGAAGATCGAGCTGCGCATGGCTTCGCATGCGGACCTCTCGAAGCTGGCGAACGGCATCAACAAGGAGATCACCGGCAGCGACGAGGACATCGTCGGCGCGCCGAAGACCTTCATCAGCGGCATCGCCAGCGCACTGACCGGAGCAACCAAGGAAATGGCGGAGGCGTTCAACATGAGCGGCCTGACGAAGCCGAAGAGCGCGAAGACGGTATCGAAGACCTGCTTCGGTTGCGGCGCCGCCCTGCATGGTGCCGAAGGCACGTCGGTCCACTGCGAGTATTGCGGCAGAAACGAACAGCTCTAACCATCCACGGGATCCAGCAAGTCAGAAAGTAGGCAGCTATGGCGTTAATCAGGGCATTCACCGGCGCACTGGGCGGCACCTTCGCCGATCAGTGGCTCGACATCATCACCGTGGA
This sequence comes from Bifidobacterium choerinum, assembly GCF_000741135.1. Taxonomy (GTDB): domain Bacteria; phylum Actinomycetota; class Actinomycetes; order Actinomycetales; family Bifidobacteriaceae; genus Bifidobacterium; species Bifidobacterium choerinum. Next base: position 95,727 of record NZ_JGYU01000001.1, on the reverse strand, counting down.
CCGCTTCGACGAGCATGCGGCGCTGATGCCGGGCGTCTATCAGGAGACGAACCGCGGACGCGGCTCGAACACGCGGCATTCGGATGCCGTGATCTCCAACGGCTCGCGCATCTATGTGCCGGAGAACACGGCCGCGTTCATCTTCGACCAGTCGGGCATCGAGAACATCATCACCGAAGCCGGCGGCTACGAATACCGCACCGGCGGCACCGACAGCGTGTTCGCCGGCGACGGCATCGGCAAATCGATCTTCGGGCAGATCGGCGAACGCTTCAAGTACGGCGGCGAACCGGTGGCGAACAAGCGCGTCGCCTTCGTCAACCTGCGCGAGATCCGCGGCCTCAAATTCGGCACGCCGGCGCCGCTGATGTACCACGACAGGTTCTACGACACCGATCTGGACATCCGCGCCTGCGGCATGATGTCGCTGCGCATCACGAATCCGACCGCGTTCATCCGGCAGTTCGTGCCGCCGAACGTCGACTACATCAGCTTCGACGATCCGAAGACGAAGTCGCAGCTGCTCAGCGAGTTCATGCAGTCGTTCTCGGTCGCGCTCAACTCGCTGTCGAACGAATACCGCATCTCCGAGCTGCCGAGTCAGGCGAATGCCATCGCGCAGGCGATCGCGGCGGACGAAGGCAACGCGGGTACGTGGGAGTCGCGGTTCGGTATTCATCTGGCGGGTATTGGTATCGAGAGCATTGAGTTCACGCCGGAGTCGCGTGAGCTGGTCAAGCAGTATTCGGCGAATCGTATGAATGTTGCGGCGTATGAGAACGTTTCGCAGCAGGCGTCGAACATCGCGGCGCAGCAGAAGATCGCGCAGGGTGTGCAGGAGAGCGGGTTCGGTGATATGGGCGGCATGATGCTCGGTGTGGGCTTCGCGCAGGGCGTCAATCCGATGACCGGGGCGATGCCGGGCCAGCAGGTGGCGCAGCAGGCGGCTGTGGCTGGTGCTGCGCCGGCGTCGCAGCCTGAGGCTTCGCAGGCGTCGTCCGGGCAGCCGGCGATGTCGTTGTCGGAGCAGATGGATGCGTTGAAGAGTCTCAAGGAGTTGTTGGACGCCGGCATCCTCACGCAGGAAGAGTTCAACCTCAAGAAGAGGCAGATTTTGGGGCTGTGATACGCCCCGTTATAAGGAAAAGGAAAGGGGACACCATGTCCGATCAGGGAGCCACCAGGAATCTGACGATTCCGAAGATCATTGCGATCGCGGGCAACGCGCTCATGCTGCTATGCATCTTCCTGCCGTACGCCTCAGCGCCGCAGGATTCGCCGTACCGCCAATTCGCCGATGAGACGATCGACGGCGTGCGCGCCGGCGAACTGGCCGACCCGTCATTGTTCAAGTTCGTGACGCTTTACAACAAGCTCAAGAACGACGTCGCCGGAGGCTCGGAAGTCGCGACGATTATCATGGTGATGGTCATCGCCATCGCCGTCGCGGCGCTTGTCGCACTGATCTTCGCATGCATCGCGAAGGGCATTCCGGCGCTGGTGTTCAGCATCATCGGCTTCATTCTGTTCCTCGTGCTGAACTGGGACTTCAGTGACCGCGGCGTCATCTCTTCGGACAACTACGGCTGGGGCTTCGGCTACTACCTGTTCTTCGTCGCCGCGATCGTCGCCGTCGTCGGCGCGATCTGGCTGATCGCCGCCAAGCGTCAGGCCAAGTAATCCGACATACGGCAGATTGAGAATGCAAGGCCCGCGCATCCGGTTGGGTGTGCGGCCTTGTTTTTTGCTGTGAAGACGGGGGGAGGAGGGATGTCGTGGCCTATATGCGATTTTGGGGTGGGGTGTTCCGGAGACCGGGCGGTTAAATGTGCTGTTCTTAGCGCCTTTGTTCGCATATGGTAGCTTTGGAGGTTGTTGGAGGCGGTGTCTCCGAGAGCGCCCACCCCAAAATCGCAGATAGGGCCTCGGGAGGGACGGAGAGGACGTCGGATGGGTCTTGCCGCATCCGACATATTGTCGGATAGGGCTTTGAGAGCGCGGAGAGGACAGTGTCCGGCACCGCAACGGCAGGTCCTTCGCAGATGGGGCCTCGGGACCGCGGAGAGGATGCTCAGTCGCGGCGCCGAGGCGGGGCGGGGTAGTGCTTGACCGTGAATTCGGCGGCATCGATGCGTCATGCCGCCACTTTTCCTGCACCACCTCAGAGAGGGAAACAGCGGTGCATCGGACAGGGATTGCGGACCGGATGTGGGTAGGAGCTCTGCTCCTTATATATGCAGGGGGATGCGGGATAGGGGATACAGGATAGGGGATACAGGATATACGAATCGGCCCCGCGGAACGGATTCCGCGGGGCCGATTCATGCGCTCAGCCAAGCGCCCGCCAATCGCTCAGCCGAAGTACTCGACGCCGGCTTCGAAGATCGGCTGGTAGGTGTTGCCCGGCACGTTGAGGTACAGGCCGTTGCCGGAGCGCTCCGAATGGCCCATCTTGCCGAAGACGCGGCCATCGGGACTCGTGATGCCCTCGACGGCGAGCATCGAGCCGTTCGGGTTGACCGACAGGTCCATGCTCGGCACGCCGTCCTCGTCCACGTACTGCGTGGCGATCTGGCCGTTCGTGGCCAGCTGCGCGAGCATGTCGTCCGAGGCGACGAAACGGCCCTCGCCGTGCGAGATCGCGACGGTGTGCACGTCGCTGACCTCGGTCTTCGCGAGCCACGGCGAGAGGTTCGATGCGACGCGCGTGCGCACGAGGCGGCTCTGATGACGGCCGATCTCGTTGAACGTGAGCGTCGGGCATTCGGCGGTCATCGGCACGATGTCGCCGAAGGGCACAAGACCGAGCTTGATGAGCGCCTGGAAGCCGTTGCAGATGCCGAGCATCAGGCCGTCGCGGTTCTTGAGCAGGTCGCGCACCGCCTCGGTGACGGCCGGCGCACGGAAGAAGGCCGTGATGAACTTCGCCGAGCCGTCCGGCTCGTCGCCGCCTGAGAAGCCGCCGGGAATCATGACGATCTGGCTGCGGCCGATTTCGTCGACGAGCGCCTGCGCGGATTCGGCGACCGCCTGCGGCGTGAGGTTGTTGACGATGAGCGTAGTCACCTCGGCGCCGGCACGTTCGAACGCCGCCGCCGTGTCGTACTCGCAGTTGTTGCCCGGGAACACCGGGATGACGACGCGAGGCTTGGCGATCTTCGGCCCCGCATACTGCACGCGGCGGTCAGTCTCGAAGGACACCGTCTCGACCTGCTCGAGTTCGGCGCCGGCCGGCGTGCGGTACGGGAACACCGATTCGAGGCCGCGTTCCCACGTCTCCTGCAGCTGCGCCATCGGCAGGTCCTCGCTGGCCGCATGGAAGACGTAGTCGTCGGTGGTCTCGCCGATCTGGCCGATTTCGACGAGGTTCGACGTCGCCGGCAGCTTCGCGTCGTCCGCCAGTTCGACGATGAACGAACCGTACGCCGGCGCGAAGAGGTCGTCGACGGCGATCGCGTCGTCGAGCTTGACGCCGATCTGGTTGCCGAGCATCATGCGGAACAGCGATTCGGCGGTACCGCCGTAACCCGGCGTGGACACGGCGAGCGCGTCATGGAAGTCGACGAGCTCCTCGACGACGTGGAAGGCCTCGAGCAGCGCGTCCTTGTCCGGCGTGATGCCGTCGGCGAGGTAGCGCGGCGCGAGGCGCACGACGCGATGGCCGCCCTGCTTGAACTCCGGGCTCGTCGCGCGGTTCATGTTGCCGACGGCGACGGCGAAGGAGATCAGCGTCGGCGGCACGTCGAGGTCCTCGAAGGATCCGGACATCGAATCCTTGCCGCCGATCGCGCCGACGCCGAGGTCGACCTGCGCCATCAGCGCGCCGAGCACGGCCGCGAGCGGCTTGCCCCAGCGTTCCGGCTCGTCGCGCAGCTTCTCAAAGTACTCCTGGAAGCTCAGATACGCCTTCTCGTGCTCGAAGCCGGCGGCCACGAGCTTGGCGAGCGATTCGACGACGGACAGGTAGGCGCCGGTGAACTGGTTCCGCTCCATGATGTACGGGTTGAAGCCCCACGCCATCGCCGACGCGGTCGTCGTCTCGCCGAAGACCGGCAGCTTCGCGACCATCGCCATCGGCGCGGTCAGCTGCGTGCGGCCGCCGAACGGCATCAGCACGGTGCCGGCGCCGATCGTCGAGTCGAAGCGCTCGGACAGGCCCTTGTTCGAGGCGACGTTGATGTCGGAGAGCATCGCGTCCATGCGTTCGGCGAGCGTGCCTTCGTTGAACGGCGTGACGTAGGTGCCCTGAGCGGTCACATGCGCGTCCTGATGCTTGTCGGCGCCGTTCGACGCGAGGAACTCGCGCGACAGGTCGACGATCGCGTCGCCGTTCCAGCGCATGACCATGCGCGGCTCCTCGGTGACGGTCGCGATGACCGACGCCTCGAGGTTCTCCTCGGCGGCGTACTTGAGGAACTCGTCGACGTCCTCGGCGGCCACGTCGACGGCCATGCGCTCCTGCGATTCGGAGATCGCGAGCTCGGTGCCGTCGAGGCCCTCGTACTTCTTCGGCACCTGGTTGAGGTCGACGTCGAGGCCGTCGGCGATCTCGCCGACCGCGACGGAGACGCCGCCGGCGCCGAAGTCGTTGCAGCGCTTGATCAGACGGCACGCGTCGCCGCGGCGGAACAGGCGCTGCAGCTTGCGTTCGACCGGCGCGTTGCCCTTCTGCACCTCGGCGCCGTCGAGCTCGAGCGATTCGACGTTGTGCGCCTTCGAGGCGCCGGTCGCGCCGCCGATGCCGTCACGTCCGGTGCGGCCGCCGAGCAGGATGATGCGGTCGCCTGGCGCCGGCGTCTCGCGGCGCACATGGTCGGCGGGCGTCGCCGCGACGACGGCGCCGACCTCCATGCGCTTGGCGACGTAGCCCGGATGGTAGATCTCGTTGACCTGTCCGGTTGCGAGCCCGATCTGGTTGCCGTAGGAGGAGTAGCCGTGCGCGGCCGTCGTGACGATCTTGCGCTGCGGCAGTTTGCCTTCGAGCGTCTGGTCGATCGGCGTGCGCGGATCGGCCGCGCCGGTCACGCGCATCGCCTGGTAGACGTAGGAACGTCCCGACAGCGGGTCGCGGATGCAGCCGCCGATGCAGGTCGCCGCGCCGCCGAAGGGCTCGATCTCGGTCGGATGGTTGTGCGTCTCGTTCTTGAACAGGAACAGCCAGTCCTCGTCCTCGCCGTTGACGTCCACCTTCACCTTGACGGTGCAGGCGTTGATCTCCTCGGATTCGTCGAGGTTCGTCAGGATGCCGTTCGCCTTGAGCCATTTCGCGCCGAGCGTGCCCATATCCATCAGCGTCACCGGGCGGTCGTCGCGGCCGAGCTCCTCGCGCATCTTCAGGTAGCGTTCGAAGGCGGCCTGGACGGTCGCGTCGTCGATCGTCACGTTGTCGAGCTGCGTGCCGAAGGTCGTGTGGCGGCAATGGTCGGACCAGTACGTGTCGATGACCTTGATCTCGGTGATCGTCGGGTCGCGGTCCTCGTTGACGAAGTAGTCGCGGCAGAACTGCAGGTCGGCGACGTCCATCGCGAGCCCGCGGTCGTCGATGAAGCGTTCGAGCTGCTCGTCGTCCATGTCGCGGAAGCCGTCGATGACCTCGACCCTGCCGGGCGTCGGGATCTGTGTCGCCAATGTGTCGCGCGTCGCGAGGCTCGCCTCGCGCGCCTCGACCGGGTTGATGACGTACTTCTTGATCGCGTCGATGTCCGGCGTGCTCAGGTCGCCCTTGAGCGCGTAGAGCGTGGCCGAGCGCACGGTCGGGCGCTCGCCCTGGCTGATGAGCTGGATGCATTCGCTCGCCGAATCGGCGCGCTGGTCGAACTGGCCCGGCAGGAACTCGACGGCGAAGACGGCGTCGTCGCCGAAGTCGGGAAGGTCGGAGGACACGTCATCGGACTGCGGCTCGCTGAAGACGGTCGGCACGACCTGCTCGAACAGCTCCTCGCCGATGCCCTCGACGTCGTAGCGGTTGATCAGGCGGATCTGCTCGAGCGGCTTGATGCCCAGGATCGTCCTGAGCTCCTGGGTGAGCTGCTGGGCCTCGACGTCAAAGCCCGGCTTCTTTTCAACATATACGCGGAAAACCACGGTTCTTCCTTGCTCTCTTGACTCTGATGGTTGCAGGTGGATATGGGGTAGGAATGGGAGAAAAACAGGGGCATGGGTGGCGGAGGGCGGCCCCATGCGGCGCGCTCACGGCAAAAACGGCCCGCATCCGGTATGTGCCGGATGCGGGCCGTCCGCGTCATTCGGCGCGCTCGATGCCTTCCTGTTCGGCAAGCGCCGTCAGACGGTCGTAGATCTCCTCGTAGGCGGGGATGATGTTTCCCAGGTCACGGCGGAACAGGTCCTTGTCGAGATGCTCGATCTGGCCGGAGCCGTCCCTGAGGTCCCACAGGCGGCAGGTGTCCGGCGTGATCTCGTCGGCGAGTAGGATCGTGCCGTCGGAGGTCTTGCCCTCTTCGATCTTGAAGTCGACGAGCTGCACGTCGATCTTCGAGAAGATGTCGAGCAGCGCGTCGTTGACGGCGCGCGCCTGCTTCGAGATCTCGGCGAGCTCCTCGTCGGAGGCCAGACCGAGCGCGACGATGCCGTCGTCGTTGATGAACGGGTCGCCGAGCTCGTCGGACTTGTAGCAGAATTCGAGGATCGGACGGGCGAGCTTCGTGCCCTCCTCGACGCCGTAGCGCTTCGCGAAGGATCCGGCGGCCGTGTTGCGCATGATGATCTCGAGCGGGTACATGTCCATCGCGCGTACGAGCTGCTCGGTGTCCGAGATGCGCCTGATGAAATGGGAGTCCACGCCGCGCGCCTTGAGCAGGTCGAAGAGGACCGAGGTGATGCGGTTGTTGAGGCTGCCCTTGCCTTCGATCTGGGCTTTCTTCGCGCCGTTGCCGGCGGTCGCCTGGTTCATGTATTCGACCCAGAGGACGTCCGGATCGTCGGTTGCGTACAGTTTCTTGGCCTTGCCCTCGTAGAGCTTGTCCATCTTCTGCATTTTCTGCTTCTGCCTTCCGTGGATTAAGGGAAATGGAACGCTGAACTGACGCCATCAGCGTAGCAAGCGGCGGCAACATGGGCGCGCCCCTGCTCACGTTTCAAACGCGGGAAGGGGCGCGCGGGCCTTCGCATGCTCAGACGATGCTGACCTGCAGCGCCTGGGCCGTCTCGACGGCGCGCACGCGCGCCTCCTCGACGTCCTGTCCGAGCGCGAGCGCGACGCCCATGCGACGGTGGCCGTCGACCTTCGGCTTGGCGAACACGCGCACGTCGACGCCCGGCTGCGCGAGCGCCTCGTCGAGGTCGTGGAACTCGGCTTCGCCGTGTCCCTCGACGACGATCGCGTGGCTCGCCGCCGCCGTGTACTTCGGGATGTCGAGCGCGACGTGGCCGTCCTTGACCGGCACACCGAGCATCGCGCGCGCATGCAGGTCGAACTCGCTCAGCCGCTGGCTGATCATCGTGACCATGCCAGTGTCGTGCGGACGCGGCGAGACCTCGTTGAACAGGACGGTGCCGTCCCTGAGCACGAACAGCTCGACGCCGAAGACGCCCCACGCCGTGTCGGTGCCGGCGCGCGCGACGAGTCCCTCGACGACGGCGTGCGCGATGCGGCGCGCCTCGTCGAGCACGTCCGCCGGCACCTGCGCCGGCTGCCACGAGTCTCGGTAGTCGCCGTCCTGCTGACGCTGGCCGATCGGCTCGCACACGACGACGCCGGCGACCGAGCTGACGGTGAGCATCGTCAGCTCGTAGTCGAGGTCGACGAGACGTTCGACGATGACGCGCGAGACGTCGCCCTCGCCGTGCGTGCGGCGGCCCTGCTGCGCCGCCGTCCACGCGTCGTCGACGCCGTCCGCGGCATGCACGACCGACTGTCCGTGGCCGGAGGAGCTCATGATCGGCTTGACGACGCAGGGGAAGCCGATCGCGTCGGCCGCCGCCTTGAGTTCGTCGAGCGAGCCGGCGAAGCGGAACGGCGTCGTCGGCAGGCCGAGTTCGTCGGACGCGAGCGTGCGCAGCGCCTCGCGGTCCATGCACGTCGCCGCGATCCTCGCACTCGGCACGACGCGCACGCCGTCGTGCTCGGCCGTCTCGAGCACCGACGTCGCGATCGCCTCGACCTCGGGGATGATGATGTTCGGGCGCACGTCGTCGATGAGCGCGCGCAGCGCGTCGGCGTTCGCCATGTCGACGACGCGCGCCTCGTGCGCGACCTGCTGCGCCGGCGCGTCCGCATACGAATCGGCCGCGATGACGCGCACGCCGAGACGCGTCAGCGAGATCGCGACCTCCTTGCCGAGCTCGCCGGAGCCGAGCAGGAGCGCGCGGGTGGGATGTTTGCCGTTGGGGGTGCCGAGTGCACAATCGATTTTCGTCATGGCATCCATTGTGCCACCGGTAGTGCACGGCCGCCGGCGGCGTTCCACGCGCCGTCATGGACGCCCGCGGGACGCGAACCGCCGGTTCGGCGGCGTGGCCGCTAGACTGGACGACTATGTGCGCACAACAAAACACGGCATCCTCCAGCGACGACCGGCAGGACGACGATCGGCCGCTCAAGGTCGCGCTCGTCGTCGACACGTCCGGCAACGGCGGCAATGGCACGTCCAATTCGGCGACCCAGTGGGCGGCCGAACTGCAAAGACAGGGACACGAGGTACGGCTCGTCGGCATCGGCGCTCCCGAATACCCGGCGCGCGAGAACCATATACCGCTCGTCAGCTGGATATCGGCGAAGCAGCAGATGCAGTTCGCGCAGCCGAGTCGCACGCTGTTCGACCGCGCCTTCGAAGGCGTCGACGTCGTGCACATCTACGAGCCGTTCAAATTCGGCAGGCACGCGCTCGCGAACGCGCGCGCGCACGGGCTGCCGGTGACCGCCGGCTTCCACGTGCAGCCGGAGAACGTCATGTATTCGGCCGGTCCGCTGCGCTACATCCCCGGCATGAACGCGTTCCTGTACTGGCTGTTCCACCACTGGCTGTACCGCAACGTCGACGCGATCCACGTGCCGACGAGGCTCGGCGCGCATCTGCTCAAGGAGCACCACTACGGCGAGCCGATCTACGTCATCTCGAACGGATACCAGCCCAGGTTCACGGCGAAGCGTCAGCGGCCGGGCGCCGAACCGGCCGGCGTGCCGTTCCGCATCGTCGCCTCCGGCAGGCTCGCCAACGAGAAGAACCATGTGGAGCTCATCGAGGCGATCGCGATGAGCGCGCACGCCGACGACATCCATCTGACGATCGCCGGCACCGGGCCGATCAGGCGGCGCGTCATGCGCAAGGCGCGCAAGCTGCTCAGCCGTCCGGCGACGATCGGCTTCCACCGCAACGTCGACATGCCCGACCTACTGCGCTCATGCGACCTGCTGTGCCATCCGTCGATCGCCGACCTCGAATCGGTGAGCGTCATCGAAGGCATGGCGTGCGGCCTCGTGCCGGTCATCGCCGACTCGCCGCTGAGCGCGGCCGGACAGTTCTCACTCACGCCGGAATCGTTGTACCCGGTCGGGCATCCAGAACAGCTCGCCGACCGCATCGACTGGTGGATCGACCATCCGCGCGAACTCAACGAATGGGGCCAGACCTACGCCGAACACACGAAGGAGACGTATTCGGTCGAACAGTCGGTGAAACGCTTCGTGCGGATGGAGCGCGAGGTCATCGCCGCGCATCGCGCCGGCAGGCGCGCCGCCGGCGACACCGACGGCCGCAGCATGTATCGGGGGAAAACTCACAGATAGGAGATCAGTTCAGCCGTCTGCTCGTCGGTCGTCGCCCAGCTCGTGCAGATGCGCAGCATGACATGGTCGGCGTCGACGGCCTCCATGAAGCCGAGCGTCACATGCTTGGCCAGCTCGGCGGCCTTCTTGTCGGTGACGGTGATGAAGATCTGGTTCGTCTGCGAGACGAAGGCCACGTCGTAGCCCTTGTCCGTCAGCGCCCGGCGGATCTTGTCGGCCTCCTTGTTCGCGTGTTCGGACAGCTTGAAGTACAGGTCGTCGGTGAACAGCGTGTCGAACTGCAGGCCCAGCAGCCAGCCTTTCGCGAGCAGCGCGCCATGCTGCTTGACGAGCGTCGTGAAGTTCGTCGGCGCGTTGCCGCGCGTGAACACGACGGCCTCACCGAACATCGCGCCGACCTTCGTGCCGCCGATCGTGAACACGTCGGCGACGCGCGCGATGTCGTCGAGGTTCGCGTCGTTGCCGTCGCTCGTCAGCGCATAGCCGAGGCGCGCGCCGTCGATGAACAGCGGCAGCCTGCGGTCGTGCGCGACCTGGGAGAGCGCCTCGAGCTCCTCGAGCGTGTAGACGGTGCCGTATTCGGTCGGCTGCGAGATGTAGACGGCGCCGGGGAAGACCATATGCTCGTGGTTCGCATCGGCGTAGAAGCGCTCGCAGTAGTCGTCGAGCTGTGCGGCGGAGATCTTGCCGTCCTCGTTCGGCAGTGCGAGCACCTTGTGGCCGGTCGCCTCGATCGCGCCGGCCTCATGCGTGTTGATGTGGCCGCTGTCGGCGCACACGACGCCGGCGTACTGCGGCGTGATCGACGCGATCACCGTCTGGTTCGTCTGCGTGCCGCCGACAAGGAACCACACATGTGCTTCGGGGTCGTCGCACAGTTTGACGATCTTGTCCGCCGCGGCCTTGCAGTAGTCGTCGACGCCGTAGCCGGGCTGCTGCTCCTGCTGGATCTGCTGCATGCGCGCGAGGATCTGCGGCGCGGCCGTCGAGGAATAGTCGTTCTGGAAGGACAGCATGATGGGCTCCTTGGGTCTGGATGGGTGTGGTCCGTGCTGTAGGACAGTCTAGTCGGTCGGCCTCCGGCCGCCGCGGATTGCGGCGACGGTGAACGGGCGGCGGGACATGTTGGACGCCTCGAGCGACTGCGCGAGCGAGAGCGCGGGCGTGCGGGCGCCCAGGTCCTCGTGCCAGCGTGCCGAGACGGCGAGGAAGATTAGATAGACGTACGGCATGCCGAGGTTCGTCTCCAGCAGCGAATCGATGACGAGCGGCCTGAGCGACTGCGCGGCGCTCAGACCGGCGCTGCGGATGCCGCCGAGCAGCAGCGCGAGCTCCCACGCGAACTGGATGCCGATGCCGCATACGAGCAGCCAGCGGATGTCGACGCGCAGCGCCGGGCGCGCGGCGAAGCCCAGATTGTAGACGACGAGGGCCGCATAGCCGGCGAACAGGATGAGCGCCATCCAGCCGTGGTAGGCGCCGGTCGTGCGCTGGATGACGATCGGGTCGGCGGCCTGGGCAGGCAGGAAGCGGGACGTGATCGTCTGCGTGATGAGCGGCGCGCAGAACCACCAGCCGAAGATCAGCGTCGACCATTCGACGAGCCGGTCGTCACGGCGCAGATACAGCCAGATCCAGCTGAAGTTCGTGAAGCCGTAGCTCATCGACATCCACGCCAGCACCCAGAACAACGACGCGTTCGGCGAGATCGAGCGCGTGTGCAGGGCCAGATGGAAGATGCCGAAGTCGACGGCGAAGTACAGCAGCCCGGCGACGAGGCCGACGAGCACCGTCATGCGCCGGCGGCGCCACAGCAGCAGCGCGGCGTACAGCACGAGGAACATGATGTCGAGCCAGATGTAGCATGGGGCGAACTGGCGGCGCGCGACGAAATCGGAGGCGGCGGTCGCGGCGGCGGTCGCGGGTGTGGGCGTCGCGGCCGTCGTCATGGCGGTGGTCATCGCCATGTCCGCGGAAAGGGGAAGCGTCATCATGGTTCCAGCGTAGACGATGGGAGATGGGAAAGCGGACGACGGAAGCGGACGCGACGGGGAAGCCGACGACGATGGGGAAGTCGACGATGGAGGAAGCGGCGGGCGGCAAAAAAGGGGCGGCCCCCGAAGCATCTAGATACCTTTGGGGGCCGCCTCGCCTGTTTCTCTTATCCTCTTGTCCATCATCTCCATCATCCGCGATCGCGTTCGCATCAGGAAACCATCAAGCCGGAAAGGAGTTCAGCGCCACATTGCGCTTTGTCTGTAACCCTGTGTCTGCAACTCTGTTGAATTATGCTTCCAGTCTACTCCCGATTGGCGCGCGACAGGCCCGGACACGGCCGCGACACGCCGTGTGGGCGTGTCGGAAGCAGATGGTGTATAGTGTTCATCTGTTGCCCGGTTCTACGGAGCCGTTGCGATGGTGGCTATAGCTCAGTTGGTAGAGCATCTGATTGTGGTTCAGAAGGTCGCGCGTTCGAGCCGCGTTAGCCACCCCACTGAAGACCCTCCCTCGCGGAGGGTCTTTTTGTTTCTCTCGGCGCGACCACGGCAAACGGCTCCAATGGTGTCCCGTTCCATCGAATCAGTCGATGGAACGGGACGCAAAAGGGATGGTGTGCGTCCAGGTTCGTCGGGCCGGTCGACGGTTCGTCCCGCGAAGGGGGCGGCTCGCGTCCCGTTCCGTCGGGCCGGTCGATGGTCCGTCCCGCGGAGGGGGCGGTTCGCGTCCCGGTTCGTCGGCGGTGCCGATGGAGCGGGACACAGAGGGACACGGCGGGGGGCGATTGTGAAGACACACCGAGGGTGTCTTCACAATTGATTCTTATCCGGGATCCGTGCTATATTCATCGATTGTGTGTGCCAGCCACGCACCTTATGTAACAGGAGCATGTGCTGGGATATCCCCGAGTTCGTTTGTACCACGCGCAGTAATGCGACCAGTGAGAGAACGAAGGGTCATCGGGCCGGTGAACAGTGGCTGTCTTTTCTTCATTCAGTGAATCGGGGGAAAGTGAGGCTGCGATCAGTCGGCTTCACTAGGAAGAACAGAAACCACTGAATCGGAGAATTCAAGTTGCCTACTATTGAACAGCTTGTCCGTAAGGGACGTAAGGCAAAGCCGAAGAAGTCCAAGACCTTGGCGCTCAAGGGAAGCCCGCTGCGCCGCGGCGTGTGCACCCGTGTGTACACGACGACGCCGAAAAAGCCGAACTCGGCTCTGCGTAAGGTCGCTCGTGTGCGCCTGAGCTCGGGCGTCGAAGTCACCGCCTACATTCCGGGCGAGGGCCACAACCTGCAGGAGCACTCGATCGTGCTCGTGCGCGGCGGCCGTGTCAAGGATCTGCCGGGTGTGCGCTACCACATCGTGCGCGGTGCGCTCGATACCCAGGGTGTCAAGGATCGTAAGCAGGGCCGTTCCCTGTACGGAGCAAAGAAGGCGAAGTAAGAGATATGTCACGTAAAGGACCCGCCAAGAAACACCAGCTGCTGCCGGACCCGATCTACGGCTCGACCGTCGTGGCGCAGCTCATCAACAAGATTCTGCTTGACGGCAAGAAGTCGATCGCCGAGGACATCGTCTACTCCGCGCTCGACATGGTCAAGGAGAAGACCGACCAGGAGCCGGTCGCGGTGCTCAAGCGCGCGCTGGACAACATCCGCCCGTCCCTCGAGGTCCGCTCCCGCCGTGTCGGCGGTGCGACCTACCAGGTCCCGGTCGAGGTCAAGCCGGCCCGCGCGAACACGCTGTCGCTGCGCTGGCTGACCGACTTCTCCCGCGCCCGTCGCGAGAAGACGATGGCTGAGCGCCTCGCCAACGAGATCCTCGACGCGTCCAACGGCCTCGGCGCCTCCGTGAAGCGCCGCGAGGACACGCACAAGATGGCGGAAGCCAACAAGGCCTTCGCTCATTACCGCTGGTAATTAGTCACAGAAACGAAGAGTTAAGGAACATTCATGGCACTGGACGTGCTTACCAACCTCAACCAGGTTCGTAACATCGGCATCATGGCGCATATCGATGCCGGTAAGACCACCACTACCGAGCGTATTCTGTACTACACCGGTAAGAACTACAAGATCGGCGAAACCCACGACGGCGCTTCGACGATGGACTTCATGGCCCAGGAGCAGGAGCGCGGCATCACCATCCAGTCCGCCGCGACGACGTGCTTCTGGAACCGCCAGACCCATGACACGGGCGATAAGTTCCAGATCAACATCATCGATACGCCGGGCCACGTCGACTTCACCGCCGAGGTGGAGCGTTCGCTGCGCGTCCTCGATGGCGCCGTCGCCGTCTTCGATGGCAAGGAGGGCGTCGAGCCGCAGTCCGAAACCGTGTGGCGTCAGGCCGACAAGTACGGCGTTCCGCGCATCTGCTTCATCAACAAGATGGACAAGCTCGGTGCCGACTTCTACTACTCGGTGGACACCATCAAGGAGAAGCTCGGCGCGACGCCGCTCGTCGTCCAGCTGCCGATCGGCGCTGAGAACGACTTCGTCGGCGTCGTCGACCTGATCCGCATGAAGGCCTACGTCTGGAACGACGTCAAGGACGACATGGGTGCTCACTACGACACCGTGGACATCCCGGACGATCTCAAGGAACGCGCCGAGCAGTACCGCGCCGAGCTCCTCGACCAGGTCGCGGAGTCCGACGAGGACCTCATCGAGAAGTACCTCGAGACCGGTGAGCTGAGCGAGGACGAGATCCGCAAGGGCATCCGCACGCTGACGATTTCGCGTCAGGCCTACCCGGTCCTGTGCGGCTCCGCGTTCAAGGACAAGGGCGTGCAGCCGATGCTGGACGCCGTCGTCGACTACCTGCCGAGCCCGGAGGACGTTCCATCCATCGTCGGCTTCGACCCGTCCGACGAGTCCATCGAGATCGACCGCAAGCCGACGCTCGACGACCCGTTCTCGGCGCTCGTCTTCAAGATCTCGACGCACCCGTTCTACGGCAAGCTCGTCTTCGTGCGCGTCTACTCCGGCTCCGTCAAGCCGGGCGACAACGTGCTCGATTCGACGAAGGGCAAGAAGGAACGCGTCGGCAAGATCTTCCAGATGCACGCCGACAAGGAGAACCCGGTCGACGCGGCCGAGGCGGGCAACATCTACACCTTCGTCGGTCTGAAGAACGTCACGACCGGCGACACGCTGTGCGATGAGAAGCACCCGATCTCGCTCGAGTCGATGACTTTCCCGGACCCGGTCATCGAGGTGGCCGTCGAGCCGAAGACGAAGGCCGACCAGGAGAAGATGAGCCTCGCCCTCGCGAAGCTCTCCGACGAGGATCCGACCTTCCAGGTCAAGACCGACGAAGAGTCCGGCCAGACCCTCATCTCCGGCATGGGCGAGCTCCAGCTCGACATCATCGTCGACCGTATGCGCCGCGAGTTCAAGGTCGAGTGCAACGTCGGCAAGCCGCAGGTCGCCTACCGTGAGACGATCCGCAAGGCCGTCATGGGCCAGGAGTACACGCACAAGAAGCAGACGGGTGGTTCCGGCCAGTTCGCGAAGGTCCTGATGAACTTCGAGCCGCTCGACACCGAGAACGGCGAGGTCTACGAGTTCGTCAACGAGGTCACCGGCGGCCACATCACGAAGGAATTCATTCCTTCGATCGATGCGGGCGTGCAGGAGGCCATGGAGTCCGGCATCCTCGCCGGCTTCCCGGTCGTCGGCGTCAAGGCGACGATCGTCGATGGCCAGGTTCACGACGTCGATTCCTCGGAAATGGCGTTCAAGATCGCAGGTTCGATGTGCTTCAAGGAAGCCGCCCCGAAGGCCAAGCCGGTCATCCTCGAGCCGATCATGGCCGTCGAGGTCCGTACTCCGGAGGAGTACATGGGCGACGTCATGGGCGACCTTAACTCCCGCCGTGGCGCCATCCAGTCGATGAACGACGCCACCGGCGTCAAGGTCATCGACGCGAAGGTGCCGCTGTCCGAGATGTTCGGCTACATCGGCGACCTGCGTTCCAAGACCCAGGGCCGCGCGATGTTCACGATGCAGATGGACTCCTATGCGGAGGTCCCGAAGGCCGTCGCGGACGAGATCATCAAGGCCCAGCGCGGTGAGTGACACGCGCTGCCATTTGGCTTGAACCTGTCCCCAGTCAGCGCTAATATTCTGTAGCGCTGACTGGGTTCGGGCTCTACAAGTGGCGAAAACCCAGAAACCCAGTAAACTGTAGCAAGTGCCTTGAGCGATCAAGGCTTACTACGAGAACGTCCAGGAGGACAAACACATGGCAAAGGAAAAGTACGAGCGTACTAAGCCGCACGTTAACATTGGTACGATCGGCCACGTCGATCACGGCAAGACGACCCTGACCGCAGCGATCTCCAAGGTCCTGCACGATGAGTATCCGGATCTGAACCCGGAGTACGACTTCAACCAGATCGACGCCGCTCCGGAAGAGCAGCAGCGTGGTATCACCATCAACATCGCCCACATCGAGTACCAGACCGCGAAGCGTCACTACGCTCATGTCGACTGCCCGGGCCACGCCGACTTCGTCAAGAACATGATCACCGGCGCCGCCCAGATGGATGGCGCGATCCTCGTTGTGGCCGCCACCGACGGCCCGATGGCCCAGACCCGCGAGCACGTTCTGCTCGCTCGTCAGGTCGGCGTTCCGAAGATCCTCGTCGCGCTGAACAAGTGCGATATGGTCGACGATGAGGAGCTCATCGAGCTCGTCGAGGAAGAGGTCCGTGACCTCCTCGACGAGAACGGCTTCGACCGTGACTGCCCGGTCGTCCACACCTCCGCTTACGGCGCGCTGCATGACGACGCTCCGGATCACGAGAAGTGGGTTGCGACGATCAAGGAACTCATGGATGACGTCGACGACTACATCCCGACCCCGGTCCATGACCTCGACAAGCCGTTCCTGATGCCGATCGAGGACGTCTTCACGATCTCCGGTCGTGGTACCGTCGTCACCGGCCGTGTCGAGCGTGGCCGCCTGCCGATCAACACCAACGTCGAGATCGTCGGCATCCGCCCGACCCAGACCACCACCGTCACCTCCATCGAGACCTTCCACAAGCAGATGGACGAGTGCGAGGCTGGCGACAACACCGGTCTGCTGCTGCGCGGCATCAACCGTACCGACGTCGAGCGTGGCCAGGTCGTGGCCGCTCCGGGTTCGGTCACCCCGCACACCAAGTTCGAAGGCGAAGTCTACGTCCTCACCAAGGATGAGGGCGGCCGTCACTCGCCGTTCTTCTCGAACTACCGTCCGCAGTTCTACTTCCGCACGACGGACGTCACCGGCGTCATCACGCTGCCGGAAGGCGTCGAGATGGTTCAGCCTGGCGATCACGCGACCTTCACGGTCGAGCTCATCCAGCCGATCGCTATGGAAGAGGGCCTCACCTTCGCAGTGCGCGAAGGCGGCCACACCGTCGGCTCGGGCCGTGTCACCAAGATCCTCGGCTGATTCGATTCAGCGTTGATCTGACGCGGTAGTACGCGACTGATCGGAAAGCCCCACCTGATTCATTCAGGTGGGGCTTTCCTTGTTATTACGTTGTTTCTACGTCCCGCAACGCCCGATGTGAGGATTCGGGTGGAGGTTGATTTGAGGTCGATCACACGCCGCTATTAGCGGCCATTGTCTGCAGTCGGTGGTTGAGGTCAATCATGGACTGCTGTCGGGTCGGCGGTCGTAAGGCATAAAAACAGCCGCCCGTAGGGGCGGCTGCGGAGAGGGATGGGAATCGGCGGCTAGTCGAGTTCGGTCGCGACTTCGCGCGCCGGCGTACCGGCGCGGTCGTCGGCCGGCAGCACACGGTCGAGACCGACCATCAGATAGCCGAAGGCGATGAACGCGATAAGCAGGACGCCGATCCAGCGCAGGACGCCGCCGACGCCGAGCTGCGCGGCGTCGAGGAAGAAATAGGGGTAGAGCAGCGGCGTGTCGGGGTCGAAATGGCACAGCCATGCGCGGATGTAGACGAAGCCGACGTAGCACAGCGGGAAGATCGTCGCGGCGAAGGGCCAGGTCCAGCGCACACGGCGGTGTTCGTAGCACAGCAGCCAGTCGAAGGTGAACATCAGCGGCAGCGCGACGTGGAAGAGCAGGCTCGTCACCTGGAAGTTCTGCGCGGGGTCACGGTCGGGCTGACCGGCGAGCAGCAGGTTGAAGACGAAGAACGTGAGCAGGATCGCGATGACGCTGACGAACTTGAGCTGCGGCGCGAAGTCGACCGGGCCGTCGTCGCGGCGGCGCGCCGTCCGGACGAGCTCACACAGCACGACGGTGATGCACAGGTAGTTCGACAGGTTCGTGAAGTAGACGAAGAAGTCGGCGTCGAACTCGGCGTCGTACAGGCCGATGCTGCCGAGGACGCCGACGGCGCCGAGCGCGACGTAGAAGGTCTGGAAGATGAGCTGCGCGGTTCTGCTGCGGATCATGGATGCTCCTGGGATGACGGTACGGGGATGGGCGGCGCCGGCGCGCGGGAGTCCCGTGCGCCGGCGCGACCGCTCCACGCTACGCCAGACGCGATCCGTCCGCGTTGTGCGACTCGCGCCAAGCGCGGCCGGCGAATTTGTGGGGAACCACAAAAAACGGCCGCCCGCACACCCCCCCTCGCAAGGTGCGCGGATGGCCGTCGCATGAGGCGCGTGGACGCGCGGATCAGCGGAATGTGACCGTGTGCAGGCCGTCCTTGTGCAGGTCGACGACCTTGATCGACTCGACGTTGCCGTTGGCGTCGAGCGAGACGACGACCGGGTTCATCGCCTTGATCGCCGCATCGGAGAACTCGGTGTGGCCGGACGGCGACGACTTGAGCAGGATCATCGGCAGGTCGTTGCGCAGCGTGTCCTCGGCGTCCGAACGCGCGTCGTTGACGAGGAGGACCTGGCCGTCCTCCTGGCCGGCGAAGTCCATCAGCAGACGGACGATGTCGCCGCGGCGCATGTTCGGCACGGCGACCGCCGTGTCGCCGTGCTCGCGGATCTCGCGGTGGATCGCGTCGACGCCCTTGAAGTCGACGTCGATGACGTCGGCGGACGGCGGCACGGTAGGCAGGACGTGCTTCTCGTCGATGATGGCGAGCTTGCGCGTGCCGGCGACGGCGTTGACGAGGGACTGGAACGTCGTGACCTTGTCCGCGAGCGGCGCGGCGCCGACGATGATGACGGAACGGCCGTCGAGCAGCGCGTCGTTGACGAGTGAATCGATCATGGATGCCTCCTTGACATAGGTCCTGCTAACAGGTATAGCGCGCCGCGGCGGCGCCGTGCGGGCGTTGTCGTCGATGGCGTAACCGCGTCCGCGCGGCGCGCCGCCGCCGGTTTCCCGCCGTGCGCCCCTCCCGCGCCGCTGCGCGGACCGCATATGCGGACTGTATAGAGGTGCTGGCATAATATGCAAGGCTCTTTGTATAGCTGCATGACACGTCGAATGAATAGGTGAGTAATTTGGCACAGACTACCAACGACATCAAGAACGGATCGATCCTCAACCTTGACGGCC
Organism: Bifidobacterium choerinum; assembly: GCF_000741135.1. Taxonomy (GTDB): domain Bacteria; phylum Actinomycetota; class Actinomycetes; order Actinomycetales; family Bifidobacteriaceae; genus Bifidobacterium; species Bifidobacterium choerinum. Next base: position 76,487 of record NZ_JGYU01000001.1, on the reverse strand, counting down.
AGCTGTGGCAGGTCATCAAGTTCCAGCACGTCAAGCCGGGCAAGGGCCCCGCCTTCGTGCGCACGACGATCAAGAACGTCCTGTCGGGCAAGATCGTCGACAAGACCTTCAACGCGGGCATGAAGATGGAGTTCGAGACCGTCGACAACCGCACGCTGCAGTACTCCTACGACGACGGCGACAACTTCGTCTTCATGGACATGACCACCTACGACCAGGTCATGATCCCGAAGACGCTCGTCGGCGACAAGGCGAAGTACCTGCTCGAGGGCACCGACTGCATCGTCTCCTTCCACGACGGCCAGCCGCTGTCCGTCGAGCTGCCGGCCTCCGTCGTCCTGACCGTCACCCACACCGAGCCGGGCCTGCAGGGCAACCGCTCGAACGCCGGCACGAAGCCGGCGACCGTCGAGACCGGCGCCGAGATCCAGGTGCCGCTGTTCATCGGCGAGGGCGAGAAGGTCAAGGTCAGCACCGAGGACGGCTCCTATCTGGGCCGCGAGAACTGATCCGGGACAAGCAGTAAGGATCACAGCTCCATGGCACGTTCCACCGCTCGCAAGAGGGCTCTGAACACGTTGTATGAAGCGGACGAGAAGGGACAGGACATCCTGTCCCTTCTTGATGAGCGCATCGCACAGCCCGGTGCGCAGACGCCGCTTCCCGACTACGCCGTCGAAATCGTGCGCGGCGTCGCCGACCACCGTCGCGACATCGACCGCATGCTCAACGACCATTCCACCAGCTGGAAGGTGCGCCGCATGCACGTCGTCGACCGTAATATCCTTCGTATTGCGACTTGGGAGATCGTCTACAACGACGATGTCCCCGACAAAGTGGCCATCGATGAAGCGATCAACCTCGCCAAGACCTTGTGCGACGACGACGCGCCGTCCTTCATCCACGGCTTGCTCAGCGCGATAAGCGCCGCCGAGCATCCCGACGGCAAGGACGCACGACCGGATCAGGCCGAATAGCCTCACGCGTTTGGCCGGGTCGCGAGTCTCAACCGGCCGCTATCCATCCTTTCGACAACAACTGATGAATGGGGGTTTGGGTGAACCAGATCGACTCGGCATCCGCTTTCACCACCGATGATGCCGTCCTCGTGCTCGAGGACGGACAGGTCTATGTGGGCGAACCTTACGGAGCGCGCGGAGAGACGCGCGGGGAGATCGTCTTCTCCACCGCGATGACCGGCTATCAGGAGACGCTCACCGATCCAAGCTACGACAGGCAGATCGTCGTGCAGACGTTCCCGCACATCGGAGACACCGGCGTCAACGACGAGGACCCGGAGTCCTCGCGCATCTGGGTCGCCGGCTACGTCGTGCGCGACCCCAGCCCGACGGTGAGCAACTGGCGTGCCGACGGCACACTCGACGACGCGCTCGTCGCCGACGGCATCGTCGGCATCAGCCACATCGACACCCGCAAGCTCGTGCGCCATCTGCGCGATGCCGGCGTCATGCGCGCCGGCATCTTCTCCGGCGACGTCCTCGTCGGCGCCGACGGCGAGCCGCGCACGATCGAATCGCTGCTCGACGACGTGCGCGCCACGCCGCAGATGAAGGGCATGGGCCTGTACGACGAGGTGAGCACCGACAAGGCCTACGTCATCGAGCCGGCCGGCGAGTTCGAGGGACACGAGCCCGTCGCGACCGTCGCCGCGATCGACCTGGGCATCAAGGCGATGACGCCGCACCGCATGGCCGAACGCGGCTGCCGCGTCCATGTGCTGCCGTCGACGACGACCTTCGAGCAGATCGAGGAGCTCAACCCCGACGGCGTCTTCTTCTCCAACGGACCGGGCGACCCGGAGCAGGCCGACGACATGGTCGCGCTGCTGCGCCGCGTGCTTGACGCCGGCTACCCGTTCTTCGGCATCTGCTTCGGCAACCAGCTGCTCGGCCGCGCGCTCGGCTTCGGCACCTACAAGCTCAAGTTCGGCCATCGCGGCGTCAACCAGCCGGTCAAGGACCTGACGACCGGCAAGGTCGAGGTGACCGCGCACAACCACGGCTTCGCCGTCGACGCCCCGATCGGCGAGACGGTCGACGCGCCGTACGACGGCGGCCGTTACGGCAAGGTCTTCGTCAGCCACGTCGACCTCAACGACGACGTCGTCGAAGGCCTGCAGTGCGTCGACATCCCCGCCTTCTCCGTCCAGTACCATCCGGAGGCCGCCGCCGGCCCGCACGACGCCGCCTATCTGTTCGACCGCTTCGTCGCGATGATGAACGACGCCAACGCCAAGAATGCCAAGGAGGAATCCACGAATGCCCAAGCGTAACGACATCAAGTCGGTAATGGTCATCGGCTCCGGCCCGATCGTCATCGGTCAGGCCGCCGAGTTCGACTATTCGGGAACCCAGGCCTGCCGCGTCCTGCGCGAGGAGGGCATCCGCGTCATCCTCGTCAACTCCAACCCGGCCACGATCATGACCGACCCGGAGATGGCCGACGCCACCTACATCGAGCCGATCGCCACGCCGATCCTCGAACGCATCATCGCCAAGGAGCGCCCCGACGCGCTGCTGCCGACGCTCGGCGGACAGACCGCGCTCAACGCGGCCGTCGCGCTCGGCGAGGCCGGCGTGCTCAAGAAGTACAACGTCGAGCTCATCGGCGCCTCGCTCGAGGCGATCGACCGCGGTGAGGACCGCGAATCGTTCAAGAAGGTCGTTGAGGAAGCCGGCGCCGAGTCGGCGCGCTCCGACATCGCGCACACGCTCGAGGAGGTCGATGCGATCGCCGAACGCTTCGGGTTCCCGCTCGTCGTGCGCCCGTCGTTCACGATGGGCGGCCTCGGCTCCGGCATCGCGCACGACACCGAGGAGCTGCACCGCATCGCCGGTGCCGGCATCCATTATTCGCCGACCGACGAGGTGCTCATCGAGGAGGGCATCGAGGGCTGGAAGGAATACGAGCTCGAGCTGATGCGCGACCGCAACGACAACGTCGTGGTCGTCTGCCCGATCGAGAACGTCGACCCGGTCGGCGTGCACACCGGCGACTCGATCACCGTCGCCCCGGTGTTCACGCTCACCGACCGCGAATACCAGAAGCTGCGCGACATCGGCATCGCGATCATCCGCGGCGTCGGCGTCGACACCGGCGGCTGCAACATTCAGTTCGCGATCCACCCGAAGACCGGCCGCATCATCGTCATCGAGATGAACCCGCGCGTCTCGCGCTCGTCGGCGCTCGCGTCGAAGGCCACCGGCTTCCCGATCGCGAAGATCGCGACGAAGCTCGCGCTCGGCTACACGCTCGACGAGATCCAGAACGACATCACGAAGTCGACGCCGGCGAGCTTCGAGCCGACGATCGACTACGTCGTCACGAAGGTGCCGCGCTTCGCGTTCGAGAAGTTCCCGGGCGCCGACCCGACGCTGACGACGTCGATGAAGTCGGTCGGCGAGGCGATGGCGCTCGCCGGCAACTTCGAGGAGTCGCTCGGCAAGGCGATGCGTTCGATCGACAAGCGCGACATGGCCTTCTCGTGGGACGGCGACAAGCCGTCCGCCGACGGGGTCGCCGAGCTGCTCGAGGCGATGCGCACGCCGACCGAGCACCGCTACCTGCAGCTGATGCGCGCGATCTGGGGCGGCGCCACCGAGGAGCAGATCTTCGAGGCGACGAAGATCGACCCGTGGTTCATCCGTCAGTTCACGCGCATCAACGACATGGCGATGCAGGTGCGCGCCGCCGAGACGCTGTCGCCGCGCCTGCTCAAGAAGGCGAAGCTCGCGGGCCTGTCCGACCTGCAGATCGCGCATCTGCGCGGCCTGGGCGACGCCGGCGAGAACACGATCCGCGAACTGCGCTGGAACTACGGCCTGCACCCGGTCTACAAGACCGTCGACACCTGCGCTGCCGAGTTCGACGCGGCCACGCCGTACTACTATTCGTGCTACGCCGACGAGACCGAGCTGCGCCGCCGCGACCGCGAGGCCGTCATCATCCTCGGCTCCGGCCCCAACCGCATCGGCCAGGGCATCGAGTTCGACTACACCTGCGTGCACGCGGTGCAGGAGCTCGGCAAGGACTATGACACGATCATGGTCAACTGTAACCCGGAGACCGTCTCGACCGACTACGACATGTCCGACCGCCTCTACTTCGAGCCGCTGACCTTCGAGGACGTCCTCGAGATCTACGAAGCCGAGAAGAAGATGGGCCCGATCAAGGGCGTTATCGTGCAGCTCGGCGGCCAGACGCCGCTGTCGCTCGCCGCGCGGCTCAAGGCCGCCGGCGTGCCGATCCTCGGCACGACCCCCGAATCGATCGACCTGGCCGAGAACCGCGAGCTCTTCGGTGAGGTGCTGCGCGCCGAGAAGCTCAACGCGCCGCGCTTTGGCACCGCGCTCAGCCTCGGCGAGGCGCTCGACGCCGCGCACAACATCGGCTACCCGGTGCTCGTGCGCCCGAGCTACGTGCTCGGTGGACGCGGCATGGAGATCGTTTACGACGACGCCCAGCTTGAGAAGTACGTCAACCGCGCGCTCGACCAGGCGAAGGCCGACACGGTCGTCTCCGGACGCCTGCCCTCGCCGCTGCTCATCGACAAGTTCCTGCAGGATGCGATCGAGATCGACGTCGACGCATTGTTCGACGGCCACGAGCTGTACATCGGCGGCATCATGGAACACATCGAGGAGGCCGGCGTCCACTCCGGCGATGCGGCGTGCACGCTGCCGCCAAGCACGCTGAGCGACGACCAGATCCGCCGTCTGCGCGAGGCGACGCTCGCGATCGCCAAGGGCTGCGGCGTGCAGGGCCTGATCAACGTGCAGTACGCGTTCATGGCGAACACGCTCTACGTCATCGAGGCGAACCCGCGCGCGTCGCGCACCGTGCCCTTCGCGTCGAAGGCAACCGGCGTCGCGCTCGCGAAGGCCGCGGCGCGCATCATGGTCGGCGAGACGATCCAGCAGCAGCGCGACAACGGCCTGCTGCTGCCGCATGGCGACGGCGGCGACGCGCGCATCGGACAGCAGGTGGCCGTCAAGGAGTCGGTGCTGCCGTTCAAGCGCTTCCGCACGCCGGTCGGCAAGACCGTCGACATCCTGCTCGGACCCGAGATGCGTTCGACCGGCGAGGTCATGGGCTTCGACCGCGACTTCCCGCACGCCTTCGCGAAGAGCCAGCTTTCGGCGTACGAGGGCGGCCTGCCGACCTCCGGCACCGTCTTCCTCTCGGTCAACGACACCGACAAGCGCCAGCTGCCGCTGTTCGCCGTGCGCCTCGTCGAGCTCGGCTTCACGATCTGCGCGACCGAAGGCACCGCCTCGGTGCTGCGCCGCTACGGCATCGATTCGAAGATCGTCGACAAGATCACGGCGCGCGTCGACACCGACCCGGACGCCCCGGTCGAGGTGCGCAAGGCGGCCGGCAGCATCGGCAAGAACGTCGTCGAGCTGATCGAGGAAGGCAAGATCGACCTCATCCTCAACACGCCGAACTCGCGTGGTTCGCGTTCGGACGGGTATTCTATCCGCGCCGCGGCGATCGCCGCCGATGTGCCGCAGTTTACGACGATGACCGAATTCGCTGCGGTACTATTGGCGATAGAGGCGGTCAAGGCGAACGACTACCAGGTCATGAGCATCCAGGAGCATGCCCGTGAGCTGTTCGCCCTCGAACGCCGTGCGCAGGACAACGGATAACCGACCAACCTCATCAGGGGAGGAGCAGCATCATGACCGACCCCAGCACGCAGGAGCAGCTTGCATTGCGGTCCGACTTCGGACTGCGGCTGAGCAATTCGATGAAACGGTACGGCCCACTGTGCGTGGGCATCGACCCGCATCGCCAGCTGCTTGCGGACTGGGGCTATGACATCGACGCGCAGGGCGCCGAGCTCTACGCGATGCGCATGCTGCAGGCGGCCAACGGACGCGCGGCCGCCGTCAAATTCCAGACCTCGATGTTCGAGCGCTACGGCTCACGCGGGTACGCGGCGCTCGAGCGCGTCCTCTTCGCCGCGCGGCAGATGGACATCATCACAATCGTCGACTGCCTGCACGGCGGACTGTCGACGACGATCTCGGCGATCGCCGACGCCTACTTCAAGCCGGACGCGCCGATGCTCGCCGACGCGATCACGCTGCTGCCGTACTACGGCGCACGTTCGCTCAGCGGCGTCATCGAGGACGCGCTCAACAACGGGCGCGGCGTGTTCGTCGCGTCGCTCACATCGAATCCGGAAGGCGCGAGCCTGCAGACGGCGATCCGCCAGACCGGCGAATACAAAGGCAAGACGGTCGCCTACGGCATCGCCAACACCGCGCAGAAATACAATGTGGACACACCGGGCCTCGGCTCGGTCGGCCTGATCATCGGCGCGACGATCGGGCAGTGGCTGCAGGAGAGCGGCGTGGCGCCGTCGAGCTTCACCGGACCGATCCTCTCGCCGGGCTACGGCTGGCAGGGCGCCGAGGCGAGCGACCTCAAGACCGTGTTCCGCGGCACGCACGGCAACGTGCTCATCACCGTCTCTCGCGCGATCGCCGAGCACGGTCCGGACATCCAGTCGCTGATCCAGGCCACCGAGAGCATCGCGCTCGACGTGCGGCTCGCACTGATGGAGGAGGCGCTCGACTGAAAAGGCGGCGCCGGACGGCGGTCGTCGGCCGGCAATCATCAACCAACACGGCGGCCTGGCCGCCGCATCAACGTGACGGGAAACGGAACGTGGAACATTCGCAGCAGCAGGCACAGGGCATCGTCGACACGGCGGACGACGCCGGCAAGGGCGGCAGGCTCGTCGTGCTCACCGGGCCGACGGCGGTCGGCAAGGGCACCGTCGAGGCGGCGATGCTCGCCAAGCATCCCGAGGTGTGGGTGTCGGTGTCGGCGACGACGCGCGACCCGCGCCCCGGCGAACGCGACGGCGTCGACTACTGGTTCATGGACGACGACGAATTCGTCGCCAAGGAGGCCGCCGGTGAGTTCCTCGAGACGGCCGTCGTGCACGGCATGGCGCACTACGGCACGCCGCTGGCGCCGGTGCGCGAGCATCTCGCCGCGAACACGCCGACGCTGCTCGAGATCGACCTGCAGGGCGCGCGCCGCGTCAGGGAACGCGCGAAGGAGCTCGGACTCGAGATCGTCACCGTGTTCATCGCGCCGCCGAGCTTCGAGGAGCTCAAGCGCCGCCTCGTCGGCCGCGGCACCGAGACGCCCGAACAGCAGGCGAAGCGTCTCGAGACGGCGAAGGTCGAGCTGGCGGCCGAATCCGAGTTCGACGTGACGATCGTCAACGAGGAGGTCGAACGGACCGCCGACGAACTGTGGAGGATCATCGCCGACGAATACGGCATCGCCGAATAGTCGAATAGTCGAATAGTCGAATAGTCGAATAGTCGAATAGTCGAATAGACGAATAGACGAATAGACGGAACGCCTCCGCGCCGTACGGCGGATACAGCATATCTATCGGCATGGCAAGAGGAAAGCCCCCACCGAGGGAACATCGGTGGGGGCTTTCACATCCTTGTACGCCGCCGCGGGCGGCCGGCCGGTCAGGCCAGGCCGGAGAGACGGTCGATGAGCTCCGGGTCGCGCGTCGCGCCCTTGTCGGCGGAGCGGGCGAAGGCGGCGAAGGCCTTGAGCGCCTGGCTCACCTGACGGTCGCGGTGCGCGACGTAGCCGTCGCCGGCCTCGAGCTTCGCGCGGCGTTCGGCGAGCTCCTCGTCGGACAGTTCGACGTTGATCGTGCGGTTCGGGATGTCGATCGAGATGATGTCGCCGTCCTCGACGAGCGCGATCGTGCCGCCGCTCGCGGCCTCCGGCGCGACGTGGCCGATCGACAGGCCCGACGAGCCGCCCGAATAGCGGCCGTCGGTGATCAGCGCGACCTCCTTGCCGATGCCCTTGCCCTTGACGAAGGACGTCGGGTAGAGCATCTCCTGCATGCCGGGGCCGCCCTTGGGGCCCTCGTAGCGGATGATGAGCGCCTGGCCGGGCTTGAGCGTGTCGTTGAGGATGACCTCGACGGCCTGCTCCTGCGATTCGACGACGAGCGCCGGGCCGCGGAAGGTCCAGATTTCCTTCGGCACGCCGGCGGTCTTGACGACGCAGCCGTCGGGGGCGAGGTTGCCGCGCAGCACGGCGAGGCCGCCCTCGGTGACGGCCGGATGCTCGACGTCGTGGATCGCGCCGTTGACGCGGTCGGTGTCGAGCGAGTCGAACTTCGTCTCGTGCGTCCACGGTTCGGGGGAGACGATATGGCCCGGCGCGGCCCTGAAGAAGTCCTTCGCGTAGTCGGTGCAGGTCTCGCGCATGATGTCCCAGTCGTCGAGCTTCGCCTCGAGCGGCGGATAGTCGATCGAATGCACGTCGCGGTGCAGCTTGCCGGCGCGGTCGAGCTCGCCGAGGATGCCGGTGATGCCGCCGGCGCGGTGCACGTCGGAGATCTCCCATTCACCGGAGGGAGAGGCCTTGCAGATGCACTGGACGGTGTGCGAGATGCGCTCGATGTCGTTGAGCGTGAAGTCGACGTCCGCCGACTGTGCCATCGCGAGGATGTGCAGCACCGTGTTCGTCGAGCCGCCCATCGCCACGTCCATCGTCATCGCGTTCTCGAAGGCGTGCTTCGTCGCGATCGAACGGGGGAGCACCGACTCGTCGTCCTCGTGGTAGTAGCGGTTCGCGATGTCGACGACGGTCTGCGCGGCGCGCTCGAAGAGCTGCCTGCGGTAGCCGTGGGAGGCGAGGACGGTGCCGTTGCCGGGCAGCGCCAGGCCGATCGCCTCGGTCAGGCAGTTCATCGAGTTCGCCGTGAACATGCCGGCGCACGAGCCGCAGGTCGGGCAGACGGTGCGCTCGTAGGCGAGCAGGTCCTCGTCGGTCATGTCGTCGTCGGCCGACGCGTACATGACGTCGATGAGGTCGGTGTTCTCCTTGACGGTGCCGTCGGGCAGCACCGTCGTGCCGGCCTCCATCGGGCCGCCGGAGACGAAGACGGTCGGGATGTTCAGACGCAGCGCCGCCATCAGCATGCCCGGCGTGATCTTGTCGCAGTTCGAGATGCAGATGAGCGCGTCGGCGCAGTGCGCGTTGACCTGGTATTCGACGGTGTCGGCGATGATCTCGCGGCTCGGCAGCGAGTAGAGCATGCCGGTGTGGCCCATCGCGATGCCGTCGTCGACGGCCATTGTGTTGAATTCGCGCGGGATGCCGCCGGCCTTCTTGACGGCCTCGGAGACGAGGCGGCCGACCTTGTTGAGGTGGACGTGGCCGGGGACGAACTCGTCGAAGGAGTTTGCGATGGCGACGATCGGCTTGCCGAAGTCCTTGCCATCCACACCGGCGGCGCGGTAGAGCGCACGGGCGCCGGCGAACATTCTTCCGTTCATGATTTTCGCAGATCGCATTTCCATAACACGCCATTCAACCGCACCGCGGGCGCGGCATGCCGCCGAATGGTCATATCGTGGGAAATTTTCGCCGAACCTTGACAAATGCGTGCGGCGCCATCGGCGGCGCCGACGGCGGGAGGTCTTGAACGGGTCGGCGCCCTGAGATAGAATGACTGTTTTGAACAAGCTGAACAAGCATCGTGCGAGTGATTTGGAGACCTCAACTATGGCATTCGGTACCGAGCCTACACCAACCGGACTTGCGAATCCGCCGATCGACGACCTGATGGAGCACGCCGACTCCAAGTACGCGCTGGCGATCTTCGCCGCGAAGCGCGCCCGTCAGATCAATTCCTACTTCGCGCAGCTCAACGAGGGACTGCTGCAGAACGTCGGCCCGCTCGTCGAGTACCAGAGCCAGGAGAAGCCGCTGTCGATCGCCTTCCGCGAGATCAACGAGGGACTGCTCGAGGAGACCCTCGGCGAGGACGACCTCAACGAGGGCAACTGACCGCAGGCCCTTGCGCCTCCGGAGCACGGCCCCCGGTTTCCCACGTCGCGTAATGCATGGCGTGGGGAACCGGGGGCCTCTAATATGCGACGGAGCGACTATGATGTGTCGCGGACGTTTCCAACCCATACGCCCGCCGCATCGCACACCACCAGCATCAGGGGAGTTTTATGGCCGAACTCAAGTTGATTTCCGCGGAATCGGTGACCGAAGGGCATCCGGACAAGATCTGCGACCAGATCTCCGACGCGATCCTCGACGACATGCTGCGCCATGACCCGCATTCGCACGTCGCCGTCGAGACGTCGGCGACGACCGGTCAGTTCTTCGTCTTCGGCGAGGTCTCGAGCGAAGGCTACAGCGACATCCAGAACATCGTGCGCTCCGTCGTGCGAAACATCGGCTACACGAGCTCCGAGGTGGGCCTCGACGCCGACTCGTGCGGCGTCCTCGTCTCGATCACCGAACAGAGCCCCGAGATCAACCAGGGCGTCTCGCGCCTGAGCCGCGAGGCCGAAAGCGCCGCCTCGCGCGAGGAGCGCTACGAGGCGCAGGGCGCCGGCGACCAGGGCGTCATGTTCGGCTACGCGAGCGACGAGACCGTCGTGCTGATGCCGCTGCCGATCCATCTGGCGCACCGCCTCGCCAAACGCCTGACCGACGTGCGCAAGTCCGGCGAGGTGCCGTTCCTGCGCCCCGACGGCAAGACGCAGGTGACGATCGAATACGACGAGCACGACGTGCCGGTGCGCCTCGACACCGTCCTTGTCTCGACGCAGCACGACCCGTCGGTGCGTCAGGACTGGCTCAGGGAGCAGCTCGACGAGCACGTCATCAAACCGGTGCTCGACGAGGTCCTCGCCGACCGCGTGCGCCACGACGACTACCGCGTGCTCGTCAATCCGACCGGCTCGTTCATCATGGGCGGCCCGGCCGCCGACGCGGGACTCACCGGCCGTAAGATCATCGTCGACACCTACGGCGGCGCCGCGCATCATGGCGGCGGCGCGTTCTCTGGCAAGGACCCGAGCAAGGTCGACCGTTCGGCCGCCTACGCGGCGCGCTGGGTCGCGAAGAACATCGTGGCCGCGGGGCTTGCGCACAAGGTCGAGGTGCAGGTCGCGTACGCGATCGGCGTCGCCGACCCGGTGAGCATCAACGTCGAGACCTACGGCACCGAGGCCGACGGCGTGACGCGCGAGCAGATCCAGCGCGCCGTGCGCCGCGTCTTCGACCTGCGTCCGGCCGCGATCGTCGACGAGCTCGACCTGCTACGCCCGATCTACGCGAAGACCGCCGCCTACGGCCACTTCGGACGCGAGGACGCCGACTTCCCGTGGGAGGCGACGGACCGCGTCGACGCGCTCAGGGACGCGATCGCCGCCGAACGCGAGGACTGAGACACGACCGGGACCCGGCGGCACGCCGCCGGGTCCCGCCATAACCGGTTTTACCGGCAGCTGAACGGCCATGCGACGCCGCATGGGTAGACTGTCCTTCCAAAACCGGCGCCGCGACAGGACGCGGCCGGACACGCACAGAGGAGGAACGAACAATGGCATCGATGACCGTCGCGCAGATGGTGGAGCTCTTCGTCAAACCGGACGCCCCGATCCATGTGACCGCCTTCGACGGATCGAGCTTCGGCGACCCGGACGCGCCGGTCACGATCAGCGTGAACAACGCGCGCGCCGTCTACCATATGGTCAACGCGCCCGGCGAACTCGGCCTGGCGCGCGCCTACCTGCAGGGCGACATCGACTCACCGCAGCTCGTGCCCGGCAACCCGTACCGGCTCTTCGGTGACCTCGTGGCCGTCAAGCCGTATCTGCGCATGCCGAACCCGGCGCAGCTCGCGCACGCGCTCGCCTCGGTCGCCTCACACGGCATCCGCCGCCCCGCCGCGCCGGATATCGAAGGCCCAGGCAGGCTGCGTCGCCTGACCGAGGGGCTGCTGCCGCATTCGAAGGCCGGCGACGCGGCGACGGTCAGCTACCACTACGACCAGTCGAACGACTTCTACGCGCTGTTCCTCGGCCCGTCGATGACCTACACCTGCGCCGTCTTCGACTCCCCGGACACGTCGCTCGAGGCCGCGCAGAAGGCCAAGCTCGACCTCATCCTCGACAAGCTTGCGCTCAGGCCCGGCGAACGCCTGCTCGACATCGGCTGCGGCTGGGGCTCGATGGAGATCGAGGCCGCCAGGCGCGGCATCAGGGTGCTCGGCGTCACGCTCTCCGAGGAGCAGGTCGAATGGGCGCAGCGCTGGATCCGCGACGAGGGCCTCGAGGACCTCGCCGAGGTGCGGCTGATGGACTACCGAGACGTGCCCGAAGGCGACTTCGACGCGATCTGCTCGATCGGCATGATGGAGCACGTCGGCCACAAGCACTATCCGTCGTACTTCAAGGAGATCTACGACAAGCTCAAGCCGGGCGCGAAGCTGCTCAACCACCAGATCACGCGCTGCAACTCGCATCAGGGCAAGAAGGCGGGCGAGTTCATCGACCGCTACATCTTCCCCGACGGCGAACTGTCGAGCCCGGCCGAGATCGAGATGGTCATCCAGGACACCGGCTTCGAGGTCGTCAACCAGGAGAACCTGCGCCAGCACTACGCGCTGACGCTGCACCGCTGGAACGAGAACCTCGCCGCGCACTGGGACGAGGCCGTCAGGCTCGTCGGCGAGCCGAAGGCCCGCCTGTGGGGCCTGTACATGGCCGGATGCGCGTACAACTTCGAGATGAACCACATCCAGATCCACCAGTTCCTCGCCGTCAAGCCGGAGGACAACGGCACCGACGTCTACCCGCTGCGCCCGTGGTGGCCGCGCCACTGAGCGCAACGCCGGCGGCGGCCGCCTCCGCGGGGTCGTTACACTGGGAGCCATGAGCACGAGCGATGCGACGCAACCCACCTTCGACGGCATGCAGCCGCGCCGCCGGCGTCCCCGCGGCGGGGCCGCGCACACGCCGGCCGTGCGGCTGCCGGTCGCGCGCGTCGTCCTCGACATCCAGGCCACCCATCTGGGACGCTGCTTCGACTATCTGATCGACGAACGCCTCTCCGAGGCCGCGCGCCCCGGCTGCCTCGTGCGCGTACGCTTCGGCGGCCAGCGCGTCTCCGGCATCATCTGGGAGCGCGTCGAGCACAGCGACACCGACCCGTCGGCGCTGCGCTACATCGAACGCGTGCTCAGCGGCGTTGTCATGGGCGGCCAAATGCGCCGCGACGTCGCTGCGATCGCCGACGCCTACGGCGGCACCTGCGCGAACATCGTGCGCGTCGCGCTGCCGCAGCGCATCGCCGCCGTCGACAAGGAGATGGCGAACCTCGCCGACGGACCGGACACGCGCGCCGACGCCGGCGCGCGCGCGGCCGCCGCGCAGGCGATGGGCGCCGACTTCGCGCGCCGCTACGAGCGGGCGCAGGTCCTCGCCGACGCGCTCGCCGGCGAACGCTTCCAGTCCTTCGTCGTCGACGCCGTCGCCGGCTCGGCGTGCGCCGACCTCACGTGGATGGCGGCGTCGGCGCTCGCGCACGGCAGGTCGGCGGTGCTCGTCATGCCGTCGATGCGCGAGGTGTGGGAGGTCATGCGTGCACTCGAGGGCGCGGGACTGACCGCCTTCGCGCCCGACGGCGAAGGTCCGGGCGGCGAAGCCTGGGGCGGTGACGTGGCCGTGCTCAGCGGCTCGCTCGGCCCCGCCGAACGCTACCGCGCCTACCTCGCCGTCGCGTCGGGGCGTGTGCGCTGCGTCGTCGGCACGCGCGCGGCGATGTACGCGCCGGTGACGGGCCCCGCGTTGTTCGCCGTGCTCGACGACGGCGCCTACCAGTACGCCGACGGGCTGATGCCGTACGCGAACGCACGCGGCGTGTGCCGGCTGCGCGCGCGGCTGCACGACGGCGTCTTCGTCGCGATGGCCTATGCGCGCAGCGTGCTCAGCCAATGGGAATGCGAGGACACGACGGCGATGCCGGTCGCCGTGAGCGGACCGAGCGCCGCGATCGTGCCCTTCCGTGACGTCGCGCGCGCCGCCGCGCCGCCGGTGCGCTGGCTCAACCGCGACGAACTCGCACGTCTCGCCGATCCGAGCATCGCGCGCGCGCGTGCCGCACACCGCCGTGCGCGTGCTGTCGGCCGCGCTCGAGCACGGCCCGGTCCTGTTCTCGATCCCCTCCGACGGCATCAGCGAATCGTTGGTGTGCGCGCGCTGCCTGCGTCAGGCGCGCTGCCTGCGCTGCACCGGGCCGCTCGAACGCGGCGGACCGACCGGCACGCCGCGCTGCCGCTGGTGCGGGGCGCCGGCCGTCGACTGGCACTGCCCGCACTGCGGCGGCGAGCGCATGCGCGTCGTGCGCGTCGGCGCTGCCGGCACCGCGCAGGAGCTGCAGGGGCTGTTCCGTGGCGTGCCGATGGTCCTGTCGAGCCCGCACCAGCCGCAGGGCGTCGTCGAACAGGTCGCCGACGCGCCGGCGATCGTCATCGCGACGCCCGGCGCGGAGCCGCATGTGCGCGCGGGCGCCTACCGCGCCGTCGCGATCCTCGACGCATGGACGAGCCTGTACCGGCAGAGCATCGACGCCTACATCGACGTGCTGCGCGACTGGATGCGCGCGATGGCGCTGTGCGCGCCGCGCGCCGACGGGGGAGCGGGGCTGCTGATCGGCGAGACCGACCCGGTGATCGCGCAGTCGCTGATGACGTGGGACCCGCGTATCCTCGCCGCCGCCGAACTCGCGCAGCGACGCGAGGCCGGGCTGCCGCCGGCCGTGAGCGCGGCCTGCGTGTGGGGGCAGCGCAACGCCGTAGCCGAGACGCTGCGGCGCATCGGCGTCGCCTCCGGCGGCGATTGGGCGACGCTGCGATTGTGTGACGACGAGTTCCAGACGGTGCTCGGCCCGGTGCCGATCCCGCCCGAACGCACCGTCGACTCGCGTGAGCTCGAGCAGATGCGCGACCGCGTCAAGGCGGTCGTGCTCGTCGCGCATGCGCGCCGCGCCGAACTGGCGACGCGGCTGCGCACTGCCGTCGCCCGTCATGTCGCTGCGCGCGAGTTCGGCGAGCTGCGCTTCCGCGTCGACCCGAAGGACCTGCTGTAGCGCTCAGCTGACGGCGACACGGCCGGTACTGCCGGCCGTGTCGACTACGATGGGGGACGGTCGGCGCCGTCCGCCGTGCGGCGGGACGCCGTGATGACGACGTCATGGACCGTCGATGGACGGACGAACGGACAAGGAGGACGTGAGGATGCTGCGAGTACTGTTTGCGGGCACGCCGGAGGTGGCGGTGCCGTCGTTGAGGACGCTGGCGAAGGACACCGAGCATTTCGAGGTCGTCGCCGTGCTCACGCGCCCCGACGCCCCGACCGGCCGCGGCCGCAGGCTCATGGCGAGCCCGGTCAAGATGGCGGCGCTCGAACTGGGGCTGCCGGTCATGGAATGCGACCCGAACGAGGAGGTCTTCCTGTCCGCGCTCAAGGCGACCGGCGCCGAGGCCGCCGCGATCGTCGCCTACGGCAGGATCCTCAAGGAGCCGGTGCTCGAGGCGCTGCCGATGGGCTGGTACAACCTGCACTTCTCACTGCTGCCGCAGTGGCGTGGCGCCGCGCCGGTGCAGCGCGCGATCTGGGCCGGCGAATCGGTGACCGGCGCATCGGTGTTCCGTGTCACGAAGGGCATGGACGAAGGCCCGGTGCTCGCGCAGTCGACGGTCGAGATCGGCGCGCACGAGAACGCCGGCGAACTGCTCGACCGTCTCGCCGAGGACGGCGCGCATCTGCTCGCCGCCTCGCTCGAAGGCATGGCCGAAGGCCAGATCACGCCGGTCGAGCAGCCGGCCGGCGCCTTCGAGGTGGCCGCGAAGATCTCGCACGACGACGCCCATATGCGCTTCGACGTGCCGGTCTTCGCGCTCGACCGCCAGATCCGCGCATGCACGCCGCTGCCCGGCGCATGGTGCGACCTGCATGTGCAGGGCGACGCGCTCGCGCCGACGACGCTGCATGTGACGAAGGCGTCGCCGGCGAGCGCCGAGCTGCGCGAAAGCGTCGAGGTCCCCGAAGGCCTCAAGCCCGGCGAGCTGCACATCACGAAGCATCATGTCTGGGTCGGCACGAGCACCGAGGCGCTCGAGCTGCAGCTCGTCAAGGCGCAGGGCAAGAAGGAGATGGGTGCGGCCGAATGGGCGCGCGGCGCGCATCTGGGCGCCGGCGCGTTCCTCGACTGAGCGCGGTTTCCGATTGGCGTGTGATGGGGCGTCGGCGATGCCCCGAACGACGAAGCGGTCGGTCGCATCGGTGATCGATGCGACCGACCGCTTCGTATGCCGTGCTCCGCACGCCGCGCGCGGCTGACTGATTCGTCTGCGACGCCGGCGGATCAGCGGCGCAGGTAGTCGAGGACGCGCGTCAGGTCGCGCTCGTCGATCGTGTGCGGCGCGGCGGCGCGCACGGCTGGTTTCGCGCAGAACGCGATGCCGAGCCCGGCCGCGTCGATCATCGGCAGGTCGTTCGCGCCGTCGCCGACGGCGACCGTCTGCGCGGCGTCGACGCCGTCGGCGGCCGCCCACCGGCGCATCGCGCGCAGTTTGACGTCCTTCGTGACGATCGGGCCGGCGACGCGTCCGGTGAGCGTGTGCGAGGCGTCGTCCACCTCGAGGCGGTTCGCGATCCGGTAGTCGAGTCCGGCCGCCTCGGCGAGCCGGTCGACGATTTCATGGAAGCCGCCGGAGACGACGCCGACCTTCCAGCCGTGCCGGTGCAGCTCGTCGATGAGCTGCAGTGCGCCGTTCGTGAAATGCAGCCTGCGGTAGACGTCGTCGAAGATCGACGTCGGCAGTCCCTCGAGCAACGCGACGCGCGCGTCGAGCGCCTGGGCGAAGTCGAGCTCGCCGTTCATCGCGCGCGCCGTCACCGCGCTGATGCGTTCGCCGACGCCGGCGGCCTCGCCGAGCTCGTCGATGACCTCCTCGTCGATCAGCGTGGAGTCGACGTCCATGACGAGCAGGCCGGGGCGGCGCAGCGTCGGCAGACCGTCCGCGGGCGTGTCGGCTGCGGGCGTGTCGTCAAGGATTTGCAAAGGTATTGGGCTCATAGTGACGATTGTCGAAAAACGTTGGGACAATGGCGCAATGCGTTTTTCGATGATTCTCTCCCAGATCCCGGTCGATGAGCAGCTGCAGTGCGCGACGAGCTCGGACGGCCTCATCGGCTCGATGACCTCGTGGCTCGTGCAGCTGATGGAGACCGTCGGCGGCGTCGGCGTCGCGCTCGCGATCGCGCTCGAATCGATCTTCCCGCCGATCCCTAGCGAGATCATCCTGCCGCTCGCCGGATTCACGGCGGCGCGCGGCAGCATGGGGCTCGTCGCCGCGATCCTGTGGGCGACGATGGGCTCGCTGCTCGGCGCATGGGCGCTCTACGGCATCGCCCGCTGGTTCGGGCTGCACCGCATCCACCGCGCCGCCGACCGCATCCCCGGCGTCAGCCGCGACGACGTCGACAAGGCGAACCGCTGGTTCACGAAATACGGCACCTGGTCGGTGCTGCTCGGCCGCGTCATCCCGGTCGTGCGCTCGCTGATCTCGATCCCGGCCGGCTTCAACCGGATGAACTTCGCCCAGTTCTCGCTGTGGACCTTCATCGGCTCGGCCGTGTGGAACACCGTGCTCGTCACCGCCGGCTACATGCTCGGCGACCGGTGGTGCTCGATCCTCGGCGTGCTCAACGTGTTCGAGGACGTCATCATCGTCGTCTTCGCCGCCGTCCTCGTCTTCTTCGCCGTGCGCTGGATTCGTAATCTGATACGCGAGCGCCGCGCCTCGCGCATCGACGGGTAGCATGGCGGTACGCGCTACGCGTTGAAGTCAGGGCCGGACGGCGCGCTTCCGCTACACTGGGTATGGGTCGCCTTCCGGGCGACGCCCGATGCGGCGGCGGACGCCGTCCGGCCGTTTTCCATGCATGCGCTTTCGCCGGAGCCGTCCGCGCGACGCCGCCGGGCACAGATCGGACGAAGCGCATGACGAGGTGGAGATGCACGAACCAGACGTTGCCGGCGATGCCATGGCCGGCTTTGATGCCTCAGCCGCTCCTTCGGCCGATTCCCCCGAAACCCATGCGGATCTCGCCGCGCACGCCGACCGGTTGCAGGCGAAGAACCATGCGCTCGCGGCCGCCCTGCGGCGCGCGACCGACGAACTCGCCAAGGCGAAGTCGCAGCTCGAGCAGTTCACGCGCCCGCCGCTGGGCTTCGCGACGATGCTGCGGCTGCACGACAGCCGCATCGACGGGCACGGCGTGCGCCACGCGAGCGTCGAGGTGATGCACGGCGCGCGCCGCATGGTCGTGCCGGTGGCCGCGCAGGTCGACGCCGCGCGCCTCGAGGCGGGCATGACATTGTTGCTCGACGAGAACCTCGTCGTCGTCGCGACGGCGACCGCCGAAGGCGTCGGCGCCGTGCGCGCCGTCGACGACGTGCTCGACGACGGCCGGCTCATCGTCGTCGACGCCTCCGGCGACCGCCGTCTCGTGCGCCGCGCCCGCGACCTGCGCGACGCGCGGCTGACCTGCGCCGACCGCGTCGTCGTCGACCCGTCGAACCACTTCGCCGTCGCGACGGTGCCGCGCGAGGAGACGGCGCAGCTGCTGCTCGAGGAGACGCCGGACGTCTCCTTCGGCGACATCGGCGGACTCGATGCCCAGATCGCGCGCATCCGCGACGCCGTGCAGCTGCCGTTCGAACACCGCGGCCTGTATGCGGCCTACGGGTTGACGCCGCCGAAGGGCGTGCTGCTGTACGGGCCGCCTGGCAACGGCAAGACGCTCATCGCGAAGGCGATCGCGCACGAACTCGCCGGCGAGGGCGCGCGCGGCGTCTTCCTCGCCGTCAAGGGGCCGGAGCTGCTTAACAAATACGTCGGCGAGTCGGAACGGCTCATCCGCCTGCTGTTCGACCGCGCGCGCGAACGCGCCGCCGCCGGGCAGACCGTCATCGTCTTCATCGACGAGATGGACGCGCTGCTGCGCACGCGCGGCTCGGGCGTCTCGTCGGACGTCGAGACGACGATCGTGCCGCAGTTCCTCGCCGAACTCGACGGCGTCGAACGGCTCGACAACGTCATCGTCATCGGCGCGTCGAACCGCGTCGACATGATCGACCCGGCCGTGCTGCGCCCGGGCAGGCTCGACGTCAAGATCCGCGTCGACCGTCCGGACAGGGACGCCGCGCTCGCGATCGTGGCGCGCTACCTGACGCCGCGGTTGCCGTACGCCGACGGCGTCGACGCCGCCGCGCTCGCGCATATGCTCGTCGACGACGTCTACCGGCGCGACGGCGCGCGCAGGCTCGGCCGCGCCGTCCTCGACGACGGCTCGAGCCGCGCGATCGCACTCGCCGATGTCGTCTCCGGCGCGATGCTGCGCAACATCGTCGACCGCGCCAAGACGGCCGCCGTCAAGGCGAGCGTCGGCGGCGGCGAACCGGTCGCGCTCGACGCGGCGATGGTCGCGGCGGCCGTCGACGACGAATACCGTTCGGTGCGGGACACGCTCGCCGGCGTCGACGCCGCGCAGTGGGCGAAGGTCAACGCGCTCGGCGACGGCCGCGTCGTCGAGCTGCGGCGCGCCGACGGCATCGACGACGGCGACGGCAACGAGGCGGACGCGGCGTATCGCACGCGCCGGCCGGAAAGGACAGGGGCATGAGCGTCAGGAGGGTGGTCGGCACCGAGACGGAGTACGCGGTCATGGCGGATCGGGGCAATCCGGTGCGGTGGTCCTTCGACGTCATCTCGGGCGCCGGAGCGGACGGCGACGCGCGCCGGATCCGCTGGGACTACCGGCAGGAGGACCCGGTCAACGACATGCGCGGCCGGCGGCTCGAACGCGCCGCGGCACGCCCGGAGATGCTCACCGACGAGCCGCAGCGGCAGATCACGAACGTGCTCGCCGACAACGGCGGCCGGCTCTACGTGGACCATGCGCATCCGGAATACTCGTCGCCGGAGACCTGCGACCCGTTCACGGCCGTCGCCTACGACACGGCCGGCGACGTGCTGATGCGCCGCGCCGCCGAGCACGCGAACGCCGAAGGGCTCGACGACGGCACGTTGCGGCTCTACCGCAACAACGTGGACGGCAAGGGCGCGAGCTGGGGCTCGCACGAGAACTACCTGATGCGCCGCGACGTGCCCTTCGACGCGACGGCCGCGATGATGACGGCGCATTTCGTCACCCGCCAGCAGTACGTCGGCTCGGGCAGGATCGGCCTGGGCGAGCGCGGCGAGCGGGCTGGCTACCAGCTGAGCCAGCGCGCCGACTACTTCCATATGAACGTCGCGCTGCAGACGACCTTCGACCGGCCGATCGTCAACACGCGCGACGAGGCGCACGCGCCGGCGGACATGCGCCGGCTGCACGTCATCGTCGGCGACGCGAACCGCATGGACGTGCCGCGCGTGCTCAAGCTCGGCACGACGAGCATGCTGCTGTGGACGCTTGAACACGCCGACGAGGCCGGCATCGACGTCGCCTCGCGGCTCGAACAGCTGCGGCTGGCCGACCCGGTCGACGCGATGCACCGCGTCTCGCACGACCTGACGCTCGCCGAGCCGCTCGCGCTGGCGCACGGCGGCACGATGACGGCATGGCAGATCCAGGTCATGCTCAACGCGCTCGTCTACGAGACGGCCGCCGCCGTCCACGGCACCGACACGCGCGGCGAGCCGGTGTGGCCCGACCGCGAGACGAGGTCGGTCATGGCGATGTGGAAGCAGGCGCTGCTCGACGTGGCCGCCATCCGCCACGCCGACGATGGCGAACGTTTGCAGTCTATGGCCGAGGCGGGGCGTCTTGAATGGCTGCTCAAATGGCAGCTCGTCGAACGGATGCGCCGCCGGCTGCACCCGGACGAGCCGCTCGAACGGGCGTTGGCCGACCCGCGGCTGCAGGCGATCGATCTGCGCTGGGCGAGCCTCGACGAATCCGAGTCGATCTATGCGCGGCTGCGCGGCCGCACCGAGCGCACGGCGAGCGACGACGAGATCGCGCAGGCCGTGGACACGCCGCCCGCGGACACGCGCGCGTGGCTGCGCGGAACGCTTGTGCGTCGCTGGCCCGAGCAGCTGCGCGCCGTATCGTGGACGCACGTCACGACACGCGACGACGCCGACGGGCGGCAGTGGACGCTCGACATGAGCGACCCGCACGCCTTCACGCAGGAGGCCTGCGCCGAGGTGCTCGCCGGCGCCGACGACGCATGGGGCGCCGTGCGCGCGCTCGGTGCCACGCCGGCGCCGCGGCCGCGAGACGGCGACGCCCGGAATGCGGTATGATGGCATCGACACCTATGCAAACGTTGTACTGATGTTGCGCCGTCGCGCTTCGGCCGTATCGCGGAGCCGGTGCATCGAAGGGACAGACGGGACCAAGTCGCCCGCCGCGCGCCGCGGACACGAGACCACGACGGCGCCGCGAGGAAGCGACCGACGGGAAACGACGAGAAACGAGGACGGGCACGATGACGATGGAACTGCGCGACCTGGCGATGCAGGTCGCCCGCATCGCCCAGGACGCCGGCGAGCATGCGCTCAGCAACCAGGTGACGCCACGCAGCCTGACCGAGGTGAGCACGGCGGCGCGCGACTATTCGCATGGACTCGAACTGGACGGACGCCTCACCCAGTTCATCTACAACAGGCTCACCTATGTGGACCCGTTCAACGGACGCTGGGATGAACGCAGCGACGAATGGCATGCGGGGGACCGCTACTGGTGCATCGGCGGCATCGACGGCGTCATCAACTACACGCGCAACATGGCCGAATGGTCGGTCACCGTCTCGCTGTTCGAGTTCAACGAGTTCGGCTCCGCGCAGCCGATCCTCGGCGTCGTGCACGCGCCGGCGCTGCAGTTGACCTACATCGCCGCGCGCCGCAGCGGCGCGATCCGCATGCGCGCGACGCCGCTCGGCGAGAAGCGCGAGAAGATCATGCCGTCGACGACGAGGAGCCTCGACGGCTCGGTCATCGGCTTCGGCATGTCGTTCAAGTCCGACGAGGCGCGCCACGCGCTCAAGGTCGTCGGCGACATCGCCGGCCGCCCGGCCGACATGAAGCGCATCGGGCCGTCGTCGCTCGACCTGTGCAAGGTCGCCGACGGCACCTACGACGCCTACTTCGAGCCGCATCTGCACAAATGGGACGTGCCGGCGCTCTCCGCCGGCGCCGTCGTGCTGTGGGAGGCGCAGGGCCAGCTGAGCAACTGGCGCGGCGACCTGATCCACTGGCGCAGCGAGAACAACCTCGTCGCCACGAACGGCCTCATCCTCGACGACCTCAAGCCCTACCTCGTCGAATCCTGGGACACCGGCGATGAATCCGACGGGACATTCGGCGACGCGCCCGGCGGTGCGGCCGCAGACTCGTCGCAGCCGGCGCGCTAGACGGCCTCGACGCCGATGACGATGCGATCGGAGCGGCCGATGCAGCCGATGCAGTAGTGTGGCAACCGGATCACGAAAACCCGGACGAGGGAGGAACGACGATGCCACAGGAACAGCACAGCCAGTCGATGGCGCACGACGAGCAGCACGAGGACGACGCCGCGATTGGCGCGCAGACCACACATAGGACGGCCGCTGACGCCGCGATTGACGACCTCGACGCGATCCTCGACGACATCGGCATGGTGCTCGAGACGAACGCCGAGGAATACGTCAGCGGATTCGTGCAGAAGGGCGGCCAGTGATGCCGCAGCTGCACGACAGCGGCAACCGCGGCCGCGTCGGCGCGCGCCCGTCGGCGCATCTCGACGACTTCGCGCGCATCTTCGGCATCGAGACCGAATATGGACTGAGCGTCACCGGCGCGTCGCGGCCCTGCGACGCCGGACAGGTCGCGATGATGATGTTCCAGCCGATCATGCAACGCGTGCGCGCGACGAACACCTACCTGACCAACGGCTCGCGGCTCTACCTCGACGTCGGCGCGCACCCCGAATACGCAACCGCCGAGGCGCGCACGCCCGGCGACGCGACGCTCGCCGACGCCGCCGGCGAACACATCATGCGCGATCTGGCGCTCGACGCGCAGCGCCGCCTGCGCGCGACGCTCGGGCAGGGCGCGACGATCCATCTGTTCAAGAACAACGCGGACAGCGCCGGCCACTCCTTCGGCTGCCACGAGAACTACCTCGTGCGCCGCGGCGTCGCGCTCGGCCAGATCGAGACGCAGCTGCTGCCGTTCCTGATCACCCGCCAGATCCTCACCGGCGCAGGCCGCTTCGACGGCGTCCGCTGGCACGTCACGCAGCGCGCGGCCTTCGTCGACGAGACCGTCTCGTCGGCGACGACGCGCTCGCGGCCGATGATCAACACGCGCGACGAACCGCATGCCGACCCTGAGTCCTTCCGCCGCCTGCACGTCATCATCGGCGACTCGAACCGTTCGCAGTGGGCGACGACGATGAAGCTCGCGACGACGCATCTCGTGCTGTGCCTGATGGAATGGGGCGCGCGGCACGGCGAGGAGACCGGGCTCGAATCGATCGCGCTCGCCGACCCGGTCGAGGCGAACCTCGCCGTCGACGCCGACGGTCCGCGCGCGGCGCTGCGCCTGGCCGACGGCACGACGACGACCCCGCTCGCGCTGCAGCGGCGCGTGCTCGGCGCGGTGCTGCGCTTCGTGCGCATGCGCCGCGACGAGGTCGCCGCGTCCCTCGACGGCGACCCGCTCATGACGCTCGACGACGTGCTCGGCGAATGGGAGCGCGGCATCGAGACGCTCGCCTACGACGACGAGGGGGCAGGGCTCGCCGACCGCGCCGACTGGGCGTGCAAGCGCCGTTTCGCGGCCCGGCTCGCCGCGCGAGGCGCCGTCGACCCGATGCGCCTCGCACAGCTCGACCTCGACTACCACGACATCGCCAGCGGCGCGCTGTTCGCCTCGCTCACGAGGCATGGCATGATGCGCGCGCTGTGCGACGACGCGCGGATCGAACGGGCCGTGACGACGCCGCCGGCCGGCACGCGCGCCGTATTGCGCGGCGCCTTCGTCGCGCACGCCGAGGCGGCGCCGGTGGCATGGTCCTGCGACTGGACGCAGCTGCGGCTCACGGCGCCGGTGAAGGACGACGTCATGATCCTCGACCCCTTCGACGCCGTCGGCGACGAGCGGTACGCGAGGCTGCTCGCCCTGATCGACGGGGCGTGTGGCACCGGCGCCGACATGGCCGTATGAACGCGCGGATGCGACCGGGCGACGAATACGATGAAGCCCCCGACCAGCGTTGGTCGGGGGCTTCATCGGTCGATGCGGCATGGTCAGCCGATCATTCGGTGACGGCCTTCTTCAGCAGGGAGCCGGCCGAGATGCGCACGCCGTAGGTCGCCGGGATCTCGATGGTCTCGCCGGTGCGCGGGTTGCGGCCGGTGCGGGCGGCGCGCTTGACGCGCTCGGCGGAGAACAGACCGGTCAGCTTCAGGCCTTCGCCGGACTTCATGGCCTCGACGAACACATCCTGGAATGCGTTGACGGCGGCCTCAGCCTGAGCCTTGGTCAGGTGGGACTTCTGAGCGATCTTGGTGACGAGATCAGACTTGTTGTATGCCATGTGAGCATCCTTCTTGGTTCAGGGGTTGAGCCCATTGCACGTCTCAACCACATGTTCAGTAATGAATCTTAGCGCATAAATATGGTGAAAGCGGCGTTTCGTAAGGGTTTTGGGAACTTTTTTCGCGTTCGGCGCCCTTCGGGCCGCCTTCGGGGGCGAAATCAGATCAGATTGTGCCTATCGAGCCATTTCATCGCGAGCGCGCCGACCGGGATGCGCAGCCAGTAGAAGCCGAGGCGGTAGACGAGCGTCGCCGAGATTGCGATCGTCGACGGCACGCCGACGGCCGTGAACGCGACCGACAGCGCGGCCTCGACGGCGCCGAGGCCGCCCGGCGTCGGCACGGCCGAGCCGAGCGTGTTCGCCAGCAGGAAGATGAAGGTCGTCTCGAAGGGGTTCGTCGAGTAGCCGAAGGCCTCGAGCGCCGCCCAGAAGCCGAAGCCGGTGGCGATGTTGAGCAGCAGGCCGCCGGCCGCGCTGACGACGAGCTTCGCCGGCTGCGTCAGCGTCTCGAGCAGGCTGCGCGCATACGACTTGACGAGCGGCAGGTATTTGTCGGTCACCTTCTTGCGCACCGGCGGGATCGCCATCGCGACCGAGACGATGAGCGCGACGGCGGCGATGACGATGATCAACGTGTTCGTCGGCACCATGCTCGACAGCGAGTTGCGGCCGGTGAAGATGCCGATGACGATGAGCAGCAGCACGGTGACGGCGGCCTGCACGGCCCAGACGGCGCTCATGATCGCCGTGGCGACGGTGTTGCGGTAGCCGCTCTTGCGCAGGAACTGCAGGTTGACGAAGGCCGGGCCGATGCCGGCGGGCATCGAGACGGCGGTGAAGCCGGCGGCCATCTGCGAGAACAGGATGCCGAGCGGACGGCGCTTGTCGCGGTCGATGAAGCCGCCCAGCGAGACGGCCGAGCCGACCCAGGCGAGGAAGCTGAACAGCAGCACGACGAGCGCCATCCAGATGTTCGCGTCGCGCGCCGCCTTGATCATCTCGCTCGGGTTCATCTGCGTGATGATGACGACGACGGCGACGACGAGCAGCGCGAGCGCGAAGAACGAGCGCGCGCTGAAGCGCGAGAGCGTCACCTGTTCGAGTGATTCGGAGACCTCCTCCGGCGCGAGCGCGCCCATGGCCTTGCGCAGGTCCTCGAGCAGCGTCTTGCTCCAGCCTTCGAGCGTGCGCGTCGAGGCGGGCACGGCGGCCTTCTGCACGAAGGGAATCAGGTTGACGAGCGTCTCGTCGCCCCAGACGCGTCGCGCGACGCGCAATGTGCGTTCGATGCCGACGAGCGCCGAGCACAGCGCGAGCAGCTGCACCTTGTCGAGCGAGACGTTGGCCGGCGAGCTTGCGTCGTCGCCGTTCTGCCAGCCGGCGATGACCGGCGCGCCGTGGCCGGTGCGGGCGAGGACGTCGGTCGTGATACGCCGGTGCGTGTAGCCGCGCCGGTGCGCGCGCCGCAGATAGGTCATGTATCCGGCGACGGCGTCGTCGTCGAGGTGGGCGAGGTCGGCGGGGCGCAGCGCCGAGTCGCGGTCGAGCACGAGGATCGACGATTCGCCCGAATCGACGACGCCGTAGGGGCGCATCGAGGCGAGGCCGAGGTTGCGCAGTCCGAGCAGCATCGCGAAATGGTGGTGCGTCGCGCTGACGGCGGAACGGTCGTGGCGCACGGCGACGCCGCTTAGGCGGATGAGCTGCCACAGCTGGTTGAGGTAGCCGGTCACGTGCAGCTGGTTGTCGAGGACGGAGACGACGTAGCGTGCGCCGTCCTTCGTGCGGCACGAGTAGATGCGCGAGTTCTCGACGAGGTCGTCCTCGAGCGATGCGTGCAGGATGCCGTCATGGGCGTCGTCGGCGTCGCGCAGCCGCAGCTCGACCGGGTCGAGGCCGATCTGCCGCAGCGCCGTGACGACGTGGACGCCCCAGGCGCCCGAGTTCGGCGTGCCGATCGCGAAGCGGATGACGAGGCCGACGATGCGGCCGATGAGGATCGAGACGATGACGCCGGGGACGGAGTTCCACGAGCTGATGACGAGCAGCAGCGCGCCGACGAACAGCACGTTCCAGCCCCATTTGACGGTCGAATGCATGCGTCGCGGTCCCGCCACCGTCAGGAAGGCGCCGATCGCCGCGTAGAAGTCGGGCAGCAGCGACGTGCCGGCGTGCGTGCCGGTCGACAGCAGCGAGTTGACGAGGATCGCCGAACCCTGCGAGGACAATAGGTAGGAGACGCCCCAGACGGCGCCGAAGCCGAGCATCAGCGCGCCGACCGAGCACGCCGAGCGCAGCCATTCGCGGCTGACGACGAGCTGGATGAGCACGCTGACGACGGCGTACACGACGATGAGCTGCTGCAGGAACGATGCGGGCACGTCGAGCAGCCATTCGAGGGCGCGCGCGGCCGTGTGCGCGTCGCTTTCGACGCCGGCCGTGATGCCGCGCAGATAGACGGCGAACACGATGACGAGCACGCCGGCGATGAGCGCGGCGGCCGCATGGATCAGGTCGGAGAAGACGTGCGCGCGTTGCGGCTCGTTGTCCGCGATGACGACGTCGGAGGTTCCCGGCACGTCGCCGCCGTGCGGCCGGGTCGTCGGCGTTTCCTGTTCAGATGCTTGCATCGGCGTCCTTTTCCCATGGATGACGGCGCCGGCGGGCGTCGTCTCCGCCGCGTCCTGCCGTCTTAGAACGCTACCATTCTAGGGGAGCGGCTGCCAAAACGCCGGCGGCGGACACCGGCTCGGACACCGGCATGGACACCGCCGTGGACACGGCGCCGGCTCGGACGGACACATGTCCGGCGCCGGCCACGATATGCGAAGGCCGCCGCCCGTACGCCGGCGGATCCATGCGGGGGATCTCGCGGCGGACGGACGACGGCCGGTCGAAGGTTGCGCGCGTCAGCGGTCGTAGGCGACGAGCTTCGCGGCGTCGCCGACGTAGGTCGCCGGCGTCAGCGCCTTGAGGCGCGCGGCGGTCGCCTCGTCGAAGGCGAGCGAGTCGATGAAGGCCTCGACGTCGCGCTGGCCGATCTCGTGCCCGCGCATCAGCTCCTTGACCTTCTCGTAGGGCTTCTCCATGCCGGGCAGTCCCGCGAGCTCGCAGGCGCGCATCGCCGTCTGGATCGGCTCGCCGAGCACCTCCCAGTTCTCGTCGAGTTCGCGCGCGATGACGGCCTCGTTCGGATGGATCGACTTGAGTCCGCCGAGCAGGTTGTTCAGTGCGAGCACCGAATAGCCGATCGCCGAGCCGATGTTGCGCTGCGTCGTCGAATCGGTCAGGTCGCGCTGCCAGCGGGATTCGACGAGCGTCGCGGCGAGCGTATCGAGCAGCGAGCACGAGATCTCGAAGTTCGCCTCGGCGTTCTCGAAGCGGATCGGGTTGATCTTGTGCGGCATCGTCGACGATCCGGTCGCGCCCTTGACCGGCACCTGCGCGAACACGCCGCGCGAGATGTACATCCACACGTCGACGCACAGGTTGTGCATGATGCGGTTCGCATGGCTCATCGTGCCGTAGAGCTCCGCCTGCCAGTCGTGCGATTCGATCTGCGTCGTCAGCGGGTTCCACGTCAGGCCCATGCGGTCCTCGACGAAGGTGCGCGAGATGTCGATCCAGTCGGCGTCCGGGACGGCGGCCAGATGCGCGCCGAAGGTGCCGGTCGCGCCGTTGATCTTGCCGAGGTACTGTTGCGCGCGCACATGGCCGACCTGGCGGTTGAGGCGGTAGACGTAGACGGCGAGCTCCTTGCCGAGCGTCGTCGGCGTCGCCGGCTGGCCGTGAGTCAGCGACAGCAGCGGCAGGTCCCTGAAGCGCTCCGCCTGCTCGGCGAGCAGGTCGACGATCGCGTCGATGCCCGGCAGCCAGACACGTTCGACGGCGTTCTTGACGCAGCGGGCCGTCGACAGGTTGTTGATGTCCTCGGAGGTGCAGGCGAAATGCACGAGCGTCTTGAGTCCGGTCAGCTGCGTCGGGTGGCCGAGCACGTCGGCGGCCTTGTCGAGCTGGTCGTCGATGTAGTATTCGACGGCCTTGACGTCATGGTGCGTGACGGCCTCGTGCGCCGCATGCTGTTTGATGCCTTCGGCGCCGAACTCCTCCGGAATCGCGCGCAGGAACGCCTGCTCCTGTTCGGTCAGCGGCTCGACGCCGGGGACGATCGGCTTCCATCCGTTGCCGGCGTAGCCGTTGGCGAGCATGATCATCCATTCGACCTCGACGCGCATGCGCTCGCGGTTGAGGGCCGGCTCGCTGAGGTATTCGACGAGTTCGGCGGTCTGGGCATGGTAACGGCCATCGAGCGGAGTGAGCGCGATGGCGGGGGTGATGTCGGTAAGCTTCATGCCCCTCACTCTACGCAGGGCCGTGAACGCGCGGGCACCGCCGTCCCATCCATGAGACGGCCGGCGCCGTCCGTGCGTCCGTCACCGGTGCCGCCCGTCGTCCGTGTCGTCGCCGATGCGGCCCTGCCAGTACGTCGTGCCCTGATAGCCGCCCCCGATCGTCGCGCGCAGATGCATGTCGTGCCGCTCGAGCGCCGGCGAGCCGAGTTGCGCGGCGTTCGCGTACGCGGCCTCGTGGAACGCGAGGTCGTGCGTCAGCGGCAGCGGCCCGTCGCCGATGTCGACCGGACTCGAGGCGAGCAGCCGTCCGTCGTCGCCGTCAGCGGCGAGCGCGCCGCGCACCGTCAGCCATCGGTCGGACTGCGGGCTCGCGGCCCCGTCGAGCGCGGCGACGAGCTCGTCCTCCATCTCGACGCTCGTCACCCACACGTCGTCGCCGACCGGATGGTTCGCGATCGGCGAGCCGGCGGTCACGATGTGCTCGATGCGGAACTCGTCGACGTAGTCGCTCGCGAGCGTCGCCGCGACGATGCCGCCCTGCGAGTGCCCGACGAGCGCGACCGGGTCGTCGGCGCCGACGCCGGCGAGCCGCATCGCCTCGGCGACGAAGCGCGCGCTGTCCGCACGCGCGCGCCGCACCGCGTCGTCGCCCATCAGTTCGACGTTCTGCTCCCACCCGAAGGGCGAATCCGGCTGCCCGTCGGTGCCCGGGATCGTGACGAGCCACGCGTTCGTGCCGTCCTCGCGCGCATAGCGCGAGATCGCGATCGTCGCGTACGACAGGCCGGTGCGCGCGCCGTCGCCGTTCGCGGCGCCGAGCCGGCGCAGGTCGTGCAGCGCCGCGGCGGTGGAGTCGACGTAGCCCACCGGGCGCGCGTCGGGCAGCGGCGAGACGCATGCGACAACGAGACGGTCGCCCTGCAGCCGGTCGTTGGCCGGCGCGCTCACCGCGGCGATGCCGCCGGCCGCCGCGGCGACGTGCCGTCCGTCGTCGCCGAGCGAGCCGAGCGCGGACAGGCCTCCCGGACCGGCCAGTCCGCCCGGTGCGCCGAGAGCGGCGATGCCGGAGAGGTGCGCGCCGATGCCGGCCATCAGCCCCTCCTGCATCCACGCCGTGGCATGCGAGGCATGGGCGATGCCGGAGGAGCCGTCGGCGGCGCCGCAGGACCCGTCGACGGCGCGGCCGACCGACGCCCCGTACAGGCCGACGCCGGCGGCGAGCGCCGCCATCGCCGCCGGGTTGAGCGTCGTCAGCAGCTGCACGGCCTTCGACGTCAGCCTGCGGCTGCCCGACTCGGCCGCGTTGTACAGGCCGTGGGCGCGTGCGACGAGGTCGGCGAGGCGGCCGCATTCGTCGCCGATGCGGCGCAGCATCGTGCCGATGTCGTTGCAGGCGTCGACGGCGCGCGTGATGCGGTGCGTCAGCGCCGCCGAGGCTGCCGCCGCGCCGCCGGCGGCCTCGACGGCGGGCAGCCGCGCGAGCACGTCCATCTGGCGCGTCGACAGCGCGAAGGCCGTGCGCGTCCAAGCGTCGGCGCATGCCGTGAGCGTGCTCCGGGCCGCCTCGAGCCGCGCCCAGGCCGCGCGGTAGGCGCCGTCGTCGGCGACGCCGTAGGAGCCGCCGTATACCGAGGATGTCACCCGTCCGGTCATCGCGCACCTCCCGTCGCCAGCAGCATCGCCGGTGCGAGATCGGCCTGCGCGCGCACGATGCGCGCCTGCGCGCCGGCCGAACGGATGCGCTCGCGGTAGAGTTCGGCGGCCGTGCCGTGCCAGCCGTCGATCGCGGCGGCGCCGAGCGAGGCGGCGGCCTCGTCGAGCGTCGCCGCGCATTCGCGCGCCATCCGCTGCATGATCCGGTGGCAGTCGGCCATCGCGGCCTCGAGCATCGCCGTGCCGTCGGCGTCCCGGAACAGCGGCTGCGGCGTGGCGGGCGGCATCAGCGTCGGCGCGCCGCCCAGCGGTCGTATCGGCCGGCGTCCGTGGGACGGGCCGGCCATCTGCAAGATGTGCTGTGTCGTATCCATGGGTCCCATTGGACGTCCGGGACGGCCGCCGTGTCCAGCCGGATCGGGCGTTGTGACCGGAAGGGTGGCTCGGCCCCGGAATGTGGACGACACGGCGTGTGGATAACAGCCTTCTCTATCCACAGCGGATGTGGAAGGACCCGGCCGCATCCACCGATTGTGGATACGGTCGGGCCCGTGATGCGCATGATGTGCACCCCGCCGGCGCCCGGCGCCGGCGGGGGAGCGCCGCTACCAGGGTTTGGCGTCGCGGTTTCCGGCCGTGCCTCCCTGCTGCGTGCGCTTGCCGTCCTGCGTCGCCGTGGCGTCGTCGCCTGCGGTCGGCTCGTTGTTCCTGAGCAGCTCCTCGAGCTTGCGGCGTTCCTGTTCGTCGAGCGCCGGGTCGGCGCCGCGTTCGGCGTCCTGCGTGCGTTTGCCGTCGGCGTTCTGGTTCTGGCGGTCCTGCTCTTCCTGCGCGATGCGGTCCTCGATCCGCCCGGTCAGCGCCCTGGAGACCTCGGCGTTGCGCTCGACGGACGTGGCGAGCTGCGGCAGCAGCGTCGCCTTCGCCGCCATCAGCGCGTCGTAGCGCGCGTCGGTCTGCCGCTGCTGCGTGAGCAGTCGCCTGAGGTCGGCGTCGGGCTTCGACGCCTCGTCGATCGTGCGCGTCAGCGTCGCCGTGGCGTCGGCGTTCTCGTCGGCGGCGTGGACGTTCCACAGCGACCAGACGGCCACGGCCACGGCCACGACGGCGACGGCGAGCAGTACGATGCGCGCGGCGAGCGGCAGACGGCGCGCGCGGCGTTCCGGTTTGGATGATGCGTTGGATGATGCGTTGGATGATGCGTCGGTCATTGCAGCAGCCTCCTCGACTGGCCGAACCATGCGCCGGCCTCCCAGGCCATGACGGCGAGCAGCGCGAGCACGAGCGGCCAGACGACCGGCGTGACGCGCACGCGTTCCTTGTCCGTCGTCGTCGCGCGCCACCGGCGCGACTCCTTCGCGATCGCCGACGAGGCGACGGTGCCGCCGGAGTCGGTGAACAGCGCCGACCCGCTCAGTTCGTCGGCGATCGACTCGATCTGGCGCCGGTCCATGATCGACACGCCCGGCTGGCCTGTCGACGGGTCGACGACCCATCCGCCGTCCGCGCCGTCGGCCGCCGGCTTCGGCACCTTGCCGCCGGCCTCGGTACCGACGCCGATGACGCAGGCGTCGTCGAGATAGCGGCGCAGCGACGAGAACGTGCGCCGCGACGTCGGGATCGTCTGCTCGCCGTCGGTGATCAGATACAGCACGATGCGGTCGTCGGGATGCGCGTCGCGGATCGATTTGAGCGTCAGCAGCAGCTGGTCGATCGCCGCGTCCGCCGACGATCCCGACGACGCGGCCGTCGGCTCGACGCGCAGCGACGACGCCCAATGGTCGATCGCCGCCGCGTCAGGCGTCAGCGGCACGTCGAGCGTGCCCGACGAGCCGAAGCTGACGGCCGCGAAGCTCGAGTTCGCGTAGGTCGCCGTGATGTCGTCGATCGCCGCCTTCGCCGCGTCGAGGCGGCTGACGTCGCGCCGGTCGCCGTAGGTCGCGTCGGACACGCCCATCGAGCCGGTGACGTCGGCGGCGATGACAACGTCGGTCGCGTTCACGGCGCGGCTCGTCGTCGTCGTCGCGACGCTCGGCGTCAATGCGATCACGGCGAGCAGCACGCAGATCGCGGCGCGCCTGACGCACATGCCGAGCGTCTCGTCGCCACGGCGGCGCACATGCAGCACGACGACGCCGACGGCGAGCGCGACGAGCACGGCCGCGAACAGGGAGCCGACGACCCATCCGAGCGCCGGCGCGAAGGTGAATCCGTTCATCGTCTCAACCTCCAAGCCACGAGCAGCCATGCGCCGACGAGCGCGGCGAGCGCGAGCGTCCACCAGCCCGGCGCGTCCGTCCATGCGGCGCGGCCTGCGTTCTCGACGTCCTTCGTGCGCCGCGCGTCGATCGAACGCACGAGCGCGTCGACCGAATCGCCGTCAGCGCGCGTCAGGAAGACGCCGCCGTGCCTCTCGATGAGCGTGCGCATCTGCTGCGTCGCCTCGTCGCCCTCGCTCTGCTCGGGGCCGGAGAACAGGCCGTCGACGGCGATGTGCGCCTTCGACGTCATCGCGAGCGCCTCGTCGAGCGTGTAGGTGGGCGTGCCGGAGACGACGTTGTCGGTCGCCAGGACGATCGACGCATCGCGGCTCATGTCCGACGACGAGCGCCCGTAGGAGAAGCCGGGCAGCATCGCCGCGCAGCTGACGAGGCCGTCGCCGATCAGGCTCGTCGCGTTCTTGCGGTTCTGCGTGCCGGCGAGCCAGTCGGAGACCTGCTGGTACTGCCGGTCGGTCATGTCGTCGATGTCGTCCTGCGATTCGACGCCGGCGAGCAATGCGCTCGCCTCGTCGAGCTGGCGGCTGACCATCGCGTAGTCGTCGGTGAGCGGGAACACGGTGCGCGACGTCGAATTGAAGATGCTCATGCCGATGCGTTCGCCGCGGAAATGCCCGACGAGCGAACGGTAGGTGTCGATCACCTGACGGTCGTAGGGCAGCGCCGAGCCGGAGACGTCGAGGCACAGCACGATGTCGCGCGTCGCGCTGCGTTCGTCGGAGGCGTCCACCTGGGCCGGGCGCGCCGCGAACACGCAGGCGAGCGCGAGCGCGAGCGCGACGAGCGCCGCGGCCGCGCGGTTGAGCCGGCGCCATTGGCGCGCCAGCCGCGCGCCCAGCTCGGTCTCGAGACCGTCGTCGACGTCCCAGGCCTCGGCGTCCGCCGGGTCGGCGCCGCCGCGCGCGTTGAGCCAGAAGGCGAGCGCGCCGATCGCGCATGCCGCGGCGAAGGCGATCGGGATCGCCCAGGGCCATTGCCAGTGCAGCATCGTCAGCGCCACCTTTCCACAAGATCGGACACCCAGCCGGCGGCCGTCGCGACCGACGCCTCGCGCGCGTCCGGATGGCCGCCATCGGCGAATTCGGGCGGGTAGAGCGCGGCGATCGTCATGCGCAGCGCGTCCCAGTTGCCGGCGTCGCCGCCGCGCGGCTCGCGTTCGAGGTCGCGCAGCGTGCGCGTGGCGAGCGGGCGTCCCGTCCTCGCCGATGCGAAGGCGCGAGCGATCGCGGCGAGCCGCGCGTAGGCCTCGTCGGCCGTGATCCTCCGCGCGTCGTAGTCGTGCACGACGGCGTCGATGCGCGCGAGCCAGGCGCGCCTGTCGGAGCCTTCGGCGTGCGCGCCGGAGGGCCGGCGCGCCGTCCGCGTGCGCTTCGGCATGAACGCGAGCGCGACGCAGACGGCCGCGACGGCGAGCGCGACGCCGGCGCAGATCCACAGCGGCGTCGTGAGCCGCGGTGCCGGAACGGCCGTCAGTTCATCGGATTCGACGGCGAGCAGCAGCATCGCGATGACGGGGCGGCTCATACGGACACCTCCTTGCGCGGCGCCGTCGCTCCGGCGCGCAGATGCGAGCGCGCGCCGGGCGAGCCCAGACAACTCAGTGAGATCAACCGGACGAAGTCATGGAACATCGCCTCGCTCGAATCGGCGTGGATGAGCCGGGCGCCGGCGCGCGAAAGCTCCTGGCGCAGTGCCGAGACGCGGTACGCGCGGTGCGTGGCGACCTCGTCGGCGAGCGCGCGGCGCGTCAGGAACGCCGGGACCCGCCGGCCGCTGACGCCGTCGACGACGCGCGAGCCGCGGCGTGAGGCGACCGGCTCGGCGGCGAAGGGGTTGACGGTGGCGACGTCGATGAGGACGAAGGGATGGGTCTGGGCGATGCGGCGGATGCGGCGCAGCTCGCCGTCGCCGACGGCGCCGTCTGCGGTCGCCAATACGACGAGCGCGTCGCGGTCGCGCAGGCGGACCGCGTAGTCGAGCAGCGCGCCGAGGTTGCGCGGATGCGACCAGGAGCGCTCGGACGCCTCGTCGATCGTGCGTTCGAACTGCGCGAAGCCGCCGTGGAACGGCACGCGCGTGATGCGCGACGCGTCGCCCAGGACGAGGGAGACGTCGTCGCTGCGGCGCAGCGTCAGCGCCGCGAACATGCACAGCGCGTTCGCGGCGACGGCGTACGCATGCTCGCCCGACGGGCAGGTGGCCGTCATCTCGCGGCCGGCGTCCATCAGCAGGTGGACGCGGCTGCTCACACGGCGCTCGCGCTGCACGACCATCGTGCGGCCGGAGCGCGCGCTGATCTTCCAGTCGATCTGGCGCGCCTCGTCGCCGATCTCGTAGGCGCGCACGTCGAGCAGGTCGTCGGTGCCGCCGCGCCGCGGCGAACGGTGCTCGCCCTCGAGCACGCCGAGCGCGCGCGCGACGGTCGGCAGCGACATCGACGTGCCCAGCGCCTCGATGCGCCGGCGCACCGGGTCTTCGTGTCGGCGGGCGTCGATCATGGAACCGGGACCGCCCGGACGATCTGGTCGACGACCTGGTCGGCGGTCACGCCGTCGGCGAGCGCCTCGAAGGTCAGCAGGATGCGGTGGCGCAGCACCTCATGGGCGAAGCGCTTGAGGTCCTCGGGGATCACGTAGTCGCGGCCGGCCATCAACGCCGAGGCCTGGCCGATGCGCACGAGCGCGATCGACGCGCGCGGCGAGGCGCCGAGGCGCACGAGCGACGCAAGCCCCTGGACCGGCTTCGGGCCGCCGCCGCGTGACGTGTCGGCGATATCGACGGCGTACCGCATGATCGGGTCGGCGACGTGGACGCGGCGGGCCGCGGAGCGCAGGAACTCGACGTCGGGGATCGAGACGACGTCCGGCGTCACGGCCGTCGGGTCGATAGTGTCGGAGCCGCGGCGTGTGAGCATCGCGAGCATCGCGACCTCCTGCTCGGGCGTCGGATAGGTCATGACGGCCTTCATCATGAAGCGGTCCATCTGCGCCTCGGGCAGGTTGAAGGTGCCCTCCTCCTCGATCGGGTTCTGCGTGGCGATGACCATGAACGGCTTGGGCAGCGGGATGCGCTGGCCGCCGATCGTCGTGGCGCCCTCGGCCATCGCCTCGAGCATCGCCGACTGCGTCTTCGCGTTCGAACGGTTGATTTCGTCGAGGAGCACGAAGTTCGCGTGGATCGGGCCGATCTGCGTCGAGAAGCGCTGCGTCGAGAAGTCGAAGACCTGTGTGCCCACGAGGTCGGAGGGCATCAGGTCGGGCGTGCACTGGACGCGCTTGAAGGTGCCGGAGACCGAGGTAGCGAGCGTCTGCGCGGCCGTCGTCTTCGCCAGGCCCGGCACCGATTCGATGAGGATGTGGCCGCCGGCGACGAGCGTCGTGATCAGCGATTCGCGCAGGTTGTCCTGTCCGACGAGCGTGCCCGAGAAACGGTTGCGGATGCGGGCGACGAGCTGCTGCGCACGCGCCGCGTCCTGGGCGGACAGCGCCGGATGGTTGGGGGCCGCGGGCGGGGCGGCGGGCGGCGTCTGTGGTTGCTGTTGGAACAAGGCCATGGCATGCACTCTTCTGTAGTACGGATAGGTTCGAGAGCACATTGTACTTGCCATGCTTGAGCGCGGTCCGCCGGCGCCGGTGCCGACGGCCCGCGCGGGGGCGCTAGAGCGTCCAGTCGATCGGGGAGGCGCCCATCGCCTCGAGCGCGGCGTTCGCGCGCGAGAACGGGTGCGAGCCGAAGAAGCCGCGCGAGGCGGACAGCGGGCTCGGATGCGCCGAGGCGATGATGAAGGCGTTCGTCAGCAGCGGCGCGAGCGTCTGCGCGTTGCGTCCCCACAGGATCGCGACGAGCGGCAGCGGCCTGCCGTCGTCGTCGACGCGGTCGTTGAGCGCCCTGACGGCCGCGTCGGTGACCGGCCTCCAGCCCTTGTCCTGATGGCTGTTCGGACGGTGCGCCTCGACGGTCAGGCTCCTGTTGAGCAGCATGACGCCCTGGCGCGTCCACGGGCTCAGGTCGCCGTTGCGCGGCGGCGGCACATGCAGGTCGTCCTGCAGTTCCTTATATATGTTGATCAGGCTCTTGGGCAGCGGGCGCACGTCCGGCGCCACCGAGAAGCTCAGGCCGACCGGGTAGCCCGGCGTCGGATACGGGTCCTGCCCGACGATGAGCACCTTGACGTCGCGCAACGGCGGCACACGGAACGCGCGCAGGATGTTGTGCGCGTCCGGCAGGATCTGCCTGCCTTCGGCGGCCTGCTCGTGCAGGAAGTCGCCCATCCGGTGGATCTGAGCCTCGACGGGGGCGAGGGCGAGCGCCCATTGCGGGTCGATCGATTCGTTCAGCGGTTTGCATGGTCTGCTCATGGCTTCAAGGGTACCCGCGGCGCGTGCCGGTGGCGTTGCGGCGTGCCCAGTGCGTTCGTTATAGTGAGTTGCGGGAACGTCGTGCGCGCGCCTTGGCCGGTCGCGCACACGCTCGTAAGACACGGAAGGACCATTATGGCTCGCAAGGACAGCGAAGGTTACGACTCCTACCCGAAGGACGCCTACGACGACCCGCCCCAGGGCCCGGTCGGCGTGCACCGGGGCGCGCGCCCGTGGGGCGTCAGGCTCACGCCCTTCGTCGTCGTCATCATCGCCGCCGTCGCCGCCGGCGTGCTGTTCTGGGGCATCTTCTCCGGTGAGGCGGCGAACCTGCTGCGCGGACGCGTCTCGTCGTCGGCGAGCTCGAGCGCGCAGGTCGCGCAGACGACGAAGGCGGCGGGGGAGGACGAATCCACGGCCTCGGCGGGTGCGGACGCGTCGGCCTCGCCGAACGAATCGGCCTCGTCGGACGCATCGGCGTCGCCCTCCGAGTCGGCGTCGCCGAGCGAGTCGTCGCAGGTGCCGACGCCCGAGGAGTCGCAGCAGGTCAACAAGGCGGCGGCGATCAGCGTCGTCAACGGCACCGCGCAGGAGGGATACGCGTCCACCGAGGCGCAGAAGCTCGTCGCCGACGGTTACACGAACGCCACGCCGATGAACCCGGGAGACATGGCGCTGCCGGGGCAGACCGTCGTGTGGTACCAGAATGACGCCGATCTGGCCACGGCGCAGGCCGTCGCCAACACGCTCGGCATCGCCACCGTCGAACAGGCGCCCGGCATCGGTGCGCCGGTCGTCGTTGTGCTCATGCAGTGAGCGCCGTCTTCGCGGCCCATCGGACGGGTCCGTGCGCCTTCGGGTGTGCGGACCCGTTCTTTCGTCGCCGTGCCGGCCGGCGATCTCGTCCCCGTTCGGTCCATATTCGGGACGCATGGGGCCGCCGGGTGCGTCCCGGGCCATATGGGTGGCTACACTGTAGTTGCGATTACGGTCTGATTCCCGTTGATTGGGGACGTTTTAGGTCACGGGTCATGCCGATCGCGATTTCATGGTTTGGCTAAAGAAAGAATTAGGGAAATGACACAGGGAACCGTCAAGTTCTTCAGTGCTGGCAAGGGTTATGGTTTCATCACGACGGCGGAGGGAGGCGATGACGTCTTCGTCCACTATTCGGCGATCCAGTCGGAGGGCTTCCGCACGCTGCACGAAGGCGACGCCGTCGAATTCGAACTGGAGGACACGCCGAAGGGGCTCCGCGCGACGAAGGTATCGGTGATCGGTCGCTAGCGCCTCGCCGCGGGGCCCATCAAGGCCGGACCACGACCCGCACGAAACCGCCCGCGGGAACGTCGTCCGGCCTTGTCGTATCCGTCCGTCCGTCCCCGCCGCGCCGGCATGTCCGCCCGGCCCATATCTTGCCCACAGCGCAATGTGCAGCATGTCGTGTTGGCACTCGGGCATCGAGAGTGCTAATCTGCGATGTAGCACTCGGGCGATGGGAGTGATCGCCGGAAGCTGACGGTCGGCGGCCGCTCCGATGTTCCGGGTGATGTCGTAATGACGTATCTATCCCATAGCGGAGGAACATATGGCAAAGATCATTGAATATGATGAGGAAGCGCGCCAGGGCATGCTGGCCGGTCTCGACAAGCTCGCCGACACCGTCAAGGTGACGCTGGGCCCGAAGGGCCGCAACGTCGTGCTCGACAAGACCTACGGTGCGCCGACCATCACCAACGACGGCGTCTCCATCGCCAAGGAGATCGACCTCGAGGATCCGTTCGAGCGCATCGGCGCCGAGCTCGTCAAGGAAGTCGCGAAGAAGACCGATGACGTCGCAGGTGACGGCACCACCACCGCGACCGTGCTCGCCCAGTCGCTCGTGCACGAGGGCCTCAAGAACGTCGTAGCCGGCTCGAACCCGATCGCGCTGCGCCGCGGCATCGAGAAGGCCTCGGACGCCATCGTCAAGGAGCTCGTCGCGTCGGCCAAGCCGGTCGAGACGAAGGACCAGATCGCCGCCACCGCGACGATTTCGGCCGCCGA
Organism: Bifidobacterium choerinum; assembly: GCF_000741135.1. Taxonomy (GTDB): domain Bacteria; phylum Actinomycetota; class Actinomycetes; order Actinomycetales; family Bifidobacteriaceae; genus Bifidobacterium; species Bifidobacterium choerinum. The sequence continues at coordinate 37,308 of NZ_JGYU01000001.1, read as the reverse complement.
TCCGGAGGTCGGCGAGAAGATCGCCGAGGCACTCGACAAGGTCGGCCAGGACGGTGTCGTGACCGTCGAGGACAACAACCGCTTCGGCCTCGACCTCGAGTTCACTGAGGGCATGCGCTTCGACAAGGGCTACATCTCCCCGTACTTCGTCACCAACGCCGACGACCAGACCGCGGTCCTCGACGACCCGTACATCCTGCTCACGTCGAACAAGGTCTCGTCGCAGCAGGACGTCGTCCACATCGCTGAGCTCGTCATGAAGACCGGCAAGCCGCTGCTGATCGTGGCCGAGGACGTCGACGGCGAGGCGCTGCCGACGCTCATCCTCAACAACATCCGCGGCACCTTCAAGTCTTGCGCCGTCAAGGCCCCGGGCTTCGGCGACCGCCGCAAGGCGATGCTGCAGGACATGGCCATCCTCACCGGCGGCCAGGTCGTCTCCGAGGAGATCGGCCTCAAGCTCGACTCGATCGACCTGTCCGTCTTCGGCACCGCGAAGAAGGTCATCGTCTCCAAGGACGAGACGACGATCGTCTCCGGCGGCGGCTCGAAGGAGGACGTCGCAGCACGCGTCGCGCAGATCCGCGCCGAGATCGAGAACACCGACTCCGACTACGACCGCGAGAAGCTGCAGGAGCGTCTCGCCAAGCTCGCCGGCGGCGTCGCCGTCATCAAGGTGGGCGCCGCGACCGAGGTCGAGGCCAAGGAACGCAAGCACCGCATCGAGGACGCCGTGCGCAACGCGAAGGCCGCCATCGAAGAGGGCCTGGTGCCCGGCGGCGGCGTCGCGCTCGTGCAGGCAGCCGCGAAGGCCAAGAAGGACGTCAAGCTCGAGGGCGACGAGGCCACCGGCGCCGCGATCGTCTTCAGCGGCATCGAGGCCCCGCTCAAGCAGATCGCCGACAACGCCGGCCTCTCCGGCGACGTCGTGCTCGACAAGGTGCTGTCGCTGCCCGAGGGCGAAGGCTTCAACGCCGCGACCGACACCTATGAGAACCTGATGGCCGCCGGCGTCACCGACCCGGTCAAGGTCACCCGTTCCGCGCTGCAGAACGCCGCGTCGATCGCCGGTCTGTTCCTGACGACCGAAGCGGTCGTCGCGAACAAGCCGGAACCGGCTCCGGCCGCCGGCGCTGGCCAGGACATGGGCTACTGATCGACGCCCGCGACCATGCGATGAGCACGGTCGCCTGACCGTGCATGGGTCCCGGCTCCCGATGGGGAGCCGGGACCTTTTTCGTCGCCCCTCGCCGTCATCCGCGTGTCGCGGCGGCGCGTCAGCCGGCGGCGAAGAGCCGCGCCGCCACATGCTCGGCGTCGGCGTACACCGTCGACGCCTGCGTGAGCGCCTGCTGGATCGACTCCAGAGAACGCTCCATCTGCTGCTGGGCGGCGCGCCACTGCGCGGCGAGCGACGCGAACTGCGTCGCCGCGCCGCCGTGCCAGCAGTCCTGCAGCGCGTTGAGGTTCGCATACATGCCGCCCACCGCCTGCCTGATCTGCGCGACCGACGAGCACACCGCCGCGCTCGACGCCTGGATGCGTTCCGAATCCACCTGATACTGGGGCATGATCCCGTTCCTTTCGTCGTTGTCCTGTGTTCTGCCGTCCCGCCGGAGCGGAACGCCGGAGGGCATGTGACCGCCGACCGGTACTGTGGAATGTATGACAACGCGAATCGAGAACCAAGGCGCAACGACCCCTGTGTACGGACGGGGCGGTCATCCACATTCCTCCGACGGCGTGACGACGCGGCTCGCGCGCCGCTGCGCCGCGCTCGCGCTCGCCTTCGTCCTCGCCATGGCTCCGGGCATGGCCGCCTTCGCGCCGGCCGCGATCGCCGACGAGACGACGCCGTCGCCGACGACTTCGCAGACGACGGACGACGACGCGGCCGTCGACCCCAACAGCGGCTACATCCTCGACCCGCAGAACCTGCTCGGCAACGACATCGCGAAGGTCTCCGACGCGATCACGCACACGCGCGAGCGGACCGGCGTGCAGGTGCGCCTCATCTACGTCGACTCGTTCAACTCGACCGACCCGCCGGACGACTGGGCGCGCCAGACGCTCCAGTCGCTCGGCCCGGCGCCGAACACCGTGCTGCTCGCCGTCGCGACGAACGACGGCAACCTCGCCGTCGTCGTCTCGCCGGATTCCGAGGAATGGCTCAGCAGCCAGCAGAGCGTCGACGCGCTCTCCGAAGCCGCCTCGGCGCCGCTCACCGACGTCAAGACCGGCGAAAGCCCCGACTGGGCGCGCTCGGCGATCGACATGATGGACGTCATCGACAAGGAGAAGGACACGGCGACATCCCATTCGGCCGTCATCGTCGGCGCCGTCGCCGTCATCGGCGTCGTCGCGCTCGCGGCCGTCGTCGTCGGTGTCGTCATCGTCGTGCGCCGCCGCCGCGAGGTCGACGCCGACGCCGCCGGGGACGTGCGTGACGGGGAGCATGCGCCGCACGCCGATGCGGATGGCGACGCCGACGCCGACGCGGACGACTCGCCTGTCGAGGCCACCGCAGACACCGCGACCGCCGCCGGCACGCCCGCGACGGGGACGGCCGGCGCCGCCAATCCGCACGCGAAGTACAGGGGCTGAGCGCCATGCCGCAAGGGCAAGCCGGCGCGGAACGGAATTCACAGCGGACATTCAGGAAACCTTCAGTCGGCGAGTCCATGATGAACGGTATGAACGCGAGCAAAGGTACTGAAGCAAAGATCGCCGTCGTCGACGACGAACCGTCCATCCGCGAACTCCTCGTCGCCTCGCTGCACTTCGCCGGCTACGAGGTCGAGACCGCGGCCTCCGGATCCGAGGCGATCGAGGTCATCGAACGCACGAAGCCGGACCTGATCATCCTCGACGTCATGCTGCCGGACATCGACGGCTTCACCGTCACGCGCCGCATCCGCCAGGAGGGCATCGACGCGCCGGTCCTCTTCCTGACCGCGCGCGACGACACGCAGGACAAGGTCATGGGACTGACCGTCGGCGGCGACGACTACGTGACCAAGCCGTTCAGCCTCGAGGAGGTCGTCGCGCGCATCCGCGCGATCCTGCGCCGCACGCGCGAGCACGTCGAAGACGACCCGATCATCCGCGTCGGCGACCTCGAGATCAACGAGGACTCGCACGACGTGACGCGCGCCGGCCAGCAGATCGACCTGAGCCCGACCGAATACAAGCTGCTGCGCTACCTGATGGACAACGAGGGGCGCGTGCTGTCGAAGGCGCAGATCCTCGACCACGTCTGGCAGTACGACTGGGGCGGAGACGCGGCGATCGTCGAATCGTACATCTCCTATCTGCGCAAGAAGGTCGACGACCTCGAGGTGACCGACGAGGACGGCACGAAGCACAAGGTGCAGCCGCTCATCGAGACGAAGCGCGGCATCGGCTACATGATCAGGGTCCCGCGCAGCTGAGCGCCGGACACGAAGGACGGCGAGGAAAGACGGACGATGGGCAGAATGGGCAACGCGGCGGCGCGCAGGGAGAACGGGCCGCTCGCGCACGTCTCGCTGAGCGCGAAGCTCGTCGCGTCGATCATCGTGCTGCTGTCGGTGGGCACCGTCTGCATCTCGCTGGCGATCACGCAGCTCGTCAACAACTACATGATGCAGCGCACCGATAGCCAGCTGCTGCAGCAGGCGGAGCTCGTCTTCAAGAACACGGTGCTGCTCAACGACAAGGCGAACGCGTCGAACCTGATGATCAGCTACTACGTGCAGGCCTACGACGCGAACACGCAGACGTCGACGGTGCTGCTGCAGCCGGTCTACAAGGACGGCGTCGTCTCACGGCCGCGGCTGCCGATGGACGGCGACCTCGCCGGCCACGAGCTCGCGAAGCCGTACACGACGCCGGCGATCGTCGACACGTCGCACGCGACGCGCACGCCCGACCATTCGACGATGACGATGGCCGAATACCCGTGGCGCGTCGTCGCGCTGCGCTGGATCAGCGAGGACGCGAACGGCAACCAGCACGACCGCGGCATCATCTACATCGGCCTGTCGCTCGGCAACCAGATCGACATGGTCGACAACCTGACGAAGTTCTGCGTCATGGTGAGCATCGCCGTCGTCATGCTCGGCGGCGTCGTCAGCGCACTGCTCGTGCAGCGCACGCTCGAACCGCTCAAACGCATCGAGAAGACGGCCGCGAAGATCGCCAACGGCGACCTGTCGCAGCGCATCCCGTCGGCGCCCGAAGGCACCGAGATCGGCTCGCTGTCGCGCTCGCTCAACCTCATGCTCGCGCAGATTGAACGCAGCTTCCGCCAGCAGCAGGCGGCGACCGACAAGATGAAGCGCTTCGTCTCCGACGCGAGCCACGAGCTGCGCACGCCGCTCGCCGCAATCCACGGCTACGCCGAACTGTACAAGATGCAGCGCGGCAGCGGCGACGCCGCCGACGCGCTCGCGCGCGCCGACGATTCGATCGACCACATCGAGGCGTCGAGCGCCCGTATGACCGTGCTCGTCGAGGACCTGCTCTCGCTCGCCCGACTCGACGAGGGCCGCGGCATCTCGATCACGCAGCGCGTCGACATCGGCGCCGTCCTCGCCGACTCGGCGAGCGACCTGCACGCGCTCGACCCGGAACGCCAGATCCGCACCGGCGTCGTCGGGCTCGACATGGCCGACCCCGCGCATCCGACGCTGACGATGACCGAGGGCGCGCTGCCGAAGGTCACGATCGTCGCCGACGGCGCGCGCCTGCAGCAGGTCGTCACGAACATCGTCGGCAATATCCACCGCTACACGCCGCAGGATTCGCCGGTCGAGCTCTCGCTCGGCGTCCTCGGCCTGGCGATGGAGGCCGACGAGCTCGCGCAGCTGCCGCCCGACGACGAGTCGATGGCGCATGTGCTGCGTGCGGCCGGCGAATATACGACGACGGACCGTGGCATGACGGTCGCCGTCGCACGCTTCGCTGACCACGGCCCGGGCGTGCCCGCCGAGGCGCGCTCGAAGATCTTCGAACGCTTCTACACCGCCGATTCCTCCCGCGCCAGGCTCAAGGGCGGCACCGGGCTCGGCATGGCGATCGCGCAGTCGGTCGTCAACGCGCACCACGGCTTCATCTGCGCCGGCGAAAGCGACGGCGGCGGCCTGACATTGACGCTAATCCTGCCGCTCACGCAGGGCGGCGTGACGGAGTCGGACGAACGGCGCTCCGACGCCGCGCAGCCCAAGGACGCGAAGCGCCGCGGCGAGGCGCGCAAGGAGACGAAGCGCAGGCGCTCGACGGATGCGCAGTCCGTGCAGTAGAATGAAGATTTGGTAAGAACGCGGGGCAGGTTCCCCGCGTCGAGACGGCAACAGCAACAAGACAAACAGCAACAGGACAATCTGGGAACAGTGAGAGGTGGACATGCCTAGCGGACGCGTACGTTGGTTCGATGCGAAGAAGGGATTTGGATTCATCGCCGGCGATGAGGGTCCGGACGTGTTCCTTCCGCAGACCTCGCTGCCTGCGGGAGTGAGCGAACTGCGCAAGGGCGCCCGCGTCGAGTATTCGGTCGTCGACGGCAACCGCGGACCGGTCGCGATGAGCGTGACGCCGATCAAGACGGCGCCGTCACTCGTCAAGGCGACGCGGCCGAAGCCGGACGACATGGCCGCGATCGTCGAGGACCTCATCAAGCTGCTCGACAACGCCGGCAACCAGCTGCGCCGGCACCGCTACCCGTCGCAGGCGGACAGCCACAAGCTCGCCCAGCTGCTGCGCGCCGTCGCGGACAACTTCGACGTACAGGAATGAACGATGGCAGAAGAATTTGACCCGGAGGCGCTCGCACGCGCCGTCGCGATCGACACGGCGGAGGACGCCGACCACGTCGGCGCCTTCGTGACGAGCGAGACGAGCGCGGACGGCGTGACCGATTTCCGTTTCGTGGCGACGATGGTCGGCTACGAGGGCTGGCAGTGGTCGGTCACGTTGTTCCACGACGTCGACGCCGACCGCTGGACCGTCGACGAGGCGTCATTGATCCCGACCGACAAGGCGCTGCTGCCGCCGCCATGGGTGCCGTGGAAGGACCGCCTCGAACCGTCCGACCTGTCGGTGACCGATTCGATCGGCACCGAGCCCGGCGACGAGCGGCTCGAGCCCGGCGTCACCGAGACGACGATCGAGCAGGTCGAGGAGACGCATGGCGCCGTCGACGAGGACTCCGAACGGGACGCGGAGCATGAGAGGCAGGCGCAGCGGACGGCGCAGGCCGAAGCCGAAACGCGGCTCGACGATGCCGCGGCCGTCATCGAAGGCGTCGAGACCGTGTCCGAGGCCGTCGAGGACCGTCCCGAAGCGCAGTCCGGCGCCGATGCGGCGGATGCGCAGTCGCAGCAGGCGCATCGGGAATCGTCGACGACGCAGCAGGACCTGCACGACGCGATCGAGGAGTTCGACCTGTCGCGTCGCGCCGTCATGTCGCCGTTCGGCCGTGCGCAGACGGCGCAGCGCTGGTACGACGGCCCGCACGGCCCGAAGTCGCTGTCGACGAAGACGGCGAACGGCAACGTCTGCTCGACCTGCGGCTTCTTCATCCCGCTGCGCGGCGACCTGTCCGAGATGTTCGGCGTCTGCGCGAACCGGTGGAGCCCCGACGACGGCCGCGTCGTCTCGCTCGACCACGGCTGCGGCGAGCATTCGCAGATCGAGCCGCCCGAGCCGAGCCGTCTGTGGATCCAGACGAAGCCCGCCTACGACGACGTGCACATCGACATCGTCGCGCAGAGCCCGCGCGAGGAGCGCGGCGACGTCGAGCTGATCGAGACGGTCGTCGACGCGAAGAAGCACGACCACGAAGCCAAGCGCCATGACGGAGAGGCGCCGGCCGGAGACGACGTGCCGCATGAGGAGCGTCGGGCCGCGCAGGACGCCGACGTGCCGATGCCCGACGCCGATGCGCAGCGCAAGGCCGCCGACGAGGCGATCGCCGGCGAGACAGACGCCGGGAAGCCGGCGCAGGCGCCGGCGCAGCAGATCGTCGACGCGGCGGACGCGATCGTCGACGGCGAGCAGCGTCAGGTGCTCGCCGACTCCGCGGCCTCGGACACGATCGGACGGACGCAGGTCGTCGCCGAACTGGCGACCGACGCCGAGAACGAAGGCGAGGACTTCGACGACGCGCTCAGCGCGAAGGCCGGCGCGGACGCCGGGTCGCCGCACGACGAAGCCGATCGGAAGGCGGCCGATGCCGGGACGTCGGCGGAGTCGTCGGATGCCGAGCAGCCGGCGGACGCGGCGGACGACGAGCATGCGACGGACGTCGAGGCGACCGTCGAACCGGACGTCGCCGAAACGCCGGACGTCGCCGCGCCGGAAGACGACGCTCAGACGGAAGGCGCTGTGCAAACAGAAACGGTCGAGCACGCCCCGGTCGAAGTCGAGACCGCCGACGTCTCATCCGATGCGCTGCAGGAGGAGACCATCGAGCCGTATCAGGAGGCGCACGACTGACCGATGCGCGGCTTCCACATGGTCGGCGCCGCGACAGATGACCACTGACGGCGGCCATGAACGCAGAGCGGGGGTGTGTGACGATTCGTTCGTCACACACCCCCGCTGCCGTCCGCGTGTCGTTGCCGCGTCGTGTGCGGATCCGTTCCGCCGTCAGCGGCCGGACGACGCCGCGGCGTCATGCCGCGCCGTGCCGGACTGCGCGCCCGGCTGCGCCGTCTGCTGTCCGGAGGGGTCGGACGACGGCGCAGCGCTGCCCGACGGCGTCGGCGTCGCGCTCGGCGACGAGGACGGCGACGCTGATTCGCTCGGCTTCGGCGAGGACGTGGACGTCGCCGTCGGTTCCGGCGTCGGCGAGACGTCGGTGCCCGTCGATGGTTCGGGCGTCGTGCTCATCGTCGGCGACGGCTCCTCGGTGACGGTCGCCGTCGGTTCCGGTGTCGTCGTCGCGTCGGGGGAGGAGTCGTCGTCGAGCCCGTCGATCGTGCCGCCGGTGATCGCGAGCAGCTCCTTCGCGATCGTGATGTAGACGTCGTGCAGGTCCTTCGACGTCTTCGCATGCGCCTTGAGGTCGTTGTCGCGCGTCGTGATCGTGCACGCCGGGATCGCCGGCTCCTTGCCGGCGTCGTCCATCAGGACGTTGAGCCGGCGCAGGTCGTCGGCGTCGATCTGCGTCTTTGGGTCGTCGATGTACGTCTTCGTCGAGCTGATCGCCATGTCGGCGAGCCGCTTCGCCTCACCGGCCCTCGCCGCCTGCGTCTGGCATTCGGACATCGCCTGCGCGCGTGGCGTGCCGTTGACGTTGCCGTTCGCGTACAGATAGCCGAAGGCCGCGCACAGCACGAGCACGCCGATGACGGCCGTCAGCCACGGCAGGCGACGGCGCCGCTTCGTCGAACGGCGCAGCTCGTCGTGGTCCTCATGGCCGGGATGGTCGTCGTCGTCCTCGTGCTTCGCGAGCGCCGATTCGTGGCCCTCGCCGTCGTCGTCTTCGTCGCCGCTGCGCGGCGCGAAGGACGGCGGCGCCTGCCTGCTGAACTCGGCCGTGTCGTCCGACGCCTCCTGCGCAGCGTCGTCCGCCGAGATCGACTCCTCGATCTCATGCGCTGACGTCGCGTCGTCGTCCGACGCTTCGTCCCTCGCCTCGTCGTCCTTCGTCTCGTCGTCCCGCGCGTCGTCGTTCGTCATCGTGTCCTCATCAGCCTTCCAAATCCATGTAGTCTATGCGTCGCCGCCGCCGCGCCGGCGCGGCGCTGAGCTCAGGGTGAACCCATACTGTCGCGTGTGCTCAGTGCACGACGGTGACGTTGCATTCGGCCGAATTGATCACCTGCTTGGAGACGGAGCCGAGGAAATGCGCGTCGAGGCCGCTCAGGCCGCGCGAGCCGACGACGACGTGGCGCGCGTAGCGCGACGCGCTCACGAGGCCCTTGCCGGGGGAGATGTGGAACGCGTTCGGCGTCACGTCGAGTGACTTCGGCAGCTTCGCGCCGTCGATGAACTCCTCGAGGCGGCGCATCGCGTACTTCTGGGCGACGTCCATCGGCGCGACGCTCGTCTCGTATCCGGGCACCGTGCCCAGGTCCTTGATCCTCCAGAAGAACATGACGTGCAGCGGCGCGCCGTTGAGCTTGGCGAGCTCGGCCGCGAAGCTGAGCGCGCGCCGCGACGTGTCCGAACTGTCGACGCCGACGACGATCGGGCGGGCCGTGCGCGGGATCTCGACGTGCGGCGTCACGAAATGCACGTTCTGGTCGTTCGGCGACAACGCGTTCGCGATCTGGTCCTGCACGTCGATGTCCTCGTCCTGCGCGCTGCGGATGATCGTGACCGGCACGCTCGCCTCCTCGGCGAGCGACGACGAGAGCGAGCCGAGCAGCCAGCGCGCGACGCGGCTCATCGAACGGCGGCCGATGACGATCTGCTGCGCGTTCGCGCCGATCTCGAGCAGCGCCGTGCTCGCGGCCGCGCGGAACGACGTCAGCTTGATCTGCTCGTCGGCGAGGTCCATGTCCTTCGACGCCGCCTCGACCCAGACGTGCAGCTCGTCGGCGATGCGCTTGCGCAGCGCGTCCGCCTCCTCCTTGTTCGCCGGTTCGGGACCCATGTCCCACGAATACGACCATCCGTACACGGCGTTGACGCGCTGTCCGGACAGCTGCGCCTGCTGCAGCGCCCAGCGCAGCGCCGAGAACGATTCGGGGGAGCCGTCGACGCCGACGACGATGTCCCCGGTGGGGTTGAGAGAATCGATTGTTGCGCTCATGCGTTGCTCCTTCGTTGGTAGATCCGCCTCCGCCGCCATATGGCGGCGGAGGCGGCTTCGCTCACCGTCTTCAAGCATAACGTAGTCGCCTCGCGGAGAAACTCGGATGTCGCGGAAATAAACGTCACCAGAAATTTGTAGAGTGAGGTGGAATTACCAAGTCATGGAAGGACAAGCATGTTCGAACGGTTCACCGACCGTGCGCGGCGCGTCATCGTGCTCGCGCAGGAAGAGGCTCGTGCCCTCCAGCACAACTATATCGGCACCGAGCATCTGCTGCTCGGCCTGATTCGTGAGGGAGAGGGCGTCGCCGCGAAGGCCCTGGAGGCCAAGGGCGTCACGCTCGAGGACACGCGCAAGCAGGTCGAGGAGATGATCGGCAAGGGCAATGCGGCGCCGAACGGCCACATCCCCTTCACGCCGCACGCCAAGCAGGTGCTGGAGCTCTCGCTGCGTGAGGCACTGCAGCTGGGGCACAGCTACATCGGCACCGAACACATCCTGCTCGGCCTCATCCGCGAGGGTGAAGGCGTGGGCACCCAGGTCCTCATCAAGATGGACGTGGACCTTGGGGAACTGCGCACCACGACGATCGACATGATCCGTGGCAATTCGAACGGTTCCGAGGACAAGGGCGACATGGCGAACGCCGGCGGCGTGCAGGACAAGCGCGGCCAGAGCGGCTCCGTCATCCTCGACCAGTTCGGCCGCAACCTCACCGCCGAGGCGCAGGAAGGCAAGCTCGACCCGGTCATCGGACGCAGCAAGGAGATCGAGCGCGTCATGGTCGTGCTCTCGAGGCGCACGAAGAACAACCCGGTGCTCATCGGCGAGCCGGGCGTCGGCAAGACCGCCGTCGTCGAAGGACTCGCGCAGAAGATCGTCGCGGGCGACGTGCCCGAGACGCTCAAGGACAAGCAGGTGTATTCGCTCGACCTCGGTTCGATGGTCGCAGGATCGCGCTACCGCGGCGACTTCGAGGAGCGCCTCAAGAAGGTGCTCAAGGAGATCAAGACGCGCGGCGACATCGTGCTGTTCATCGACGAGATCCACACGATCGTCGGCGCGGGCTCCGCGGACGGCGCGCTCGGCGCGTCCGATATGCTCAAGCCGATGCTCGCGCGCGGCGAACTGCAGACGATCGGCGCGACGACGACCGACGAGTACCGCAAGTACATCGAGAAGGACGCGGCGCTCGAACGCCGCTTCCAGCCGATCCAGGTCGCCGAGCCGTCGATCGCCGAGACGATCGAGATCCTCAAGGGCCTGCGCTCGCGCTATGAGAACCATCACCACGTGACGATCACCGACGGCGCGCTGCAGTCGGCCGCGGAGCTCTCCGCGCGCTACATCCAGGACCGCAACCTGCCGGACAAGGCGATCGACCTGATCGACGAGGCGGGCGCACGCCTGCGCATCAAGCGCCTGACGGCCCCGCCGGAGCTCAAGGAGCTCGACAACCGCATCGCGAAGATCGCCAAGGACAAGGACCAGGCGATCAAGGATCAGGAGTTCGAGAAGGCCGCCGAGCTTCGCGACAGCCAGGAGAAGCTGGAAAGCGAGCGCAAGGAGAAGGAGAAGGCCTGGCGCGAAGGCGAATCCGACGTCCGCATGGTCGTCGACGAGGACGTCATCGCCGAGGTCATCTCGCAGAGCACCGGCATCCCGGTGTTCAAGCTCACGCAGGCGGAATCGAAGAAGCTCATGTCGATGGAATCGGAGCTCCACAAGCGCATCATCGGCCAGGACGAGGCGGTCTCCGCACTGTCGCGTTCGATCCGCCGCACGCGTGTGGGACTCAAGGACCCGAAGCGACCCGCAGGCTCGTTCATCTTCGCCGGCCCGACCGGCGTCGGCAAGACCGAGCTCGCGAAGACGCTCGCGCAGTTCCTGTTCGACGATGAGGACGCGCTCATCCGCGTCGACATGTCGGAGTTCTCCGAGAAGTACGCGGCGTCGCGCCTCTTCGGCGCGCCCCCGGGATACGTCGGCTACGAGGAGGGCGGCGAGCTCACCGAGAAGGTGCGCCGCAAGCCGTTCTCCGTCGTGCTCTTCGACGAGATCGAGAAGGCGCATCCGGACATCTTCAACACGCTGCTGCAGGTGCTCGACGACGGCCATCTGACCGACGGCCAGGGACGCAAGGTCGATTTCAAGAACACGATCATCATCCTGACGACGAACCTCGGCACGCGCGACATCGCGAAGGCGGCGAACACCGGCTTCAACACCGGCAACAACACCGAGTCGAGCTACCAGCGGATGAAGGACCAGGTCTCGAACGAGCTCAAGCAGCAGTTCCGCCCCGAGTTCCTCAACCGCCTCGACGACATCATCGTCTTCCGCCAGCTCACCGAGCCGCAGGTGCGCCAGATCGTCGATCTGGACGTCGAGCAGCTCAACGACCGCCTCTTCGAGCGCCACATGGAGCTCGACCTGACGGACAAGGCGAAGGACCTGCTCGCGCAGAAGGGCTTCGACCCGCTGCTCGGCGCGCGCCCGCTGCGCCGCGTCATCCAGCGCGACATCGAGGACACGATCTCCGAGAAGATCCTGATGGGCGAGCTCAACGACAACGAGCGCGTGATTGTCGACGCCGAAGGCGACGGCATCCTCGGCGAGTTCACCTTCAAGGGCGAACCCTTCGAGCTGCCGGCGGCCGACGAGGGCGACGAGAGCAAGGACGTCGTCGTCGAGGAGCCGCAGCCGGTCGTCGGCGCCGAATAGGGCGTCGGCTGACCGATTGCATCCTCCACCATTGCAAAGGGCGTGCACCGCTTCGTGCGGTGCACGCCCTTTTTCTTTTCCGCCGCGCTTTCACCATATGCAAACGCCGCGTCCGGAAATGCGGCAGAACGATGCCGGAATGACGGCGCACGGAAGGTGATTATCCCGAAGGGAAGAATCGCTGGACATCACGGGCGGCGCGCCCACCATCATCAGTGGTCATCGGGAAGTCGATGAATACGAACATGGGAAAGGACCTGATCATGGCTATCTTGGAACTTGGCACAATCGACGCGCGGACCATCGATGCGGAGGCGCTGACGCGCGCATACGACGCCTATCGGCATGACGCCTTCGACGGATACTTCCCGGACGCCGAAGGCGTCGGCGCGCTCGCGTCGGATTTCGTCAACGCGGCCGCGAAGACGATCGCGGCACATGTCGGCGCCGGCGAACAGACGTCGTTCATCAACGAGGACACGGCCGCGCAGGACGTCGACGCATTGCGTTCGTCGCTGAAGACGGACAGCTTCCGCACGCCGCTGCTGACGATCACCCATGAGACGGTGAGGTCGTGGCTCGCCGCGCAGTTCAAGGACGCCGACGATCCGCTGCGCACCGCGCTCGGCGCCTACGCGGACGACGTGTTCGCCGCCGCGCCCCGCGACGAGCAGGAGGCCTCGATCAACGCCGCGCAGTACATTCAGGAGGGCCCGGCGCTCGCGGCCATCGTCAACGAGATCTCCGAGGCCAACATCGAGCATCTGAGCGGCAAGGACATGCAGTCCGGCGCCTTCCTCGTCTACGACGGCACCAAGTACGGGACCGCCACCGACGACCCGAACATGGTCCTCTTCGAGTGACGCCTCTTACGCTACCGGCAGCGATTCCTACCGTTAGGACTGCTACGGGTGGCGATTCCCACCGGCATCACCGTCTATGGGCGGCACTGCCTGTAGGAGGCATCGCCTACCGGTGGCGCATCCTGCGGGCGGCGCCGGTAAACGATTGATCGATGTATTGCGATTGCGTTCCCTTATCGGTCGTAGTGTTCTTCAAGGTGCGACGTGCATCCCATCCGGCTGACCGCCGCACCTTCTTTCTTCGTATGCATTCGGTGTATGCACCCGACGAGACATCAGATGACGCCGCCCGTAAGGCGATGCCGCCGGTAAGCGGTGGGGGAGCGGGCCGCGCGACAGTGGCAGACAGTGCAAAAGGAAGGGGACGCACCTTCGGGTGCGTCCCCTTTGCGTTCCGCGTCGGATGCGGACGATCACATGATCGCGTTGAGCCACTGCTCCTTCGTGGCCTTCTCGGCCTCGAGCTTCGCCTTGGCCTTCGGGTCGGTCGCCTTGGCGATGCGCGCGTCGAGCTCGTCGAGCTGCGCCTTGAGCTGGCCTTCGAAGCTGGACTTGCGGGCGTCGGCCTCCGGGTCGCTGCGCTTCCACGCGGCGTCCTCGACGGCCTTGATCTGCTTGTCCACGTCGTCGAGGCGGGATTCGATGCGGTGCATGTCCTCGCGCGGCACGTAACCGATCTGGTCCCATTCCTCCTGGATCTCGGCGAGCTGCTGGCGCGCCTTCTTCGCCTCGGCCTCGTCCTTGACCGGCACGAGCGCCTCGGCCTTGACGAGCAGCGCCTCCTTCTTCGCGAGGTTCTCCTTCTCGGCGGTGTCCATCTGGTCGCGGTCGGCCTGACGCGCGTTGAAGAACGTGTCCGCGGCCTCGCGGAACTGCGCCCACAGCGCGTCGTCCTCCTGGCGGCCGGCGCGTCCCGCCTGCTTCCAGCGGGCCATCAGGTCGTTGAAGCGGCGCGAGGTCTCCGCCCAGGCCGTCGAGTCCTTGATCTCGTTCGCCTCGGCGATGATCGCCTCCTTGGCCTTGCGGGCTGCCGCGCGCTCGTTGTCACGCGCCTGCGCCCACTTGCGGCGCGACTGGTTGAAGGTCGTGCGCGCCGACGAGAAGCGCTTCCACAGCGCGTCCGCGTCGGCCTTGTCGATGCGCACCGTCGTGCGCTGATGCTGCTGCCACTGGTCGAACAGCGAACGGAACTTGTCCGCCGTGGAACGCCAGTTCGTGTTGTCGCCGAGGCTGGCGGCGAGCTCCTCCGCCTTCTCGACGATCTTCGTGCGTTCGGCGACGGCCTTCGCGACCGCCTCCTTGCGCGCGGCGGCGATCGACGTCTTCTTCTCCTGCGCCTGCGTCCTGAGTTCCTCGAAGCGGCCGCGCAGCGCCGGGATGTCGCCGACGACGTCGGGCTTGGCGAGCTCCTCGCCGAGCGCCTTCACCGTCTCGTCGATCTCGCGCGGCTTGATCGAGTTCGACTTGAGGCGCTGCGCGAACAGGTCGAGCTTCGCCTTGAGGTCGAGGTAGCGGCGTGCGTACAGCGAGAGCGCCTCCTCCTTCGAGGCGTCCGGGAACTGTCCGACCTCACGCTCCTCGTCGCCGTCCTTGACGTAGACGGTGCCGTTGTCGTCGACGCGGCCGAAGCGCTCCGCGTCCTTGATCTCCGATTCGCCGAAGCCGCCGGTCTTCGCCGCCGGCGCGTGCGCCGCGCTCTTCGCGAACGCCGCCGGCGAGGGAGCATGGGCCTTGACGGCCGCCGGCGTCGGCGCCGCCTTCGCGCTCTTCGTCGCTTCGGGGGCAGCCGTCTGCTGCGTCGAGTCGTTGGTCTGGGATTCGGTGACGTTGTTGTCGGCCATGGTCAGCTCCTTAGGCTTGGTGGACACGTAAGAATGGGAACGTATTCACACTCTTACGCCCTTAGTGTAGGCAATGGTATCGATACATTTTCCGCGACATCCCTTATGATGTGGAACCGTGGCAAAAGGTGCATCTATATCAGGTTTCCCAGAGTGGCTCCCCTCTGAACGCGTAGTGGAGCAGCGTGTCATCGACACGCTCCGTGAAGTATTCGAGCTCAACGGGTTCATCGGCATCGAGACCCGCGCGATCGAGCAGGGCTCGAGCCTGCTCAAGAAGGGCGAGACGAGCAAGGAGATCTACCTGCTGTCGCGTCTGCAGGAGGTCGGCCATGAGTCGGACACCCCGGTCGAGCAGCGCCTCGGCCTGCATTTCGACCTCACGGTGCCGCTGAGCCGCTACGTCGTCGAGCATTCGGGACAGTTGCCGTTCCCGTTCAAGCGTTGGCAGATCCAGAAGGTGTGGCGCGGCGAGCGCCCGCAGGAGGGCCGTTTCCGCGAGTTCGTCCAGGCCGACATCGACGTCGTCGGCGACGGCACGCTGCCCGAGCACTACGAGGTCGAGCTGCCGCTTGTCATGGTCGGCGCGCTTGAGCGGCTGCGCGAGTTCGGCCTGCCGAAGGCCACCGTCCACGCGAACAGCCGCAAGCTCTCCGAAGGCTTCTACCGGGGCCTGGGCCTGACGGACATCGAGGGCGTGCTGCGCGAGATCGACAAGCTCGACAAGATCGGCGCCGACGAGGTCGCCTCGCTGCTCGTGTCCGCATGCGGCGCCACGCCCGAGCAGGCGAAGGCGTGCCTCGAGCTCGCGCAGATCACGGCGGACGACGGCGGCGCGCTCATCGACCGTTTCAACGGCCTGTGCGAGATCCACCACATCGACATGGACGGCGACGACTACGCGATGGCGAAGGAGGGCCTCGACACGCTGACGATGATCGTCGACGAGGCCGCGCGCATCCGCCCCGGCTCGGTCATCGCCGACCTCAAGATCGCCCGCGGGCTCGACTACTACACCGGCTCCGTCTACGAGACCTTCCTCGACGGCGCCGACTCGCTCGGCTCGATCTGCTCGGGAGGCCGCTACGACAACCTCGCGACGCAGGGCAGCCGCAAATACCCGGGCGTCGGCCTGTCGATCGGCCTGTCGAGGCTCGTCTCCTACATGCTGCATTCGGCCGGCGCGACCGCGTCGCGCATCTCGCCGGCGTGCGTCCTCGTCGCCGTGTGGAACGAGGAGAACCGCGGCGACTCGAACGAGGTCGCCCGCCGGCTGCGCGCGCGCGGCATCGCGGCGGACGTCGCGCCGACCGCGGCCAAGCTCGGCAAGCAGATCAAGTATGCCGACAAGCTCGGCATCCCGTACGTGTGGTTCCCCAACGAGGACCCGGCCGACGACGGCCCCGACCAGGTGAAGAACATCGTCAGCGGCGAGCAGAACGACGCCGATGCGCGGTCATGGGAGCCGGATACTGTGTATGCCCGGCAAACGGTGACGACGAACGCCTGAGCCGCCTGCGTCGGCGCGCCGAGACGTCGCATGGACGCATCTCGGCGGCGCGCGCCGCCGTAACGAACGAACCACAACAATCGAAAAACGAACAGAATACAGAATAGAGGAAGTATGAGCCAGACGGCTTATCGCACCCATCACGCCACCGAGGTTACCGAGGATCTCGTCGGCGAACGCGTCACGCTCGCCGGTTGGGTCGACCGTCGCCGCGACCACGGCGGCGTCGCCTTCATCGACCTTCGTGACAACAGCGGACTCGTGCAGGTCGTCATCAACGACGAGGAGATGGCGCGCCCGCTGCGCAGCGAATACGTCATCGAGGTCGAGGGCACGGTGCGCCTGCGCCCGGAGGGCAACGAGAACGACCATCTGGCGACCGGCAAGGTCGAGGTCGTCGCCGACAGGATCGACGTGCTCGCGAAGTCGGACGCGCTGCCGTTCCAGGTGTCCACGGCGCTCGAGAACGAATCCGAGAACAAGCTGCCGGGCGAGGACGTGCGCCTCAAGTACCGCTACCTCGACCTGCGCCGTCCGGCGATGCAGCGCAACATCAAGCTGCGTTCGGACATGATGCGCGCCGCGCGCACCGAGCTCGACAAACTCGGCTTCACCGAGGTCGAGACGCCGACGATGATCAAATCGACGCCTGAGGGCGCGCGCGACTTCGTCGTGCCGGCGCGCCTCGTGCCGGGTTCGTGGTACGCGCTGCCGCAGTCGCCGCAGCTGCTCAAGCAGCTGCTCATGGTCGCCGGCGTCGAACGCTACTACCAGTTCGCGCGCTGCTACCGCGACGAGGACTTCCGCGCCGACCGCCAGCCCGAGTTCACGCAGCTCGACATGGAGATGGCCTTCGTCGACCAGGAGGACGTCATGGCGATGGCCGAGCAGGTCATCGCGGCGATCTGGAAGGCCGACGGCTACGACATCAAGCTGCCGATCGACCGCATCACCTGGCAGGACGCGATGGACAAGTACGGTTCGGACAAGCCGGACCTGCGATTCGGCAATGAGCTCGTCGAGCTCACCGACTACTTCAAGGACACGCCGTTCCGCGTGTTCCAGGCCCCGTATGTGGGCGCCGTGCTCTTCAAGGGCGGCGCCTCGACGCCGCGCCGCCAGTTCGACGCATGGCAGGACTGGGCGAAGCAGCGCGGCGCGAAGGGCCTCGCATACGTCGTCTTCGCCGAGGACGGCGAGCTCAAGGGACCGGTCGCGAAGAACCTCTCCGAGGCGGAGCGCGCGGGACTCAAGGAGGCCGTCGGCGCCGAGGACGGCGACGCCGTGTTCTTCGCCGCGGGTCCGCGCGAATCCTCGCAGCTGCTGCTCGGCGCCGTGCGCGTCGAGCTCGCCGAGCGCGCCGGCCTGCTCAAGCCCGACGAGTTCGCGTTCACGTGGGTCGTCGACTTCCCGCTGTTCAAGCGCACCGACGATCCGGATGACGACGACGTGGCCGTCGGCCATTCGAAGTGGACGTCGATGCACCATCCGTTCACGATGCCGTCGAAGGACTGGATCGACACCTTCGACCAGGATCCGGAGCATGCGATGAGCGACTCGTATGACATCGTGTGCAACGGCAACGAGATGGGCGGCGGTTCGGTGCGTATCCACCGCGACGACATCCAGGACCGCGTGCTCAACGTGCTCGGTATCACGCCGGAGGAAGCGAACGACAAGTTCGGCTTCCTGCTCGAGGCCTTCAAGTACGGCGCGCCGCCGCACGCGGGCATCGCGCTCGGCTGGGACCGCACCGTCGCGCTGCTCGCCGGCGCCGACTCGATCCGCGACGTCATCGCCTTCCCGAAGGCCGGCGGCGGCCGCGACCCGCTCACCGGCGCGCCCGCGCCGATCAGCGACGAGCAGCGCGCCGAGACCGGCGTCGACTACGACCCGGAGGAGGACGACTGAGTCCGCCGATCGACTCGGCTGATCGATCCGATCGATGCATGGGGAGGGGCGGAACCGTACGGTTCCGTCCCTCCCCTTTTGCCGCCGTGCCGCCGTCCGGGAATGCGATGGCCTCATCGGCGGTGCATGGTCCGGATTGGCTCTCGGCATGACGGCGGGCGCGCCGCGGCGCCGGCGTCTACGATGGCCGGTAGTGCAACGCCAAGCGGCAGGAGGTAAGCAGATGACGGACAGGACAAGCGAGGACATCGAAGTCGGGCGCGACGGGCTCACGCTGCGCGGACTCGTGGAACGGCCACAGGACTCGGAGCATGGGCCCGCCGTCATCTTCATGCACGGCTTCATGCGCGACATGGGCGCGAAGGAGGGCGACGTCTACCAGCAGATCGCCGACGGCCTCGTCGACCAGGGCTTCACCGTCGTGCGCTTCGACTTCAACGGGCGCGGCGGCAGCGACGGCGACTTCGCCGACTCCGACGTCTTCAACCAGATCGAGGACGCGATCGCCGTGCTCGACTATGTGCGCACGAGGATCCAGCCGACCGAGATCTCGCTGATGGGCCACTCGCAGGGCGGCGTCATCGCCGGCATGACCGCCGGCATGTACTCCGACGTCGTCAACAACCTCGTCATGCTCGCGCCGGCCGCGACGATCAAGGACGACGCGCTGCGCGGCACGTTGCTCGGCGTGCCCTTCGACGCGAACCACGTCCCCGACGAGATCACGCTCAGGAACGGCAGGACCGTCGCCGGCAAATACGTACGCATTGCGCAGACGCTGCCGATCTACGAGACGACGGCGATGTTCAAGGGGCCGGCGCTCGCCATCCAGGGCGAGGACGACGCCGTCATCGGCGACGGCGCGGTCAGGCAGTACGGCGCGGCGATGCCCAACTGCGCGGTGAGCCTGTACACGAATCTCGGGCATCCCTTCACCGGCGAGGACCGCGACGCCGCCATCGCGGAGGCCGTGCAGTTCCTCGCCTCGCACAAGCGCATCGTCTGAAGCGGCGAACGCGCGCGGCGTAGCGGCGCGCCGCCCGTGCGCATCGACCGTGCGGACGCCCATGCGCGGGCCGTACGATCGGCGGACGGCGAACGCGGGCGGCGCGGTCATCCGCGCAGAGCGGATAATGATACAGCATTCCATAATCTGACCAGATAATATTCGGAATCGGCGAATTCATCCCGCCGCACTTGCCATACGAAACACACGAACCCTACACTGTGCGCCTATGACAGCAACTACAGCAACACAACAGGGCGCGCAGGACGACGACCGCTACCTCGTCGAGCTCGAGCACGTGGAGAAGCACTTCGGCAATCTGCACGTGCTGCGCGACATCAACCTCAAAGTCAAGAAGGGCGAGGTGCTCGTCATCGTCGGACCCTCCGGATCGGGAAAATCGACGATGTGCCGCACGATCAACCGTCTCGAGACGATCGACTCGGGAGTCATCCGCATCGACGGGCAGCCGCTGCCGAAGGAGGGGCGCGCGCTCGCGCAGCTGCGCGCCGAGGTCGGCATGGTCTTCCAGTCCTTCAATCTCTTCGCGAACAAGACGATCCTCGACAACGTGACGCTCGCGCCGATCAAGGTCCGCCACATGGACAAGACGCAGGCCGAACGCGAGGCGATGGACCTGCTCGCGCGCGTCGGCGTCGCTTCGCAGGCGAACAAGATGCCGTCGCAGCTCTCCGGCGGCCAGCAGCAGCGCGTCGCGATCGCGCGCGCGCTCGCGATGCATCCGAAGGTCATGCTGTTCGACGAGCCGACGTCGGCGCTCGACCCGGAGATGGTCAACGAGGTGCTCGACGTCATGGTCGAACTCGCCCACGAAGGCATGACGATGCTGTGCGTCACCCATGAGATGGGCTTCGCGCGCAAGGCCGCCGACCGCATCATCTTCATGGCCGACGGGCAGATCCTCGAACGCGGCACGCCGGACGAGTTCTTCGAACATCCGCAGACCGAGCGCGCGAAGGACTTCCTGTCGAAGATCCTCACCCACTGATGGCCGTCCGCCGCCGCGAGACGGCGACGCAGGCCGCCCCCGGAGGGAAGAACGGGGTCGGGACAAGGAACGCAAGCAAGCAAGGAAGGAACAATGACCCAACGAACAACGATGCGCAGATGGCTGCGCAAGGGGCTCGCCGCGCTGTGCGCGCTCGCGTGCGCCGCGGGGGTGGCGGCGTGCGGCTCGGGCGGCTCGGACGACGGCGATGTCATCAAGGTCGGCATCAAATTCGACCAGCCGGGCCTCGGATTCAAGAAGTCGGGCACCTATGAGGGATTCGACGTGGACGTGGCCCGCTACATCGCGAACCAGCTCGGCTACACGGATTCGCAGATCGTGTTCAAGGAGGCGCCGAGCAAGCAGCGCGAGGCGATGCTGCAGAACGGCGACGTCGACATGATCCTCGCGACGTATTCGATCACCGACGAACGCAAGAAGGCCGTCGACTTCGCCGGCCCGTACTTCGTGGCCGGACAGGACCTCATGGTCCGCGCGAACGACGACTCGATCAAGGGGCCGCAGGACCTCAACGGCAAGCGGCTGTGCTCGGTCACCGGCTCGACGTCGGCGAAGGTCGTCAAGGACCGGTTCGCCAAGGAGGTGCAGCTCATGGAGCAGCCGGGGTATGCGGAATGCGCGACGGCGCTGCTCTCCGGCATCGTCGACGCCGTGACGACCGACGACATCATCCTCGCGGGCCTCGCGTCGGCGTCGCGCGGCAAGCTCAAGGTCGTCGGCAAGCCGTTCACCGAGGAGTACTACGGCGTCGGCATCAAGAAGGACGCCGGCTCCAAGGAGTTCGCGACGAAGATCAACGCCGCCATCGAGGAGATGGAGAAGACCGGCGAATGGGAACGCGCGATCGAGAACGCGACCGAAGGCACCGGCTACAGGCCGAACCCGAAGTACAACCCGCCGAAACCGGACGAGGGAGAGTGACATGGAAGGATTCATTTCGCTGTTCCAGCAGTACAACGTGCCGGCCGCGTTCCTCGTCAACCTCGAACTGACGTTCTGGTCGGCGCTGTTCTCGGCGATCCTCGGCATCATCCTCGTGCTCATGCGCATCTCGCCGGTCTCGTCGATGCGGCACGTCGCCGGCGGCTACGTCGAGTTCTTCAAGAACATGCCGCTGACGATCATCATGGTCTTCATGGTGCTCGGCGCATTCGCGCAGCTCAAGCTGAGCTTCTCCGACAACTTCCAGACGAACTTCTTCTGGCTCGCCGTCGTCGGCCTGTCGCTGTACACGGCGGCCTTCGTCTGCGAATCGCTGCGCAGCGGCATCAACACGGTGCCGCTCGGTCAGGCCGAGGCGGCGCGCGCGATGGGGTTGAGCTTCATGCAGTCGGCGACGCTCATCATCATGCCGCAGGCGTTGCGCGGCTCCGTCGCGCCGCTCGGCAACACGCTCATCGCGCTGCTCAAGAACTCGACGGTCGCTGCGGCGGCCTCGGTCGCCACCGAGACCTCGTCGCTGATGAGCGAGATGATCGAGTTCCGTCCGGACGTCATCATCCAGATCTTCCTGATCTTCGCGTTCGGCTACGTCATCCTGATCATCCCGATCGGTCTGCTGACGACGTTCCTGTCCAACAAGCTCGCGGTGCGGAGGTGAGCCATGGCCGCAAATGAAAGCGCATTGCTGTTCGACCAGCCCGGTCCGAGGATGCAGAAGAGGATCAGGATCATCAACTGGGCCGCCGCGATCGTGTTCATCGCGATCGCCGTCCTCATCCTCCTGCGGCTGCACAATCCGCCGGACGGCGAGAACCAGCTCAGCTGGGAGCTGTGGAAGCCGGCGCTCGACGGCGAGGCATGGGCCGACTTCTATCTTCCCGGCCTGTGGGCGACGCTGCGCGCGACGTTCCTCGCCGTGATTGGCGCCGTCGCCTTCGGCCTGCTGTTCGGCGTGGGACGACTCATCCCGAACGCGCTCGTGCGCGGCGTGTGCGGCGTCGTCATCGAGTTCTGCCGCGCCGTGCCGGTGCTGATCATGATGATCTTCTTCTGGCGTTGGTTCGCGTTCATGGACATGCCGAGCCCCGCGTACTGGTCGGTCGTCATCTCGCTCGTGCTGTACAACGGCTCGGTCGTCGCCGAGCTCGTGCGCTCCGGCGTCGGCAACCTGCCCAACGGGCAGCATGAGGCGGCCGTCGCGCTCGGACTGACGCGCACGCAGTCGCTGCTGAGCGTCGAGGTGCCGCAGGCGATCTACGCGATGATGCCGGCGGCGGTCACGCAGCTCGTCGTCGTGCTCAAGGACACGGCGCTCGGCTCGATCATCATGTACACCGACCTGCTGCAGGAGTCGCGCCGACTGGGGTCGATGTACTTCAACATCCTGCAGACGCTCGTCGTGGCCGGCGTCATCTACTTCATCCTGTGCTGGCTGCTGTCGAGGCTCGCCGAATGGCTGCCGGTGCGCATGCAGCAGCGCACGATGGCGCCCACCGAGGCCGAGCCGGTCGCGCCGATCGCGATCCTCGACCCGTCGAACGTCAACCAGATCGCCGTCGCGCGTGAGGAACGTCCGCTGGGTGGCTCGCAGCGCCTCTACCATGTGCATCACCGCGGCACGAACGCGTCGATCCACAATTGGCGCCGCACGCGCTACACGCAGGGCTACGACGAGACGCAGCCGCAGAGCCAGGTCTCCAAGGAAGGCCATCAGCACCACCACCGCCCCCATCCGGGTCGCGGCGGCCGGCCGAAATCGGACGACGGACGCTCGTAGGCGCGGCGCACGCCCGTAAGGTCGGTGCACATCCGCTAGGCGGCCACGGGTCGGATCGGGGACGGATCCCCGAATCCGCCCCGTGGCCGCCTTCGTCGTTATGGGTGGTCGTCGTGCTGCCGGCAGGAGCAAGAGAAGGCGAGGGCGGAGGATGCAGGCATTAGACTTGGGGGTATGGCGAAAGACAAGCAGTCGAAGAACATCAAGAAGACGATGAAGCAGATCGCCTCACAGGCCCAGGACGTCGAGGACGCGGACACGATCACCGAGCGTCTTGCGCGCGCGGCCAAGTCCAGCGACATGCTCAGCTCGGTGTGGACGCTGCCGCCGGCGCAGCGGCTTCGGTTCTCGGCGAACACGGAGCTCACCGGCATCGACGCCGGTTCGACGCCCGGATTCGACGGCGACCAGGACGACGGCGAGCGCTTCATCGCGCTGAGCGCGACCGAGATCGCGCGCTACCAACGGCTCATGTACGCCAACGGCATACGCGGCGACCATCATCGGCTGCTCATCGTGCTGCAGGGCATGGACGCCTCCGGCAAGGGCGGCATCGTCCGGCATGTGTTCAGCCAGGTCGACCCGATGGGCATCCACTACCACGGCTTCGGCGCGCCCACGCCGGAGGAGCGGCGCCACGACTATCTGTGGCGCATCCGCAAGGAGCTGCCGGCGAACGGCTGGATCTCGATCTTCGACCGTTCGCAGTACGAGGACATCGTCATGCCGCACATCTACGGGACCGTGCCGCAGGAGGTGTGGCAGGAACGCTACGACGAGATCAACGCCTTCGAACGCGACCTCGTCGCCGGCGGCTGCGCGATCATCAAGATCTTCCTCGTCTCCAGCAAGGAGGCGCAGCGCAAGCACTTCCTCGACCGTCTCGACGACCCGCGCAAATACTGGAAGTTCGATCCGAGCGACCTCGACGCGCGCGACCGCTGGGACGAATACATGATCGCCTGGCAGGACGTGTTCGAACGCACGAGCACCTCGTACGCGCCGTGGTATCTCGTGCCCGCCGACAAGCGCTGGTATTCGCGCATCGTCGTCTCCGAATTGCTGCGCACGACGATGAAGAACTTCAACATGACATGGCCGCCGCTCGACGTCGACCGGGACGCGGCCATCCGCAGGCTCAACGCGGACTCGTGACCGGGGGCGCCGGCGATCGCCGCGCACCGGACGCATCGACCGTGCGTGTGCTCAGTCGGATTCGGTCACGTTCCGGACGCTGTAGTCGCGGAAGACGACCTCGCCCTGCTCCTGCGTGGCGTCCAGATCGACGACGCCGGTGATCGCCCAGTCGTGGTCGCCGTCGGAGTCGTCGAGGATCTGCCGCACCGTCCATGTGTGGTCGCGTTTCTCGTCGCGGTCGTCGATGATGAAGAACTCGCCGCTGCGCGCCTTCATGTCGGTGCCGACGTACTCGTGTTCGTCGTAGAACGCGTCGAGCACGTCCTCCCATTCGTGCACGCCGTAATGCCAGTCCTTGTCGAGCGCGCCGAGCGCCTCCGGGTCGTCGAGGTCGATGAGCTGGACGCGGCGGAACAGCGCGTTGCGCACGAGCACGGTCAGGCCTCTGCGGTCCTCGACGACGGCGTCCGCCGTGGCCGGTGCGGCGAGTGTCGCCGCGTCGCCGGCGTCGAGACGGCCCGCGTTCTCCCATTCGTCCACGAGGCTCGAATCGATCGAGCGGACGACGACGCGCAGCCATGCGATGATGTCGTCGAGCCGTTCGTCGCGCTTCTCCGGCGGCACCGTGCGCGCGAGCACGCGGTACGCGTCGGACAGGTAGCGCAGCAGCGTGCCTTCGGAGCGCGCGATGTTGTACCGGGCGATGTAGCCGGTGAAATCGGAGGCCGTCTCGACCATGTCGCGCACGACCGACTTCGGGCTCAGCCAGTAGTCGTTCGCCCACGGC
Organism: Bifidobacterium choerinum; assembly: GCF_000741135.1. Classification (GTDB taxonomy): domain Bacteria; phylum Actinomycetota; class Actinomycetes; order Actinomycetales; family Bifidobacteriaceae; genus Bifidobacterium; species Bifidobacterium choerinum. Next base: position 12,035 of record NZ_JGYU01000001.1, on the reverse strand, counting down.
ACGTCATGGCGGTATCTGGCGAAGGCGGCGTCGAGCAGGTCGGCGAGCGGCTTCGGATAGGTGATCTCCTGGATGCGTTCCATGCGCTCGTCGTAGTCGACGCCGTCCGCCTTCATGTCCGCCATCGCGGCGTCGCGCGCCTGGCGCTCCTGTGCGCGCAGCACCTGCTTGGGGTCCTCGAGCGTCGCCTCGACCATCGAGATCACGTCGAGCGCATAGGTCTCGCTGTCCGGGTCGAGCAGCTCGAGCGCGGCGAGCAGGAATGGGCTCAGCGGCTGGTCGAGCGCGAAGTCGCGCGGCACGTCCACCGTCAGGTAGTAGTCCTTGCCGCCGTCGGGACGGTCCTCGGTCTCGATGACGTCGGTGTCGAACAGCGTCGTGAAGATCTCGTCGGCGCGCGTATGCAGCCGATCCTTCTGCTCGGGCGTCTGCTGCGAGTCGTCGATGAGCCTCTCGATGCGCCGGCGCGCGTCGCCGCCCTGCTCGACCTCGTTGAGCACCATCGCATGCGTGATCCTCATCTGGGGGACGAGGGTCTCCGGAGCGGCGTCGATCAGCTTGTCGAAGGTCTGCTCGTTCCAGGTCACGAAACCCTCCGGCGCCTTCTTGCGCTTGATCTTGCGCAGCTTCTTCGGGTCGTCGCCGGCCTTCGCGACGGCCTTCGCGTTCTCGATCTCGTATTCGGGTGCCTCGGCGATGACGAGCCCCTCAGTGTCGAAGCCGCTGCGGCCCGCACGGCCGGCGATCTGATGGAACTCGCGGGCGCGCAGCCGGCGCATATGCGTGCCGTCGAACTTCGTGAGCTGCGTGAGCACGACGGAGTGGATCGGCACGTTGATGCCGACGCCGAGCGTGTCGGTGCCGCAGATCACCGGCAGCAGGCCCCTCTGCGCGAGCTGTTCGACGAGACGGCGGTAGCGCGGAAGCATGCCGGCGTGGTGGATGCCGACGCCGTTGCCCAGCAGACGCTTGAGGATCTTGCCGAAGGCCGTCGTGAACTTCGTGCCGGCGATGGCCTCGGCGATCGCCTTGCGCTGCTCCTTGCTGGAGACGCCGGCGCTCGCGAGCGACTGCGCGGTGTCGAGGGCGGCGTCCTGCGAGAAGTGCACGACGTAGATCGGCGTCTCGTTCTTCCCGATGGCCAGCTCGATGGTCTTCTCGAGCGGGTTGAGCGTGTACTCGTAGGACAGCGGCACCGGGCGCGGCGCGTTCGCGATGATGTCGACGTCGGCGTCGGTCATCGCCTCGAGCTTGTCGGCGATCGCGTCGACGTTGCCGAGCGTGGCGCTCATCAGCAGGAACTGCGTCTGCGGCAATGTGAGCAGCGGCACCTGCCACGCCCAGCCGCGTTCGGGGTCGCCGTAGAAATGGAACTCGTCCATCGCGACGCAGCCGATGTCCGCGTGCGCGCCCTCGCGCAGCGCCTGGTTCGCGAGGATCTCCGCCGTGCAGCAGACGATCGGCGCCTCGGCGTTGATATGGGAGTCGCCGGTGATCATGCCGACGTTGTCGCGGCCGAACACGTCGACGAGGTCGAAGAACTTCTCGGAGACGAGCGCCTTGATCGGCGCCGTGTAGTAGGAGCGCCGGCCGGTGCACAGCGCGGCGAAGTGCATGCCGAGCGCCACGAGCGACTTTCCCGAGCCGGTCGGCGTGTTGAGGATCACATGGTCGCCGGCGAGCAGGTCCATGACCGCCTCCTCCTGATGCGGCCACGGCTCGATGCCTTTGATGTCATTGACCCACGTGAAGAAGCGCTCGTAGATCTCGTCGTCGCTCAGTGGCTCCATATGGGAGCCCCAGCTCGGCGCGAGCTCGCCGAGGGAACCGTATTTCGTTGCGTCCGTCATACCGTCCAGTCTAATGCGAGGCGCGGCGCGGCGGCCGGGACGGCATGTCGAACAAATGTTCGAACGAAGGGGCGTTAGACTGGAGACCATGACGGAAGACCTGTTTTCGGCGACTGACGCCGATGATGACCTCGTGCGGCCGCTCGCCGTGCGGATGCGCCCGACGACGCTCGACGACGTCGTCGGGCAGCGGCGCGCGCTCGCGCCGGGCTCGCCGCTGCGCAGGCTCGCCGACCCCGAGTCGCGCGGTTCGCTGACGGCGCCGAGCTCGATCATCCTGTACGGGCCGCCCGGCGTGGGCAAGACGACGCTCGCGTACATCGTCGCGCAGCAGTCGGGACGCGTCTTCGAGGAGCTGTCCGCCGTCACGTCCGGCGTCAAGGACGTGCGCGCCGTGCTCGCGCGTGCCCACGAACGGCTCGTGGCTCAAGGCAGGGAGACGGTGCTGTTCATCGACGAGGTGCACCGCTTCTCCAAGTCCCAGCAGGACGCGCTGCTGCCGAGCGTCGAGAACCGCGACGTCACGTTCGTCGCGGCCACGACCGAGAACCCGAGCTTCTCGGTGATCAAGCCGCTGCTGAGCCGGTCGGTCGTCGTCAAGCTCGAATCGCTCGAACCCGACGAGCTGAAGCGCGTCGTCACGCGCGCCGTCGACGACCCGCGAGGCCTCGACGGCAAGGTCGTGCTCGAGAAGGCGGCGCTCGACGACATCATCCGCATGGCCGGCGGCGACGCGAGGAAATCGCTGACGATACTCGAGGCCGCCGCCGGCGCGCTCGACGAGTCGCCGCGCGCCGAAGGCAACGGCGCTGGCGAAGGCGCTGGCGGCAGCGCGAACTTGTCCAAGCCGGTCATCACGCCGCAGGTCGTCGCGCAGGTCATGGACGCCACCACCGTGCGCTACGACAAGGACGGCGACGACCACTACGACGTCGTCTCCGCGTTCATCAAATCGATGCGCGGATCGGATCCAGACGCCACATTGCACTATCTGGCCAGGATGATCCGCGCGGGGGAGGACCCGCGGTTCATCGCCCGGCGCATCATGATCGCCGCCGCCGAGGAGGTGGGCATGGCCGCGCCGCAGATCCTGCAGGTCACCGTCGCCGCCGCGCAGGCGGTGGCGATGATCGGCATGCCCGAGGCGCGGATCATCCTGTCGGAGGCGGCGCTCGCCGTGGCGACGGCTCCGAAGTCCAACGCGAGCTATCTGGCGATCGACGCCGCGCTCGCCGACATCGACGCCGGCCATATCGGGCAGGTGCCGCTGCATCTGCGCAACGCGCCGACGAAGCTGATGGAGAGCTGGGGCAACCACCGCGGCTACCAGTACGCGCACGACGCCCCGGGCGCCGTCGCCGCGCAGCAGTACATGCCGGACGAACTGGTGGGGCGCGAGTACTATCATCCCAATGACAGGGGCTACGAGCATGAGCTCGGGCCCCGTCTCGACGCCATCCGGTCGATCCTGCACCGGGCGCCTGCACCGGACGCGCCGCAGGCGCATGATGGCACGTCCGATCATTGACAGGTGATACCGGCCGCCCCATGCTGCGGCGCGCCGGCATGGGAAGGAGCATGCCCGTTTTGAGCGTGAAGCAGAGCAGGTCCGGCGCCGCCGGCGAACATGGAATGGGGCGCACCGCCGCAGGCGCGGCCAAAGCGGGGGACGAACGGATCCCGCGCCGGCTCATCGGCTCGATCGTCGCGGTCGGATCGCTCGCGTTCATCGGCATCCTCACCGAGACGGTCATGACGGTGCTGTTCCCGCAGCTGATGGAGGAATTCGGCGTCGACATGGCGACCGTGCAGTGGATCACGACGATCTACCTGCTGTCGGTCGGCGTCACGATGCCGCTGTCGTCGTACCTCAACCGCCGCTTCACGATGAAATCGACATTCGTGGCCGCCGTCGCGCTCGCCGTCGTCGGCTCGGCGATCATGGTCTTCACGTCGAACTTCGCCGTCATCCTGCTGGCGCGCGTCATCCAGGGCGTCGGGTCGGGCGTCGCGACGCCGCTGATGATGAACATCATCCTGCAGCAGTCGCCGCGTTCGAAGGTCGGCAGGCTCATGGGCGTCGGCTCCCTCGTCATCACCGTCGCGCCGGCAATCGGGCCCACGGTCGGCGGCGCCGTGACGAGCGTGCTGCCGTGGCGCAGCATCTTCGTCTTCGTCATTCCGGTCGTGCTGCTCGTCTCGCTGCCGACCGGGCTGGTCTGCATCCGCCAGGGCCGTCCGCTCGAGGAGGCGAGGCTCAACCCGCTGCAGTTCCTGGCCGTCGTCGTCGGCCTGGCCTCGCTGATCCTCGCGATCAACCAGGGCGGCGTCGCCATCAGCGACGCCGTGTCCGGCTCGCCGGCCATGTCCACGGCCGTCGTCGCGGCGGTCGCGTTCGTCGTCGGCGTCGCGGCCCTCGTGTTCTTCGTATGGTCGTCGCGGCGTTCGTACTCGCCGCTGATCCGTCTGGGATGGATGCGCGACCGCGTCGTCCTGTTCCATCTGGCCGCCTATCTGCTCATGCCGATGGTCGGCATCGGCTTCGGCTACGTCATCACGAACCTCGCGCAGCTCGCACTCGGCACGACGGCGCTCGTCGCCGGCCTGCTCGTGCTGCCGGGTGCGCTCATCGGCGCGTTCTTCGCGCCCGTCGGCGGCATGTTCTACGACCGCTACGGTGCACCCCGCCCGATCCTGTGCGCGTTCGCGGCGTGCATCGTGGCGCTCGCGCTCATGCTCGTGTGCTCGATGCATATGACGCCCGCGCTGCTCGCCGGGCTGTACTTCGTCTTCGGCGTCGGCTACGCGCTCGGCTATTCGAACATCCTGACCTCGGCGCTGCGCGACGTCGCGCCCGAATTCTCGCCCGACGGCAACGCCGTGTTCAACACGTCGCTGCAGTTCGGCGGCGCCGCCGGCACGACGCTGTTCTCGACGGTGTTCGCGATCGCGCAGGCGGGCGCCGGCGCGCAGGGCGCGGCGCGCTTCGCGCATGCGACCACGGTCGGAGGAAGCTGGACCTTCGCGATCATGCTGCTCATCGTCACGACCTCGTGGTGCCTGCTGTTCGCCGCCTTCCGTCTGCGTTCGCGGCGCGCCGCCCGCTGACCGCCCTCCTCGCATGCGCCGTCCGGCCGACCGGGACGGCGCATGCCGTTTCGCGGGGCTCGGGGGTGCATGCGGATGCGAACGGATACGGAAAAGGGGCGCGGTCCGCATTCAATGCGAACCGCGCCCCTTTTCCGTATCCGGCGCGACGTGCCGCTACTTCTTGCGCGGCACGTAGATGACCGTGTCGATGAGCTTGCGGTAGTGGTCGATGATCTGCTTGCGGCGCGTCTTGAGGCTCGCCGTGATCATGCCGTTGTCCTGCGTGAACTCGTCGGGCAGGATCTCGAACTTGCGGATCGACTCGGCGCGCGAGACGCCCTCGTTCGCCTTGTTGACGATGCGCTCGACCTCGGCGTAGACGATCGGGTTCTTCGACAGCTCCTCGAGCGTGGCGGCCGGCGCGGCGCCCTGCGACGTGAGCCATGCGTTCGCGTCGTCGAGGTCGAGTGTGACGAGCGCGGCGATGAACGGTTTGCGGTCGCCGATGACGAGGCACTGCGCGACGACCGGCGACGTCATGACCGTCGTCTCCAGCTGGCCGGGGGAGACGTTCTTGCCGCCGGCCGTGATGATGAGGTCCTTCTTGCGGCCGGTGAGCGTGATGAAGCCGTCCTCGTCGACGTCGCCGAGGTCGCCGGTGTGCAGCCATCCGTCGGTGATCTGCTGCGCGGTGACCTCCGGCTGGTTGTGGTAGCCCATGCACACGTTCGCGCCGCGGAAGCACAGCTCGCCGTCCTCGGCGACGCCGACTGTCGTCCCGCACAGCGGCTGTCCGATCGTGCCGATGTGGTTGTTCTCCGGCAGGCTCACGCTCACCGGTCCGCAGGTCTCGGTCATGCCGTAGCCCTCGAGCAGCGGCATGCCGATGCCGTTGTAGAAGTGCGCGAGATCCGGATCCATCGGCGCGCCGCCGGTGATCGCGAAGTCGGCGTTCGGGCCGAAGACGGTGAGGATCTTCTTGTAGACGACCTGGTTGTAGAACGCGTGGCGCATCCTGACCGACAGCGGCATCTTCCTGTCGGACTGTTCGTAGGACGACCAGTCCTGCGCCGCCTTGACGCCGCGCAGGAACATGCGTCCGGCGAGGCCGGTGCCGGCGCGCTGCGACGCGGCGTTGTACACCTTCTCGAACACGCGCGGCACCGCGAGCAGCAGCGTCGGGCCGAAGGACTCGAAGTCCTTGATGATCGTCTTCATGTTGCTGCTCAGGCCCAGCGTGAGCGTGCCCGCGAAGGCAACGATCGTCATGAAGCGCGCGAAGACGTGCGACATCGGCAGGAACAGCAGCAGGCGGCGGTCGGGGATGTCGATCGCGCGCGGCATGTACTGCAGCGCGTGCATGCATTCGGCGGCCATGTTGCGGTGGCTGATCTCGATGCCCTTCGGCGTGCCGGTCGAACCGGAGGTGTAGATGATCGTCGCGAGCGTGTCGCCGTGCGCCGCCTTGCGGCGCTTCTCGAACTCGTCGTCGCCGACGTGCGCGCCGAACGCGATGATCGCGTCGACGGCGTCGGATTCGATGACGTAGGTCGCGCGCAGCGACGCGACGTCGTTGCTGATCGACTCGACCTTGTCGCGCTGCCCGTCGTCCTCGGCGAACGCGAGCACGACCGACGAGTCGTTGAAGACGGTGCGGATCTGCGACGGGGAGTTCGTCTCATAGACGGGAACCGTCACGCAGCCGATCGCCATGATCGCCAGATCGAGCGCGACCCATTCCCAGCGGGTGTGCGCGATGATCGCGATCGATTCGCCCGGCCGCGCGCCCCATCCGATGAGGCCCTTCGCGATCTGGATGACCTTGTCCCGGAACTCGGTCGCCGAGAACGTCTGCCATGCGCCGTCGGCGTCCTTGTAGCAGACCATCGAACCATCGGGGTCGCGCTGCGCGCGCTGCGCGAGGAAGTCGAAGAGGTTGATGTCCGGGTCGATTGGCTTGTGCAACGGGGTCGTGTATTCCTTGACGATCGTCGTCGCGTTGCTGACTTCGTCGTCGGTGCGCCCGACGCGCTTCGTGTTGTCTTCGCTCATAGGTATACGATTACTCGATTGCCGATACAAAAACGTGGTCTGAGCCGCCCATTCCCTACGGTTACGTAAGCGTTCGCGGAGCGTCCCGGAGCGCATCCCGCGCGTGTCGCATCCCGACATGCACGATTCGCTATGAGAGAACAAACTGCTATACTAAATGCACATGAATAACGAAAGATGGCTATTGAGCGCCCTGTTCCGCTGGTGGCTGATAATCATTTCCTCGAAAGGCAGGCCGCAAGGGATAATGCCCCTACGGTCACCGGCCGGATGAAGGAGGTAGGCTTGGTCAGGAGGCAGTGCATATGCGGCGCCCCGCTGCACGGACTCGACGCGCAAGGTCCGCAGATGTTCGGGTTCATACCCTCCTCGTCGCTCGCCCATTACAACTACGACTGCGAATTCGACACCGGCGTCACATTGCCCGGCGGCCGCGTCTTCGAGCAATGCCTCGAATGCGGCGCGATGACGCTGTGCGAATACCCGACGCTCGACGGCTCGCTGCGCGGCGACGACCCGCTCATCACCTACGGGCCGGGCACCGTCTACGAGCAGTGCGACATCGCGTCCGTGCCCATGACCTACCGCTCGTTCCGCGCGCTGATGTCCTCGGGCGTGACCGGAGGCGTCATGTACTCGCAGGCCTTCCGCGCCAACCTCGCCGAACTGTTCCGCACCGACGAGCGGCACATGCCCAGCTGGAAGGTCGCCAAGGACGCGATGCTGGACGTCGCCAACAACGCGCTCGACGAATGGTGGTACGCGTCGGTCGGCCGCAACTTCATCGTGCTGTACGAGGACCCCAAGGTGCCGCAGATCGTCAGCGCCTGGCACCGCATCCCCGGCATGGCGATCAAGAACTCCGACATCGTGCGCATCAACGGGCTCAACGCCGACCCGCGACGCCACGGCGCGAGCGACACGATCGAAATGGCCGCCGAACGCGAACTCGAGATCCCCGACGAACGCCGCGCCGCGCTGCGCATCGGCAATCAGGCGCGCCTGCGCCTGATCGAATCGGGCATCGGCATCGGCCGCGGCATGCGCGAGCTCGCGTCATGGTCGAGCCCGGAGGCGCTCGCGGGCGGCGCACGGCTGTTCGACGAGGACGCCGTCGTCGAGCTTACCGACACGTCCTTCGGCATCCGCCACGCCGTCGTGCGCGACGACGGCCACGACGAGCAGGTCGACCTGCTCACGCGCCACGATGTCGTCGCGAAGGTCGCCTGCACCTGCGACGTCGCACAGTCGCGTCACGTGTGCGCGCACATCGTCGCGATGGTGCTCGAAATCGCGCGCCGCTACCGTTTCCGCATCACATTGCCGACGCCGGTGGAGCATACGCACGGCGCGATGACGCGCACGGGCGGCGCCGCGCAGATCGACCGCGCGATGTTCGACCACTACGCGGACGTGCTCGACGTGATCCACGAGGACGACGCCGACGGGCCGCGCTACGACTGGCTCACCTCGTACATCGAGCCCTTCGAGGCGCCGTCGACGCCGCTCTACCGCGTCGAGTTCCTCACCGAGGGGCCGCTCGCGGTGTACAACGTGGGGTATTGCGTGTACAACGAGGTCGTCCTGAGCTTCATCGACATCGTCATCAGCCAGGGCGACCACGACTACATGCGCACCCTGCGCAGATACGGGCTCGACAAGGATGTGTCGATTCCGATCCTCAACGTCGACACGCTCGACGCCGAGCTCATCGCCGCGCTCGTCACGATGATCGTCTACCGCGAGCGCCGCAACGAGGGGTATCTCGCCGAATGCCTCGAAAGCGGCGTGCTCATGCGGCTGCTCAGAAGGCTGCGCGACATCGACGGCGTATGCGGGCGGCTCGTGTGACGGACGGCTGCGGCGACGGCGGCGCCCACGTGTGCGGGCGCGGCGGAAACGCCATGCTTCGCCGGCTGCGCCCACGCCGGAAGGTGAATTGCGGCGTGGCCGGCGCGCCCGGCGCGTAGCATGTGAGGTATGAACGAAGCAATCACCTATAGGACGCTGCGCCGCGAGGACTACCCGGCGATCACGCGGATGCTGTGCGACGCATGGCACACCGATCCAACGATGGACCACGATCTGGAGATGAAGCTCGCCGAAATCGACCTCGAGCACTGCCTCGGCCGCGCGACGGCCGCGCAGGTGGCCGTCAGCGGCGACGAGGTCGTCGGCGTCGTGCTCGGCAGGATCGATTCGCATGAGACGCGCAACGGCCTCAACGACCACCATGTGCGCAACATGCGGCTGCTCGCATCGCTGCTCACGTCGTCGCGCGGCCGCAAGGCGCTGCTGCGCATGAAGCATTACGAGGACACGAACCTGCGGATGATCGCCGAGGCGAAGAAAGACGGCCACGCCTATCAGGGCGAGCTCGTGCTGCTGCTCGTCCGTCCGGACATGCGCGGACGGGGCATCGGCGCCCATCTGTTCGAGTGGATGACCGACCGCTTCCGCCAGGCGGACGTCGAACGCTACTTCCTGTTCACCGACAGCGCGTGCGACTACTCGTTCTACGACAAGGCCGGGCTGACACGGCGCGCCGAGTCGATCGTGCTCGACAACGAGCCGCATACGCCGAAGGGGGACGCCGAAGTCCACGCCGAGCATGACGACATCGACGACCATCTGCACGCCTTCGTCTACGACAACGAGACGTCGCCGTCGAACGAGGGCGTCAACCCGCTCGGTCGTGACTGACGATGGCGGATATGCATGAACAGGACGCCGCAGGCGGCTACCGGCTGCCGGAAGGCTATGAACGCTGCTCGAAGCTCGACCCTGTGCGCGACGCGCCGGACGCCTTCGGTCGCGTGCGCGCGCTCGTGAGGATCCTGCACGGCCCCGACGGCTGCCCGTGGGACGGCGCGCAGACGAACGAGTCGCTGCTCAAGCCGATGCTCGAGGAGACCTACGAGTACGTCGACGCCGTCGAGACCGACGACCGCGACAACATGCGCGAGGAGCTCGGCGACGTGCTGCTGCAGTCGGTGTTCCAGGCGCAGGTGTGCTCCGAGGACCCGGACGACCCCTTCGACCTCGACGAGGTGTGCGACAGGCTCATCGACAAGCTCATCACCCGCCATCCGCAGGTGTTCGCGCCCGACGACGAGACGTCGCGGCCGCTCGACGCCGACGAGACGCTCGCATTGTGGGAGCGCATGAAACAGCGTGAGAAACGCCGCGCGTCGGTGCTCGACGGCATCTCGAAGGCGCAGGGCGCGCTGCCGCGCGCCGCGAAGGTCGTTTCGAGGATCGGCAAATCGGAGCATGCGGGCGAGCTCGACGCCGCCTTCGACGCGCCGAGCGCGCTCGACGACGACTACGCCGACCGGATCCTGCGGATCGTACGCGAGGCGCGGCGCGACGGCGTCGACGTGGAAGGCGACCTGCGCGTGCGGCTGCGCGAGGTCGAGACGGCGATCGCGGCCATCGAGGCGACGCTCGCCTCGGACGACGGCGCGGATCGGGGAACGGAAGGAGATGACGATGGAGATCAGTAGGAAGGACTTCAACGCCGCCGTGCGCGAGGCGATCGCGGGACTGCCGCAGAAGTTCAAGGACGCGCTGCAGAACATCGCGATCACGACGGCCGACGAGCCGACGAAGGAACAGCTCGAATCGGCCGACGTCGGACATGGCGAACTGCTCGGCCTCTATCAGGGCACGCCGATCACGAAACGCGGATTCAGCTTCGCCGGCGAGCTGCCGGACGTCATCACGATCTTCCGCGGCCCGCACGAACGCGTCTGCCACACGCGCAAGGAGCTCATCACGCAGATCCAGAAGACGGTGCTGCACGAGATCGGGCACTACTTCGGCTTCGACGACGCGTATCTGCATTCGCACGGATACTGATCGTCGGTCGGCGGACGACGGTCGCTCGGCGGCAATCGGTCGTCAGTCGGCGAATGGTGGACAGTGGTCGGCGGACGACGGTCGAAACATCAAGTCGGAACATCGGAAGGTGGGCGCATCCCGTACCGTCGGGATGCGCCCACCTTCCGATGTTCCGCGTGGCGGGACGCGCGGCACGGATGCATGCGGTCTCAGACGATCTGCGAGCCGAAGGGCCACAGGGCCAGCTTCGCCATCTTGAAGCTCTGGATGCCGAAGGGCACGCCGATGATCGTGATGCAGTTGAGCAAGCCGGCGACGCAGTAGCCGAGCACCATCCACAGGCCGACGAGCACGACCCAGATGATGTTGAGCAGCAGCGAGCCGGCGCCGCCGCCGTAGACGACATGCGTGCCGAACGGCGTCAGCGTCAGCTTCGCCATCTTGAACGCCTGCACGCCGAGCGGGATGCCGACGATCGTGATGCACAGCACCAGCCCGACGACGAGCCACGCGATCGCGATCTCCAGACCGCCGAGCACGAGCCAAAGGATATTGCCGATCAATCTCATACCAGCAGTATACGGGCGCCCCGCGCTTATCAGTAGTCGTCCCTACGGGTGGTCGTCGCGGAATGCTGTCATACTGAGGGCGCTCGTCGTGCGCGAACACATCACACGCAGGGGCACCCTGAGGCGAACACGCCCGGGGTTGAGAGGACCTCGGTCCGACCCTTTGAACCTGTTGGTTGACACCATCGTATCGTGTTTGACGGCGGAAACCGTGTGGGCGCATGGGCGTGGCCGTGCAAAACATTGGTATTACGCCGTTTTGGGTATCATGTGCATAGCAGGTGGGTGCCATGTGGTGCCCTTCTGCATTCATTAAACATTCATTAAACGTTCGAGGGAGGCTGGACATGCCAAGGAAAAGGGCCACCGGGGCGGCGCGCCCGTACCCGTATCGGCAGAAGCGCCGCATGAAGGACGGGACGGTGAAGATCGTGGAACGGTGGAAGGTCGAACTGTCGTTGGGCGGCGGCAGGACGAAGCAGATCACCGCAAGCACGTTCCGTGAGTGCGAACGCAAACTGAAGGAGGCGCGCGCACGGCTGAACCTGACCGGAAGCGCCGACGCGCCGGATGCGCGGCCTGTGCGGCATTACACGGCGTTGTTCCTCTCGGACGCCCAGCGTCGCGTCGC